>JAFWUI010000036.1 GCA_017524145.1 Oxalobacter sp. | reverse complement strand
TCACGGACTGTCCTGCCTGACTCAACAGCCTTGAGTATGTTCAGTATCTGTGTCTCGCTGAATCTTGATTTCTTCATTCCGTTCTCCTGATTCCGGGAGAACTCCAATTTTACATGCACCTATTTTAGGGGATGGCTACACCAGTTTTTGATTTGTGATTGAGTCAATAGATTTTTTCCCATCATATCCTCCGTTTCTTGGGAAGTTGATGATGCGTTTTTTCCTAAGAACCGTTACCGATTCGTATCTGAAAAAAGTACCTCTGGTGGTACCTCTGCATCCACCACAACACTGTAACATTTCAAATTAAACCAATTGGTTAAATCAACACAACTTGAAGTCCCTCAACCAGTTAGGTCATTGAAAAAAATAACAAAAAACCATTGACAGCAGATTCTGATGCGTTAGACTGGAATTGCCCTGCAGTGTTCGACTTATGCCATATATTCTTTGAACCATAATTGATACAGGTTGCGGAAATTTGCTGGATAGGTGAGAACATCGCTCGTTCGATGGGCCCGAAGTCCCGCTAACTGCGACCACTTGAACCGCTTGGTTCAAGATGAGGCATTACGGCACAGGCGGGGTTTTCCTCCCATCAGGTACAAGATTATACAGTGGCAGTCTTAATGCCGTTTACACATCCAAGACATCCTACTGTCACGTTTCCTGCTCAGTAACCCAAGTTGCGGTCTACCAGGCCTGAAGGTGTTTTTCCACATTCCAGCTGACGGATGCTTTCGGCGACCACAGCAACGGTCTCCTCACAGTATGTCAGTCCTGCGATATGCGGTGTGAGGGTGATGTCTGGATGTCCCCAGAAAGGATGGTCTTCCGGCAATGGTTCGACTGCTGTCACATCAAGGACAGCGGCGCGGATTTTCCCTGTTTCCAGCCCCTTCAGCAGGTCTTTCTCATCCAACAGGTCTCCCCGTCCCAGATTCACCACGAAAGCACCATCAGGCAGTCTTCCAAAGAGACCGGCATTAAGGATATGGACGGTCTCAGGGGTCTTCGGCAGCAGGCAGACCAGGACTTTCAGATTTTTCAGGAAATCAGCCAATCCTGCCTTGCCATGACAGCAGGCGACACCTTCAATCTGTTTTGGCGTACGGCTCCAGCCTTTGACAGGAAAACCGAAAAGCCTAAGTTTCTCTGCTGCAGCTTTCCCCATCACGCCCATCCCCATGATACCGACTGTGAAATCTTTCCGGCTATAAGGCGGCAGGAATCCCCATTCCCGCTGTTCCTGCAACCTGGCATATCCATCAAAGCGCCGGAAAAACCTCAAGACAGCATACACGGCATATTCAGCAATCTGGATAGCCATGCCGGCATCTTCCAGCCGGAAAACCGGTACATCCTCAGGAACAGACCCCGATGCAAGCAGGGCATCGACTCCTGCTGCAAGATTGAAAACCGCCTTCAGTCCTTTCCGGTTTTCCAACAGGCCTTCCGGTGGATGCCAGACAAGGGCATAGTCTGCCGGTGCGGCATCGCCAGCCTGCCATTGCCGGATATTGGCTTCCGGCAAGGCGGTTCTCAGTGCCGGCAACCATTCATCCGGATTTTCCCCTTCGTTGTGATAAAGGATTTCAATGGTCATGGTGGTCATGCTCTGGCAGCCCTGGCATACGGGCTTTGACATCAGTCGCCTCAAACGGCTTCAGTCCCAGTTTCGCCAATAATGCACGGTCTTCAGCAGCATCTGCATTGTCGGTGGTCAGCAGTTTCTCACCGTAGAAAATGGAATTTGCACCTGCCAGGAAGCACAGCGCCTGAATGGCTTCGCCCAATTCAGCCCGACCGGCAGACATACGGACTTTCGCCTGTGGCATGATGATGCGCGCTACAGCAATCGTGCGGACGAACTCCAGTGGATCAAGCGGTTTCATGTTTTCAAGGGGGGTTCCCTTGATTGGAATCAGATGATTGATCGGCACCGCTTCGGGATACGGGTTGAGGTTTGCCAGCTGTGAAAGCAGTGCCGCGCGCTGTTCGCGGCTTTCCCCCATGCCGATGATGCCTCCACAGCAGACCTTGATACCGGCTTTACGGACCCGTCCCAATGTGTCCAGACGGTCTTGGTAATTCCGGGTCGAGATGATTGTATTGTAATAATCAGGGGAAGTATCCAGATTATGGTTGTAATAGTCCAATCCCGCTTCCTTCAGCTGCTGTGCCTGTTCTTCCTTGAGCATCCCCAAGGTCATGCAGGTCTCAAGGCCCAGTGCCTTCACAGCACGGACGATTTCCAGGTATTTCTTGAAATCCCGGTCATTCGGTGAACGGCCAGATGCCCCCATACAGAAACGGTTCGCCCCCAGTTCCTTCGCACGGCGTGCTGCTGCAAGGATGGTTTCCATATCCAGCATCTTGCTCGGTGTCACATCGGTATTGTGGTGGATGGACTGTGGACAATAACCGCAGTCTTCCGTGCAGGCTCCGGTCTTCAGCGAAATCAGGGAATTCAGCTCAACCTGGCCTGAAGGGAAATTCGCGCGGTGCACTTCCTGGGCACGGAACATCAATTCTGTGAAAGGCAGCTCATACAGTTCAAGGATCTCCTTCACCGGCCAGACTTCAGGTTCTGGCAGGTCCGTAGTTTCAGATGGACGGTAAAAATGGATCGGTTGTGATGTCATGATTATAAATTCCCTATTTATGCCAGCCAGGCAGAATATCGAGGTCCAGATACTGTCCTGCCCTTTTAAATGTCTTCAGATGCGGCATGGTCCCGAGTCTTGGTGCATCCAGCCAATTTTCCAAGGTCTCAATATTACCTTCGCTGAAAGCCATGTCTGGATCGACACGGTTGGCAATCCATCCAGCCAATGTCAACCCACGGGCACGGATAGCTTCTGCCGTCAGCAATGCATGGCTGATGCATCCCAGCTTCAACCCAACGACCATGATGACCGGCAGTCCCAACTGTTCCGCCAGGTCAGCGCTTGAGGTATTCCGGGAAAACGGCACCAAGAAACCTCCGACCCCCTCGACAATGACGGCTTCAGCCTTCTGGCGGATTTTCCGGTAACAGTCAACAATATGCGGAATATCGATTGTCCTGCCATCCTGCGATGCCGAGAGGTTGGGCGAGGCAGGTGTACGGAGCAGGTAAGGACAGACAAGTCCTGTTGGCAGGGAGACATTGGCGGCAGAAACCAGTGCATCCACATCTTCATTATGCAGAACCCCATCCACCATCACCGCACCAGCGGCAACAGGCTTCATTGCAGCAGTCCTGAATCCCTTGGCAACCAAAGCACGGATAATCACCGAGGATAATGTCGTTTTCCCGATTTCGGTATCTGTCCCCGTAATGAAATAAGCAGGCCCAGTCATACGCCCACCACTTCATACAACACGGATGCCACCCTGTCAGACAGCCAGACAGCCTCTTCTTCTGTCATCACATAAGGCGGCATCAGATAGACTGTATTGCCAATCGGACGCATCAACACTTCATGTTTCAAGGCTTTCTGGAAAAAACGGCGTGGGAAATCAGCCTGTCCTTCAGGCGGCATATCAACATCAAATGCCCAGATCATGCCCTTATTGCGGAAATGCCGTACCTTGCGATGCTGGCTGACCGGCTCCAACGCTTTGGTCATCACATCAGACAGCTGCCGGTTACGGGCAATGACCTTATCCTTCTCAAACAGTTCCAAGACAGCCAATGCAGCACGGCATGCCAATGGATTCCCGGTATAAGAATGGGAATGCAGGAATCCACGGGTCACATCATCGTCATAGAAAGCCTTGTAAATGGCGTCGGTCACCATGACCAGCGATAAAGGCAGGAAACCGCCGGTAATCCCTTTGGAGAGGCACAGCAGGTCAGGGCGGATATCTGCCTGGTCACAGGCAAAGAAAGAGCCTGTCCGCCCCATGCCAACCGCAATCTCATCGGCAATCATATGGACATGGTAACGGTCACAGAGTTCCCGTACCCGCTTCAGATAGACTGGATGGTACATGATGAAGCCTGCCGCACACTGCACCAAAGGCTCAACAATAACAGCAGAAATCCTGTCAGCCTTTTCTTTCAGCAGGTCCTCAAGCCGGGCAGCCACCCTGAGGGCGACATCCTTATCAGTCTCCCCTGGTTCCGCAAAGCGTGGATCAGGGGTGGGAACCAGGTTGGCATTACGGATAAGCGGTGCATAGGCATCTTTGAACAGGACAACATCCGTCACAGACAACGCACCAATGGTTTCGCCATGGTAACTGTGCTCCAAGCAGATGAATTCCTGTTTCTTCGGATAACCAGTGTTCTTCCAAAAATGGAAGCTCATTTTCAAGGCAATCTCAATGGCAGAAGCACCGTCTGAGCCAAAGAAACAGTGTCCGAGCCTGCTTCCTGTCAGGTCTGAAAGTTTTTCAGACAGCTCAACAACCGGCTCGTGGGTACAGCCTGCAAGCATCCCATGCTCAAGGGTATCCAGCTGTTCCTTCAACGCATTGCCGATATAAGGATTGGCATGGCCGAACAGATTGGTCCACCATGAACTGATGGCATCGAAATACCGCCTGCCATCCTGGTCATAAAGCCAGACTCCCTTGCCACTTTTCACGGCAATCAGCGGCAGAGTCTCATGGTGTTTCATCTGGGTACACGGATGCCAGACACTTTTCCGGCTCCTTGCAGCCCATTGTGCAGATGCGGTCGTCATGTTTGGATCCTGAATCGTCATGGCATATCAGAAAAAAGTCCCGTCAACATAATACCAATGGCCGTTTTCCCTGATAAACAGGCTGTTTTCATGCAGTTTCATCATCCTGCCGTTGCGTTTGTAACTGGCAATGAATTCAACCGTTGCCCGGTCACCCAGTTCCTGATAGTGGATGATTTTGAGTCCGACCCATTTGACAGGGTCTTTCTTTTCGATAATCCTGCCAGATGGGCGGTTCTTTGCCAGCCAGGTATCCCGCAGGTAATCTTCATTGCCCATCACAAAAGCACTGTACCGTGAACGCATCAATGCCAATGCTGTCGGTGCAGGGACCCCGCTTTCCAGATAAGGAGCACAGCATTCCTGAAAAGAAGAACCACCGCACGGGCATGCGGGAACTGTATTTCCTGCTTTTTTTGCCATGACACGAGAAGGTTATTTCATTCCATAGAACTCAAAATCAACATCCGGTTTCTTGCCGGAAATGATTTCTGCAATGGAGCGGCCAGAACCACAACCCATCGTCCACCCCAAGGTTCCGTGTCCGGTATTCAAATAGAGGTTTTTATACTTTGTCTTGCCGATATACGGGATATTTGTCGGGGTCATTGGGCGGAAACCTGTCCAGAAATGCGGCTGGCTGAAATCACAGGCATCAGGGAACAGTTCCGAAGTACGGCGGATCAATGCCTTGCAACGTTCCTCATTAAGTTCACGGCGGTAACCGTTCATTTCAGCCGTACCAGCAACACGCAGACGGTTGCCAAGGCGGGAAATGCACAGTTTATAGCCAGCATCAATCAGGGAAATATATGGAGCCTTATCAGGATTGATGACCGGGAATGTCGCAGAATAGCCTTTTGTCGGATAAATCATCAGGTCAATGCCCAACGGTTTCAGGAATGGGGCAGAGAAGCTGCCAAAAGCACAGACGAAAGCGTCGCTCTTGAGAATATCAAACTCACCATTGTCCTTGATGATTTCGACTGCAGCAATGCGCGCATCCTCACCTGTACCTTCCGTCAACAGGCGTGTCGCCTGGGTATTGAAACGGAACTCAACGCCCTGCTCCATTGCCTTCTTAGCCAATGCAACAGTGAATTCACGGGAATCACCGTGCTCATCATCAGGTGTGAAATCCCCACCGACCAGCCGGTCATAGACAGGTGCCAAGGCAGGTTCCAGACGGACAACCTCGTCTTTTGTGATGGTGTTGCGCGGACATCCCCAGGAGGTCATCAGCTTTGCACCAGCTTTCGATGCCTCATAATCTGACTTGTCCGTATAGAAATGCATGATTCCGCGCCTGAGGTAGGTATATTCAATACCTGTCTCATCACGGAGCTGACGGAGGGTGCGTTTGCTGAAATCCGCCATCGCCATGCACTGCCGGGTATTATGGGCAGTCCGGCCAGGCGTACATTCCCGCAGGAAGCGTGCCCCCCATTCCCATTGGAGCATTTCTGCCCGGAAACGGTACAACAGAGGCGCATCTTCCTTGCCAAGCCATTTCAATATCTTCAATGGAGCGCTTGGATTGGACCATGGCTCAGAGTGGGAGACAGAAATCTGGGAAGCATTGCCAAAGGTGGTTTCCTGGGAAGCGCCATTACGCCGTTCAATGACAGTAACATCATGTCCTTCCTGACGCAGGAACCATGCTGCAGTTGTCCCTGTAATGCCTGCACCCAATACGGTTACTTTCACTGCTCCTCCCTCAAAGCCCCATTCATCCTGAGGCCAAATCAATCTTGATTGACTGTTATTTTATGACGATTGGCATCAGAAGCGTATCCTTTCTGCCTCAACCGCTGCAACTCGTCTGAGACGGTATGAGTCACAACGACTTCCAATGTACTTTTCAAATCAGAAGTAATGGCTTCTGCCAGTGTTCCTGTCACTTTCTGCATTGTCGCCACCAAGTTCTGCTGGATGATTTCCTCAAGGACAAATCCAATACGGTCCTGCACCCGGTCCATAATCCGTTCTGCCAAACGTTCCTCAAGTTCTGCCCAAGCATGTTCATTCTGTGCAGAATCCACAATATCCGGCAATGTCGACAGGATGTCTGTCAACAGGGGATAATCCCCGGCATCCTCTGCTATTGGTATATCATCCTGTCGGGTTTCACTGGTTTCTGAAGTCATATCGCCTAATGGTTGACATTCTCATGGTGAAGTGCATATCCCCTGTCACGGTAATGCACATATCTCTTCCGCCCTGCATCCACATCTTCCACATCCGTGGAAACCAATTCAAGCAACCTGTCAAAACGTGCGTAACTGGCAGGTACCGCCTTGGAAAGATTGACCAGAATCTGGCTATCAGGCAAGTCTGCCTCCCCGTTATCTGTCAGGATAACCTTCGAGCGAGAAGACAACGGTGCTCCCAGAACCGCATGCGGCAGGAAATCAATATCCGAGAACGTCCACAATGCACGGTCGAGCGCCGTCAGCTGGAGATGGTCTTCTGCCAGGATTACAATCCTGATGTCAGGTACCTGTGCCAATGCCTTACGCACCCAACGGCAGGTATAGCTGATTTTGTCAGCAATATTGGTACGGAACTCAATCCTGGTCATACGGTAAAAAACTCCGGGAGAAAAACAGCCATTATCCAATCGAGATAAGCATTATGGTATGTTTTTCCCCACTTGGAAAGTCAGGATGCCAGTCCGCTATGACGGAGCAGGGCATCAATGGTTGGACGGCGTCCCCGGAAAGCTTCAAATGACTCAATTGCTGGGCGGGAACCTCCTCTGGACAGGATTTCTGCAAGCAACCTTTCCCCCATGACAGGAGAAACCGTTGTCCCTTCTTTTTCAGCAACCTCTTCAAAAGCACTGTAGACATCCGCTGAAAGCACCTCTGCCCATTTATAACTGTAATAACCTGCTGAATATCCACCTGCAAAGATATGACTGAATGCATTCAGGAAACGGTTGAATGATGGCGGGATATTGACCGCAAACTGCTTACGGATGCCATCCAGCACATCCCGGGCAGAGAGGGAACCCTCTGGATCATAATCATCATGCAGATGCATATCAACCAATGCAAACTCGACCTGACGCAGCATCCCCATCCCAGACTGGTAGTTTTTTGCCGCCAGCATCTTGTCAAACAAGCCTCGAGGCAAAGGATTTCCGGTCTTGACATGAGCACTCATCTTCTGGACCACATCCCATTCCCAGCAGAAATTCTCCATGAATTGGGAAGGCAGTTCAACTGCATCCCATTCCACACCGGAGATCCCGGAAACACCAAGGTCATCAACCTGTGTCATCAGATGATGCATCCCATGTCCGAACTCATGGAACAATGTCTGGACTTCATTATGCGTGAACAAAGAAGGCTGCAACTTGCCACCCTTCATCATGGGGGCAGAAAAATTGCAGTTCAGATAAGCAACCGGTGTCTGCAAGCCATTAGCCGTCAACCGGCGGCTTCTGGCATCATCCATCCATGCACCTCCCCTTTTACCCGTCCTGGCATACAGGTCCATATAGAACTGGCCAACCAACCTGCCATCTTTTTCAATCCGGAAAAATTTCACATCCTTATGCCAGACAGGTGCCTGGTCGGGTTTGATGGTGATGCCGTACAGCTTTGACACCAGACTGAACAAACCATCAACGACCTTGTTTTCGGGAAAATATTGTTTCACCTCCTGTTCAGAAAATGCATACCGTTTCTGCCGGAGCTTTTCAGAAGCATAAGCAAGGTCCCAGGCCTGAAGGTCATCCAGTCCCAATTCTCCTGAAGCAAACGCTTTCAGTTCCACCATATCTTTCTCAGCAGATGGCCGTGCCCGTTTTGCCAGTTCTTCCAGAAAAGCAATAACTTCTTCAGGGGTATCCGCCATTTTCGGAACAAGGGAGACCTCAGCGAAATTCCGGTATCCCAGCAGACCTGCTTCCTGTTTCCTCAATTTCAACAGGTCTTGGATGATCTTGGTATTGTCCCAGTCGGGGTTTTCCCCCAATTCAGAAGCCCGGGTACAGTTCGCCCGGTACATCTTTTCACGCAATCCACGATTATCTGCATACTGCATGACAGGAAGATAGGAAGGAAAATGCAGGGTGAATTTCCAACCGGCCTTCTGCTCGGCTTCCGCCATGGAACGCGCCATCTGACAGGCATCTTCCGGCAATCCTGCCAAATCCTTTTCATCTGTCACCAACAATTCAAAATGATTGGTGGCATCCAAAACATTCTCAGCAAAGCGTGTTGAAAGGGAAGCCATTTTCTCCTGGATATCGGCATAGGCCTTTTTCTTGTCATCCGGCAGTTCTGCACCACCCAATCGGAAATCACGCAACGTATTCTCAACCAACTGCTTACGGGCAGGTGGCAAGGCATCAAATGATGATGCCTGGCGGATTGCCTTGTATTTCCCAAACAGCGCCAGATTCTGGGACAGGGATGTCCAGAATGCCGTCACCACCGGAATATTTTCATTGTAGGCAGCCCGCAGTTCAGGTGTATCGACCACAGCACACAGATGCCCGACAATGCTCCATGCACGGCTCAGCTGCTCCGTACAGTCATCCAATGGGGTGACAAAACCATCCCAAGTGACTTCCTCCGCAGGCTTTTCCAGTTCCGCAACAACTTTGCGGCACCGCTCAAGCAACTGGGTAATGGCTGGTGTGATATGTTCAGGACGGATTTCATCAAAACGTGGAAGTCCGCTGAAATCGAGCAAAGGGTTTTCCATGATACCAATCTCCCCTTCCGGAAAAACTTGAAAAAAAGGGCACGCAGATGCGTACCCTTGCTGGTCGAAAGATTACTGCTGGGAGGCCTTCAGCGCCTTTTCTGCTGCATCAACCGCATTGGACAGCAGCATGGTAATGGTCATCGGACCGACACCGCCTGGGACTGGAGAGATATAACCCGCCACTTCCTTGACGTTCTCAAAATCCACATCACCATAAAGCTTGCCATCCTCACCACGACCGATACCGACATCGATGACAACCGCCCCAGGCTTGACCATATCCGCCTTGATGATATGGCGGACACCGGAAGCGGCAATCAGGATATCCGCCTGACGGGTCTGGAAGCCGAGGTCACGCGTCTTGGAATTGCAGATGGTCACAGTTGCACCAGCCTGCAGCAGCAGCATAGACATCGGTTTGCCAACGATATTGGAAGCACCGACAATCACTGCACGGGCACCGCGTATCGGATAATTGACAGATTCCAGCATCTTCATCACACCGAATGGCGTACAAGGCTTGATGCGTGGTTCACCAATCATCAGCATCCCTGTATTGAAAACGCTGAAACAGTCCATGTCTTTCTCAGGCGCAATCGCATCGATGACCTTACGGGTATCAATGTGTTTCGGCAAAGGCAGCTGAACCAAGATGCCATGGACAGAAGGGTCCTCATTCAGCACGCGGATACGTTCCAGCAAGGCTTCTTCAGTGAAATCTTCTGGATATCTTTCCATGATGGAACGGATGCCATTCTTGACGGAGGCATTTTCTTTATTACGGACATAAACGGTCGAAGCCGGGTCATTCCCCACCAGAATCACAGCCAGGCCAGGGACAACCCCTTTCTCTGCCAGAGCCGCCGCACGTTTTGCAATATCTTCCCGGATCTTCTTTGCGAGTTCGTTACCGCTGATGATTTGAGCAGTCATATCTATCTATAGAAATAAGAAGCGTTATAAAACAGTTCGAGACAACGCCACCGGAAACCTCCGGTAAGCAAAAAGATGTAAGTTACACGAAAACCGGCAAATAAAAAAGCCCTAGAATACCAACAAAGCTTCTATCCGACAGGCAAATCAATCCTGACTGGCAGGCAATCCAGCAAGTTTCTGCAGGTCTTCTGCTGACAGATGACGCCATTGCCCTGCTTCCAGGTCTTCAGGCAATGAAAGCCCGCCGATGGTGCTTCTGTGCAGACCAACCACCCTGTTGCCGGCTGCAGCAACCATCCGCTTGACCTGATGGTATCTGCCTTCATCAATCGTCATTTCCAGACAATCCGTACCCAACCGCCCACAGGACAATGCCCTGCTGATATTTTTCTCCTGGTGAAGCTGCACACCGGATTCCAATGCGGAAACCTGTGCATCAGTGACAGGTTCTGCCAAGGCAATCCGGTAAACCTTGGGGACGTGCTTTTTCGGTGACGTATAGCGGTGGATGAACTGACCATCATCAGACAGCAGCAGCAAGCCTGTTGTATCCTGGTCCAACCGGCCGACACATTGCAGGTTGCGGTTGAGGAACTGCCAAGGCACCAGTGCAAACACACTGGCATGATGCTGCGGCTCATGCGAGCATTCATAGCCCTCCGGCTTATGCATCATCAGATAAAGATGTTCCCTGTACTGCCAGGCTTTGCCATCCACTGTGAACACCAAACCATCGGTGGATATCCGTTCAGCAGGATTTTCACAGACCCTGCCACCAATTTCAACCGCACCATCCCAGACCAGGTCACGGCATTGGCGGCGGGTGCCAAACCCTTGGCCCTGAAGGATTTTTTCGAGTGTCATTTCCATAACGGCATTGTACGGGAAAACTATGTCGACCCATATTGAAAATCGGGGGCATCATTGATTTATTAAAGCCAAAATATGGAAAAATTCTGCGCCAAACTTTGGAAAAATATCCCGCCAAACTTTGGAAAAAGATATAATCCAGCTGTTTGATATTGATTCTGCCTGAAATATGCCGCCGATATACCGACCCCGCTTGACTGACCGGTTGCTTGAAAGAACCTTGGCTTCATCTGGAGCTGTTCTGATTGAGGGAGCAAAATGGTGTGGTAAGACCCGTTCCGCTGAACAGATAGCAAAAAGTGTGCTGTACCTGCAAGATCCAGATGTATCAGCAAGATACCTGCAGACTGCGGAAGTCAAGCCTTCACTTTTACTGATCGGTGACAATCCCCGCCTGATTGATGAGTGGCAAATGGCTCCAGTACTCTGGGATGCCGTCAGGTTTGCCGTTGACCGTCGAGGCGGAACAGGGCTTTTTCTGCTGACCGGTTCGGCTGTGCCGTCAGACAACGTTACAGCTCATAGTGGAACCGGGCGTATTGCCCGCCTGACAATGCGTCCAATGAGCCTGTCCGAGTCTGGCGAGTCGAATAAAAGTGTTTCACTTGCTGCATTATTCCGGGGAGAAACAGATATTGCAGCTGTCAGCAATCTTTCGATTGAACAAACTGCATTCCTGATTGCCCGTGGTGGATGGCCTGCGGCGGTCAATATGACTGAAGGGGCGTCATTGTCCGTTGCAGAAAACTACCTCAATGCGGTAATCAATGAAGACATCAGCCGGGTTGATGGTGTCGAGAAGAACCCAGAACGTGTCAGCAGGCTTCTGCGCTCACTGGCAAGGAACATCGCAACCATGGTCAGTGCCCAGACCATCATCCGTGATGTTGAGTCGCAGGATGTCGGTATGTCAGAAAAGACATTCATGTCATACATGAATGCGTTGAAACGTATTTTTGTTGTCGAGGACCAGCTTGCCTGGCAGCCTTCGCTACGTTCAAAAACAGCAATCAGGACTTCATCCAAGAGGCATTTCGTTGATCCATCCCTGGCAGTTGCCGCATTGAGGACGGGACCAGATGGCCTGTTGGCGGATTTTGAGACATTCGGTTTCTTGTTTGAGTCACTGTGCACCCGTGACATGCGTGTGTATGCCCAAGTGAATGACGGTAATGTGTACCATTATCGCGATAAGAACAACCTTGAGTCTGACATGATTATCCAACTGAACAATGGTCAGTGGGCACCTGTAGAAGTCAAGATGGGAAGCCGTCAGATTGACGAGGCTGCCCATAATCTGAAAAAACTCTGCAAATACGTGGATACCCAGAAAATGGGGGCTCCTGCATTCATGATGGTCCTGACTGCGAGCGAATATGCCTATAAACGCGACGACGGTGTACTTGTTGTCCCGATTGGCTGTCTGACTGCATGAGAGAAACCGTGAACACCAACCCATCGGTCAAGAAACGTTCCGATGGGTCTTCGCAGACCCTACCTTCAATCTCAACATCCCCATCCAAGACCAAATCACGGTATTGGCGGCGGGTACTGAACCCTTGGCCCTGAAGGATTTTTTCGAGTGTCATTTCCATAACGGCATTGTAATGGAAATCCAGCAGTTTCCTGGCCTTCATATGGCGCAGTACTGTCTAAAACAAATATACTTATAGGAAGTTTTTGAAAGGGATGCCTGATGACCCCGATAGACAGCCAACCGGGCGGTGAGGCGGTGCTTGAAAAACAGGATACCGTGCTGAAGCCTCCTCCAATGTATAAAGTGATTCTGCTCAATGATGATTTCACGACGATGGAATTTGTCGTCTTCATCTTACGGCAGTATTTCAACAAAGATGAGGTATCTGCCATGCAGATTATGCTGAAAGTCCACAAGGAAGGACGGGGTGTCTGCGGAACCTATCCTAAAGACATTGCAGCAACCAAAGTCTCGCAGGTCACTGCCCACGCCCGTCAGGAAGGGCATCCCCTTCAATGTGTGATGGAGAAAGCATGATTGCCAAAGACCTTGAAACCTGCCTTCAGAAAGCGTTTACCAATGCCAACCAGGCACGGCATGAGTTCATCACCGTTGAGCATCTGCTGCTGGCCATCCTGGATGAACCGACGGTTGTTAAGGCGCTGAAGGCCTGCAATGCTGATTTTGACCTGCTGCGTGGATCATTGACCGATTTTATCCGTGACAACACTCCGGTTGTTCCTGGCACCAAGGATATGGATACCCAACCGACACTTGGTTTCCAACGCGTCATCCAACGTGCCATCATGCATGCGCAGTCGGCATCATCCGGTGCAGGGAAAGATGAAGTCACCGGTGCCACTGTCCTTGCTTCCTTGTTTGGCGAGAAAGATGCGCATGCAGTCTATTTCCTGCACCAACAGGGCATCACCCGGCTGGATGTCGTCAATTTCATTGCGCATGGCATCCGGAAAGATGCACCTAAAGAAACGGAAAAAGCAACGGAAGGAGCTGAAGAGACACCAGCCGGCTCCAGTCCTGACAAGGAAGAATCACCGCTTGAACGTTACACACATAACCTGAACAAAGCCGCTGAATCCGGCACAATCGACCCACTGATCGGCAGGTTTGAAGAAATCGACAGGACCATCCAGGTCCTCTGCCGCAGAAGGAAAAACAATCCCCTGCTGGTTGGAGAAGCCGGTGTCGGCAAAACCGCCATCGCTGAAGGATTGGCACTGCATATCGTCAGGAAAGAGATTCCTGAAGTCCTTCAGGATGCGGTCATCTATGCGCTTGATATGGGCGCATTGCTTGCCGGCACCAAATTCCGGGGCGACTTTGAGGAGCGTCTGAAATCTGTCCTGAAAGCATTGACTGACAGCAAGCATGCCATCCTGTTTGTTGATGAAATCCATACCATCATCGGTGCAGGTTCCGCTTCCGGTGGCACGATGGATGCCTCGAACCTGCTGAAACCTGCCCTGTCAAACGGCCAGCTGATGTGCATTGGCGCAACCACTTACGGTGAATTCCGCAACATTTTTGAGAAAGACCATGCACTGGCAAGACGTTTCCAGAAAATCGATATCAATGAGCCCAGCATCGACCAGACGGTACAGATCCTGAAAGGGCTGAAATCCCGTTTCGAGGAACACCATAACGTCAAATACGCCACTGCCGCACTGCAGGCCGCAGCAGAGCTGTCTGCCCGTTATATCAACGACCGCCATCTGCCAGACAAGGCAATCGATGTCATTGATGAAGCTGGTGCCGCACAGCGGATCATGCCGAAATCCAAGCAGAAGAAAGTGATTGGCAAAGCAGAGATTGAGGCGATTGTCTCCAAGATGGCACGTATCCCGCCACAGACTGTCAACCAGGATGACCGTAGCCGCCTGCTGACGCTTGAACGCGATTTGAAAAACCTGGTTTTCGGACAGGACGAAGCGATTGAAGCACTCGCTGCCAGCATCAAGATGGCACGGGCAGGCTTGGGCAAAGTGGATAAGCCCATCGGTGCCTTCCTGTTTTCTGGACCAACCGGTGTCGGTAAAACCGAAGTCGCCAGACAGATGGCTTTCCAACTGGGCATTGAACTCATCCGATTTGATATGTCTGAATATATGGAACGCCATGCCGTCAGCCGTCTGATTGGTGCGCCTCCCGGTTATGTCGGTTTCGACCAAGGCGGCCTGCTGACCGAAGCCATCAACAAGAAGCCCCATGCTGTCCTGCTGTTGGACGAAATCGAAAAAGCCCATCCTGATGTCTTCAATATCCTCCTTCAGGTCATGGACCATGGCACGCTGACCGACAACAACGGCCGGAAAGCCGACTTCCGGAACATCATCATCATCATGACGACCAATGCTGGTGCAGATACGCTTGAGAAATCGTCTATCGGCTTTACAGGACTGAAACAGTTCGGTGACGAGATGGATGAAATCCGCCGGACATTCACACCCGAATTCCGCAACCGCCTTGATGCCATCATCAGCTTCAAACCCCTGGATATGGATGTCATCCTCCGGGTGGTTGACAAGTTCCTGCTACAGCTTGAAGACCAGCTCAGCCTCAAAAAAGTGGAAGTCATCTTCACAGATGCTCTCCGCAATATGCTGGCAAAGAAGGGCTTTGACCCGGTAATGGGGGCACGTCCCATGCTTCGGCTCATCCAGGACCTTGTCCGGAAAGCCCTTGCTGATGAACTGCTGTTCGGAAGGTTGGTTGATGGCGGGAAAGTCACTGTGGATGTCGGAAAAGGCGAAGAAGTCCGCCTTGTCTTTGACGATGACAATCCCCCATCAGAAAAGGCAGGAAAAACAGCCCCCCGCACCCTTCACTGAAACCAGAATAGCGGCAGGACAGTTCCAGGACATTTAATCCAAGTCAGGTGAAGGTTCTTGCCCCTGACAAGGAACCCATGCAAAATAGGCAGATAATTGCGGAAAGCCGGCCATTCCGTGCTTTCCTGCATGGCAATCTAACAGGAAAGATATTCATTATGCCAACACATACCATCACGCTACGGAATGGCATTGAAATGCCTACCCTTGGTCAGGGCACCTGGTTTATGGGTGAATCCTTTTTTGAAAAGAAAAATGAAATTGCAGCCTTGCAGCATGGCATCGACATCGGTCTGACGCTGATTGACACTGCTGAAATGTATGGCAATGGCGGTGCAGAAAAGGTTGTTGGGGAAGCCATTGCCGGAAGACGGGACAAGGTTTTCCTTGTCAGCAAGGTTTTACCGAACCATGCCAGCCTACGTGGTACCGTCAGGGCATTTGAAGACAGCCTGAAACGCATGAAAACGGATTACCTGGATATGTACCTGCTGCATTGGCGTGGCGGTTATCCATTGGAAGAAACCTTTGAGGCATTGGAAAACCTGCGTAAAGCAGGCAAAATCCGTTCTTGGGGCGTCTCGAATTTCGATACCGATGACATGCAGGAAGCTGAAGAGTACGATCCGGATGGCAACTGCTGCATCAACCAAGTACTTTACAACCTTGGTTCACGGGGTATCGAATGGGATCTGATTCCCTGGCAGAAAAAACGCAATATCCCTGTGATGGCCTATTCGCCGCTGTATCAGACCCGTCTGTTAAGGTCCAGTAGCTTGGTGCGTATCGCACAGGAACTGTCCATCACACCAGCCCAACTGGCCCTTTCCTGGCTGCTGCATCAGGGAACAGTTCCAATCCCTAAATCGTCCAACATTCAGCGTATCGAAGAAAACCGGAAAGCGTGGGACATTGAACTGTCCCAAGAGGTCCTCAACGAACTGGATAGGGTCTTCCCGCCACCAACCCATAAGATGCCACTTGACATCTTATAAACAGCAGGCACAGTCAAGACTCAGGGGCATCCAGATGCCCCTGAGCCGCCATTTCATGAATCAAGCGGATGATATCCACATCCGCCGCTTCCCATGCTGATTTCAGGAAACCATTGTATTTGGCTTCAGGCCCTTCATCCGATACGGTATTCTCGTAGATGAACCGTACAAACAGCCGTTGATTGAATGGTTCTTCCAATGTCACCACCAGGGAAGTTGATGGCATATCGCCTTGGGCAGGAATATCGAAAACGATTTTTTCCATATGGGTACAGGTGACCGTGTCTTGGAAACTGAATTTTCCATAATCCAATGAACGGTGATAGGTGCCCATCAATTCAATGACATCACATTTTTCCAGATGAGGAATGAACAGGGTTGGTTTCTCTATCCACGTCAACAACCCTTTCCAGACCTGTTCCTTCGCAAGGATCTGCGCGCCCGGATGGTCAAAATTATTGATTTCAAGCAGATGTTCAAATTTCATCTTGATTCCTGTTCCTTGGGGTCTGGCGGTTACTTAAGCTGGCCATCAGTGAAAGAAAAACCCTTGATGAATTCGGATGCCGGCAGACGCTTTGCGCCTGGTTTCTGCAACATCAGGATACGCAGGGAACCCTTGCCACAGGCAACCACAATCCCTGAACCATCTGCAGACAGGATTTTCCCTGCAGGATGGCTTGAATCCGCCTCTTCCAGCTGCGCATCCCATATTTTCAGGGTCACGTCCCCATATTCAGCCGTACAGCCAGGAAAAGGATTGAATGCCCGTATCTTGGCTGCATTTTCCTGTGCGGAAAGACTGAAATCCAATGCAGCCTCCTCGCGATGCAGCTTCCTCGCATAAACGGCAAGGGAATCATCCTGTGGCGTATAGGTTGCTGTACCATCTGCGATTTTCTGTAATGCCTGGACAATCAACCTGCCTCCCATCCCTGCCAGACGGTCATGCAGGACTGCGGCCGTATCTTTTTCAGTAATCGGTGTCGAAGCCATCATCAGGACAGGACCGGTATCCAGTCCTTCCTCCATCCGCATGATGGCAACCCCACTCTCTGCATCACCTGCCTCAATCGCCCGTTGGATTGGTGCAGCCCCGCGCCATCTTGGCAACAGGGACGCATGGATATTCAGACATCCATTGGCAGGAAGCACCAGAAATTCCTTTGGCAGTATCAGTCCATAGGCAACGACAACCATGACATCCGGATTGATTGCCTGGATGCGGTCATAAACCTGCTGAGCTTCTTCCCCGGATTTTCCATCAATACGGAGTGACACCGGCTGCAATACAGGAATCCCGTTGGCAAGTGCCAGTTTCTTGACAGCAGACGGTTGCAGCTTCATACCACGCCCTGCAGGACGGTCAGGTTGGGTCAACACCAACTCAACCTGATGCCCCGCCTTGACCAAGGCATCCAATGCAGTTGCAGCAAATTCCGGTGTTCCAGCAAATACGATTTTCACCGTTTACCTCCTTTCTTATTCCGGTCAGGGCTTTTGGTGGAGGCCACTTTCTTGAGTTCCCGTTCTTCTTTCAGCAGTTTTGTCTTGATACGGTTCCGCTTCATCGGTGATAGATAATCTACAAAGACCGTACCTTTCAGATGGTCGATTTCATGCTGAAGGCAGACTGCCAACAGTCCATCTCCTTCCAGTTCAAACCAGTTGCCATGGACATCCTGTGCCTTGACCTTTACCTGTGCTGGACGTTCAACCTTCTCATAGATATGTGGCAACGACAGGCAGCCTTCTTCATAGATTTTCCTCTCTTCACTGAGGCTGATGATTTCCGGATTGATGAGTACCATCAGATTGTCTCTTTTCTCTGAGGTATCTACAACGATAATCCGGCGACGTACATTGACCTGAGGTGCGGCAAGCCCTACGCCTGGTGCCTTGTACATGGTCTCTCCCATGTCTTCCACCAGTTTCTTCAATGCATCATCAAAGACTTCAACTGGTTCAGAAGGTTTCATCAAACGTGGATCTGGATACCGTAAGATTGTCAGTTGTGCCATTTGCTGTTTCTGAATCATCAAACCATCATAACCATCTTGCCAGCAGTGTCTTTCCCATGCAGAATCCTTGGAAAAGGCAAGAGGACTGCTGATACTTGTGTTGGCGCAAGTTTAGCATAGTCACTCCCGATGTTCAGACTGTGCTTGCAGGGATAATCCTGCCCTGCTGGCATCATTGATATTGAAAGGCTGTTTTGAATTCCCCTTTTCCGCTCTGCAATGATGAAGAACTGATTGCCTGGCTGCGTCTGACCCTTACACCAGGGATAGGGATACGTACTGCCCATAAACTCCTGAGTACCTTTGGTATGCCTCAGGACATCTTCAGTGCTCCTTATAAAGCCCTGACCGAAACAGTTCCTGAAAAACTGGCAGGACAGCTTCATGCCCCAGTACCGGATAACATCAAGGCACTGACGGAGAAAACCTTTTCATGGTTATCCCTGTCAGGGAATACCATACTGACTCTGGCTGACAGCCGTTATCCCAAAAAACTGCTCCAGATTCCTGACCCGCCATTGATGCTATATGTCAAAGGACGCTTGGATCTGCTTTCAACCGATGCCATTGCCATTGTTGGAAGCCGCAATGCAACTGCCCAAGGGACTTTGGATGCAGAAAGTTTTGCCAATTCACTAGGCCATGCTGGACTGACCATTGTTTCCGGTATGGCACTTGGTATTGATGCCGCAGCCCATCGAGGCGGGCTTAAAAGTCCTGGCAGTACGGTTGCTGTCATTGGGACAGGTGCCGATATTGTCTATCCTGCCCGTAACCATGCATTGGCACACCAGATTGCCGATGAAGGCTGCATCATCAGCGAATTCCCATTGGGCACCAGTCCAATGCCTGCAAACTTCCCTAGACGCAACCGCATCATCAGTGGGCTGGCGGAAGGCATCTTGGTCATTGAAGCTGCTGCCCAATCAGGTTCCTTGATTACGGCAAAACTGGCCCTTGAGCAGGGACGTGATGTATTCGCCATTCCCGGCTCCATCCATTCACCATTGTCCCGCGGTTGCCATGCCTTGATACGCCAAGGTGCAAAACTGGTTGAAACGGTAGAAGACATCCTGTCTGAATTGAAGCGGCAGATGCCTGTAACTGATAAAGCAGCTCTTGAAACCATCCAGACAGATGACCACCCTCCTGTTTCCCTTATCTTGGCAGATATGGGATTTGACCCTGTCGATATGGATACCCTTTGCCAGCGTTATGGCATGGATGCAGCGACCCTCAGTGCAGAGCTATTGAACCTGGAACTGATGGGACAGGTTGAAAGCCTGCCTGGCGGGTATTACCGACGGCTGGTTCCTTGACCGGGAAAAAGGCATTCTCTCCCTGAAAAACAGGCAAACCATCAAAAATCCTGCTGATACTTGCACTGACTGCTTGCAGAGCCTGCCATGGAACTATTATTATTCTCCGCCATACCATGCAGGTTTTCTGCTCATTTTTAAATGCTGTGACCATATCCTTATGACCAAAACGCTTATCATTGCCGAAAAACCTTCTGTTGCCAATGACATCGCCAAAAGTCTTGGCGGTTTTACCAAGCAGGGGGATTACCTGGAATCAGATGATTATGTCCTGACATCTGCTGTCGGCCATCTGTTGGAAATCAAGGCACCTGATGAGTATGAAGTCAAACGTGGTAAATGGACCTTTTCCCATCTGCCGGTGATTCCTCCGAAATTTGCATTGGAACCTATCGCCAAAACAGCACCCCGCCTAAAACTGCTGGCAAAACTGATCCGGCGCAAGGATGTCTCGACATTGGTCAACGCCTGCGATGCAGGACGTGAAGGTGAACTGATTTTCCGTTTGATTGCAGAATACACAAAAGCCAAACAGCCTATCAAACGTCTGTGGCTCCAATCCATGACACCTGCTGCCATCCGGGAAGGTTTCAAACATCTGCGGACAGACGAGGAAATGCAATCCCTGGCAAAAGCTGCACGTAGCCGTGCAGAGGCAGACTGGCTGGTCGGCATCAACGGCACCCGGGCAATGACAGCCTTCAACTCGCAGAATGGCGGCTTCTTCCTGACAACGGTTGGCCGGGTCCAGACACCAACATTATCCATTGTTGTTGAACGTGAAAAACAGATACGGGACTTTGTCCCCCGCAATTACTGGGAAGTCCATGCTACATTCAAATGCGATAAAGGGACTTATGAAGGCCGTTGGTTGGACACTGCCTTCAAGAAAGATGCTTCAGACCCTGAAAAACGGGCTGAACGTCTGTGGAGCCGTGAAGCAGCCGACAGGATTGTTGCCGCCTGCATGGGGAAACAGGGAATTGTCACGGAAGAATCCCGTCCCGCAACTTCCCTTTCGCCTGCCCTGTTTGACCTGACCAGCCTGCAACGTGAAGCAAACGCACGTTTTGGTTTTTCAGCAAAACGTACGTTGGATACAGCGCAGCGGTTGTATGAACAGCATAAGGCCTTGACCTACCCAAGGACAGATTCCCGGCACCTGCCTGAAGATTACCGGCAGACCTGCCGTCAAACCATGAAAGCCCTTTGTGAAAACCCTGATTTCAAACCTTTTGCAGAACAGGTATTGGCAAACCAATGGATCCGGCCCAACAAGCGAATCTTTGACAACAAGAAGATTTCCGACCACTTTGCCATCATCCCGACATTGCAGCCATTGAAAACCCAGCGTGAAGATGACCGGAAACTGTATGAACTGGTTGTCCGCCGTTTCCTGGCTGTCTTCTTCCCTGCGGCAGAATTCCAAGTTACAACCCGTTATACCGATATTGCTGGACACCGTTTCCGCAGTGATGGCCGGATAATGACCAAACCCGGCTGGATGGCTGTCTATGGCAAGGAGGCTCCAGTTACGACCAACACCAATGAACGTTCCCTGGTTCCCGTCAAAGACAAGGAAAACGTCCTGGCAGAAAGTGTCTGGACAGATGGTCTGACAACAAAACCGCCTGCACGCTTCACAGAAGCCACCCTGCTTTCAGCTATGGAAGGAGCAGGCAAACTGGTGGATGACGACCTCCGTGAAGCCATGAAGGGCAAAGGTTTGGGTACGCCAGCAACCCGTGCATCCATTATTGAAGGTTTATTGAAGGAATACCTGCAACGTGAGGGCAAGGAACTGGTACCAACCCCCAAAGCCTTCCAACTGATGACCCTCCTTAATGGGCTCGGCATCCAGGAACTGACAATGCCTGAGCTCACTGGAGAATGGGAATTCCAGCTTGCCCAGATGGAAAAAGGCAACCTGAGCCGCGAGGAATTCATGCAACATATCGCAGGCATGACAGAAGACATCGTCAACCAAGCCAAGGAATATGATGGCGATACGGTTCCCGGTGACTATGCAGTCCTGAAAACACCTTGCCCACAATGTGGCGGGCAGGTCCAGGAGAATTACCGCCGCTTTGCCTGCACGAAATGCAGTTTCTCTATCACCAAAACGCCTGGTTCCCGTATGTTCTCCATTCCTGAGGTAGAAGAGCTGCTGGCAAACCGCCAGATTGGCCCTCTGCAAGGCTTCCGTGCAAAAACAGGCTTCCCTTTTGCTGCTATCCTGAAAATCACGGAAAATCCAGAGACTGGCGGACTTCAGATGGCATTCGATTTTGGACAACCCAAGGAAGAAGATGCTGTGTTGCTGGATTTCACGGGCAAGACACCGGTTGGCCTCTGTCCAAAATGCAAAGGCAATGTGTATGACACCGGCAAGGCCTATCTTTGTGAACATGCCATTGGCAAGGAAAAATCCTGCACATTCAGAAGCGGCCGTACCATCCTGCAACAGGAAATCCCACCTGAACAGATGGCGAAACTGCTGTCAGAAGGTCAGACAGACCTGTTGACTGGATTCATCTCAAACCGGACAAACCGTCCTTTCAAAGCTTATCTGGAATTGGGACGAGGCGGTAAAATCAACTTCAAGTTTGAAGAACCAACCACTAAAACAGCCGCCCGTAAAAACACTCCTGCAAAGAATGCTGCCGTAAAAACCAGTACATCAACAACCAGTACCGGCAAAAAACCAGCTAAAAAAGCTTCTGCTGCTGCAAAGGCCAGGACTGTCCGGAAAAAAGCTGAAACGGCTTCAAAATAGCATTGCAGAAACGCAGGAGACATGTCTCCTGCAATCAGGATACCAGCTGTCCAAGGAACAGGCAGATACCAACGGCCAAAGGAATTGAGAAATTGTCATCCAGATAAATCCGGTTCTCATAAGCTTCTGCCAATGCTGCCACTACAACACCGATACTTCCTGAAAACAGGAACATCATCGGCTGGGCATAGCTGAAGAAAAAAAACAGGATTATCAGGAAACCTGCGATGCAGAATGCAAGACTGCCTTCCAGACTCTTTGTACCAGCATTGATGGGATGACGCCCAAAACGACGGCCAATCAGTGCTGCAACCGTATCACCAATCAGCATCACTGCAAACCCAGTCATCGCAATAACCGTGGGAAACAGGGCAACACTCATCAACGCAGCTCCAATCAGATAAGGCGCCCCACTCAGACGGAAACTCTCCTGCCTTTCCTTTTCACGGAGCATCCGGTTGAACAAAGCACCATAAGTCATGGTGAATAACTTCCATCCCTTATGGTTACCATATTCCGTGACAATACAACCAATCAGCAAAACAGCAAAAAGTACGATATTCACCAGCCGTGGCAAGAAACCCATGGCAACAACCATCCAGAGAGAACTGAGATGGATGCTCTTTCTCAAGACTTCTTGGGTATAGGAAATCTGGTTGCTCATGAATGATTATGACCGTTTTTTATCAGACACAGGTTTTCCTTGCTTCTTGGCGGGTTGAGAAGGTTTGGAGCTGTTTAGTTTAACCGTTTCCGTTTTTTCCGGTACTTTATCATCAGCTACACCTGCCCATTGCAGTATTTTCTTGGTTGCCTCTTCCAGACCAGTACGCTTGGTCGAAGAAAACAGCTGCACTGAAAAAGGGAAAGGTTTTCCTTGAGCATCAACATAACTGTTGAAAATAGTCTGGGTCAATTTCAGCGACTTTGCCGCCTCACTCCGGCTCAGTTTGTCTGCCTTGGTCAACAGGCAATGGATAGGCTTGCCTGTTGCAACAAACCATTCCACCAACTCCGTATCCAGTTTCTGGAATGGATGACGGGAATCCATCATCATCACCACACCCTTGAGCTGCGAGCGCTGCATCAGATAGTCACCGAGCAGCTTATTCCAATGGTCTTTGGAAGCATGGGAAACCTGTGCATAACCATAACCCGGCAAATCCACCAGAAACATCTCAATCTTGGAAACATCCGTTGGATCCTTACGATGCTGGGCTGGATGCGCCCCACCAATCGAAAAGAAATTCAGGAACTGGGTCCTGCCGGGCGTCTTTGAGGCATAGGCCAATCCTTTCTGGTTACACAGGATATTGATTGCGGAAGATTTACCGGCGTTGGAACGCCCGACAAAAGCGATTTCCGGAACATCCAGTTTGGGCAGTTCACGCAGATGGTTGACGGTTGTAAAAAAACGGGCTTGCCAGAGCTTGGACATGGTTTCTCCGGTATTCGTTCAGTAACGGTTCCCTGCCATCCCATAAACGGGAAAGATCTTATCAGGGAACAAGGGTTTCAAGTGCAAAAATATCCTCTGGTGTCTCACGCCTACGGATCAAGTGGACTTCCTGTCCATCTACCAGCACTTCCGCTGGGCGTCCACGGGTATTGTAATTGGATGCCATCGACATCCCATAAGCCCCTGCACTCATGAATGCCAGCAGGTCACCTTCTTCAACAGCAAGTTCACGGTCCCTTGCCAACCAATCACCAGATTCGCAGATTGGCCCAACAATTTCATAGGCCTGTGCAGGAACATTCCGTTTAATGACTGGCTTGACGCCATGGTAAGCTTCATAGAGGGACGGGCGCATCAAGTCATTCATCCCTGCATCAACAACCGCAAAGTGCTTACCGGAATTGGTCTTCAGATACTGCAGGCGTCCCAGCAGGATACCGGCATTGCCGGAAATGGACCGGCCGGGTTCAAACATCACTGTCATCTGACGGTCTGGACAATGTGAAGCCTGCCATTCTCCAATCTTGGCAAAAACCCGGGACAGATAATCCGGAATGGCGACCGGCTGCTCATCCTCATACCTGATGCCAATCCCGCCACCGATGTCGATATGGCTTAGCCTGATTCCCTTCTCCTCCAGCTGGTTGACCAAATTGAGGATTTTATCCAAAGCTTCAAGTAATGGAGCATCATCCAACAGCTGTGAGCCGATATGGCAGTCAATCCCAACCACTTCAATATGCTCCAAAGAAGCAGCAACCGAATAGGTTGGCAGGACTTCCTCAAAAGGAATGCCAAACTTGTTCTTTTTCAAACCTGTTGAAATATAGGGATGGGTCTTGGCATCTACATCTGGATTCACCCGGAAGGAAATACGGGCTTTCCGCCCCATCTTTCCAGCAATCTGGTTGATGCGCCTCAATTCAGAAAGGGATTCAACATTGAAACAGAGGATATCGTGTTCCAAGGACAACCGGATTTCTGCCGGCGTCTTGCCAACGCCAGAATAGATGACCTTATGCGGGTCACCACCCGCAGCGGCCACCCGTGCAAGCTCGCCACCAGACACGATATCAAAACCTGCCCCCTGTTTAGCCAGCAGATTCAGGATAGCAATATTGGAGTTGGACTTGACGGAATAGCAGACCAGCGGACGCAGGTTGGCTGTTTCATACTGTTTACACGTCTTTATATACTGGCCCAGATGGTCTGTAAAAGCAGCTTTGGAATAGACATACAATGGTGTACCAAACTGTTCAGCCAGGGCATCCAAGGCAACATCCTCAGCCATCAGGATATCGTCTTTATAGGCAAAATAATTCTCTGTCATCTTTCAATCCTATCGTCTTGACCATCCAGCATAAAAGATTTACCGGGCATTCAAGGGTTGGTGCTTTGTCGTACTGGGGAGAATCCCTAAAGGTATCTCATTCGAATCCTTGCCGTCTTCTACACCACTGTTACCTTCCGGCACTTTGCTGTCTTCCAAAGTTTTACTGCTGTCCGGAGCTTTACTGTCTGTTGGAACCTGACTGTCCTGTGGAACTTCATTGCTTTCTGGAATCAAGGCTCCATCCAAAGCCTGTTGCCCGTCATTGGCAGCATCTTTTTCTGGGAATACAACCGGATTCACCGCTTGGGGAGGGGTATTCTTAGGAGGCAGAATCAGTGGCCCCTTCTGGCCACAGGCTGTCAGACCAAGCAGTATTCCCAACAGCAAAACACCTTTTCCCAATAATCGAAACAGATTCATCAGATACCCCTTCAGTCATAAAAACTTACACGATTCCCCAAGCGGGCAGAGCCAGCACTATAACACATCAGAAACTGTCATACTCTGTGGGATGGATTGGATGGCTGATACCGACATTCGTGACAATCTCTCCTGGTGGATATTCACGGTAATAGTAATCTCCATTGATGACATCAATGCCTTCAGGCATTGGACGGTTCTCAGCAGGCAGCCCCTGCAATGCCACCTGCATGAAATCAATCCAGACAGGAACCGCCAAGGAACCGCCAGTCTCATGTCCCATATTCTTGGGCTGGTCAAAACCCAGCCAGACAACGGCAACCAAGTTCTGCTGGTAACCGGCAAACCAGACATCATGGGAATCATTGGTCGTACCAGTCTTGCCTGCGAGGTCAGTCCTTCCCAGTGCCCTGCCCGCACGCGCAGCGGTACCGCTCTGTACGACACCTTTCATCATACTATCCATAATGAATGCATTACGTGCATCTAGGACACGGTTGATTTCCTGCCCGGGCTGGTCAGGATTGGCACGTGACAGCACATTGCCCTTGAAATCGGTGATGGAAGAAATCAAGTAAGGCTTGACCTTGAAACCACCGTTCGCAAAAACAGCATAAGCTGATGCCATCTGTAATGGTGTAACCGTTGCCGCCCCCAATGCCAATGACAGGTCTGCGGGGACCTTGTCGTAGTCAAAACCAAACCTGACCGCATGGTCCTGGCCATAGGAAGGACTGATCTGGTTCAAAATCTGGACTGAGACCATATTCTTTGATTTCATCAACCCACGGCGCATGGTTATCGGTCCATCATAGACATTATCGTAATTCTTCGGTGTCCAGCTCTGCCCATTGCCGCCTGTGAAAGCCACTTGCGCATCATTGATGATACTGGTTGGTGCAAACCCCTTTTCCAAAGCCGCTGAATAGATGAACGGCTTGAATGAAGACCCAGGCTGGCGCCATGCCTGGGTAGCATGGTTGAACTGCCTGTTTGCGAAATCAAACCCGCCGACCAAAGCACGGATTGCCCCATCTCCTGGATTAAGGGCAACCAGTGCCGCTTCAATCTGTGGCAGCTGGGTGATTGCCCATTCTCCGTTGACGGCGCCAATACGGATAATGGATCCCCGCTTAATCTGTTTTTCACCTCCCCTGCCCAAGCAGGAAGCAGCAAACTTCAGTCCACTACCGGTTACCGTGGCAACCGTGCCTTCTGCCAACATCACCTTAACCCGTGAAGGAGAAGCATCTATCACAACACCACTGGTCAATCCTTCTGTACTTGGATATTTCTCCAAGGCCTCTTTCACTTGGTCAAACAATCCATCATCTCCTGAAGGAAGATTGACATGCCCTTCTGGTCCCCGGTAACCATGACGGCGGTCATAATCAATGGCTCCCCGACGGACAGCACGGTAAGCAGCTTCCTGTGCCTTGCCTGAAATGGTGGTATAGACATTCATACCACTTGTATAAGCAGCATCACCATACTGCTGAAAGACCATCAGACGAACCATTTCTGCCACATAACGTCCATGGACCTCAGGTTCTTCCTTGGCAGTCTTGATATGGAGTTCTTCCTTGACGGCATTCTGGTAATCCTGCTCTGAGATATAGCCCAGCTGATGCATACGGAGCAGGATATATTCCTGGCGCTGTTTCGCCCGGGGATAGTTGTTGACAGGATTATTGGCAGAAGGGGCCTTGGGCAGACCTGCCAGCATCGCTGCTTCAGCTAATGTGATATCCTGGATGTCCTTGCCGAAATAAGTCTGTGCAGCCATTGCAAAACCGAATGCACGCTGTCCCAGATAAATCTGGTTCATATAGACCTCAAGGATTTTGTCCTTGCTCAACGCCTTCTCAATCTTGAAGGCCAATACTGCCTCATACAGCTTACGCTTGAGCGTCTGTTCACTGGATAGGAAAAAATTCTTGGCGACCTGCTGGGTAATGGTCGAAGCTCCCTGACGGCTACGGCCCAACAGATTGTTTATTGCTGCACGGAGAATGCCAAGATAATCGATACCGCTATGCTGATAAAAACGGTCATCTTCAATGGCCAACACCGCTTTCTTCAGCCGGTTCGGTATTTTCTCAATCGGCACAAACTTACGGCGTTCATCACCGAATTCGCCAATCAGGACATTGTCAGCCGTATAGACGCGCAAAGGCATCTTCGGGCGGTAATCGGTCAAACGATCCATTGATGGCAACTGCGGATAGATCACTGCAACCGTCAAACCAATGAGCAAGCCCGCCAACAGTGTTCCGCTGCAAAACAACGTTATTATCCAGAACCAGAATCCACGGCGTTTCTTGTTTTCCGGTGGCGGATTGTCTTGCTGATCCTGACCATCATCAGGTGGGACTGGGTCCCTGTTTCGAGAAAACATGCTGTCCAACTGATAAAAAGATACCCTATTATCCGTTAATCTGAAGGGGTTAGCACGGTCATCTCACAATTTTTTACGTTTCTTGAAATCTTCAGGCACTGATCAGGGATGTTTGTGCCTAATTGGAAACTGTCCTGTTCATCTGTTATATTCAAAAGATTAGGAAACATCCACTTTACCCAAATGCAACAGAACATTTTTCTCGTTGGACTGATGGGGTCCGGCAAAACAACCGTTGGCAGGCTGCTTGCAAAACGGCTTGGATTGAAGTTCTTTGATTCTGACCAAGAAATTGAAAAACGCACAGGAGCAACCATCTCCTGGATATTTGAAATCGAGGGAGAAGACAGTTTCCGCCAAAGGGAAATGGAAACCCTCAATGAACTGACTTCACAGCAAGGCATCCTGCTGGCAACAGGAGGCGGTTCTATCATCCGTCCAGAAAACCGTGAAGTCCTGAAAAAACGTGGCATTGTCATCTATCTGAGGGCCAGTGTCAGCAACATCCTTAAACGGACACAGCACGACAGGAACCGCCCTCTACTCCAGACTGAAGACCGGCGTGCGAAAATCGAAGAACTTTCACGCCAGCGCGAACCCTTTTACCAAGAAGTCGCTGACATCATCGTCGATACTGGCCGTCCAAACGTCCATGCGATGGTCCAGTCCATTGTCAACCAGATCAAAGGTTTCAAGAAAAAAAATATGGCAAACCGCCCGAAAGAAAAAAAAACATATTCCCCAAAAGGTCAAAACAGCATGCAGACGCAAAGGAAACAACGCCTCAAAGTTGAACTGGGTGAACGCAGCTATCCTATTGAAATCGGTGCTGGGCTCTTGAAAGATAAGTCCCTGCTCGCCAAATCAGTAAAAGGCAAGCGTATCGCCATCATCACCAATGATGTTGTTGCACCACTGTATCTGGAAAGGTTGACACAATCCTTGAAAGCATCAGGCAAAGAAGTCATTTCATTGGTCCTGCCTGATGGTGAAAAAGAAAAGAACTGGGAAAGCTTGATGAAAATCTTTGACTTCCTGATGACAAACAAATGCGACCGGAAAACCACGCTGGCAGCATTGGGAGGTGGTGTCATCGGCGATATCACTGGTTATGCGGCGGCCAGTTTCATGCGGGGAGTCCCTTTTGTCCAAGTCCCAACCACCCTGCTGTCAGAAGTGGATTCTTCTGTTGGCGGCAAAACGGGCATCAACCACCCGCTTGGCAAAAACATGATCGGTGCTTTTTACCAGCCTGTGGCTGTCATCGCCGATACCGCTACATTGAATACCCTGCCTGATACAGAACTGTCTGCCGGCATGGCAGAAGTCATCAAATATGGCTGTATTGTCGATACCGATTTCTTCGCTTGGCTGGAGAAAAACACCGACAAACTGCTGGAACGGAATCCAGTTGCATTGGCATATGCCATCAAACGCTCCTGTGAAATCAAGGCTGATGTCGTCCGTCAGGATGAAAAGGAAAGTACCGGTCTCCGTGCCATCCTCAATTTTGGCCATACCTTTGCCCACGCCATTGAAGCTGGCATGGGCTATGGCGCATGGCTGCATGGCGAAGCAGTTGGATGTGGCATGGTCATGGCGGCAGACCTTTCCCACCGGATGGGATGGCTGGACCAGGAAACCGTAAACCGTATCCGCAACCTGGTCAAGAAAGCCCGTTTACCAGACATGGCGCCCGATATGCCTTCTGAACAGTGGATTGACCTGATGCGCGTGGACAAGAAGAACGTCGGTGGTGAAATCCAATTTGTCCTATTGAAGAAACTGGGGGAAACCGTCATTACCAAAGTACCCCAGAATCTGCTTCTGGAAACACTGGCTGCTTACCGGAGTGCCTGATACAGATTGGAACAACCATCAGGACAAGGTTGGCTGGACGGAATCAATGACGATATCTGCACTGCCACCAGCCAACCTGACTGATATTGGTTTTCTGACAGGGATATCAGCAGGGGAACGGACAATCTGTCCGTATTCATCCTGCATAATGGCATACCCCCGGTCCAAGATACGCTGAGGATTGAGCAGTTCCAGTTGGGTAGATAATGAAACGGTTTTCTGCCGCCATCCAGTCAAGGTGTTATGCATTGCAGCCACAAGACGTTCCTGATGGTTTTCCAACTGATACCCCTTCTTCTGGATATCTGGCTGACGGGATGACAACCGTACAGCCAAAGCCTTCAACTGCAACCGTTCCTGTTGGATATAGGCAATAGGACGGACCAACCGCCTGGACAGCATATCCGTACGCTGCATCGCCTGATGCAGCTGCCGGTCTATCGTCCGTCTCATCTGGGCGGCATATGATGCCAGGACATCCAGCCAATCATCCCGGCTTCTCGAAACCAACTCTGCTGCACCTGTCGGCGTCGGTGCACGGACATCTGCCACAAAATCCGCAATGGTGAAGTCCGTTTCATGCCCAACCCCTGAAACAACAGGAATTTGACAGGCAGCAATTGCCCGGGCAACCGGTTCTTCATTGAAACTCCATAAGTCTTCAAGACTTCCACCGCCCCGACAGACGATCAGTACATCGCACTCTGCCCGCTCAGAAGCTTTTGAAACCATATCAGCAATCCTGTCAGCAGCATCAATACCCTGTACCGGAGCAGGATACAGGATAACCTTCACATGTGGAGCCCGCCTTGCCAAGGTTGTCATGACATCATGCAATGCTGCCGCCTGGGGGCTGGTCACCAATCCCACCGTTTCCACAAATACTGGAACAGGTTTCTTTCGTTCCGGATTGAACAACCCTTCTGCCTCAAGACGCGCTTTCATACGTAAGAAGGCTTCATAACGGTTTCCTGCACCGGCATGACGGATGGTCTCCACATTCAACTGGAACTCACCCCGAGCCATATACATGGAAAGTGTCGCCCGGACTTCAATATGGTCTCCCAGTTTCGGTGTAAAGGCTGCCAGACGTGCCCGTCCCCGGAACATCACCGCCCGGATCTGTGAATCTGCATCCTTGAGGGTGAAATACCAATGCCCAGATGCAGCACGTGTGAACCCTGAAACCTCTCCGGAAATCCATAACAACGGAAATGCTGTCTCAATCAGCTGGGAAACCGCCTGGTTCAACTCCGTAACCGTCAGCACTTCCCTGCTGCTGACAGCAGATGACAGACCAGAAAACAATGGGAAATCGGAAGAATCGTCCACAGGCGGTGGCAGGGAAAAACGTTATTTCTTGACTGACCCATACCACTGTGGGTAGAACTTCAGGACAGCCGGACCTTTGGAATCCATGCAATGGCACAAATCCAGATTGAATGGACGTTCATCTTCTTTCTGGAAAGCCGCCTTGATGCGTGCTTCTTCTTCACCAAAGACAAACACCTGCATCGCAACAGAAGGAATCGCTTCAGCAATCTCATTCATATGGGTACAGCCGTCCATCGCACCGAAACGTTCATGGATGCCATGCCGGAAATGATGCAGGATATTCAAGCCTACCAATTTCGAATAACGGGAATGGATACGTTCACAGAACCCTTCAAAAGGCACTTCATCAAATGCGATATGGGAATCAATCACTGTTCCCTGTGGATTCACGGTCAGGCGCATCCACATGTCATGGAGCGGACGTTTGGCAGGCACCACCACCGAAGCCAACAACAGTTCATGGGTTTTCACATCCGTGAAACGGGCATCAATGTCCCAGAAACCATCCTCACGAAGGAAAAACTGAACCTTGATGGTCCGGGTATGTTTCAAGACCCGGGGTGTCGTCGCTAATGGCAGTGGCATAGTGGTATGTACTTGAAAATACAGACTCCCAGCAGCATAGAATGCTGCCTGCACAAAAATCACGGAGGTATTATAACAAAAAGCCCTGTCATTCTGCGACTGATGGCATATCGCATTTTTAGATACTTCTTTCCTTTTTTCTTGCAAAAAAGCTTTTCATTTCAAAAATAACTGTTAATATATACAGCCAATGATTTTGCAGTAATACCGTTTCTAACAGGAAAACTCTCATGGACGATAAAAAGAACGCTGCTCAAGAAGAAAAGCGGAGAGCACTCGCCGCAGCACTCTCCCAGATTGAAAAACAGTTCGGCAAAGGCTCTGTCATGCGGATGGCTCCGGGTGTGGTTGTCGAGAAGGTTCCGGTTGTCTCAACAGGTTCATTGGGGCTGGATATTGCCTTGGGTGTCGGTGGTCTGCCCCGTGGCAGGGTCATTGAAATCTACGGTCCTGAATCCTCCGGCAAAACTACGCTGACCCTGCAGGTGATTGCCCAGATGCAGAAAGATGGTGGCACCTGTGCTTTCATCGATGCGGAACATGCATTGGATGTCAGCTATGCCCAGAAACTGGGTGTCAAACTGGAAGACCTGTTAATCTCCCAGCCAGACACTGGCGAGCAGGCACTGGAAATCACTGATGCCCTCGTCCGTTCCGGTGGCGTTGACCTGGTTGTCATCGACTCCGTTGCCGCATTGACGCCAAAAGCAGAAATTGAAGGCGATATGGGAGATTCCCTGCCTGGCCTCCAGGCACGCCTGATGTCCCAAGCTCTCCGCAAACTGACCGGCACCATCAAGAAAACCAACACCACCGTCATTTTCATCAACCAGATCCGTATGAAAATCGGCGTCATGTTCGGTTCCCCAGAAACCACCACCGGTGGTAATGCCTTGAAGTTCTATTCTTCTGTCCGACTCGATATCCGCCGTACCGGTTCCATCAAGTCCGGGGACACCATCATCGGCAACGAAACCCGTGTCAAGGTCGTCAAGAACAAAATGGCACCTCCGTTCAAGGAAGCCACCTTTGACATCCTTTATGGGGAAGGCACTTCGCGGGAAGGGGAAATCATTGACTTGGGTGTTGATGCAAAAGTCGTTGAAAAATCCGGTTCCTGGTACAGCTACAACGGTGAACGGCTCGGACAGGGCAAAGACAATGTCCGCGCTTATCTCAAGAGCAATCCTGCTGTCGCCCGCGAAATCGAGAACAAGGTCAGGGTCGCCAAAGGAATCGCTGAAATGCCTGTTGCTGGGGCAGCTGCTGATGCCAACAGCTGAGCCTTTTTATTTTTGAATCAACCTGTTTCTGACAACCAGCGCCATGAAACAGAAATCCAGCCTGAAAGCACGGGCACTGCGGTTCCTTGCCAGCCGTGAACACAGTGCCCGTGAACTGGCATCAAAACTCAAGCCTTATGCTGAAGAAGGGGATGATATTGAATCCCTGATCCATTGGTTGCAGGAAAAAGGTTTCCTCTCTGAAGAACGGTTTGCAGAAACCTTTTCCAGACGCAAGGCTGACCGCTATGGCAGCCGTAAAATCCTTTATGAACTCCAAGCGCATCATCTGACAGATTCTGTCATTCAGGAAATCACCGAAAACCTAAAAGAAACCGAACTTCAGCGGGCTTTTTCCCTCTGGGAACGGAAGTTCGGCAAATTGCCTGAAACGCTTCCCGAAAAAGCCAGACAAATCCGGTTCCTGCAACAACGGGGATTTCCCAGCAACATCATACGGCAAGTCATCAAAGGCGATTTACCGGATTTTGAAGATACTTAGCTTGGATAAAGGAGATTGACTGACTCCTCTCCTGAAGCATCATTCCTTGGCAAATGCCCCTTTATCAGCCTGATACCGATAGATGACAGTCCGATTGTATGGGCGAATCTGACCTTCTGCATCCGGTTTTTTCCCTTGATAACTGATGCTGACTGGATAAAGGTTGCTATCATCCGGTATCAGACGGTATTTCCCGTCATACGAGTAAATCTGCGGAGAACCTTCTTCGTACATCCCATCATTGCTGAAGGCATAGCCACCTTCTGTAGTGACAGGCAACACCTTGATGGGCGCATCCTCATTCAAGGCGACCAACATTAAATCAATTTCGGTAGTTCCTTGGTTCGTGAAACCGGTTTCATACAGGAATCCCATGGTAGTTCTGCCCACTGGACGAATCTGCATTTTTCCAGAATCAATGGCTGTCATCCCATACGCCCCGCCAAACCCAGCATTTTTCTCAGAACTGCTGACCAAGATATAAGCACCGTTTTTCCGTTTAAAGACAAACAGTTCCACATCACTGCTGCAACCGTGGCAGGAGACCATCCTGTTTTCATCGTCCAAACCAACGATTTCAACCATCACCAGATAACGGGGTTCCCCGTCAGTGGTCCTGTATGGTTTGACGGGATGGAACAGTGCCACGCCATAGGAGCCTTTTTCTTCCTGTTTGACAGCAATATGGGGAAGTGCAAGCTGTCCCCGGTCCATATCAACGCTTTTTGAAACTGTGATATTGGCTTTCCTGTTCCCATACAGTCTTTTGAAAACCTGCTTGGCATTCAGTTTTTTCAAACTGACCTGAGGCTTATCGACAATGGGATGCGTAGCCGATGCAGACCATGCAGGCTGTAACAGGCAAGCCACCAAAACCAGAAAACCAAGTATCTTTTTCATATCCTCTTTCCCGAATCCATCTTTGTGGCACTGTCTGCAAAACGGCTGCTACCTGAATGAAGGACCGTTCCCAATCCGTTGCGTCTTGTAAGACCACCACAACAGGAGAAGACCGAATACAACCATCGGCAACGACAGCATCTGTCCAGCTGAAATCGTGAAGATACCCAGATTCACTTCATAGTCTGGTGTACGGAAATATTCAGTGAAGAAACGGGCACAGCCATACAATACACAGTACATGCCACTGACCGCACCAATGGGTCTTTCCTTGCGGGAATACAGCCAGAGCAGTACAAACATCAGCAGACCGTCCACCAACATCTGATACAGCGGAGATGGATGACGCGGCAACATATCGAAATTCGGCCAGATCATCGCCCAAGGCAGGTCAGGCGAAGCAACCCGCCCAGGCAGTTCCGCATTGATGAAGTTGCCCAACCGTCCGCAGGCATAGCCGATGGGAATCGTTGGCGCAATGAAATCCATCGTTTCCCAGAACCGGCGACCGTTCTTCCGGCTCCAGAACCACATTGCAATCATCACGCCAAGGAAACCACCATGATAGGACATCCCGCCCTGCCAGACCGCAAAAATCTCCATAGGATGCGAGAAGAAGTATTTCGGATTGTAGAACAGCACTTCCCCCAGACGTCCACCGACAATCACTCCGAACACCCCATAGAAAAGGATGTCATCCAAGTTCTTGGGAACCCAGCCTGCACGGGCAATATGCGGCTGTGTCCTGATACGCACCCGTCCAAGGATGATGAAAAACAGGAAGCCGCACAGATACATCAACCCATACCAATGGACCGCCACAGGCCCGATGGAAAAGGCAACAGGATTCGGTAAAGGATGAACCAGCATAATCAATTACACCGTAATACGGTATCGGTTTAAAGGTCTTAAAAAACGATAGTGCTATATAATAGCTTATTTACTGAAGTGCCGACCATAAATGGTCAGGCAGGACTGGCAGATGTATCAGGAAAGCGTTTCCATGCCCCGTTCCTGATACTTGGATAAAAACAGAACCCGATTTATTTGGAGAGACAGACAAATGCCCCGTTACCGTTCCTGGACTTCCACCCACGGAAGAAACATGGCTGGTGCACGTGCGCTGTGGCGTGCAACCGGTGTGAAAGATGGCGATTTTGACAAGCCAATCATCGCTGTTGTCAACTCATTCACCCAGTTCGTTCCGGGTCATGTCCATCTGAAAGACATGGGTCAGATGGTCGCCCGAGAAATCGAAAAAGCGGGGGGCATCGCCAAGGAATTCAATACCATTGCCATTGACGATGGCATTGCCATGGGACACGGTGGCATGCTCTATTCCCTGCCACACCGCGAATTGGTTGCTGATTCCATTGAGTACATGGTCGAAGCCCATTGTGCTGATGCAATGATCTGCATTTCCAACTGTGACAAAATCACCCCGGGGATGCTGATGGCAGCCATGCGCCTGAACATCCCGACCATCATGGTTTCCGGCGGTCCGATGGAAGCCGGCAAGCTGACCACGGTCATTCCTGGGCAGCAGGTCATCAAGGTTGACCTGATTGATGCGATGATCCAGGCAGGCAATCCGAACAACAGTGATGAACTGGTTGCAGACTATGAACGCTGTGCCTGCCCGACCTGCGGTTCCTGCTCCGGCATGTTCACTGCCAATTCGATGAACTGCCTGATGGAAGCATTGGGTATGGGGCTTCCAGGCAACGGCACCATGCTGGCAACACACGCTGACCGTAAGGAAATCTTCCTGAAAGCTGCCCGTCAGATTGTCGAGAACACCAAACGTTGGTACGAACAGGACGACGCTTCTGTCCTGCCACGTTCCATCGTCACCAAAGCAGCCTTGGAAAATGCGATGGCACTGGATGTCGCCATGGGCGGTTCCACCAACACCGTGCTGCACCTGCTTGCCATCGCCAATGAAGGCAATGTCCCATTCCTCATGGAAGACATCGACCGGGTTTCACGCAAGGTCCCCTGCATCTGCAAGGTTTCACCAGCAACCCATGACTACTATGTGGAAGATGTCCACCGTGCTGGAGGCATCCTCGGTATCATGGCTGAACTGAACCGTGCTGGTCTGATTGACACCTCCTGTGGCACGGTTTATGGCGGCTCCATCGGTGATGCCCTCGCGAAATACGATATTGTCACCAGCAATGACCCTGCCATTGAAACTTTCTACCGGGCTGCACCAGGCGGTGTCCGCACCATTGAACCATTCTCCCAAGACAAACGCTATGCATCCCTTGACAAAGACCGTACCACCGGCTGCATCCGTGACCTGGCCCATGCCTATACCATCGAAGGCGGGCTGTCTGTCCTGTTCGGCAACATTGCCGAAAACGGCTGTATCGTGAAGACAGCTGGTGTGGATGAAAGCATCTTCGTCTTCTCTGGTAAAGCCCGCATCTTTGAAAGCCAGGAAGACACGGTTGAAGCCATCCTGGGCGACAAGATCAATCCTGGCGATGTCATCATCGTCCGCTATGAAGGGCCAAAGGGCGGTCCTGGCATGCAGGAAATGCTGTATCCAACCTCTTACATCAAGTCCAAAGGACTCGGTAAATCCTGCGCACTGTTCACCGACGGCCGTTTCTCTGGCGGTTCTTCCGGTCTGGTCATCGGCCATGCTTCCCCAGAAGCAGCTTCCGGTGGTGCCATTGGCCTGATTGAAGAAGGCGATATGATTGACATCAATATCCCTGCCCGCACCATCCACCTGCGCATCAGCGATGAAGAACTGGCAACCCGCCGTGCAAAGATGGAAGCCAAGGGAGCAGATGCCTGGAAACCGAACCGTTCCCGTGTGGTTTCCAAGTCCCTGAAAGTCTATGCCTCCACTGCGGCATCGGCTGACCGTGGCGCCATCCGTGAACTGAAAGAATAACCGGTCCAAACAGGATTTTATGATGGACAAGAAAACGACAACTAAAAACGATGTCTGGTCTGGCCGTTTCTCTGAGCCTGTCGATGAACTCGTCCAGCGTTATACGGCATCCGTGACCTTTGACAAGCGCATGGCGGCTTTCGACATCCAAGGCTCCCTTGCCCATGCCGAAATGCTCTGTGCGCAGAAAATCCTGACTGAACAGGACCTGTCTGACATCCAGCGGGGACTGGTGCAGATTCTGGAAGAAATCAATGACGGCAGGTTCAACTGGTCTATCGGACTGGAAGATGTGCATATGAACATCGAACGCCGTCTGACAGACCTGATTGGCGATGCCGGCAAACGCCTGCATACCGGCCGTTCCCGCAATGACCAGGTGGCAACCGATATCCGGCTCTACCTGCGTTCCGCCATCGATGCCATTGACGGCCTGCTGAAAAACCTCTGCAACTCACTGGCAGACCTGGCAGAAAAACACTATGACACCATCCTACCCGGATTCACCCATATGCAGGTTGCCCAGCCCGTCACCTTCGGGCACCACCTGCTTGCCTATGCTGAAATGTTCTGCCGTGACATCGAACGGATGCGTGACTGCCGTAAACGGGTGAACCGCCTGCCATTGGGTGCCGCTGCCCTGGCAGGCACTACGTTCCCAATCGACCGTGAACGGGTTGCAAAGACCCTGGGATTCGAAGACGTCTGCCGCAATTCACTGGATGCTGTTTCTGACCGTGACTTCGCCATTGAATTCTGCGCAGCTGCTGCGCTTGTCATGACCCATATCTCCCGCCTGTCGGAAGAACTGGTCATCTGGATGAGTCCGCGTGTCGGTTTCATCGACATCGCAGACCGCTTCTGTACCGGCTCTTCCATCATGCCCCAGAAAAAGAACCCAGACGTACCGGAACTGGCGCGCGGCAAGACCGGCCGTGTCAATGGACACCTGATCGGTCTGCTGACATTGATGAAAGGCCAACCGCTGGCATACAACAAAGACAACCAAGAAGACAAGGAACCCTTGTTCGATACCATTGACACCGTTTCTGATACTTTGCGCATCTTCGCAGACATGGTCAGTGCCATCACTGTCAAACCGGAAATGATGCGTCAGGCAGCATTGCAGGGCTATGCAACCGCAACAGACCTTGCTGATTACCTGGTCAAGAAGGGGTTGCCTTTCCGGGCTGCCCATGAAGCCGTTGCCAGGGCAGTCCGTTTCTGTGTCGAACATAACTGTGACCTCAGCGACATGACACTGGAGCAGATGCAGACATTCTCGCCGCTCATTGAATCTGATGTTTTGGGAGCCTTGACCCTGGAAGCGTCTGTCAGTGCCCGTTGCCATATTGGTGGCACAGCACCAGAGCGGGTTAAAGAAGCCATTGTCCACCTGAAAAAACGGCTTGAAGCCTGATGAGACCCTGATTGGCAGGAGGCATCTATGTTCCATATCTTTCAATCCGCAGGATGGCCAATCTGGCTATTGCTGATTGTTTCCATCATCGGATTGGCATTGGTCATCGAACGTTTCCATGCACTCCGCAGAAACCGCATCCTGCCGGAGGGCTTATTGGAACGCACCATCAAACGGTTCCAAGAAGGCAAACTGGATGAACGGCAGATTGACCAACTTGCAGACAATTCGCCTTTAGGCATGGTGTTGGCAGCAGGCCTGCGCCATGCTGAGCTACCTAAAGAAGACATCAAGGAATCAATGGAAGAAGCCGGACATACCGCTAGCCTGCAGATGGAACGTTTCCTGACCACTATCGGCACCATTGCCGCCTTGGCCCCACTGCTTGGACTGTTTGGCACGGTTGTCGGCATGATCGAGATTTTCGGGGCACAGCATGCCTCTGGCATGAACCCGACCCAGCTGGCACATGGTATCTCTGTCGCCTTGTACAACACGGGATTTGGCCTGCTGATTGCCATGCCTGCCTTGGTCTGTTACCGCCATTTCAAGGCGCTGACCAACAGTTTCCTCATCCAGATGGAAGCCCAGGCTTCCAAACTGGTGGATGCCATCACCTCTGCACGCCGTCCGGAATAAAGGCAGGTGCACTATGGATTTCCGCAGGCACAAAATCAGCGACACGCCAGACATCAACCTGATTCCGTTCATCGATGTCCTGCTGGTCATCCTGATTTTCCTGATGGTCAGCACGACCTTCAGCAAATATGCCGAACTGCAGATATCGTTGCCAACTGCAGCGACCGACAATGCAGCAGAACATTATCAGAACTTGGATATTGTGATTGATTCTGCAGGCCAGATATCGGTCAACGGAGAAACCATCAAACCACTTCCCCCCACCCAATTTGCCAAATTCCTGCGCCAACGTGCCGATAAGCTTGCCAATGGCAATCCGACCGTCATCATCGCTGCAGATGGTAATGCCCGGCACCAATCGGTGGTCAGCGTCCTTGAAGCAGTCCGGCTTGCTGGACTTGAGCGCCTGGCATTCGCCACCGTAAAAGCCGGAAAGGACAACCAATGAGCGGAAAAGCCAGCCGTGAGCATTTCTGGATGCGTGTCTGGCTGGGAAGAGGTCTGCTTGCCATCCTGCTGTATCCGCTTTCACTGCTCTTCAGGGGCATTACAGCCTTCCGCCGGTTTGCCTATCAGATAGGCTTCTTTAAATCCACAAAACTGCCTGTTCCCGTCATTGTGGTCGGCAACATCTTTGTCGGAGGAACAGGCAAAACCCCTATCGTCATCTGGCTGACCCAAATTCTACGGAAAGCCGGTTTCACCCCCGGCATCATCTCCCGGGGTTATGGCACATCCAACAGCCAGCCACGTTCTGTTGACCCTGGCTTATCCCAAGCATCCGAAGTCGGTGATGAACCGCTATTGATTGCGATGCGGACACAATGCCCATTGACCGTCTGCCGTAAACGCGTCGCTGCAGCCCAACACCTGTTGGCGGAACATCCAGAAATCGACATCATCATCTCAGACGACGGCCTTCAGCATTATGCTTTGGCAAGGGACATCGAAATCCTCCTCTTTGACGGCAGAGGCGCTGGCAACCAATGGATGCTACCTGCCGGTCCCCTGCGTGAACCGCCTTCACGCCGGGGGGATTTCACCATTATCAACGGTCATAACTATCCAGCACCGAACAACCCCATCTATACGGACAATATGTTCCTGATGCAGCTCAAGACCGATACCGCTGAACAGCTTGCCAACCGCCGCAATGTCCAGCCATTGTCCCAGATCAAAGGGAAAATCACAGCTGCTGCTGGAATCGGCAACCCAGGGCGTTTCTTTGCCTCCCTGAAAAACCAGCATCTCAGTTTTGAGGAAATGCCCCTGCCAGACCATTACAGCTTTTCTGAAAACCCTTTCCGGAACACCTCTTCAGGAACCATCCTCATTACAGAGAAAGATGCAGTGAAATGCGCCCAACGGCCAGAACTGATTGCAGATGAACGGATTTGGGTGGTTCCAGCCAGCGTTGAAATCGACAATCATCTGCTGGAAAGCAAAATTGTGGAGAAATGCCATGAATACAAAACTGCTTGATATCCTCGTGTGCCCGGTCTGCAAAGGACCACTCAAATATGACAAGGAACATCAAGAGCTGGTCTGCCGTCCTGACCGGCTGGCTTATCCCATCCGCGATGGCATCCCCATCCTCTGGGAAGACCAGGCACAGAAAGTCGAAAGATTTCCAGACGAATCCTTTTAACGTATTCAACAAACAGGACAAACCATGTCTTTCTATATCATCATCCCTGCACGGCTGGCATCCACCCGGCTGCCTAACAAGCCCCTTGCTGATATCGGTGGCAAACCGATGATTGTGCGTGTCGCAGAACAGGCAGTAAAATCGGGAGCCGCAGACATCATTGTCGCCACAGATGACAATGCCATTGTCGATGCCTGCGCCGCCCATCAGGTCAAAGCGGTACTGACCCGAAAAGACCATGTTTCAGGTACGGACCGGATTGCAGAGGTTGCATCCCGTATGGACTGGGCGGACAACGCCACCATCGTCAACGTACAGGGCGATGAACCCCTGATCGATCCATCGCTGATTGCCGCAACAGCCGCACTGATTTCAGACAAGGTGCCGATGTCCACTGCCGCCCATGCATTGGAAGCCCCTGAAGACATCTTCAATCCCAACTATGTGAAAGTTGTCCTTGATAAAAACAGCCGGGCACTTTACTTTTCCCGGGCGGCAATCCCCTGGTACCGGGATGGTTATGCCAAGGCTGAAAAGCTGTATCCTGACCTGCCTGCATTGCGCCATGTCGGGCTTTATGCGTTCCGGAACGATTTCCTGAAAACCTATTCCTCCCTGACGGTTTCACCGATAGAACAGCTGGAATCGCTGGAACAGCTCCGCGTACTCTGGCATGGTTATCCGATTGCCGTACATGTCACTGACAGGATCCCTGAAGCTGGTGTGGATACCCCAGCTGACTTGGAACGGGTTCGCCAGACATACGCCCAGCTTTCCCGTCCATAAAAACCGTTGAATAGACAACCGGTTGGATAACGCTAAGAATTAGCTGGTTTCTGGTAGAATAGCTATTTTCAGCAGGCACGATTGTCCAGATGATGCCTATTGGCATCAATCATCAACTCACACGTGCCGCCGTCTTCAATCATTTAAGGATTTTGGTTATGCGTCTTATCTTATTGGGTGCCCCAGGCGCTGGCAAAGGCACACAAGCAACCTATCTCCGTGAACAGTTCGGTATTCCCCAGATTTCTACTGGCGACATGCTCCGTGCCGCTGTCAAAGCTGGCACGCCATTAGGACTGGAAGCCAAGAAAATCATGGAATCTGGCGGACTGGTTTCCGATGACCTCATCATCAATCTGGTCAAAGACCGCCTGAAACAGCCCGACTGTGCCAACGGTTACCTGTTTGACGGTTTCCCACGTACCCTTGCACAGGCAGAAGCCATGAAAGCTGCTGGTATCGGTGTGGATTTTGTGGTTGAAATCGATGTCCCGGATGATGTCATCGTTTCCCGTATGGTCGGCCGTCGCGTTCATCCTGCTTCTGGCAGGACTTACCATGTCGAATACAATCCACCCAAAGTCCCCGGCAAGGATGATGTGACCGGAGAAGACCTGATTACCCGCGACGACGACAAGGAAGAAACCGTGAAAAAACGCCTGGCGGTCTATCATGACCAGACAGAAATCCTTATCAGCTACTACGGCAAAGAAGCGGCAGCTGGAGGAAAGGGGGCACCGAAATACCGCAAGATTGCCGGCGTCGGACCGATTGAAAAAATCCGCGCTGACCTGCTTGAAGCACTGAAATAATCACCTTCAGCAGATTATTGTGTGAAAAGCCGTTCTAGAATGAACGGCTTTTTCATTTAAAAAAGAAGATCTGTCAATGACACTTTCAAACTCCAATTAGTCCCCAATAACATGAGTATTCTCTCTATAGACTTCTATAATTTGACGAAAAAGTTCAACAGGATCTTCCTCAAGCGCTGCAGAAAGTTTCAATAACATTTCAATACTAATCCAGTTTTTTCCTAGCTCTAAATTGGACAGATGTCTGATTGATATCCATTCAGAACCATTGAATAAGTCAAGACTCCTTGAATCTATAAATTTTTCTCGAGATTTACACGATTCGCCTAACGACACCCTTTTATCCTTGATTAGGTTCCCAACAGCAAGAAGGCCAGGATCAGATAATTTTTTTTCTGCCATATAAGCACCATGGTGCATTGTAAATAACATAACGAAGTTTATAATTCTTGTCATCTCAAGGCAATAGCCTTCGAGACTTAATTCGAAAGGACAACCCATGAAAAAATTAAAATTTAAAGTTGCAGCGCTCAGAACTCTTGCGTCACCTTACAGAAAAGATTCTAAAGATGGATCAAACAATGAAACCATTTACTATTTGTTAGTCAACATGAAGGATCTTCCAGAAAATATTCCAATGGATGTAAACCCAAGAGTTCCAAAAATGACAACAAATGTCGCCAAGGCTTTAATTAAGGCAGTGACAGATCCAGAAACTGATTTTTATATTAATAATAGAGGAATCGTTATTTCGGCAAAAGCATTGAGTTTTAACAGTTCTGATTCTGAAGTTACTATTGATATTGGGAACCAAGAAATTGATGAAGAACGAGAAAACTACGGAATTCTTGATGGCGGGCATACTTATACTGCAATTATTAACAATCGAAAAGACATTCCAGAAGGTACAGAGAAATATGTTCGACTGGAAGTCATCACTAATGTAGAAAATATCACCAGACTTTCTGATGCACGAAACACATCTATTCAAGTTTCTGATCTTGCGTTATTTAACCTTGATGGAGGTCTTGATAATATTAAAGAAGCAATTAAATCTGAACCCTATGCCGATGATGTTGCCTATAAAGATCATGAAAACAAGACTATTCATGTTTCTGAATTTGTTCGTTTGATGTTCGCTTTTGATATTGAAAGATTTCCTGATGATAGAACAGCTCCTATCCAAAGTTATTCAGGAAAGGCACAAGCAACGAAGCGTTATGCTGAAGCATTTAACGGAGCATTTTATAAGGCCCTTACAAAGGAATTACCAATGCTTGTGAAACTTTATGACAAAATCGAAGAGCAATTGGTTGAAAAGTATAAAGAATACAAGAAACAACAGGGCGTTGGCATTCCGCGACCTGGTGCTGTAAAAGGAATCGATTTAAAAGAAAATGCCACGACTCAATTCTTACATAGTAAAATCGATCATGTTATATCTGTTGGATATATCTATCCTATATTTGGTGCCTTTCGAGCTTTACTAAGCTTCAATAAAGACAAAGGAGAGATTAGCTGGAATTTCAAGCCATTAGAAATTTGGAATGAAATTGGGACAGACCTTGTTCAGAACGTTTTTGAGTCAACAAATAACCCTCAATTAGCAGGAAAAGATAAACAATTATGGCTCTCTAACTATCGGATTGTCGAAACACAAAGTCTTCGAAAACTTTTAGGGAAACGATAATTTTCAGATTATTACATTTTAAAAAGTCCTCCAATATTGGAGGACTTTTTAAATAAGATATTATCTTAAAAAACCTTGCCAGTAACCACTGTGGTGTAAAACCTACTTTACACGATATGGGTACGAAAAAGACAGAAGCTACCTTAGCCCCCAAGACTGCTCCTTACTGACAGACCGTTACCTCACGACAGAAGATTCATCATAATCCCTGTCATTACATCCCAATCCGCTTTTTGACTGGATGTTGACAGCATCAACGTCCTGCCATCGATTGCAGGCCCAGCCTTTGTTCTGGACGATATGACAGCCTGTTCCCTTGGCAGCAGCTCCATCTGCTTTCTGGTAGGCAACCCAATTAGCATGGCGTTTATCTATATGGCAGGCTGCATAGAAATCATCAAGCTGCCGATAGACTTTTCCGGATTTTCCGCACCTTAAAACGGTTGTCTTGCCATTTACCGTCATGGATGCCTGTTTCAGCTTCCCTGTCTCAACCCCGCATCCTGCCCATGCCGATGCACTGACCAACAACAACGATGTCATCAATAGTTTTTTCATGGCTCTCCCTTCTTATCGGTTTCAGACTCCCGCCACTGTCATTCCTTCAAACGGCCTTCTGGCAAATCCAACAGCCCCTATTCAACTGTTATCTCGTGACTGAAGCCTCATCATATTCGCTTTCGGTGCATCGAGAATAATCAGTGGTTGCCTCAATAGATACAAAATCAACGCTCTGCCAGTTGTTGCAAGCCCAGCCTTTGTTTTTAATGAGATGGCAGTCGGTGCCTTTTGCCCTGATTCCATCAGTCTTTTCATATACCACCCATTTGGCATGTTTCTTACCCGTATGGCAGGCGGCATAAACACTGTTATCTCTGGCAATATAAATCATGCCAGACTTGCCGCAAGGCAGAACCGTTTTTTCTCCATCGACACCATTAACGGAAATGGAGGCTTTTTTCAGCGGGACATATTCCACAACGCATGCTGCCCATGCCGATGCACTGACCAACAACAACGATGTCATCAATAGTTTTTTCATGGCTTTCCCTTCTTATCGGTTTCAGGCTCCCGCTACTGTCATTTCTTCAATCAGGATGGAGCCGGTCTGTTTGGCGCCACGGATGAGCACATCTGCCCCGACCGCAGCGATATGGGCGAACATGTCTTTCAGGTTACCAGCAATCGTGATTTCCTGCACAGGGTATTGGATGACCCCGTTTTCCACCCAGTAACCGGAAGCCCCACGGGAATAATCACCGGTCACAAAGTTGATGCCCTGCCCCAGCAGTTCTGTCACGACCAGGCCGGTATTCATCTTCCGGAGCATCGCTGCATAATCATCGTCTTTTTCTGTGCTGGAAGAGGAGAGGATCAGGTTGTGCGACCCACCGGCATTGCCAGTGGTCTTCATGCCCAAGCGGCGGGCAGAATAGGATGACAGGAAATAGCCTTGGACAACCCCGTTGTCAACGACCTTACGGCGGGCGGTACGCACCCCTTCATCATCGAAAGGCGCAGACCCCATTGCGCCAATCAGATGCGGTTCTTCCAACAGGCTGATATGTTCGGGGAAAACAGCCTTGTTGAGGGAATCCAGCAGGAAACTGGATTTGCGGTACAACGCTCCGCCTGAAACCGCCCTGACAAAGGTATTGATCAGGCCAATCGCCATCGGCGCCTCAAACAACACCGGACATTTCCGGGTGGTGATACGCCGGCCGCCCAGACGGGACAACGCCCTTTCAGCCGCATATCTGCCAACAGCTTCAGGGGATTTCAGCTCTGCCGGGTTCCGGGAGGCGGTATACCAGTAATCGCGCTGCATCTTGCCAGCATCACTGGCAATCGGTACTGTAGAAAGGGAATGGCTGGAATAAGGATATCCCCCCAGGAAACCATCACTGCTTGCTGAAACGAAATGGGCATGGGAGACCTGGACATTGGCACCTTCACTGTTTGAGATACGGCTGTCCACATCGAATGCCGCCTGTTCGCAGCGTTTTGCCAAATCAACCGCCTGCCCAGCATCAATCTGCCAGTGGTAATACAACGACAGGTCCTGAGGATGGTGTTCGAGCATTTCCGGCTCTGGCAACCCAGCCGCCTCGTCTTCCGCCGTGAAGCGGGCGATGTTATAGGCAGCTTCCACGGTCTGACGCAGCGATGGTTCCGAAAAATCCGATGTGGTGGCGTTGCCCCGCCGTTTGCCAAGAAAGACCGTAACACCGATGCTTTTGTCCTGGTTCCGTTCAATGGTATCGATATTGCCCCGTCTGACGGAAACGGACAGTCCACTGCCTTCGCTGACACCAACCACAGCATCTGAAGCACCTTTTTCCCGTGCAAACCGGAGGACATCAGCGGCAATCTGCTCTAAGTTGCCATTGGAATAAATGAAATCAGCATCATCCATGATTATTTTTTGAAGGTAAGCCCAAGGCTGATATGATACCGCTATTCAAGCCAATTCAACGATTGCAGGAAGACAGGTCATGCCAAATTGGAAATGGGAAGTCGGAGAAGATAAACCTTTTGATCCGGATGAATTTTATGGAGGCCCCTCCAAATCCCAACGCAAGCGCGACATGATTGCATTGCAGAAACTGGGCGGGCAACTGGTTGAACAGTCTGTGGAACGTATCCAGAAAGCCCCGATTCCTGAAGACCTGCGTAAAGCGGTGCTGGAATGCCAGCGCATCAAGAACCATGAGGGGCACCGCCGTCAGCTGCAATATATCGGGAAACTGATGCGGAAACTCCAAGAAAACGAAGTCGAAGCCATCAAGCAGCAGTTGGACAGCTGGAAAGGACTTTCCAAAGCGGATACCGCCCTGCTGCATATGGTGGAAAGCCAGCGTGCGCAACTGCTTGAAAACCCGAATGCCCTGACAGATTTCCTTGAACGTTTTCCTCAAGCGAACAGTCAGCAACTCCGAACGCTTATCCGCAACGCCAAGAAAGAACAGGCTGACAACAAACCTCCAAAGGCTTTCCGTGAATTGTACCGCCTGATCAAAACCTTGGTCAGTGAACAACAAGCAACTGCTTTATTTCCTTCTGAACCCTCAGAGGATGCAACAGAATGAGCCGCCATATCAATCCGGAATCCCAGGAAAAAACTGCCATTATCGGACTGGTCTCCATTTCTGACAGGGCTTCACACGGTACCTATCAAGACAAGGGAATCCCTGCACTCAGCGGATGGCTGTCTGCCACATTGACCACCCCTTTCCAGCTGGAAACCCGTTTGATTCCCGATGACCACGCCCTCATTGAATCAACCCTATGCGAACTGGTAGATGAGAAACACTACTGCCTCGTATTGACAACCGGCGGTACGGGGCCCGCCAAACGGGATGTCACCCCGGAAGCAACATTGGCTGTCGCCACCCGGGAAATGCCAGGTTTCGCAGAACGGATGCGCCAGCTCGGCATGCATTTTGTCCCGACTGCCATCCTGTCCCGACAGGTTGCCGTCATTCGGGAGACAGGAAATCATGCCGCATTGATCCTGAACCTGCCAGGGCAGCCCCGTGCAATCCATGAGACATTGGATGGTGTCATCGCCCCTGATGGCACAGTCATTGAGCCAGGGATTTTCACCGCCATTCCTTATTGCATCGACCTGATTGGTGGTCCCCGGATTGAAACAGACGAAAAACGCTGCAAATCATGGCGTCCTGCCAGGAAAAACCTTTAAAATACAGTTTCCTTTTTATTTGAAAAACAGAAAGTGACCCTATGGTACCTAACATGAATGCACCTAGACTCCAGTTCAGCCGTTATGAAACCGGAGAAAACCCTCAGATCACTATTATCTGGATGCATGGCTTAGGCGACGAAGGCGCCAGCTTCCATACCCTGTTCAGCACCCAGCTCCAGCACTTTGACCTGACAGGATTACCTGCCATCCGTTTCATCTTCCCGAATGCGCCTGAACGTCCCATCACAGCACACAGCTGGCTACCTGCCAGGGCATGGTTTGACATCTACACCGACTTTGAAGAACGTGATATGGAAGATGAACAGGGTATCATCGATTCCACTGGTCTCATCCATATCCTGATCAACAACGAAAAAATCAAAGGTATGCCAACCGAGAAAATCCTGCTGGCAGGCTTTTCCCAAGGTGCCGCTATGGCGCTGCATGTCGGTCTGACCCATTTCGAAAAACTCGGTGGGGTAATTGCGCTTTCCGGATATATCCCACTCCGGCAGAAATTTGAAGAAAACCGCACTGAAATCAACCAGGATACGCCGGTCTTCATCGGACATGGGACTGAAGACCCTGTTGTACCTTTCTACCGTGGCAAGAATGCCAACAACCAGTTGACAGAACTGGGCTACAACGTGGAATTCCGCGCGTATGACATGGACCATACATTGGATTGGCACGAAATCAACGATATGCTCAATTGGCTGCGGGCGATTCCTGCCACGAAATGACGGCTGATTGCCAACTGCAGCAGATAATGAAATGCCCGGCAGCCTTCAGGTTGCCGGGCATTTCTGTTTTCCTGTTTGACGGGGAAACCACCTGATTACATACAGTCAATCATCAGGTCGCCAAATGCTGTTGTCGAGACTTCAGTTGCCCCTTCCATCAATGCGGCGAAATCGCTGGTCACCTGCTTGGAAGAGATGGCTTTCTGCATGGACTCCAAGATAAGGTCAGCAGCTTCTATCCAACCAATATGACGGAGCAGCAGTTCTGCTGACAGAATCATCGAACCTGGATTGACGTTGTTCTTGCCCGCCATGCTCGGCGCTGTGCCGTGAGTTGCTTCAAAAATCGCCACGGAATCAGACATATTCGCACCTGGTGCAATGCCGATGCCACCGACCTGTGCCGCTAGTGCATCAGAGATGTAATCGCCATTCAGGTTCAGGGTAGCCAGGACACTGTGCTGTTCAGGACGCAGCAGGATTTCCTGCAGGAACGCATCTGCCAGGACATCCTTCACCACAATTTCCTTACCGGTCTTTGGATTCTTGAACCTGCACCAGGGCCCCTTGCCAATGACTTCTGCACCGAATTCTTTCTGTGCCAGTGCATAGCCCCAGTCACGGAAGCTACCTTCGGTGAATTTCATGATGTTGCCCTTATGGACCAAGGTCACTGCAGGACGGTCATTGTCAATCGCATACTGGATAGCCTTACGGACCAGACGTTCTGTCCCTTCACGGGAAACTGGCTTGATGCCGATACCGGATGTTTTTGGAAAACGGATCTTGGAAACACCCATTTCCTTGGTCAGGAAATCAATGACTTTCTGGGCTTCCGGGGTTCCTTCTGCCCATTCAATACCTGCATAGATGTCTTCAGTGTTTTCGCGGAAAATGACCATATTGGTCTTTTCCGGTTCACGGACAGGAGAAGGCACACCTTTGAAATAACGGATAGGACGCAGACAGACATACAAGTCCAGTCCCTGGCGCATCGCGACATTCAGTGAACGGATGCCACCACCAATAGGGGTGGTCAATGGTCCTTTGATTGAAATGACATATTCACGCAGAGCGTCCATGGTTTCCTGTGGCAGCCAGACACCTTCTCCATAGACCTTGAGCGCTTTTTCACCCGCATAGATTTCCATCCATTCAATCTGCTTCTTGCCAGCATACGCTTTGGCAACAGCTGCATCAATGACCTTACGCATGACAGGGGTAATGTCAGCACCGATGCCATCGCCTTCAATGAACGGGATTATTGGATGATCGGAAACGTTCAGGGAAAAATCCGCATTGACGGTGATCTTGTCACCAGACTGTGGAACTTTGATATGTTTATACATTTTCCTCTCCGAAAAAACTGATAATCAGGTTGCATGTCCGGTCAAACAGACACTCTGCCAGAAAAACATGCCATTAAACGACTGCCCCATCTGAATTGCGGCTATCCCGGCTTACCGGCTTGATCAGGTCTTCACGCTTGATGCCCAGCCACATCGCAATTGCAGCGGAAACAAACACTGAAGAATAGATGCCGAAGCAGATACCGATAGTCAATGCCAATGCAAAGTTGTGCAATGTCGGACCACCAAAAATCAGCATCGCCAACACCATTGCTTCTGTGGAACCGTGGGTGATTGCCGTACGGGAAATCGTGCTGGTGATGGCATGGTTGATGACTTCCTGCACGGAAACCTTACGCATCTTCCGGAAGTTTTCACGGATACGGTCAAAGATAATCACCGATTCATTGACCGAGTACCCCATGACAGCAAGTACCCCGGCAAGGACGGATAGTGAGAATTCCCATTCGAAGAACGAGAAGAACCCAAGCACAATCACCACGTCATGCAGGTTCGCTAGAATCGCCGATACTGCATATTTCCATTGGAACCGGAAAGCCAGGTAAATGATGATGCCCAATACCACAAAGCACAATGCCATCAAGCCATTCTCAGCCAGTTCATCACCAACCTGTGGCCCGACAAACTCCACCCGCTGCAGTTTGGCTTCTTCATCATGGGCATTCAGGGCAACCATGACTTTCTCGCTCTGCTGGGCAACAGTCACTCCCTGCTGTACCGGCAGATTGATCATGACATCCTGTGCCCTGCCAAAGTTCTGCACCTGTGCCTCAAACCCTGCCTCGTGGACAGTTTTACGGATAGCATCCAAATCGGCCGCTTTCTGGTAAGACACTTCCATGTTGGTCCCACCAGTAAACTCGACTGAGAAATTCAATCCCTTGGTACAGAGGAAGAACACCGCCAGAACGAATGTCACCCCAGAAATGATGTTGAAAATCAGCGCATGGCGCATGAAGGGAATGTCTTTTTTAATCCTAAAGAATTCCATGTCTTATCCTGTTTCCTAAACCTGTCTAACCACCTGTCCCATCTGCCTCAGTTCTTCCTGCTGCCATCTTGGTCAGGTTTCCAGACCTGACCGATTGACAGGGATGTCAATTTCTTGCGGCGTCCATACCAAAGGTTGGAAAGTCCCCGCGTGACAAAGACGGAAGAGAACATGGAAGTCAGGATACCGATACAGTGTGCAACTGCAAAACCACGGATTGGTCCTGTACCAAAGACCAGCAATGCCACCCCGGCAATCAGCGTCGTGATGTTCGAGTCAAGGATTGTTGCCCAAGCGGAGCTGAATCCGTTGAACAATGCCGTGTGTGGACTATACCCTGCCCGCAGTTCTTCACGGATACGTTCGTTGATCAGCACGTTCGAGTCAATCGCCATCCCGAGGGTCAATGCCATTGCTGCAATACCCGGCAAGGTCAATGTCACCTGCATCATGGACAGGATGGCAATCATCAGCAGCATATTGACTACCAGACCAATCACACTGAACACACCGAACAGCATGTAATAAAGCATCATGAAGATGGCAACGGCTATAAAACCATAGAGTGTGGAAGCAAAGCCTTTTTCAATGTTTTCAGCACCCAGCTGTGGTCCAATGGTCCTTTCTTCGATAATCTGCATCGGCGCTGCCAACGAACCAGCCCTCAGCAGCAATGCAAGGTCAGTCGCCGCCTCAGCAGAACCCATGCCGGAAATCTGGAAACGAGAACCCAATTCATCACGGATGGTTGCCACAGTCAGCACTTCTCCCTTGCCTTTTTCAAACAAGACAATCGCCATCGGTTTACCGATACGGTAACGGGTTGCCTCACGCATTTTCCTGCCGCCGTCACCGTTCAGGTCGACACTGACTGCCGGCTGCTGGTATTGGTCACGGACTGGTGAGGCATTGGTGATGTACTCACCGGTCAACACCGGTTCCTTATACAGGACAACCGGTGTGTTCTTGCCTTGACGGAACAGTTCCGAACCCAGAGGAATCGGGGAGGTTTCTTCAGTACCGCGGGTTATCGATTCATCAACCATACGGACTTCAAGGGTGGCGGTACGGCCGATGATGTCTTTTGCACGGGAAACATCCTGGACACCTGGCAGCTGGACAACGATGCAGTCTGCTCCCTGCTGCTGGATGACCGGTTCGTTCACGCCCAGTTCATTCACTCGTTTGGACAGGGTGGCGATGTTCTGCTTGACGCTGTTTTCACGGACTTCTTTCAATGCTTCCGGAGTCAGTGTCAATACCAGCTTGTTGCTGCCCCCTTCTGTTTCCGACTGCAAGGCAGCATCAGGCAGGGTCTTTTTCAGGATATCTTCCGCACGCTGGCGGAGAGTCGGGTCGGCAAACTGCAGTTCGATGCTGTCACGGACACGGACAAAACTCGAATAATGGATATTGTTTTCACGCATCAGGTTACGTGCGGAAGTCTGTAGGCCTTGGATTCTTGCATTGATGGCAGCATCAACATCAACCTTCATCAGGAAATGGACACCACCCCGCAGGTCAAGCCCCAGGTACATCGGCAATGCATGCAGTTTCTGCAGCCATTCTGGTGTATTCGGCAACAGATTGAATGCAATACTGTAGGTGGGGTCTTCCTGGTCGGGATTCAGGGTTCTTTCAAGGATTTCCTTTGCCTTGAACTGCGTTGCTGTATCGGCAAAACGCACCTTGACCGTGGAGTGCATACCATCAGCATCAAAATACAATCCATCAGTCTGAAGGCTGTTGTCTTTCATCAGCCGTTCAACCTGTCCCATCATCTGGGTGTCGATTTTCACAGTGGATTTGACGCTGCTGATCTGGATGGCTGGCGACTCACCAAAGAAATTCGGTGCGGTATAGGTCAGCCCGAACACAATGGCAACAACTATAAGGAGATATTTCCAGAGCGGGTAACGGTTCATAATCAATCAATGAAATGCTTCTTTCAGACTGGAATCAGGCAGACTGCCCCGATTTGCCAGCATCTTCTGGTTTGTCAGTTTCCTGCGGGACAGCTGGACTGCCTTCAGCTTCAATGGTTTTTTCCTGGTTGCCAGGATCACCATGCAACATGGCATCAATACTGCCCTTTGGCAGCAGGGATACAACCGCATTCTTCTGGACAATCATGGTATTCCCAGCAGAAACCTCAAGCACCAGAAAGGCTTCTTCAACCCGGAGCACCTTGCCGATAATACCGCCTGACGTCAGGATTTCATCGCCAATACCCAATGCACTGATCATATCCTGCTGTTCTTTCTGTTTCTTTTTCTGAGGCCGGATCATCAGGAAATAAATCAGGACAAACATCAAGGCAATCGGCCAAAGACTGGTGAGACTGCCCAGAGAAAACCCTGAGGAAGATGCGGTATCTGCGTAAGCGTTGCTGATCAACATGAAGACTCCAAGACGGATTTTTTAACGTAACTTGAGATTGTAACACTATGCCATGATTTTTCACGCATTTTTGCCATCAATCACTATACTGATGGTTGCCCATGCACAGACTGTCAGAGGATTCCCCGTTGGCGGTCGGCAACAAACCGCGCACGGAACAGGTTGAATTCTCCCCGCTCAATAGCAGTACGCATCCCTGCCATCAGCTGCAGATAATAATGCAGGTTATGGATGGTAGAAAGCTGTGCCCCCAGGATTTCCCCTACCCGGTTGAGATGATGCAGGTAGGCACGGGAGAAATGACGGCAGGTGTAACATTGGCAGGTATCATCCAAAGGCTTCTGGTCATTCCGGTAGCGTGCATTACGGATACGGATGTCCCCGAAACGGGTGAACAGCCAGCCATTACGCGCATTGCGGGAAGGCATGACACAATCAAACATATCAATGCCATTGGTAACGCCCTCAACCAAATCTTCAGGTGTCCCGACCCCCATCAGATAATGGGGTTTTTCTGGTGGCAAAGCGGCACCGATATATGCCATGACGCGGTACATTTCAGCCTTCGGCTCACCGACTGACAACCCGCCAACAGCAATGCCATCAAAACCGATTTCCATCAATCCTGCCAGTGATTCCTCCCGCAGGTCAGTGAACATTCCGCCTTGGACAATGCCAAACAATGCATTGGGGTTCCCATTGCGCACAAACTCGTCCTTCGAACGCTGTGCCCAACGCATGGACAACCGCATAGATTGGGCCGCCTCTTCCTTGGATGCAGGACGCCCGTTGATGATATAAGGGGTACATTCATCCAGCTGCATCACGATATCCGAATTCAACGCATACTGGATCTGCATTGAAACCTCTGGGGACAGGAACAAACGGCTGCCATCGATTGGTGAAGCAAACTTTGCTCCTTCTTCCGTCAATTTCCGCATGGCTCCCAGTGAAAATACCTGGAACCCACCGGAATCTGTCAAAATCGGCTTATCCCATCCAATGAAATCATGCAGCCCCCCAAACTGGCTGATGATTCCTGTCCCAGGACGCAGCCATAGATGGAAGGTATTGCCAAGGATAATTTGTGCATTAATATCTTCCAGTGCAGCAGGAGACATTGCCTTGACTGCACCATAGGTCCCGACCGGCATGAATACAGGTGTTTCCACAACACCATGGTTCAGGGTCATCCGTCCCCTGCGGGCTTTGCCATCGGTTTTCAGCAGTTCAAATCCAAGCATGTCATCCTCAATCTGTCATGTCAGGCCGGTTGGTCAGGAACATCGCATCGCCATAACTGAAGAACCGGTATTTTTCAGCAATGGCATGGGCATATGCTTTGCGGATACGGCGGTAACCAGCAAAAGCAGACACCAGCATCAGCAATGTGGATTTCGGTAAATGGAAATTCGTCACCAGATGGTCAACCGTCTGGAATACATATCCCGGTGTGATGAACAATGCCGTTTCCTGGCTCCCTGCCCGCAACACGCCGGTCTGTGATGCCGATTCCAATGCCCGCAGGCTGGTTGTCCCAACAGCGACCACTTTCCTGCCTTCCTGCTTTGCTGCCTGAACCATTTGGACGGTTTCTTCAGGAATGGTATACCACTCGGAATGCATCTCGTGCTCTGCAAGGTTCTCACTCCGGACTGGCTGGAAGGTCCCTGCACCGACATGCAATGTCAACCATGCTTTCTTCACACCTTTCCGGTCGAGCGCTGCCATCAAGGCATCATCAAAATGGAGACCCGCAGTCGGTGCAGCAACTGCACCAGGCTCTTTGGCAAATACAGTCTGGTAACGGGTTTCATCATACTGGTCTGCAGCACGCTCGATATATGGAGGTAATGGCAGATGCCCATAATTTTCAAGTACTTCAAAAACGTCTGCCGGAAACCCTAAGATAAAAAACTCGCCCTGCCGCCCTTCAACAGTTATAGGCAATATGCCGTCAATCAGCACTGTACTGCCAGCTTTCGGTGATTTGGAAGCACGGACTTTTGCCAAAGCAGAATGGCTGTCCAACACCCGCTCAATCAAGATTTCAATCTTGCCGCCTGACTGCTTTGAACCATAAAAACGGGCTTTCAACACTTTGGTGTTGTTGAAAACCAGCAGATCCCCTACATCCAGGAAATCCAGCAATTGGTTGAAATGGCAATCTGCCACATTGCGGTCATTCACGACCAGCAGGCGGGAAGCGCTACGCTGTTCAAGCGGAGCCTGGGCAATCAATTCTTTGGGAAGATTGAAATCAAAGTCGGAAAGTGTATACATACCAGCCATGTCCTGAAATCCAGGTCAATGGAAAACAGAAACGTTACGGAAAACGCAAGTATAACGGTGTTAAGGACACCTGTGAGGATTTCTCCCCTGTTTTCCTAAAGGAACCAAGATTTATGATGTTCCATGAAAAATGCCTGATAATTACTGTATTGATATTTTATCCGGCACCATCATCGAACAACCCAATACCACAAGACATGGACAGACTTGAAAAACTAGGCATCCATTCAAAAATGGACTGTATCCTCCATCTTCCGATGCGCTATGAAGATGAGACACAAGTCATGCCTATCATTGATGCCTGCCCTCACTTATCCGGTGCTGTCCAGATTGAAGGCATCATCCAGCATAGCGAAGTGCAGTACCATCCCCGGAAACAGCTCTTGGTCACTGTTTCAGATGGAACAGGTGAACTGAACCTGCGGTTCATCCACTTCTATGGCAGCCAGGTCAAACAGCTTGCTGCAGGCAAGCGCATCCGTGCCCGGGGAGAACCAAGAGGCGGCTTCCTCGGCACAGAAATCATCCATCCCACCTACCGTATGGTTTCTGAAAGCACACCGTTACCAACTGAACTGACCCCCGTTTATCCTGCCAGTGAAGGCATTTCACAGAAAATGCTGCGCAAACAGATTGATGCAGCACTCAATGAAGTACCTTTGACGGACACATTGCCTGAATCTTTGCTCAAATCATTGAAGCTGCCTGCATTTGACCGTACCGTGCGTTTCCTGCACCATCCAGCAGCAGATGCAGATGTCACAGCACTGTCCGAACGGAACCATCCCGCATGGCAACGCATCAAGTTCGATGAACTGCTTGCCCAACAATTGTCCATGCGGCGGGCAAGATTGGCGAGACGGCAACAGAAAGCCCCTCCTTTCCTGACCATCGGAAAACACTCCCAGCAATTCCTTGACCAGCTGCCATTCAAGCTGACCGCTGCCCAGCAGAAAGCATTGGATGAAATCAGGCATGACCTGAGGAGCAGTTATCCGATGCAACGGTTGCTGCAAGGAGACGTCGGCAGTGGCAAAACGGTTGTTTGTGCCCTTGCCGCTTTGCAAGCCATTGACAGCGGACATCAAGCTGCACTGATGGCACCTACTGAAATCCTGGCTGAGCAACATTACCTGCGCCTGTCAGAATGGTTGTCGCCTATTGGCATCAAAGTCGTCTGGCTCAATGGCAGTATGAAAAAAAAAGAACGGACCCCCATTCTGGAAGCCATCGCTTCAGGTGATGCCGGTTTTGTGATTGGTACCCATGCCTTGATCCAAGACGCGGTATCCTTTTCCAAACTGGGATTCGTGATTATTGATGAACAGCACCGTTTTGGTGTCGGTCAACGGCTGTTGCTACGTAACAAAGGCAACACCGACCAGATACAGCCCCATCAGCTGATGATGAGTGCAACACCGATTCCCCGTACCTTGGCGATGACCTTTTATGCTGACCTTGATGTATCTGTCATTGATGAACTGCCACCGGGACGTACCCCAGTATTGACACGCCTGATCGATGACAGCCGCCGCGATGAGGTCATTGCGAGAATCCATGCTGCTGCCCGGCAAGGCCGCCAGGTTTATTGGGTCTGCCCGTTGATTGAGGAATCAGAAACCCTGGAACTGCAGAATGCTGTTGAAACCCATGAACAATTGACGGGAATGTTGACTGGACTGACTGTTGGTTTGCTTCATGGCAGGATGAAACCAGTTGAGAAACAGTCAGTCATGTCAGATTTCCAGGCAGGGAAAATCCATGTATTGGTGGCAACCACCGTGATTGAAGTCGGTGTAGATGTCCCCAATGCCTCATTGATGATTATTGAACATGCTGAACGGTTTGGACTTTCCCAACTCCATCAGCTCAGGGGGCGCGTAGGCAGGGGGAGCACTGCCAGCGTCTGCCTGCTGCTCTACCAGAAACCCCTTGGACAGGTTGCAAGACGACGCCTTGGCATCATGCGCGAAACAACGGATGGTTTCAGGATTGCCCAACAAGACCTTGAAATCCGAGGTCCCGGTGAATTCCTGGGTGCCCGGCAATCCGGTTTGCAGATACTGCGGTTCGCCGACCTTGAACAGGATGGAGCATTGATTGACCTGGCTGCAGATACCGCCCAGAAACTGCTGACAGGCAAACTGCCTGACAGCGGAACCATCATCAATGCCCATCTTGACCGATGGTTAAGCAACCGGGAGGAATTCCTGAATGTCTGACAACAGGAACCCTCCTGCAACCGTGAAACCACCTTCACGCCTTGCCCTTTACTGCCGGCTAGTCCGATTGGACAAACCCATTGGTACCCTGCTACTGCTATGGCCTACACTTGGCGCACTCTGGCTGGCATCAGAAGGGATGCCTTCCATCCTGCATCTCGTCATCTTCACCCTGGGCACCTTCCTGATGCGGTCAGCCGGCTGTGCCATTAATGATTATCTGGACAGGGACTTTGATGGTCAGGTCAAACGGACAGAAAACCGGGTACTGGCAACCGGGTTGATACAGCCCAAAGAAGCTCTTTGGGTAACTGCAGGACTGTCTTTCGCTGCTTTCCTGCTGGTCCTTCCCCTCAACCGCCTGACCATCGGCCTTTCGGTTGCAGGTGCTTTCATTGCCGGTGTCTATCCTCTGTTCAAGCGCTTTTTCCCCCTTCCCCAAGCTTGGCTGGGGCTGGCTTTTGGCTTCGGTATCCCCATGGCATATGCCGCAGTGCTGGATACCATCCCATGGACAGCATGGCTGCTGCTTGTTGCCAACATCTTCTGGACCATTGCCTATGACACTGAATATGCCATCGTTGACCGGAACGATGACCTGAAACTTGGCCTTCAGACTTCTGCCATTACGTTTGGACGGTTTGATATCGCAGCCATCATGGTCTGTTATTGCCTGACATTGATCCTGACCCTGTTCATCGGTTGGCAAATCGGATTGGGTAAATGGGCTGTTGCTGGTTGGCTGGGAGCGGCAGCCTGTGTCATCCATCATTGGTATCTGATACGATACCGTGACCGTGAAAACTGCTTTGCTGCATTCAACCATAACAACTGGCTTGGATTTTCCCTGTTTATCGGGATTGTGCTGGACTATACTCTGCGTTAATATGGCTGGTATAGGGTCATTGGATAATATAGATTCAAAGACTGTTTTTTAATTGTTTCTGCATCACTTTTATAGGAAGGATTGAATCATGGAAATTCTTGAAAATGCAGGTCAGGCACAGGACAAAGGCATCATTGGCAATGTAACCGATAAAATTGCGGATGTATGTGACAGCAATGCCATCCAGACAGCAAAACAGAAACTGGAAGAAGTTGTTGCTGAAGCAAAATTCTATGCAAAACACTTGGAAGAAGCTGCTGTCGACAAAACCAAGAAAGCTGCAGTCTGTGTCGTTGAAACAGCCAAGGAACATCCTGCCATGACTGCCGGGGTCATTGCCATATTAGGCACCCTCACCGGTTTCCTGGTTGCCCGTTCAATCTATAAGAAGTAAAAAAGATCGATTCAGGCTTCTATGGCACTGACTGATACTTTGTCCAAAATGGCAAGCTCTTTGCTTGCCATTGCCAAAAACCGGGCAGCGCTGGCCTCTATTGAACTGCAGGAGGAATTGGGCCGCATTATTGGTTATGTCATTTTTTCCATTGCGGCTTTCTTCTGCATCCTTGTCGGCATCATCATGGCAGGGGTCCTTGTTGTTGTTCTCTGCTGGGATACCTGTCGGGTTGGCGCTCTTGGTGGGGTCACTGCTTTCTTCCTCATCATCGGGATTATTCTGGCTCTGAAATTACGCAGCAGCCTTAAGAACCGGCCAAAGATACTGGCGAAAACCCGCGAAGAAATCGCAACAGACATCGCCCGTCTGAAATCGTCAGCAAAGCCTGCCTCTGAATAAGGAAGGTATCCAGATGGCAACCTCAAGAGAAGACCGTAAAAGAGAGCTCCTGGCTGAAGGCATCCGCCTAAGGGAAATGCTTGCTTTCCAGATCCAATCTGCGGTCCAAGGTCCAAATGCCATCACCAGAAGTGTCAAGATTGTCAAGAAAATCAAATCCTTGGGGATAAAACCATTTGCTATTGGTGGCGGAGGGCTGGCACTGCTCCTGCTGAAACCTTGGCGTTTTTTCTCCAAGAAAAAACAACAGCCCGAAGTTCCTGTTCCAAAAAGTGAGGGGCTGGTTTCCAAATTGATCAGGTATGCCAAAGTTGCCATGCCTGTTGCCCGCATCATCATGAACTTGGGACAAACCGGCAATGCTTCCCCCCCTCCGTCCCAATTCCTTGCGTTTCTGCTGCAGAAACTCAGCAGCCTGTTCCCGAAAAAAAACCGCTAGACATCGAAGAAAACCGCTTTTTGCGGTATCATAAGCGCAGTTTCGGAAGCAAGAGACTACCGCCGAAGATTCTTAGGCAAGAGACTACCGCCAAATCCCCCTTAACCATATGACTGTCCAAGACACCCAACAGGTGCCTTATGGCTATATCCTTGAATAGGAAAATATTATGGCAATACAAGCAACAGAAGAATTCATTGAATGCTGGCAGGCTGCCGGTAGCTGGATCCAGAGGAAGGCTGAAGGAAACGACATCGCATGGATGCGTGCGAACCTTGACCTGCCCCTCATGGAACATCTCTCTTTCCGCCTGGGAAACCAGCTCTTTTTCATCCGAGTCACCGATGCGGATGAATTGATTGAATCTCCAGGTACGCTGGAAGACCTGATGAAAATCGCTGAAGCCTGCAAAGGCCATGCATG
>JAFWUI010000035.1 GCA_017524145.1 Oxalobacter sp. | reverse complement strand
TGCCTGGCGTCGATGGAAAAGATCCTGCCGGCCTTGGGATACCCGGTCAAGGAAGGCGTAGCGGTTGCCGCCGCACACAAACGGTATGCGGCGCAGCATGCAGCAGCGGCCGAGAAGGCACTTGCCTGACAGGGACTGCTGTCATAACTTTTCCCGGACAGACGCCCCCTTACCGGGCGTCTGTTTTTATATGCTTCTTTTCTCTTGGAGTTGACTGTTGCTGTCTGACCTGCTGAGTGTCTGTCTTGAGATTATCCCAATGGTTTTGGGATGTGCCTTCCTGTTGCGGTTCTGGGCACAGCGGTGTCAGGCAAGCGCGCCATTGAACATTGCACGTTATATTGTCCGGATGACGGATTGGTTGGTCATGCCGCTGTACAAGACCGTGTTCATGAAAAGGGGGGCTGACTGGGCTGCATTAGTTGGCGGCATCCTGGTTGCATGGGTGGCTGCGGTTCTGGATACTTGGCTGTTCGGCATGATAACCGTCAGGGTCGTTGTTTTCCTGACACTGATGTCATTGGTGCGTTGGGTATTTTATGGCTTTATGGCAATGCTGTTCATCGAAGCGGTGCTCAGCTGGGTGAATCCTTATTCTCCTTTTGCCTTTTTCATCCGTAGCATGACTGAACCCTTGGTGCGCCCGGTCAGGAAAGTGGTTCCGACATTAGGGCGTTTTGATTTTTCCCCAATGATTGTTTTTTTCCTGCTTCATATTGGGTTAAGATTGGTCTCCCAGCTGCTTTTGGTACTGATATGACTGTGACTTGGTTATCCCAGACAAAAAATGGTTTCAGATTGGCAGTCCAGGTTTCTCCAAATGCCAAGAAATCGGAAATCGTTTCTGATGAAGGTGATGTCCTGCGTATCCGGTTGCAGGCACAGCCGGTTGATGGCAAGGCGAATGAGGCATTGATTGCTTTCCTTTCCAAGAAACTACGGGTACCTAAACGGCAGATTGCAATTACACATGGAACATCCGCCAAGAAAAAACTGCTGGAGATTGTGGATGCAGGTTTTTCCTTGGAGACGCTTGAAAGCAAGCTCAGGGAATCCTGAAATCAGCAGGTAGGCAGGGTATCACCAAACCAAGGAACCAGGTTGATGCCGTTGTCTGCCATTGCCTGGCTGTAACCTGCCCAATCAAAGAATGGGCCAGGGTCTGTCTTGCGCACTGGGGCGATATGTTCATGTCCTGCCACATTTTTCATCTGCGGGTAGCGGACAGCCAATGCTTTTGTCAGTGCCGCCAGTATTTTGTACTGTGTGGGTTCAAAAGGGACAAAGTCGGTGCCTTCCAGTTCAATGCCAACCGAAAAATCATTGCAGCCTTCCCGTCCCATGAATGACGATGCACCGGCATGCCATGCCCTTTTTTCTGTCGGGACGAACTGGATAAGTTCCCCTGTCCGTCGGATGAAGAAATGGGAAGAAACCCTGAGCTGACGCAGTTGGTCGAAGAAAGGATGTACATCATAGTCAAGACGGTTCAGGAACATATCGGTGATATAAGGACCACCGAACTGTCCAGGGGGCAGGGAAATGTTGTGGATGACAAGCAGTTCAACAGGCTGTCCTTCAGGACGTTCGTTATGGTTTGGTGAAGGTATCTGGCGTGCCTGCTGGCACCAGCCTTCCTGGTCAATCGTGAAGGTCATGATAGGAGTCCCGGTCAGGATTTATGGTCACTGGAAAACCACGCCATCGCATGTTCTTGGGAACAGAAAGTATGGCCTGAACGCTTGATGGACTGTGATGCCGGGACAAATACATTGCAGTGTTCGCAGCAGACCATCTGCTCAGTCCCATTGTCTGGTTTCCTTCCCTGTCCCTGTTGAGGATGTTGATTGGGAAAGCCCTGCCCAGGGAAACCATTGGGGAAATTGCCGAAAGGCGGGAATCCTTTTTGGAAAGGATTGTTCGGATTCGGATTGTCAGGATTGTTTGGATCCATGCCGGGATGGATGACAATCACATTTTCCTTCATGTTCTTGATGACAGCGGCAATGACTACAATAACCACACCGATCCAGAGCAGGAGCGTCATTTGGGATTCCTTGAATGTTCAGAAAAACAGGGACATCATACGGCATATCCAATTGGCTGGCTATGATACATGGCAACAGCGTCTTATAATGGGCATCAGTTTGTTTTTTGGATGTCTTCCATGTCCTCGATTACCGATTCCCTCAAATGTATCAAACAGCAGATTGTGCAGGCCGCTGCGCAGTGTGACCGTAATCCTGACAAGGTCAGGTTGTTGGCAGTATCCAAAACCAAGCCTGCTGCATCAGTGATTGAGGCAGCAGATGCTGGGCAACGGGCTTTCGGTGAGAATTATGAGCAAGAAGGTGTTGAGAAAATCCGGATCATCCGCAGTCTGCGGCCAGACCTTAAATTGGAATGGCATTTCATTGGGCCGGTCCAGAGCAATAAGACTCGTCCCATCGCTGAGAATTTTGATTGGGTGCATGCAGTTGACAGGGAGCGCATTGCCAAAAGGCTGTCAGACCAGCGTCCAGAAGGGATGCAGCCCATCAATATCTGTCTCCAAGTGAATATCAGTGGTGAGGTGAGCAAAAGCGGTGTAGCGCCTGAAGATGTCCTGGCTTTGGCAAGAGCGGTCAGTGCTTATCCCAATGTAAAATTACGGGGACTGATGGCGATTCCAGAACCTGAGACGGATCCAGTGAAACAGCATGAACCGTTCAAGGCGATGAAAGCGCTGTTCAACCAGCTTCAGGAAAATGGATTTGATGTTGATACCCTTTCGATGGGTATGTCAGCCGATATGGTGCCTGCTATCCAGGAAGGGGCGACCATTGTCCGTATTGGCACTGCTATTTTTGGTGCCCGCGACTATGGCGGCAAATGAAAGTTTCCCTCCAATCAATGGATAAAGAAAATGCCACAGGCCTCTGAAGGGCTGTGGCATGTTTTGAAGTTATCTGTCCAATCCAGCCTCAATCAGCAGGACGTGGGTCTTCAATGGAAAGGCGGTACTGGTATTTCAGTTCAGGGGTTGGAGCCGGGACTTCCGTCAGGGCGCGGGGGTCGAGGCGGACCTTGTACAGCGGTTTCAGGTTTTCTGCCGTGGAATCTTCCGCCCATTCAAAGACAGCATAAGGGATTTTCCCCTGGTAGAACATGTCAACCGTGTAGATGCCCTTGAATTCACCATAACGGGTGATCATGGCA
>JAFWUI010000034.1 GCA_017524145.1 Oxalobacter sp. | reverse complement strand
GGTGTGGGTCGCGCTGTTTTACGCCATCGAGGAATTCTTGAAGAGTCTGTGCCATTTTAAAATCCAATCAAAAAAACGAAAGTAGACAATAACGCACAGTAGGTACTGTGCACTGAACACGGTCATCCAGCCTTACACCCCCTGCCCTGCTGGATGCCGACTGTCTGCTGTCTGAAAACCATGACAGCCTTTGAAGCATATGCCTGCCATCATAGTGGCTTCATTATTACAAGATACTTTCGAGAAGTAAATGAGTTTTACCTCCCAGCTGTGCTTGAAGAAAATGCAGGCCTGCCAATGTGACCGATTTGCCAATGCTGTCCCTTTCCATACAGAATCCTGCAGGAAAAAACAGCCAAAGTCCTGTCAAATTGATAGAATAGCTTTTTTGGTTTTTCTGTTTCTATACCATGATTGACATCCAGCTTCTCCGCAAGGATATCGGCGCAGTTGCCGCAAAACTCAAGACCCGGAATTTTGACCTTGATGTTGATGCTTTCAATGACATGGAAGCCCAACGCCGCCAACTCCAGACCGCCACTGAAGAGATGCAGGCAAAGCGCAATGCGCTTTCCAAGCAGATCGGGGTCCTGAAGAAAAATGGACAGGATGCTTCCGCTGTGATGGCTGAGGTCGGGGGCTTGGGAGCTCAGCTCAAAGCCAATGAAACCGCCCTTGCAGACCTGCAGGAAAAGATTTCTGCATTCATGCTTGCCATTCCAAACATTCCGCACGAATCTGTCCCTGTCGGTGCTGATGAATCGGCAAATGTAGAAGTCCGCCGTGTCGGCACACCCCGCCAGTTTGACTTTGACATCAAGGACCATGTGGATATCGGTGTTCCATTAGGCATGGATTTTGAGACAGCTTCCAAGCTCTCCGGTGCCCGTTTCTGCCTGATGCGGGGCAATATGGCCCGCCTGCACCGTGCCCTTGCCCAGTTCATGCTGGACACCCAGACCATGGAACATGGCTATACGGAATGCTACACGCCCTATATGGTCAATGCCGACAGCCTGTACGGTACCGGTCAGCTGCCCAAGTTTGCCGAAGACCTGTTTGCAACAAAACGCGGTGGTGCAGAAGGGGATGGTGAACCACTGTACCTGATTCCAACTGCAGAAGTCACCCTGACCAATACAGTACGCAACACCATCATCCCTGAAGACCAACTGCCTGTCAGGCTGACCGCACATACCCCATGTTTCCGTTCTGAAGCCGGCAGTTACGGCAGGGATACCCGTGGCATGATCCGCCAGCATCAGTTTGACAAGGTTGAGATGGTCCAGATCGTCCATCCTGAAAAATCCTACGAAACACTGGAAACCATGGTCAAACATGCAGGCCGCATCCTTGAAAAACTGGGATTGCCTTACCGTGTTGTTTCACTATCCACTGGCGATATGGGATTTTCCGCGGCAAAAACCTATGACCTTGAAGTCTGGCTGCCAGCACAGGACACTTACCGTGAAATCTCTTCTGTCTCAAACTGTGAAGCATTCCAGGCACGCCGGATGCAGGCCCGTTTCCGCAGCGGCAAGAACCGTCCGGAACTGGTCCACACACTGAACGGTTCGGGCCTTGCTGTCGGCCGTACACTGGTCGCCCTGCTAGAAAACTTCCAGCAGGCTGATGGCAGTGTCACGATTCCAACTGCCCTCCAGCCTTACATGGGAGGATTGACCCGGTTGGTTCCTGTGGCATCCACCAAGAAATAACGCCCCTCCCTATCCGATGGCAAAAAATCCTGCTTCCTTCACGGAGCAGGATTTTTACTGGAGGGTCTGCCATTAACAATACGGCAGATCAGTAGCCGACTGCCAGCCCGTCACTCCTGGGGTCGGTTGCGCCATAACGCAGTCCTGTATCAGGATCGATCATAATGGCGCCGGCATGGCCAAGTGCATCCGTAAAATGGCCAACCTTTTCAACAGGATGCCCCCGCCTTGCCAATTCATCAAAGACTTCCTGTGGAACCCGTCCTTCAATCTTCAAGGTATTGGAGGCAGCACCCCAAGTCCGTCCATTCAGCCAACGTGGTGCAGCAATGGCATCCTGCGGGAACATCCCGAAATCCACCACGCGGGTGACGATTGCTGTCTGGCTCTGCGGCTGCCCTTCACCACCCATGGTGCCATAAACCAAGAACGGTTTCCGGTCTTTCAACAGCATACCGGCAATCAATGTATGGAATGTCCGTTTATGGGGCTCCAGATGGTTGATATGGCTTGGATCCAGTGAAAAGAATGACCCCCGGTTCTGAAGCAGTACACCTGTATCGCCTGCCACAATCCCAGAACCGAAATCATGGTAGATGGATTGGATCAGGGAAACAGCATTGCCATCCTTGTCGACAACCCCAATCCAGACAGTATCCCCCTTTGGATCAAGCGGTTCCAGACCATTATGTGCCTGCTGCATATCAATGCGTGCCGCCTGTTCCCTGCCATGCTGCCTGGAGAGCAATCTTTCCAAGGGAATCTTGGCAAATGCCGGGTCTGTCAGGTACCTATCCCGGTCAATGAATGCTTCCTTGGTGGCTTCTGCCATCAGATGGTAATAATCGGCAGAACCTTCCCCCAGGCTCCTGACATCAAAATTTTCCAAGATGTTCAGGATTTCCAAAGCAGCCATACCCTGCGAGTTTGGTGGCAGGTTATAAGCCTGGTATCCCCGGTAACCGACAGACAGCGGTTCCACCCAATCTGCCTTGTGGTTGGCAAAATCTTCATAAGTCAATACACCACCATGCTTGGCAATATCCGCTGCCATCGCCTTGGCCAGTGCCCCCTGATAGAATTCGGCAGCCCCTTTCCCGGCAATGGCCTGATAGGTCTTTGCCAGCTGTGGGAGCCGCATGGTTTCGCCAACCCGGTAAGGCGAACCATCCGCTTTCAGATACATCTTCCGGAAACCCCCAAAACGCTGCAGGTTACGGAATTCCTGGTCATCAGGGTCTGTGTTGATTGCCTGCCAACGTGCCAAGGATGGCGTCACAGGGAAACCATCCTGTGCGTAGAGGATGGCACTGTCAAACAGGTCTTTCCATGCCAGTCCCCTACCCGCCATCTGCTGGCGGGCATAGGTATATGCGGCATCCCAGCCAGAAACAGCTCCCGGCACTGTGACTGCCGCCAGATATCCCCGGGAAGGGATCTTCTGATACCCTTTGCTGGTATAGAAACCAACCGTTGCCTTGGTTCCTGCCCTCCCACTGGCATTCAACGCTTTCACTTCCTGGGTCTTTGCGTTGTAAATCAGCCAGAAATTATCGCCTCCCAATGTTGTCATCATCGGATAGACCACATTCATCGTGGCGGCAATGGCAATCGCAGCATCCACGGCATTGCCACCTTTCCTGAGGACTTCCAAACCAGCTGTCGACGCCATATAGTTCGGAGACGTGACCATGCCATACCTGGTCACAGGATCAATACAACGGGAAATGGTTGCAGAATACCTGCCAGGAGATTTTTCAGCAGCGGCATCTGTGACCGCACCAAGTATTTTGGACATCGTCTTCATGGTTATGCCTATGGTTCCACCCTGCCCCTCCTGACCAAAGGACTACTGGGAAGCAAGGTTCAAGATTCATCAGAACAACGGTCTTTTTACTTTATCAGACAACAGCCATCAGCCAAAGAGTACGGTATAGTTGATACTGTGACTGGACAACCTTTAAGAATATGCTGAAGAAAATCTGCGTCTACTGCGGTTCTGCCATGGGAGTCTCCCCGGCTTACACCGAAGCCATGCGGAACCTGGGCAAAGCCATTGCCGCCAACGGACTGACCCTTGTCTATGGGGGAAGCCATGCTGGACAAATGGGCATCATTGCCGATGAGGTCCTTGACAACGGCGGCAAAGTCATCGGCATCATGACTGAGCACCTGGATGCCAAGGGGCTTTCCCATATGGGAATCACGGAACTGCATATCGTCAAGGACATGCAGGCACGGAAAGCCAGTATGATTGAAACGGCTGATGCCTTCATCGCCGCCCCAGGCGGTATCGGAACACTGGAAGAATACTTTGAGACCCTCTCAAACTTCCAACTTGGATTCCATCAGAAGCCAATCGGGCTTTTCAACGTCAGTGGATACTACGACCGCTTGATGGATGCCCTCCGTTACTTTGAAACACAGGATTTCATGCGGAACACCAAGACAGATGCCCTCATCTGTGAGGCAGACCCGGTAAAACTCATTGGACTCCTCAAGAAAAACACCCGGTAAAAACAAGAATGGGCGCCAACCGGAGCCCATTCCAGTACAGCACCCATCCAACACTACATTTTCTGCATAGCCTGTTCCAGGTCAGCTATCAGGTCCTGCGGGTCTTCCAATCCAATATACAGACGGACAACATGCTTATGCGGCAGTTTCCATCCGATGCGCCTTTCATTGATAGCATAAGGGACTGCCAGGCTGTGTGTGCCCCCCCAACTGAATCCCAATCCAAACAAGGTCAGGGACTCGATGAAACGGTCAATCTGTTCCCCAGTGTATTTCTCGTCGAAAAGAAAGGAAAAAAGGCCGCCTGTCCCCGTGAAATCACGCTTGTAAAATTCATGTCCCGGACAGTCAGGATAGGCAGGATGCAGGATTTTATCGACTTCAGGACGGCCTTTGAGCCAATCTGCCACAATCCTCGAAGAAGCTCCTGATTTCTCAAAACGCAGTTTCATGGTCGGCAGGCTGCGCAGGACACGGGCAACATCATCGGCATTCACGCCCATGCCTAGACGCAGATGGGGCATCCCGACCTGCTCGAACAGAGCCTGCTCTTTCACAATCACCGCCCCCATCAGCAGGTCAGATGCGCCTCCCTGATATTTGGTGACTGCCTGGACAATGACATCGGCACCATGGGCAAAACCGTCATAAACCAACCCGGCAGACCATGTATTATCCAATGCGACAACCACACCTTTTTCATGTGCCGCCTTGCTGATTGCCGGCAGGTCAGGTACTTCCATCGTGATGGAACCAGGGACCTCCGTCCAGACCAGCTTCGTATTCTCCTGGATCAGGTCTGCAATCCCAGCACCGACCATCGGGTCATAGAAACGTACGGAAATCCCGAAATCACGGGAAAGCCATCTGCCCATTTCCTGATTGGGATTGTAGGCATCATCAGGAATGAGCATATCATCGCCTGTTTTCAGGAAAGCCAGGTCAACTACAGAAATAGCGGACAATCCACTGGGCGTCAGCAAGGCATGGCTGCCCCCTTCTATCGCCGCCAACTGCGCTTCAAGGGTATAGGTGGTCGGCGTACCATGCAACCCATAAGAATAACCTTCACGGCTTAACCAGGAACGGGCACGCAGCTCCCCCAGGTTCTTGAAAAGCACAGTTGACCCCCGGTACATCGGCTCCGCATAAGACCTGAACCCTTCTGGCGGTGTATAGCTGTTATGGTTGATCTGGGTTTCAATAGACAACGTTTTTTTCATAATCCCTGCTTCCTGCTGCTTGTTCAAAACATCAACATCCCACTATCTGGCAGATGGAATCCATTCGCCCCAAAGGTCATGGGCATCAGCATCCAATACCTCGACATCAATGAAATCACCGGGAGACAGTTTCCTGCGGCTGCCCTTGGGTTTCTGGACATAAACCACACCATCAATCTCAGGCGCATCTGCAGTTGACCGGGCGACAGCACCGCCCCGGACAGTTTCATCGACAATGACACGCAGCGTTCTGCCGATTTTCTGCTGCATCCGCCCATAAGAAACCGTCTCCTGCAATTCCATCAGCCTGCCCCGCCGCTCTTCACGCACCTCTTCCGGCAATGCCCCCGGCAAATCATTGGCTGCAGCCCCCTCAACCGGGGAATACGCAAAGCAGCCGACCCGGTCGAGCTGAGCTTCCTTCAGGAAATCCAACAGGTATTGGAATTCCTCCTCCGTCTCGCCAGGGAACCCGGCAATGAAAGATGAACGGATTGTAAGGTCAGGGCAAATCCTGCGCCATTGCTGGATACGTTCCAGATGCTTCTCACCGTTTGCCGGGCGTTTCATCCTACGCAGGACATCCGGGTGTGCATGCTGGAAAGGAATATCCAGATAAGGGACGACACCGCCTTCAAACCCATCTGTCATCAGAGGAATCAGGTCATCGATATGCGGATAGGGATAAATGTAATGCAGACGCACCCAGGCACCATAGCGCTGTGCCAACCTGCCCAACTGCTGGACCAGGCCCAGCACATTGCTTTTGACTGGACGGCCACCCCAGAAACCCGTCCGGTAACGGATATCCAACCCATATGCTCCTGTATCCTGCGAAATCACCATCAGTTCCTTCACGCCGGACTGGAACAGCCTTTCTGCATCATCCAACACCTGACCGATGGGATAAGACTGCAACGGCCCCCGCAGTTCAGGGATGATGCAGAAGGTGCATTTATGACCGCATCCTTCAGAAATCTTCAGGTAGGCGTAATGCTTCGGCGTCAGTTTCAGCCCTACAGGCGGCGTCAGGTCAATGAAAGGCTCATGAGGTTTCGGCAGGTACTTATGGACCGCATCCATCACTTCCTGCACGGAATCAGGACCGGAAACTGCCAGCACCTTCGGATGCACGCTCTTGACCAGGTTCTTTCCTGCCGCATCCTGTTTTGCCCCCAGGCATCCAGTGACGATTACCCTGCCGTTTTCTGCCAGCGCCTCGGCAACCGCCTCCAGCGACTCCTCCAGAGCGGTATTGATGAAACCACAGGTATTCACAATCACCACACCTGCCTCATCATAACTGTTGACAGTCTCATATCCCTCTGCACGCAGCCAGGTGATGATCTTTTCCGAATCCACAAGCGCCTTCGGACAACCCAGCGAGATGAACCCCACCTTATTGCTCTTGTCCATATCTCCCTCCGCCAACAATCTGGCTGGCTTATCCATCCACATCCCCCCCTGACAGCCAGATACCGGTCGCCATACGGCCTGTCTTGCCATGATCACGCCTGAACGAATAAAAACGGGCTGCATCGGTCACAGTACACCAGTCTCCGCCATACACCGATGTAATCCCCATATGCTTCAGGATAGTCCGGGCAATGCCGTAAATATCTGCAATGAATTTACCTGGAACACCGTTTTCCGGTGCAAAAGATGACGCCATTGCCGAATCCTGGCCGACAAATGCCGCCCGCACCTCACCACCGACCTCAAACACCTTGGAACCGATAGCAGGCCCCAACCATGCGATGATGGGCGCGTTGCTCCTGGTACGCATGGCTTCCACCGTCCGCTGCAGGACACCCGCAGCCAATCCCCGCCAGCCCCCATGCGCAGCACCAACCACTTTGCCATCTGCAGAGCAAAACAGCACAGGCAGACAATCTGCCGTCATGATGATGCAGACTTTCCCGGCAACAGCCGTCCAGGCCGCATCAGCATCCGGAACACCGGAAACCTTATCGGCTTCCACCACCTCTGCACCATGCACTTGGTTCAGCCAGACCGGATCTGAAGGCAGGCTTGCCCGCAGCAATGCCCGGTTCTTCCTGACTGTTTCAGGATCATCACCGACATGCGTCCCCAGGTTCAGGCCCAAACCACCATCGGCATCACCATAGGGTGGTTTGCTGAAACCGCCTGTACGCAACGTTGTAAAAGCACTGACATTTGCAGGGGCAGGCCAATCAGGGATTATCAGGTCCATACCATTTTCCTTCCAGAGAAATTGAAGCCTTTTCCAGCAACGCCACCATATCTTCAGGCAAGGCTGCTGTCCATGCAACAGGGACTTTCTGCCGAGGATGCTGCAGCTCCAGCCTGAATGCATGCAATGCCTGCCGCGGGAAAACACTTGCCAGATGTGGCCTGCCATAAAGCGGATCCCCGACCAAGGGACAACCGATTGCCTGCATATGCACCCGAATCTGATGCGTCCTGCCCGTTTCAAGCCTGCATTCTATCAGGCTGGCGGCACTGCCATTCAGGATACCCGTCGCCAACCGCCGGAAATGCGTGACCGCATGCCGGCCAAACCCAGTGGTTGATACTGCCATCTTGACCCGGTTCTTAGGATGCCTGCCTATCGGTGCACTGATGGTGCCTTCAGGAGCCGGTTCCCCCCAAACCAATGCAAAATACGCCCGGTGTACAGTCCTTGCCTGCAGCTGGCGCACAAGGTCTGTCTGCGACTCAACCGTTTTTGCAACAACCATCAGCCCAGTCGTATCCTTATCCAGCCGATGGACAATCCCCGCCCGTGGAACGGCCGCATTTTTTGGCAGATGATGCAGCACACCATTCAACAATGTGCCATGCCAGTTGCCTGCCGCAGGATGCACCACCAGTCCCGCAGGCTTATCCACCACCAGCAGGTCATCATCCTCATACACAATCGGAAAATCCACCGGTTCAGCGGTGAAAGCCGTCTCTTCATCCGACAGACGGGGAATCACCAGGATTTCCTCAAACCCTGCCATCGTCTGCTTTGGCTTGGCAACCGCCCCATTCACCGTCACATCCCCCTGCTCAATCCATTTCTGGATACGGCTGCGGGAATATGCAGTGAGATGGCGGGCAACAACCTTGTCCAACCGTTCACCGCTTTCAGCCAATGTCAGCACAAACCGGATGGGCTCCAATTCAGGCAGGATTTCTTCTTCATCCAGCTCCACCTGTCGGTCGTCTGATACATCAATTGGAGTAATTTCAGTCACTTCTATTCCTATCCGCTATAATGCGTGGTAAATTTATCGGTCCGCTGCATTCCGCTTTTCTGCTTATACCATGCGCAAGATTTTAGTCAAACTGTTCGCCATCCTGTTAGCCTGTTCGCTCGCAGGGTGTGGAATCCTGCCTGAAAAAGTTGACGAAACCTTAAACTGGCCTGCACAGAGATTGTACCGTGAAGCCCGGGAACTCTTACGCGGTGGTGATTATGAAAAAGCCATTGAAATGTATGAAAAGCTGGAATCCCGCTATCCTTTCGGGGTTTATGCCCAACAGGCACAGATTGACATCGCATACGCCTACTACCGTGACGGTGAACAGGCAAAGGCACTGGCCCAGGTTGAACGTTTCATCAGGCTCCACCCGAACCATCCGGCGCTCGATTACATGCTTTACCTGCGTGGCCTGATCAACTTCAACGACAAAGTCGGTTTCTACAACTTCGCATTCAAGCAGGACCTGGCGGAACGTGACCCGAAAGCAGCGCAGGATGCATTCGAATCCTTCAAGATCCTGGTCAAACGCTATCCAAACAGCAAGTATTCCCAAGACGCCATCTACCGTATGCGTTACCTGCTGTCTGTGATGGCACGTTACGAAATCCATGTCGCCCGTTTCTACTATAAGAAAGAGGCCTATCTGGCTTCCGCCAACCGTGCGCAGAAACTGATATCAACCTATCCGGATTCCCCTGAAACCGAAGAAGCGCTGCTCATCCTGGCTTCTTCATACCGTCATCTCGGCCTGTTTGACCTCTGTGCCGACACTGAAAGGATCTTCAAGCATAACTTCCCTGACAGCACGGCAAAAATCGGCGGGGAACCAGAAGAAAGGCCATGGTACCTGTTCTGGATGTAACCCACCCGGCTTGGCTTCCCCAAGACTGTTTCTGATGATTTTCCCATGGTTATGACAAAAACATCCCAAACCGCTTCATTGACAACAGGCAGTTCGCTCTTTACGGTTTCTGCCCCTTCTGGTGCCGGGAAATCTTCACTGATTGCCGCCCTGCTCAAGGCAGACCCAACCCTCATGCTGTCCATTTCGACCACCACCCGCCAGCCCCGCCCTGGTGAAGTGGACGGCAGGGAATACCATTTCGCAACCGTTGAAGCCTTCAGGAAAAACATCGAAGCCGGGGAATTCCTTGAATATGCCCTCGTCCATGGCAACTATTACGGCACCTCCAAGGTCAAGGTCCTCGAACAGCTCCAGGCAGGCAATGATGTCATGCTGGAAATCGACTGGCAGGGCGCGCTTCAGATCAGGGAACAGTTCCCGGATACCGTCAGCATATTCATCCTGCCGCCCTCCATCACTGAACTGGAAAACCGGCTCAACAAACGGGGGCAAGACTCCCAAGACACCATCAAACGCCGGATTCAGGATGCTGCACTTGAAATAAGCCATGCATCCGATTTCGATTATGTTATCATCAATAAAGACTTCGACCTGGCGCTCGGACAGCTCACCGCTGTCATTGAATCAGCCCGCTGCAGGATCCGGCAGCAGGCAGTAAGGCATCAGCCCCTGTTTACGGAATTCGGCATCACCTGTTGACACCCCCATTCCGGAACACCGCCAGGACCAAGCATTCAACAACACAGGAAAAAAATGGCACGCATTACTATTGAAGATTGTCTGAAAAAAATACCGAACCGTTTCGAACTGACCCTTTGCGCAACCTACCGCGCACGCCAGCTGCTGCAGGGGCATACCCCCAAGGTAGATGCCAAGGACAAGATGACCGTCGTTGCCCTGCGCGAAATCGCAGAAGGTCAGATCGGCACTGAAATGCTGAGGAAAGTACCCGGCTGATAGTCCGCCTTTCCAACGGGTGCCGCCAACCTGCACCCGTTGCATACCAGCAGATTTTCAGACTTGAGGGGAGACCATGATGGACACACCAGAAAAATCCAATGCCGTACAGAACAACATGGTCGAAATGGGGACAGAAACCGTTGATCCGCCTGTCAAGAAATTCGAGAACATCGCGCAGATCGTCTCATCCATTTCCCACCCGAAAGTCGTTACATTCTCCCACCTCGCCCGCAGGCTGAAACAGTATCTGTCCCCGGCAGATATTGAGAAGGTGCTTGACGCCTTCCGTTTTGCGGACGAAATGCATCTGGGGCAGATCCGTAAATCCGGTGAAGCCTATATCTCACACCCGCTCTGCGTCGCGGAAATCTGCTCGGAATGGAAACTCGATGCCCAAGCCATCTCTGCCGCCCTGCTGCATGATGTGGTTGAAGACCAGCACGTTTCCATCAATGAACTGGTGGAACGGTTCGGCCCTTCCGTCGCCCAGATGGTCGATGGCCTCTCCAAACTCGAAAAAATCCAGTTCCAGTCCTGGATGGACGGACAAGGCGAGAACTTCCGCAAACTGCTGATTGCGATGTCCAAGGACATCCGGGTCATCCTTGTCAAGCTCGCTGACCGTCTGCACAACATGCGCACCCTCAGCTCCATGCGTGACGAGAAACGGCACCGCATCTCCCGTGAGACCATGGAAGTCTATGTGCCGATTGCCCACCGCCTTGGCATGAACAAGCTTTACCGCGAACTGCAGGACCTTTCGTTCCACCACCTCTATCCATTCCGGTACGAAACCCTTGCCAAAGCGGTCAACGCCTCCCGCAAAGACCGCCGCCCCCTGCTGGGACAGGTCCACGATGCCGTCAGCGCCGCCTTGGAAAAGAACGGGCTGCATGCAGAACTCTATGGCAGGGAAAAGACCCTGTACAGCATCTTCCGGAAGATGCGCAACAAACACCTCACATTCGATGAAGTGCTGGACATCTATGGCTTCCGCATCGTTGTCGACACCATCCCCCAATGCTATCTCGCACTGGGCGTACTCCACAGCATCTACAAACCGATGCCCGGCAAATTCGAAGACTACATCGCGATACCCAAACTCAACAGCTACCAGTCACTGCACACCACCCTGATCGGCCCCTATGGCGCCCCGGTTGAGTTTCAGATCCGTACCCATGAGATGCACCATGTCGCTGAAAGCGGCATCGCCGCCCACTGGCTTTACAAGACCGGCGGTGAAGACCTCAACGAAATCCAGCGGCACAGCCTTGGCTGGCTCCAGTCCCTGCTCGACATCCAACAGCAGACCGGCAACGCCACCGAGTTCCTCGAACACGTCAAGGTTGACCTCTTCCCGGATTCGGTCTATGTGTTCACCCCGAAATCCAAGATCATTGCATTGTCACGGGCTGCAACCGCCCTTGATTTCGCCTACAACATCCACTCTGAAATCGGTGACCATGCCGTCTCCGCCAAAATCAACGGCATGAACGTTCCCCTGCGCACCCAGCTGCAGAACGGTGACATCGTTGAAATCATCACCGAACCCGATGCCCGCCCGCATCCACGCTGGCTGGAATTCGTCCGCACCGGCAAAGCCCGTTCCCGCATCCGCAGCTACCTGCGCTCAGTCGATATCGCCGATGCGATGCAGATCGGGAAACACCTGTTTGAACAGTCCTGCCAGAAAATCCATGTCAAGACGGATGACATCCCGAAAAACGTCCTCAGCAGACTCCTGCGCGAAACCGGTGCCAAAGACCTGGACAACATCTATGCCGATATCGGTACCGGCAAACGCATCGCCATCCTTGTCGCCCGCAGGATTGCCGCCCTCATCGCTGAAACCAATGAAAAACCGGCAGGTGTGGACAACAGCCAGGCAGAAGCCACCCCACAGAAGAATGAACCGGTCGTCATCTTTGGCAGTGAAGGGCTCAATGTCACGATGGCATCCTGCTGCAAACCGATCCCAGGCGACAGCATCGTCGGTGAACTCAATGCCACCAAAGGCCTTGTCATCCACTGCGAAGACTGCCAGACCGCCAAACGCCTGTCCTCGAAAGAGCCAGACAAATGGATCAATGTGGACTGGGGTGAAGACCTTGCCGGCAAACGCTTTGAATGCCAGTTCAATGTCCAGGTTGTCGAAGAACAGGGCGTCCTCGCCCGTGTCACTGGTGAAATCAGCAATGCCGAAGTCAACATCACCGCCGTCCAGATTGAGATGCAGGGACCGTTCACCCTGTTCAGGTTCACCATCCAGGTCGAAGACCGCATCCACTTGGCAAGCCTGATGCGCCGCGTCCGCCATGTACATGGCGTCAAACGCGTCGGCAGGAACCAGCTGACGACCTGATAGCCAACCACTCAAATGGAAAAATCCCTATGGATGGCAATCTATCCATAGGGAACGTTTTTAATAACGGTTAAATGCCGTTTCCGGTCTCACCCCATAAAGCTACAATCCAGCGGATTTTTCAGTTATATCACCGATAGTTGTAGTTTCCGGTCTCACCCCATAAAGCTACAATGTACTGAAGACCACGAAACGCAGAACGATAGTTGTAGTTTCCGGTCTCACCCCATAAAGCTACAATTATACATGCGAATAAAGTTCATATACGGAAGTTGTAGTTTCCGGTCTCACCCCATAAAGCTACAATTACATCTGGGAAAGGACTGCCTGATGCTTAGTTGTAGTTTCCGGTCTCACCCCATAAAGCTACAATATAAACTGAAACAACATAAAACTC
>JAFWUI010000033.1 GCA_017524145.1 Oxalobacter sp. | reverse complement strand
TTCAAGTCCTTCAGACAGGTCGTCGGCAAAAGCAGAGGCAGGAAAACCTGAAACGAGCATAAAAGGAATCAGGCAAAGTGATAAGAAAAGACGTTTAAACATGGTGGTAACAAAAATATCTGGATGAACCGCTATTGTATGCCTTCCCTGCCATTCTTGGCTGTCAAAATGATAGGCTTTTTACCAGAAATATGATTGGTGAAGTCAAACGGCAATCGGTGCGGCAATTGCAGGATGCGGATTATATCCTTCAATTGTGAAATCTTCGAAAGTGTAATCAAAGATGGTCGGTTTCCGGTTCAATTTCAAGGTTGGCGCAGGTCTAGGGATGCGGGAAAGCTGAAGTTCTGCCTGTTTGAAATGGTTACGGTATAGATGCAGGTCACCGATGCTGTGGATGACTTCCCCAGGTTCAAGGTCACATTGCTGGGCAATCATATGGGTCAGGAATGCTGTAGAGGCTGTGTTATAGGGAATCCCCAAGAAGATGTCGCCTGACCGTTGGGTCATCATACAGGACAGCCTGCCATTGGCAACCTGGAACTGATACATGACATGGCAGGGAGCAAGGGCCATCTTGCCGGCACGTACATTGTCTTGAGGAGAAACATGTTCATCCGGCAACAGGGCAACATTCCAGGCACTGATGATATGCCGCCTGCTGTTTGGGTTGTTCCGGATGGATTCAATGACAGCAGTAACCTGGTCATAGATTTTGCCATCTGAACCTTCCCAGTTCCGCCATTGGGCACCATAAATCGGACCAAGGTCACCTGTTTCGGTCGCCCATTCATCCCAGATGGTCACTTTGTTCTGATGCAGGTAATCAATGTTGGTCCCCCCTTTCAGGAACCAGAGCAGTTCATGGACAATGGCACGGATGTAAAGCCGTTTTGTTGTCAGCAGGGGAAAACCATTTTTCAGGTCATGCCGGATCATCCTGCCAAATACGGCACGTGTACCGGTCCCTGTGCGGTCACCCTTATCGATGCCATGGTCAAGGATTTCAGATAAAAGTGCCAGATACTGTTGTTCCATCATGAGCCATCATCCTTTAAGAAACAGTTTTTACAGACAGTCAATCCAATCCACCCAGATGGAGGGTTTTCACATCCAGGTATTCTTCAATGCCCAGTACAGAACCTTCCCGTCCGAGCCCTGATTCTTTGACACCGCCAAATGGGGCAACAGTGGAAGAAACACCGGTGTCATTGATACCGACCATACCAGCCTCCAATGCTTCTGAAACCCGGAAAACACGGGCAAGGTCTTTGGTGTAGCAATAAGCTGCCAAGCCGAAAGGCGTATCATTGGCACGGTTCACCGCTTCCGGTTCATTGGCAAACCGGAAACAGGCGGCAACAGGGCCAAAGGTTTCTTCATGGGCAATCACCATGTTGTCTGAGCAGTGCGAGAGGACGGTCGGTTCATAGAAAGTCCCGCCCAATGCACTGCGCTTGCCGCCAATGGCAATCTTGGCGCCTTTCTCGACAGCATCATTGACATGCCGTTCAACTTTCGCCAGTCCTTTTCCATTGATCAAGGGACCAATGGTGATGCCTTCATCCATGCCGTTTCCGACTTTCAGCTGGGCAACGGCATCAGTCAGTTTCTGGACAAACGTATCATAGACAGCATCTTCAATATAGAGCCGATTGATGGCGACACAGACCTGACCGGCATTCCTGAACTTATTGGCGATGACTCCTTTGACGGCTGCATCCAGGTCGGCATCGGCAAAAACGATCATCGGTGCATTGCCACCCAGTTCCATCGAAACATGTTTCATCGTGTCCGCAGCCTTCCGGACGAGGATTTTCCCGACGGCCGTTGAACCAGTGAAGGTGATTTTCCGGACATATGATGAAGTCATGAAAGCATCCGAGATGGCTTCTGTATCGCCACAGACGCCATTCAATACGCCTGGTGGTACACCTGCTTCATCTGCAAGGGCGAGGAGGGCATTGGCACAAAGTGGCGTTTCATTGGCAGGCTTGATTATGGCAGTGCAGCCAGCTGCCAGTGCAGGTCCCAGTTTGCGTGCCAGCATCGCCATTGGAAAGTTCCAAGGTGTGATGGCGGCAACTACACCTACAGGTTCACGGGTTGCCAGTACTTTTGAATTGGACTTGAACGGAGGGATGATTTCGCCATTGATCCGACGGGCCTCTTCAGAGAACCATTTGATGAAACTGGCGGCATAGTCCACTTCGCCAAGAGCCTCCTGAAAAGGCTTGCCCTGTTCGGCAGTCATCAGTTTGCCGAGGAAATCCCGGTTTTCAATCATCAGGTCATACCACCGTTCCAGGATGGCTGCCCGTTCAGCTGCCAATGTCTTGCGCCAGTTGCGGAAAGCCGCCATCGCAGAGATGACGGCAGCTTCTGCTTCATTCCCGCTGCTCCAGCCTGCCTCTGCCAGCAGTTCTCCTGTTGCAGGGTTTGTCACAGGGAATGTCCTGCTGGTGGTTATCCATTTGCCATGGATGAATGCCCCGGTCTTGAATAAACGGTTGGCTCTCAGACTGTCATGCAATGTACTCATGTCGATTCCTCACCTGTCCTTAGGACTTCAATCTTGTCTCAAGCGGTATTCCAATAACCAACGGACATTGTAACGCGATTTCAGGTCTGGAATGGGACTGCTGCTGGTTCCCTGTCTTATTGGCTCTGTGTAATGCCAGCCAGCTGGGTGGACAGGAAAGTCGCATGGCGGTCGGTCAGTCCTGTAATGAAGTCAATCACCCGCATATAAGCTGTATAGAGGTCATCTTTTTCAGTCGGTGCATTCATACCCATCAGCGTCAGGACCTGAACATCCCGGAAGGACAGAGGCTGTCGGCTGATGAATTGATGGCAGGAGGGGATCAAGGTATCCAGCATCCTTTTATAAAGCGTGTAGGAGCCGATTTCAATGGCAATCTTCGAATGGTTTTTCAGGATGACATCAAAGAACAGTTTCCGGGCATTGTCCATGTATGCAGCTACATCCGGCTCAATGTGGTCCAGCAGTACATGGACATCAACACCGTCCATGATTGTTTCATAGGCGGTCTTGAACACATTGCAGGTAGCCTCAATCATCAGGTCAATCACACGGGCACGGATCAGTCCAGCTTTTCTCCGGTTGGAGTCAATGGCATCCAACCGTGTTATATCAATCCCTAGCCTGTCCCAGACCGGTGCCACAACCGACATCAGGTCATTGAACTGGACGATATTCAATTCCAGGGCATCCTCAATGTCGATGATGCAATAGCAGATGTCATCAGCGGCTTCTGTCAGGTAGGATAAAGGATGGCGCCGGTATCCGGTTTCAGTCTTGAGGCCTAAATGCGTGAAGACCTCATTGAAAATCTGCTGTTCCGATTGGTAGAAATTGAACTTTGAAGAATGCAGTTTGGTTGCATCCAATGATGAACGGGGATATTTGACCATGGATGCCAGTGTCGGGAAAGTCAACCGTAGCCCCCCTTGGTCTTTATGGTTTTCGAGGGATGCCAGGACACGGAATCCTTGGGCATTGCCATCAAAGGTCATGAAATCCAGTTTCTGTGCTTCTGTCAGTTCTGAAAGGTACCGTTCATTGTTGAGCGGATCCTTGAACCAGTCCTGCAAAGCGGATTCCCCGCCATGCCCGAATGGTGGATTGCCGATATCATGGGCAAGGCATGCAGCCTGAACAATCTGTCCAAGATGTTCTGGGGTATAAGTATCCGGCAGGTCATTACGTTCTTTCAGGAAATATCCGGTCATGATACCGAGTGAACGGCCGACACTGGAAACTTCCAAGGAGTGCATCTGACGGTGATGGACATGGTCATTGCTGGCAAAAGGATGGACCTGGGTTTTTCGGGCAAGCATCCGGAACGCATTGGAAAAAAGGATCCGGTCATAATCTTGGACAAAAGGGCTGCGGGCAGGATTGAAGACGGCAGTTTCGATATGGGAATCGATCTGCCTCACAGGAGCAAGCAGGCTTCGCCATTGGGACTGGTAACTTTTGTTTTCTTGATGTTCCATGATGACCCGGTCAGATAATCTTGATTTGGTTTATGGTAGCAGAACAGACAGGGTTGATGGGCATTATTGCCCCCTTTTCCAGAACCAGGAAGCAAGGCACGCGCTGGCAATGAGCAGTATTGACAGCGCAACCACCAAGGTGTTCCCAAACCGGATATAGGGGGTGATGCCTTGGGTACCTGAAACATGGAAACTGAGCTCGCCTGTCACATAGGGAGGCAGTTGCTGGACGACTTCACCGTATTCATTGATGAAAGCGGTGGTGCCGGTGTTGGTTGCCCTCAGCATCGGTCGCCCCGTTTCAAGGGAACGCATCCGCGATATCTGCAGGTGCTGGGGTAGGGCAACCGTATCACCGAACCATGCGATATTGGAAATATTCAGCAACAGGGAAGCAACTGGTTTGCCTGAAGTGTATTCATCCCGGAGCCTGGTTGCAATTTCTTCACCGAAAATATCTTCATAGCAGATATTTGGCAGGATCCATTGGTCTTTGACCGGGAACGGAGGCTGGACCAAGTCACCACGGGCAAATTCCCCCAATGGAATGTGCATCATATCCACAAACCATTTGAATCCAAAAGGGACAAATTCGCCGAATGGTACCAGATGATGCTTGTTATAACGGTAAAGCCGCATATTGTCTTTGCTTTGAGGGAAAACCACCAGCAGACTGTTGGTATAGGCAGTCCGGCTGTCAGCCAGGGGAATGCCAAGTGCAAGGCGGCTGCCACTTTGGTCAACAAAAGCCAGCAGGTTGTCCAGATAACCGGCCGGCAGGCTTTGTGGATAGATGGGGATTGCAGTTTCCGGCGTGACAATGACATCTGCCGGTTGACGGGTAATCATCGTCCTGTATTGGTCGAGCATTGTCTGGATTTGACGGGGATTGAACTTGGTTTCTTGTGCAATATTGCCTTGGAGCAGCCGGATATGGATAGGATTTCCTTGGATGGCTGTCCATTCAACACGACGGAGTGTCTGTCCAAAAGACAGCAGGAAGACAAAGACAACAATTGCCATCAGTATCAGGTTTTTCCGGCGGGTCCAGATTGACAGACAGAAAACCGCCAAAGCTCCTGCTGTGACTGCTGCTGTCAGGCTGATGCCAAAGACACCGGCGACAGGAGCAAAACCTGCCAGCGGACTGTCTGTAAAGGCATAGCCTGTAGAAAGCCATGGCAGACCAGAGAAAACCCAGCCACGGAGCCATTCAAACAATGCCCAGAAAGCAGGGAAAACCATTATCAGAAAAAGTGGGTTGCCTGTTTGGAAACGTTTTTTCAGCAGGAAAGCCAAGAGACAGGCAAAAGCGGGCAGAAGTCCCATAAACATGGCAAGCAGGGCAATGCCGGTACCTGCCATCAACGCATTCATTCCCCCATAGACATGCAGGCTGATGAACATCCAATAAAGACCTGCCCCGAAACTTGCCGTACCATAAGCCCAACCACAGTAAAAGGCATGGCGTTTCCTGGCTTGGACCATCACAATCCCTGCAAGTATTGCCAGGCAAAAGAGCTGCAGCCCCCAGACCCCATAAGGAGCAAAAGAGAATACCGTCAGGATGCCTGTCAAGAAGGCAATAACGGGAAAAAACAGGGACTTGAGTCGTTCCATTGATAGAACAAAGGTTGGATGCTATGCAATCCAACCCATTCCAGTTATAAAGTCAAGAAACAAAGGGGTATCCAAGCAGCTATGGGCTATGGCTTACTGCATCAGTCAGTTGGGTGCATCTTCACCATCAGCAAGCAGGACGCTCCTGCCGCTGCTGTTGATTTCAGTTTCTGGGTCATATTCCTCTTCAAACCGGATAACACTCCTGCCACTGCTGTTGATTTCGGTTTCAGGATCATATTCATCTTCAATCCGTATGACACTGCGCCCACTGCTGCTGGTTTCCGTTTCAGGGTCATCTATCTGCATAGCTGCATCCGCATGGCTCATGCAGACACCTGTAAAGTCGGCAGCTTCCATTTCGAAAGAAGATAGCGGGTCACCTGACGGAACATTTGCATCAGTCAGGACAGGGGGAGCCTTTTTCTCAAAGTCCGCATCAATATCCGGTTCATTCTCGACCAACAGGACACTCCTGCCACTGCAGTTGCTTTCAGTCTCTGGGTCGTATTCATCTTCAATCCGTATGACACTGCGCCCACTGCTGCTGGTTTCCGTTTCAGGATCGTATTCATCTTCAATCTGGATGATGCTTCTGCCACTGCAGTTGGTTTCGCTCATTGGGTCTCCATCATCATCCATGGAAATGACACTCACACCGGTCATTTCAACATCTTTCACCGAATCATCTGGATTGAAAACTGTGTCTTTAGGAGCATTCATAACAACGTTATACTCAAAAAAGCAAACTGGGGAAACTGTCTATCCAAACCAATAGATAGACACTGCATTATAGACAAGAAAACAGGAATCTTCATGCAATGGCATGGAAAAAGGCCGGTATTTGCTTACCTTGTTGACAGCACGTTACAGAGAGGCATCAGACTGACGGCAGACCAACAGTGTCTTCAGTTTCTGGGCATCAGCGCGGATGACTTCAAAATGCAGGTCATCCAAGTCAAATGTTTCACCGACATGCGGGACATAACCCAGATGGCTGGTGACATAGCCACCAATCGTGTCAATACGGCTGTCTTGAAGGTTTAATCCCAGTTTGTAATTGAAATCTTCTATTTCAGTCCATGCCGGTACCCGCCATTGGACAGTACCGTCCTCCTGTTTCGAGGCAATGATATGCCTTGCATCCTCATCTTTATGTTCATCGGCAATCTCGCCGACAATCTCTTCCAGGACATCTTCAATGGTCACCAGTCCGGAGACAGTACCGAACTCATCAATGACGATTGCCAGATGGTTCCGGGTATTCTTGAAATCACGGAGCAGGACATTCAGTCTTTTCGATTCCGGGATGAAAACAGCAGGGCGCAGGATATCCCGGATAGATTCCCCATTTTCATAATATTTCAACAGGTCTTTGGCATAAAGGATACCGGTGACTTTTTCAGGATCGCCGTCAATCACAGGATACCGTGAATGTCCATATCGGATGACATCATCAATCCAGGATTCAATCGGTTGGCTGATATCGACGGTCAGCATCCGTGTCCTGGGAATCATGATGTCACGGGCAGCGGAATCATAGACCTTGAAAATGCCTTCAATCATTGCAAGGCATTCGTCATCAATCAGTTTCCGGTCATGTGCACCATGCATGATATCCAGCAGGTCAGATTGTGAATCTGGTTCTGGTGCAATCATGGTTGCCAGTTTCTCAAAAAGGGTTCTGACAGAAGGTCTCTGCTTTTTAGGTGTATCAGGAGGCTCAGGCATGGCGAGGCAAAAATGTTGGGACAGATGAATATTAGCACAGTCTCTGTTTTTGATTCCTGATTGTATTGGATTCATGTAAGCTATCGATATGAAGTGCTCGATTTTCCTGTCGTTGAAACAACAAATGAAAACCATCGCCTGCATTGTGGCATGGGTATGGATGCCTTTGACGGCCTCTTTTGCGGCAACACCGGCAGAGCAGATGCTCATTGACCAGGCACAGCAAGGTTCTGCCCATGACCGGATGCGTTTGGGACTCCGTTATGCAATGGGGGATGGCGTAAAGGCAGATGACATGGTTGCCCAGAAATGGTACCAGCTGGCGGCAGAAGAAGGATATGCACCTGCCCAGGTTGGACTGGCATCGATGAAAGCTTTTGAAAGTGATGTCCAGGATATTCCGGGAGCCATTGCCTTGCTGAGGCAGGCAGCACAGCAGGACAATATCCAAGCTCAGACAGAACTGGCAAGGCTGCTGCAGTCAACTGGTGTTGCCAGCAGTCCTGAAGAAGCTGCGGTCTGGCAGAAAAAAGCCGAAGCACTGACACAACAGCAGCAGTTGGACTGGGCATGGAAAATTGCGGCAACAGGCTGTGAAAGGTGGCAGATTCCGTCCGATACACCGGTTGAAGTGGTGAAAAGGCAAGCCACGCAAGTCAGTTCTCCCAAGCATACTGGATTGACACTGGATATCATGAAAATCGGGCGGGCAGTAGAGTCAGATGACAATGCTGCGAAAACCGTTGGAGCGATGCTGCTGGCAACTGGTAACGGCATCAAAACCGACCAGAAGCTTGCTGCAGAATGGCTGCGTGATGCAGCAAAATCAGGTTATGCCCCGGCACAGGCAGTTTTAGGGCAACTTTACAGGATTGGCTGGGCATCCTTTGCCAAAAATGAACAGGCAGCTGCTGAATGGATGAAACTGGCATCGGACCAAGGTCTTGAGGAAGCCCAGGTCCAGTATGCCAAGATGCTGTCTGCCGGTACAGGAACCGTTGCTGACAAACCCAAGGCGGAAGCCTTGTTACAGCAAGCTTGTGAGTCACATGATCCCCAGGCATTGATGATACTGGGATTTGAAAAACTGTCACAGGATAAACGCCCTGAATCCATGGCATTGCTGTCGCAGGCAGCAGCATATGGGGATGAACATATCCTGTCAGTACTGGCAGTCCTGTATGGCTGGGGAACGGCACCGGTTGGCAATGAATCGGCAAAAATGACCGAAATCAGGCGTTACGCCCAGCGCGAAGATGCTGATGCCCAGCTGATGCTTGGGCTTTTCTATGCAGAAGGTTGGGGGACGCCATGGAATGTTGGAGAATCTGCATTTTGGTACCGTACTGCCATCCAGCATGGGAACAAAGATGCGATGCTGCCGTTGGTCCTGCTGCATGTTGAAGCAGGGCAGGCCAAAGAAGCTGACCGGTTGCTGACAGAAGTCATGAAGCAGAAAGCCTTTGGATTCCTGCATGAAAAGGAAATGCTGAAAATGATGTTCGAAGAGATGGCACCAACATCAGAAATCCCAGAAATGCGGGATACTTCAGACAGTGAAGAAGCCTTGGCTTACCGGGCATGGCGTCGGAACAAGATGACCCATCAACTCCAGTATCTTGCACAGCATGCCAAATCCGGTAATCCAGTGATGGGGTATCTTCACGGGATGCTCGTTGCTGAAGGGAAGGATGTCGGTATGGATAAAACAGCAGGAAAGCAGTTGATGCAGGTTTCCCTCTCAAAGCTCTGTACATTATCGCAGAAGGGAATCGAGAAAGAATGCTCGGCCAATATGGAAGGGCATTAAGAATCCAGCAAAATACGGTAAAATAAACGGCTCAGCTAACAGGAGGTGCCGCCTGGTTTCCTATGGAAAAATGAGGGCGGTTTTTTTATGGTCACTTTTACCATCAGCATGGTTTTGCTGGTCATAGGCTATTTTGCCTATGGCCGTATCGTTGAAAAAGTTTTCGGCATCAAGCCTGAACGGAAGACACCTGCCTTCATCAGGGCAGATGGTGTTGATTACATGCCTTTGGCAGGATGGCGTATCTTCCTGATCCAGTTCCTGAACATTGCAGGGCTAGGTCCGATTTTCGGTGCCATCATGGGGGCAAAATTCGGAACATCCGCCTATCTTTGGATTGTCTTCGGCTGCATTTTCGCAGGCAGTGCCCATGACTATTTCTCAGGGATGCTCTCTTTACGCCACCATGGTGAAAGCTATCCGGAAATCATCGGACGGTATATGGGTAAACCCTTCATGCAGTTTGTCCGGATTTTTTCTTCTGTCATGATGGTTTTGGTAGGAGCGGTTTTTGTTGCCGGACCAGCGGGATTGCTGACCAAACTGACCCAAGGCAGTTTAGGACTGTCTTTTGGCATCTGGGCAACCATCATCTTCCTGTACTTCATCGCAGCGACTGTGCTGCCGATTGACAAGCTCATCGGCAGGCTGTATCCAGTATTCGGTGCGTCGTTGCTCTTTATGGCAGTCGGTATCCTGTTCTGCCTGTACCTGCATATGCCGGATCTGCCGGAAATCACCGATGGCCTGATGAACACCCATCCAAAAGCGGAAACTACCCCTTTGTTCCCGATGCTGTTCATCACCATTGCCTGTGGAGCGATTTCTGGGTTCCATGCGACACAATCCCCGATGATGGCACGCTGCATGACCAATGAACGGCAGGGGAGGCCGATATTCTTTGGTGCGATGATTGTTGAAGGCATGGTTGCCCTGATCTGGGCTGCGGCCGCCAACTTCGTTTTCCATACCCCTGAAGGCCAAGCCTTCTTTACCAGTGGCAATGCGGCGCTTGTTGTCAATTTCGTCTCACAGAACTGGCTGGGTACGGTCGGCGGCGCATTGGCAGTATTGGGTGTGGTGGCGGCACCGATTACTTCTGGCGATACCGCCTTCCGCTCTGCACGGCTGATAGTGTCGGATGCACTGAAGATTGACCAGCGGAACCTTGTCAAACGTCTACTGGTATCGTTGCCTTTGTTTGCGGTTGGCCTGTTGCTGATGTTTATCGATTTCAGCATCGTCTGGCGTTACTTTGCCTGGACCAACCAGATTCTGGCGACCATCACTCTCTGGGCGGTTACCATCTATCTGACACTCCGGCGCAAGAATTACTGGTTCATGCTGGTTCCTGCATTGTTCATGACTACAGTGGTTTCTGGATATTTCTTCATGGCACCAGAAACCTTAGGACTCTCTGAGAAGCTGGCATTACCGCTGACCTTTGCCACAACCGCAGTAACCCTGTTTTTCTTTATCCGTTGGAAATGGTCATTTGACAGGCGTTATCCTGCCAACCGGCACCTTCAGGAAACCACCAATTAAGCACGGAAAGGCGGACAACGATGAATCCAAAAATCAGGGGCGCAATCTGCGGCATTGCTTCAGCCGCATTCTACGGATGCAATCCGCTGGGCGCATTGGGACTTTATGAGCTTGGCATCAATGCCCATACAGTGCTGTTTTTCCGTTTCCTGCTGGCTTCACTGATCTTAGCCGGCCTGATGATGGTCAGAAGGGAATCTTTTTCACTGACCCGGAAAGAAACTATCTTAGTACTGATTCTGGGCGTCATCTTCTGCATGACTTCTCTGTTGATGTTCATCAGTTTCCATTACATCGATGCCGGTGTTGCCTCGACCCTGATTTTTGTCTATCCAGTCATGGTTGCCATCATCATGGCCATCTGTTTCCGCGAACGTATTACATTGCTGACCTGTGGTTCCATTGCACTGTCCTTGGGGGGGATTGCATTGCTTTACCATGGTGATGGTGATACGTTGAACACAACTGGTGTCGTCCTGGTCATGCTGGCGGCATTCTTCAATGCGCTTTACATCATTATCATCAACCGTACCAAGCTGAATATCCCTGCGGTGAAAATGACATTCTATGTCTCTGTTGTTTCCATTTTCATGGTCTATGCACATTCCCTGACAGGGGAAAACCAGCAGATACAATGGCTGACAACCCCCGCCATGTGGGGCTATGCATTGTTCATGGCCTTTGTCCCAACTGTATTGGCACTGGTGCTGATGGCGGTTGCCATCCGCGATATCGGTTCTACCCCGACCGCCATTATGGGAGCCTTGGAACCGGTCAGTGCTGTCATGATTGGTGTGCTGATGTTCGGTGAAAAATTCACAGTCCAGATCCTGTTTGGCATCCTGCTCATCATGTCATCAGTTGCTGTCATCATCCTTGCCAAGAATAAGATCGAGAAAAACAAGGAAGACGGGCAGGCTCCTCCTGCAGTAGCGCAGTGATAAACAGGCAAGGTAGGCATGGCGGCGGTTTCGGCAAAACTGAAAGGGTGTCTCTGTGGGGTTGCCTCGGCAATCTGCTACGGTACCAATCCATTCGGTGCACTGGGACTCCAGGCGGAAGGCATCACAGCCGGCTCGATGCTTTTTTACCGGTTTGCAGTTGCAACGGTCATTATCGCCATCTTCCTGATATGCCAGCGTGAGACTTTTGCCGTCACCCGGAAAGAGCTGCTGATCCTGATGGTATTGGGTGTGCTTTTCGGCGTCTCCTCGTTGGGGCTTTTCCTGAGCTTCAATTACATGGAGGCAGGTGTCGCCTCAACCATCCTTTTTGTCTATCCTGTCATGGTGGCTGTCATCATGGCGGTTGTTTTCCGTGAACGGATTTCATGGGGAACTTTTGTTGCCATCATCCTTTCCCTAGGGGGGATAGGGCTGCTGTACCAGGGGAATGGTGAAGCCAACCTGAGTCTGGTCGGAATGCTGTTCGTCCTGCAAGGGTCATTGACTTATGCCATCTACTTTGTCGTCACCAACAAAGCACCGCTCAACCTGCCACCGATGAAGGTCACTTTCTATGTGCTGATATTTTCGACTATCACCGTTTCCCTGTATTCCCTGATGGCAGAAGACAGCAAGATACAATGGCTGGAGACACCTGCCATGTGGGGGTATGCACTTTCCCTTTCCTTGGTTTCAACCATCATCTCATTGGTCCTGTTGACCATCGCCATCAAGGAAATCGGTTCGACACCGACCGCTATCATGGGAGCATTGGAACCCCTTACCGCTGTCCTCATCGGGGTACTGCTCTTTGGTGAAAATTTCACATGGCGGCTGGTTGGCGGCATCATCCTGATTTTGGGTGCTGTCATGCTGATTATCCTTGGCAATGCCTTCTCTCCTGGCAGCAAAGCCAATAATCCCGGCTGACCAGCTGGAAATCAGGATATCTTGGTCCGGTCTGGAAAAAGCCTAGACCACCATGCTGCGGTAAACAGAACGCAGAGTGTCTTCTGTAATCGGAACAGGATTGTTCTTCAGATTGGGATGCTGGCTTCCCTGTACCAGCTGTTCAATCTGGCCGTCTGTCAGGTTGAGATGGGTCAGGTCATTCTTCAGGCCAATCCGGAACTTCAATTCAGTGATGGCATCAGCGACTGCCTCAACGTCACTGTAACCCATTGCACGGGCAAGCCGTTTCAGCCTGCCATCAGTATCGGATTGAGCATTGATTTTCATGAAACGGTCGATGGTAAGGCCACAGGCTTCACCATGGGGCATATCCAGCATTGCTCCCAATGGATAGGAACAGGCATGGACGGAAGTGGTGCCTGTCAGGGTGAATGCCATACCGGCGGTCAGTGAAGCTTCTGCCATTTTTTCGCGTGCAATGGCTGATTCCGGCTCAAAGCAGGCCTGTTCAAGGTATCTGACTGCCAGGTTGGCGGCATGGAAAGCAAAAGCATCTGAAATCGGATGGTGGTTGGTGTTCCAATAGGCTTCAATGGCATGGCAGAGTGCATCCATACCTGTACAGGCGGTGATGTACTTTGGCAGGGTATAGGTCAATTCTGGATCAACAATCGCAATAGTGGGGTAGAAGACCGGTGCTTTCAATGGTGCCTTGATGCCTTGGGCATGGTCCATCAAGACAGTTACACGGGTGACTTCACTGCCAGTACCAGCTGTTGTCGGAATGGCAATCAAAGGCAGTTTACGGATAGGCAGGGAAACCTTGCCTTGAAAATAAGCACTTGTCGGGAGAGTATCCAGACAGAATGCCGCAGCGGCCTTCGCACAGTCGATGACACTGCCGCCGCCCAAGGCAATCACAAAATCACATTGCTCTTTCCGGATCATGGCTGAACAGTCATCACATTCTGTGATATCAGTGTTCGGGGAGACACCGCTGTAAACCGTGCAGATGGTCTTTGGGTTTTCGTCTAGCAGACGCTTGACAAGTCCGTTTTCAATAAAAGACGATGAGGTGACAAGAATCCCACGTCTGCCGCCGATTTTCTGAATCTGTTCGGGCAGACAGGCCAGCATCCCATTGCCGAAATGGATGTCAACCGGTTGAATATAATGCCAATCCATCAATGAAAGCCCCTTTATTGAAAACCATATAAAGCCTGGAACCCAGACACTTCAGTGTATCTGCGTATTCTATTATGCTTCAGCCAATCTGTGGAAGTTGGAAATTGATCAGTTGAAGAAGTCCTTTTTCAACCGCCATGCCTGCCGGAGATAGTCACGCGCTTTCCGTTTTGCTTCAGTACCGTGGCTCATTGCACCATCCGCACGTGGAAGTTCTGGTGTGCTGGATAAGTTGCAGACATCCGCGATAAAGGCTTTGAGGATGGTTTCCGGGTCGCTTCGCAGACGGATGCAGAGTTCAAAGAATTCCAATGGAACAGCAACGGGCACATCTTGGGTTGAGGAGGAGACAAACCGTCCCTGTTGCCCAGGAACCAGCCCTTTAGGGGCAAGGAAACCTTCCGGATATTTGGCATTCCGCCAGCCGATGCTGTTGGAATTATGGGTTTCACGGGTGAATTCATAGACATCAAGGTCAAATGCACGCCGGAGTGTCTGGTCAACGTAAGCATCGAAACGGTAACTGTTTCTTGGACGCCCAGCACCAGGGGATTTGCGTTGGATTAAACGGGCCAACCCGATCAATGATGCGCCAGTGCTGTTTTCTTCAAGCAGTTTCTTGTAATGGTTGGCATTGGAAACATCTCCTTGCAGGACCATTTCCTGACCTTGGTGCTGGATAGTGATCAGGGCTTCATTCCCTGTCACAGAAACCGAGAGCAGTTCAGCGTCATAGAATAGGGTTGGTTTCACAGGAATCTCCAACGTCGTTTGATACAGGTTCCAGCTTGGAATATCCTCTGAATGTATAGTAAAAACGGGATGACTGCAATGACGGAAACCATGAAACTGGAATGTTTCAGGCGATTCTGGTCAATCTACCATCATCTTGGATGGGAAGCGCCATGTGAAACAGGTAAAATAAAAGCCAGGTCCATATGGAAAACATCCTTCAGGAGAATATGACATGTATATTGTGACAGGTGGCGCCGGGTTTATTGGCAGTGTGATGGTTTGGAAACTGAATCAGATGGGGATTGACGATATCCTCATTGTGGACAATCTGGCCTCTACGGAAAAATGGAAAAACCTTGTCAACCGGAAATTCACGGAATATCTCCACCGTGATGTATTCCGCAGGATGATGGAAGAAGACAGGTTGCCTGAAAACATTGAAGGGATTGTCCATATGGGAGCCTGTTCCTCAACGACGGAAAGGGATGTGGATTTCCTGATGGGCAACAATGTCAATTACAGCAAGATGCTGTGTAGGCTTGCAATGGAAAAGGGTATCCGTTTCATCAATGCCAGCAGTGCTGCGACTTATGGGGCTGGAGAACAGGGGTTTTCTGACAGTGTTGAGACAGCACTTGGACTGAAGCCACTGAACGCTTATGGCTGGTCAAAACAGTTGTTTGACTTATGGGCAATCCGTGAAAAACGGATCAACAGCATTGCCAGTGTCAAATTCTTCAATGTCTATGGGCCAAATGAATACCATAAGGGCGATATGCGGAGCGTCATCTGCAAGGTCTTTGCAGATATCCAGAATGGCTTGCCTATCCGGCTGTTCAAGTCAGACCATCCTGATTATGGTGATGGGGAATCACTGCGGGATTTCGTTTATGTGAAGGATTGTGTCAATGTGCTTTGGTGGCTGCTGCAGCATCCTGAAGTCAACGGCATCCTGAATATCGGTTCCGGTAAAGCCAGGTCATGGAATGACCTGGCAAAGGCGGTCTATGCGGCAATGGAACTGCCTGTCAATATTGAATACTTTGATATGCCGGCATCGTTGAAAGGGAAATACCAGTATTTCACCGAAGCAGTGATGGATTGGAAAGCGAAGGTTGGCTGTGATGTCCAGTTCCATACACTGGAAGAAGGGGTGGCTGATTATGTCAGGAACTATATGATGCAGGACGACCCTTATCTGGAACAGGTTGGCTGAGCGTCCCTGTCTGGCAGATTCCTGTATCCCAGACTGACCACACCTGAAACAGGAGGATATCCTTGTGAAGAAGAACCTGCTTGAGGCAATGCGTATTTTTGTGAACATTGTCGAGACAGGCAGCATGGCGAAGGCAGCAGAACGCCTTTCCCTCCACCGTCCTGCAGTCACACTGGCATTGCAGCAGCTGGAACAGGCATTGGATGTGAGGCTGCTGCACCGGACCACCCGGAAATTGGACCTGTCACCTGAAGGCAGGGCTTTCTACCATCGATGCAAGTCTATACTCGCAGATATCGAAGAGACTTTTGACAGCTTCAAGGATACGGACAGACTGCAAGGTACCATGCGTATTGATTTGCCGGTTGTGCTTGCCAACAGTCTTGTTGTTCCCTCATTGCATGCGTTCTTCCAGCAACACCCTGACCTGCAGCTGGTGCTGACCAGCACGGACCGTTTGACCGACCTGGTGGCTGAGGGACTGGACTGCACCGTCCGTATCGGTGAACTGGGCAATCTGGACTATGTCGCCCGTCCCTTGGGATTTGTGGAAATGGTGACCTGTGCAAGTCCAGCATATCTGGATAGTCATGCACCATTGCAGCAGATAAGCGACCTGGAGCAGCATGACATCATCAATTTCTTCAATTCGCAAAACCGTCAGGTCATGGACTGGCAGTTCCAGCAGTCCGGTCAGAAAGTGAGACATCAGTTTCCCTCCAAGATGCTGGTGGATGACTCAGATGTCCTGCTGTCAGCGGCATTGGCAGGATTGGGTATTGTGCAGGGGCTTAGACTGTCTTTCCAGCCTTATCTGGAATCCGGGAAACTCGTTCCAGTCTTACTGCGGTTTCCTGTACCTCCCAAGAAAGTCTCATTGCTTTATCCCTATCATCAGCATCCTCCCAGGAAAGTCCGCATCCTTGGCGACTGGCTCGAAGAATTATTACAGAAAAAATAATTCTTGATAAAGAAAATAGCTATTTTTCTTAATAATAGAAGCCGCTAGACTGTCTTCCATCAATAACCAGACCTGAATGGAGGAAGAAGATGGACTTGGGACTTTCTGGAAAACATGCTTTGGTCACTGGAGCAAGCCAAGGATTGGGACGTGCCATTGCCAAGACACTGGCAATGGAAGGGGTAAGCGTTTTTGCAACTGCCCGTAATGTGGAACTGTTGGACAGCCTGACTCAGGAAATTGTCAGTGAAGGAGGTGTCAGGCCCGTTACATTTGTCTGCGATTTCATGAAAACGGATGCACCCGAAAAGATTGCAGAAGAAGCACTGAAATCATTGGGGAGCATTGATATCCTGGTCAACAATGCTGGTGGCAGCCGTCCCATGGCAATCAATGCACCTGAATCCGAATGGGTTGAGGGAATGACACTGAATTTTGACCGTCACCGTCAGTTGACCCAGCAGCTGCTGGACCATTTCATTGCCCGTAAGTCAGGGGCGATTGTCAATCTGTCTGGTAACCTGGAACCAGAGGAAGTCAATGCTGCGATGGTTGCAAAAGCAGGGCTGGTTGTCTGGGCAAAAGGACTTTCAGAACAGGTTGGTCAATATGGTATCCGCGTGAACTGTGTGCAGCCAGGTTTGATTGATACTGCTCAGATACGCCGCCTGTATCCTGGGGATGCCCGTAAACAGTTTGCTGAACGTGAAATCGCCATGCGGGATTTTGGCGAAGCGCAGGATGTCGCCAATGCTGTTGTGTTCCTTGCCTCGCCTGCTGCGAAATACATCACGGGTACAACCGTAACGGTTGATGGTGGCATGCGTCGGTATTCTTTCTGAATACATTCACATCTTCAGTTGTGGCAGGAAGTGGAATCAGGGATGGTTGGTCTGATCTGTGCTCGCTGATCCACTTCTTGGGATTGGGTCAATCCATTCTGGAAGCACCATAGAGAATCATGAAAAAACTGTTTGAGACAGCAAGACTTGGCAATCTGATACTGAAAAACCGCCTTGTACGTTCTGCAACATGGGAAGGACTTGCGCTTCCAGATGGCGGAATCACTGACCAGACTTATGAGATTTACCGTGAACTGGCAAAAGGAGGCGTAGGCGCAATCATTACAGGGTTTACCAGCGTTGCTGACAATGACCAGTACTTCGGTGGCATGATGCGGCTTTCCCATGATGGACTGATTCCACAATACAGGAGGCTGACCGAATTGATCCATCAGGAAAACTGTCCTGTCATTGCACAGATTGCATTGGGTGGTTTTTATAGGGGAAAAACGCTCATTGAACCGGATGCGATGACAGGGGAAGAAATCAGGGAAGTGATTGGTCTCTTTGTTGATGCGGCACGCCGTGCAAAAGATGCTGGATTCGATGGTGTACAGGTTCATGCCGCCCATTTCTTCTTTCTCAGCCGGTTTATCAGCCCTGCGGTCAATCATCGTTCTGATGATTGGGGTGGCTCAATGGAAAACCGGATCCGTATCCTGTTTGAAATCATCAAAGGTATCCGTGAAACTGTTCCAGGAATCCATCTGACAGCCAAGGTCAATTGCAGTGACTTCACTTATCGCGGGCTGGAAGAGCCGGAAAGCCTGGCTGTCTGCAAGGCGCTTGCTGAAGCAGGCATTGATTCTATCGAGGTCAGCGGCAATGGAACGTCAGTGCAGGGAATTCGTGCCGGCATCAATGAAGGGTACTTTGCAGGGTTTGCTTCAATGCTTGCAAGGCAGGTTGATATTCCAGTCATTGCTGTTGGTGGCTGGCGAAGTCTCAAATGTATGGAGTCTGCATTGAATGAAACCAGGATTGAATTCCTCTCACTTTCGCGTCCATTGATTCGGGAACCTGACCTGCCGGGCAAGATGCTTCGAGGGGAAAGCACCGTATCGCAGTGTGTGTCCTGCAATGCCTGTTATGCGACACCATCCCATCGGTGTATCTGGCTGTCTGTCGAATAGTCAAGCAGCCAGTGGAAAGGATTGCCGAAGGAGACAGGAACGCTCTCCTGGATGGAATGCCAGGCGTTTTATAGGGGAATGGTTGTCATGATGGAAGCGTGTAGGGTAGCTACAGAACGGGGTACGGTGCTGGACGGCGTCCTGTTCCGTACGGAACAGGGCAGCGGTACGCTTGTGATTGCCATTACCGGTATCCATGGGAATTTCTATTCCAATCCGTTTTACTACAACATTGGCAATACCTTGAATCAGGGCGGTATTGATTTCCTTTATGCGCAGACCAATGATGCATTTGACCGGATACAGACGGACAATGTTTTGACAGGTCAGAAAGAACTCATCGGGTCATGGAATGAGCGGTTTGCCTATACAGATGAAGATATCGACGCATACCTTGATTTTGCAGAGCATGCTGGCTACAGCCAGATTATCCTTGCTGGTCATTCACTGGGGGCGAACAAGGTAATCCGTTATCTTTCGCGTCACCATGATTCCCGAGTGGCTCATTTTCTGCTGCTCAGTCCTGCGAATCTGAACTATATGATGTCTGTCGTGACAGAACGGGAAAAGTCCTGGATCAAGAATCAGGTTGAGCAGGGATATGGCGGTGAGATGCTGCCTTTCCCATTCATGGGCTGGGTGGCCTGTATCGCTTACACCGCATGGGACTGGCTGTTTTCAGGAATTCTCAACAATGTCTTTACGGAATCTGAAGGTGATTTTACCCAGTGCCGGCAGATTACCCATACTGGCGCACTGTTGATTGGCACCTATGACACCTTTACCGATGGTAATCCTACAGGTTTTCTGCAGAACATCAATGACCATATGCCGACCGCAGCACAGAACAGGCTGGTCTTCATCAAAGGAACAGGGCACACTTATCAGATGAAGCATCAGGAAGTCGCTGATTGTATCCAGCAGCTTGTGCTGGATTGGCAAAAAAAGAAAGGAACCTGTGGATCCACAGGTTCCCCTGTTGCCTGAGATGCATTGCTTTTCCTGGTTGCCTTATTCTTCGTCTTTCTTCTTTGCCCAGTATTCTTTGGTGATTTGGAACAGGATAGGTGAAAGCAGCAGCAGCGCAATCAGGTTGGGGATTGCCATCAGGGCATTCAGCAGGTCAGCGAGTGACCACAGTGCCTCGAGGTTGACAAACGGGAATGTACCGAATGGCACAATCAAGACCCAGATGATGCGGAACCATTTGATGGACCTGACACCAAACAGGTACTGGGTGCATTTTTCACTGTAGAGGCTCCAACCGATGATGGTGGTCAATGCAAAGAGGACAAGGCCGATACTGACGATATATTGTCCGAAGCCTGGCAGGGCACTTTCAAAGGCAGTGACAGACATGGCAGCGCCATTATGACCGCTCGTCCAGGCGCCAGTGATGACGATTGCCAGTCCAGTGATGGAACAGATGACAATGGTGTCGAGGAAAACCCCCAGCATGGCAATGATACCCTGCTGCTGGGGACTGTCTGTCTGGGCAGTCGCATGGGCGATTGGAGAAGAGCCCATACCGGCTTCATTGGAGAAAATGCCCCGGGCAATCCCGAACCGGATAGCACTCCAGACCGTGGCACCAAGGAAACCGCCTGTTGCAGCTTGGGATGTGAAGGCACTTTTGATGATAAGGCCAATGGCAGCAGGGATTTCCGTGATGTTGAGGACCAGGATCAGCACGCCAGCCAGGAAATAGGCAATCGCCATGAACGGAACAAGGCGTCCGGCGAATTCCCCGATACGTTTGATGCCGCCAATCAGGACCAGCCCCACAATAACCATAACCACAATACCGGAAATCATTGGATTGATCTGGAAGGTGTGTTCAAGCGCCTGTCCGATGGAATTTGACTGGACAGTGTTGCCGATACCGGCACCTGCAAGCATCCCGAAGAGGGCAAACAGGAAAGCCAGCCATTTCCAACGTTCTCCCAGACCTTTCCGGATATAGAACATCGGGCCGCCGATATAGTTGCCGTTTGGATCCTTTTCACGGAACAGGACCGCCAGCGTTGCCTCAGAATAGCTGGTTGCCATACCGATGATGGCAACTGCCCACATCCAGAAAAGGGCGCCGGGACCGCCTAGATAAATAGCGGTGGCAACACCGGCGATGTTGCCTGTTCCGACTGCGGCGGACATTGAGGTCATCAGGGCATTGAAAGGGGAAAGGTCGCCGGCCTTGTCACTTTTTTTCCGTCCATGCAGCAGCATCTTGAAAGCATGGATGACGTTCCGCTGAAGGATGAACTTGTAGCCGACTGAAAGGAAAAGCCCAGTTCCTGCCAATAATGGCAAAAGGATGGGACCGCTGACAATGGTGTTCAGTTGCTCGATGATGGCTTTGAATATTTCCATTATCTGATTCTACGGTTGCCAGAAACAGGAGCATATCTTTCTGGCAAGCAGTGATAGCTTTTAAAACAAAAATGTGAAATATACCGAAAATTCCTTGAAAGGAAAAGGAAATAATCTGTAGCAGGATAAAAGAAGCAAGCAGGCCGGGATTCAAGCGTCTGGTGTTTCAATCCGCGTAATCTTGGCAGTCTCGATGCGGTGGCCATCCATCTGAATGACTTCAAACCGGAAACCATGGTATTCAAGGGTCTGTCCAATGACAGGGACAGTGCCTAGACGTTCCATGATAAGGCCGTTCAAGGTTGAATATTCCTGGTTGTCATCAACCAGTCCATCGGTTTTCAAGGTATGTTCTACGCTGTACAGGTCAGTTGAACCGTCAATTTCCCAGACACCATCACTGATTTCCTTGACTTTAAGGGACTCGTCTTCATCAGGGAATTCACCGGCAATCGCTTCCAGCACATCAACTGGAGTCACCAGTCCTTTGATGGAGCCATATTCGTCAACGGCCAATCTCATCTGTCCCCGTTCAGATTTGAACAGGTCAATGACTTGGAGGACACCGATGGATTCAGGGACCACAAGTGCATTGTGAAGGGTATCAGGTTGGATTTTTCCATGCAGATGCAGGTCGTCAACAATATCCTTGCCCCGGGCAATTCCTTTGAGGTTGTCTAGCTTTCCTTCACAAACAGGAAAATAGCTATAGGGAATACTGCGGAGCTGTTCCAGGATGGTTTGGGCATCTTCTGACATATTTACCCAGACAATATCATTGCGTGGCGTCATGATGGAACGGATATTCCTTTCTCCCAATGTCAGGACACCGGATACCATGTCACGTTCTTTCTCCCCAAATGCTGACCTGTCTTCTACGACTGATTGGGCTTCAGGGGACAGTTCCGCAGCCTCGGATCTGCCACCGAGCAGGAAAAGGACAGCATTGGCAGTCCGGTCCCTGAGCGGGATTTTTGCCATGTGCTTTTTCATCCGGTATTGGCCGACTTGGTTGAAGAACTCGATCATGACGGAGAAGCCGATGGCTGCATAGAGGTAACCTTTCGGAATCTCGAAGCTGAAGCTTTCTGCAATCAGGGAAACACCAATCATCAGAAGGAAAGCCAGGCACAGGATGACAACCGTCTTATGTGCATTGACGAAATCAGTGATTGGTTTCTGCATCCACAGCATAATCATCACAGCAACGACAATGGCTGCCACCATCACCGGCAGGTGTGATGCAATACCGACTGCGGTGACCACGGAGTCCAGGGAGAAGACAATATCCAGCACAATGATTTGGGCAATGACAACCCAGAAACCGGGAATGACTTTCTTCGGAGAGTCCTCATGGTGGGCAACGCCTTCAAGACGTTCATGCAGTTCAGATGTTGCCTTGAAAAGCAGGAAACCGCCCCCGATGAAGAGGATGATGTCTCGGCCTGAAAAAGGGTGCTCATAGATATGGAACAGCGGTTGGGTGAGGGTGACCAGCCATGATAGGGTGCACAGCATGGCAATCCGGACAAACATTGCCATACTAAGCCCCGTGACACGGGCTCTGTTCTGCTGGTGTTCAGGCAGCTTGCCCGAGAGAATCGCAATGAACACCAGATTGTCGATACCCAAGACGATTTCCAGGATGGTCAAGGTAACCAGTGAAATCCATGCACTGGGGTCAAAAAGCCATTCCATAAATGTGTTTCAAATGTTATTGACTTTGGAATTATCGCAAAAAAATGAACGGCACAATCATGCCACCAGCAGCATCCTGTACAATATGGTGCCCGGAAGCAGAATCTGGCCGGTTGTCCTTGCAAGGACAACGGATGTCCCGACACCGGAGATTGCCAGTGTGCCCAATCCTGAAATAATAACAAAAATCGACATGATGGCACGGGCTGTCAAGGCCGCCTGTGAACATATGCAACAGGTTTTCTGGCAAAACCCATAGACAATCAAGAGCCGTGGATTTGGAGTGCGGTATCTGTATTCTGCAGATTGAATGATATGGGTGTTGCAAAGGAAAGGGCATACTTGAAAGTATGCCCTTGCGTTGATGGTTCCATATGGGACTTGTCTGGTTCTGGCCAAAAAGTCAAATAAATCAGGATTCAAGCGTCTGGTGTTTCAATCCGTGTAATCTTGACGGTCTCTATCCTCTGGCCATCCATGCTGACCACTTCAAACCTGAAACCACCGTGTTCAAGTGTCTGACCGACAACAGGGACAGTACCCAGGTGTTCCATAATCAGACCGTTTAACGTGGAGAATTCCTGGTCATCATCAACCAGACCATCGGTTTCCAGGGTATGCTCAACGCTGTACAGGTCGGTTGCACCATCGATTTCCCAAACACCATCTTCAATTTCCTTGACTTCGAACGCCTCATTTTTATCTGGGAATTCACCGGCAATGGCTTCTAAGATATCAATCGGGGTGACCAAGCCTTCAATGGAGCCATACTCATCGACGACAAAGCCGATCTGCCCGCGTTCTTTCTTAAACATCTCCATAATCCATAGAACGCCGACGGACTCAGGCACCACAATGGCGTCATGTAGGGTTTCCCGCTGGATTTTCCCATGCTGGTGCAGATCATTGAGAATGTCCTGTGCGCGTGCAATGCCCCGGACATTGTCGAGCTTGGCTTCGCAGACCGGATAAAAACTATGGGGAACTTTGCGGATCTGTTCTTGAATGGTTAGGGGATCGTCTGTCATATCGACCCAGGCGATGTCATTCCTGGGTGTCATGATTGAGCGGATATTCCGCTCACCTAACGTCAAGACGCCTGATACCATATCCCGTTCTTTTTCACCGAAAAGGTGGGCTTCTTCAATGGCTGACTGTGTTTCAGGTGGCAAACCAGGGGTTGCTTCTTTTTTGCCTCCCAGCAGGGATAGGACGAGATTTGCCGTCCGTTCACGCATAGGTACTTTCGCCATGTTTTTTTTGGCTTTGTACCATCCAATCTGGTTGAATGCTTCCGTCAAGGCAGAGAACCCGATTGCGGCGTAGATATAGCCCTCCGGAATCTCGAATCCAAGGCTTTCAGCAACCAATGAAAGGCCGACCATCAACAGGAAGGCAAGACACAGGATGACAACGCTCTTGTGGGTATTGACGAAGGTTGTGATGGGTTTCTGCATGGAAATCATCAGCATTGCCGAGAAAATGACTGATAGCAGCATCACAGCCAAGTAGTCGGCAAACCCGACAGCTGTTACGACAGCATCCATGGAAAAGATGACATCCAGAACAATGATCTGCGTGACAACAATCCCGAACCCAGCTGATGCCTCTTTCTGTTGGATTTCTTTGCGGACCGTGCCATCCAGACGTTCATGCAGCTCAGTTGTGGTCTTGTAAAGCAGGAAAAAGCCACCGAAGAACAGCAGTAGGTCTTTACCGGAGAAACCGTGTGAGAATAGGGTGAAAAGGGGTTCGGTCAGTGACCGTAGCCATGAGAGGAGGCAGAGCATGGCCAGCATGATCAGCATGGCAGCCACCAGCCCGGTTACGCGGGCCTTGTTCTGTTGGTGGGCGGGTAGCCTGTTGGCCAGGATTGCGATGAAAACCAGGTTGTCAATGGCCAAGATGACCTCAATCACGGTCAGAGCGACGAGGGATATCCACGCTTCAGGATCAAACAGCCATTCCATAAATGAGCTTTAAGAGTTATTTGATTCCAAATTATCGCAAAAAAAAGTGAAGCCTGCCTAGACTGAAGCTTCTGGCCTTGAGGAAGATTGGCAATCTTTAAGGGGAATACTGTTGGAATGTCCAAAGACCAGTTTCATGCACTGAAGACTGTATTGAGCAGGTAGGCAGTGTAGCCCACATAACAGGCCAGCAGGATTGTTCCCTCAATGCGGTTGATACGTCCAGCACGCTTGAATCCATAGCCAAATACAAACAGCAACAGGGTCAGTGCAGCCATTGCCACCACATCACGGTTCAAGACTTCTGGCTCAACCATCATTGGATGGATTGTTCCTGCAATCCCTACCACCGCTAAAGTGTTGAGCAGGTTGGATCCGATAATATTGCCGAGAGCAAGGTCATGTTCCCCCTTTCTGGCAGCCAGGATTGATGAAGCGAGTTCAGGCAGTGAAGTACCGATTGCGACGATGGTCAGGCCAATGATCAAGTCGCTGACCCCGAATTCATGGGCAATCTCTACCGCTCCCCAAACCAAGATGCGCGAACTGGCAATCAGAAGTCCCATACCTGCCGCAAGCCAGAAGATTGCACGGCGGATAGGCATTGCATGGATGCTCACTTCCAGTTCCATTTGGCTTTTCAAGGTATCTTTTTTCTTCTGGAGGCCTTCCCCGATGGTCCATGTCATGAGGCCAGCAAATACAATCAGCAGGATAACCGCTTCAAAACGTGAGATGTCATGATCCCAGAGCAGTCCAATAGTGAGCAGTGTCACCACCATCAGGATAGGCAGCTGTCTGCGCAGCACATCGGAATTGACATTAATGGGTTTGATCAGTGCAGTTACGCCAAGGATCAGCGCAATGTTGGTGATGTTCGATCCATAGGCGTTCCCCAAGGCAATTCCCGGATTGCCTTGGGAGGCAGCCAGCATCGAGACCACCATTTCTGGTGCGGAGGTGCCAAAACCAATAATCACCATGCCGATCAATAGTGGTGGCATACCAAAATATCTGGCAGTAGCAGCTGACCCTTCTACAAAACGGTCAGCACTCCAGACAAGGAGAGCCAAGCCAAAAATCACAGCAATAAAGGCTAAAATCATTTCTAATCTAAATCCTCCGGAAGTTTCCGGAAACCTATCAGACCATCAGGTAGATTCTCTTGGCATTGTTCGAAAGCTGGTGTTGATTATATGATTCTACCACTTATCACCGTAAATGCAGGAAAAGGAAAAGTTATTGATTTTTATAATGAATTTTTCATCAAACAGCATATCAGCTGTTTTCTGTGAGTATGCAGATGTCTTCCGATATCAATTTCGCCTGATTCAAATCAGATGGCAAGAAGATGGTGATTGGATAAGCATGAAACAGCGGCCATCTGTCGGATTCTATTCAGCAAAAACAGCATATACGGAATGACTGCATGTTAAAGGTTATAATCGCCTCGGAGGCAAGGAAATAAAGTGGAAAGATTCCAGTTTCCCATGATGCAGTTCTGGCACACTTCTGAAGCAGTGAAAACTCAAAATGGTGAGTAATGGAGCAAAATCATTTGATAATTTACTTTAAGTAAATGGCATATAACAATCATAAATCAACAAGTTACAAAAAACGAAAAACTGCCGTTGCACCCATGCTCGATTGGACGGACCGGCATTGCCGTTATTTCCACCGGCTGATCAGCCGTCATACCTGGCTGTACACCGAGATGGTGACTACAGCAGCCCTGATACATGGTGATGTCGCCCGTCATCTGGATTTCAGTGAAGAAGAGCATCCAGTTGCATTGCAGTTGGGAGGCAGTGATCCTCAGGAACTGGCAACCTGTGCGAGATTGGGAGAAAAATGGGGGTATGACGAAATCAACCTGAATTGTGGCTGTCCTTCAGAACGGGTGCAGAAAGGTGCTTTTGGGGCATGCCTGATGAAAGAATCTTCTTTGGTGGCGCAATGTGTGAAAGCCATGCAGGATGCGGTATCCATTGATGTTTCCGTCAAGCACCGGATTGGGGTGGATGATATCCATACGTATGGTTTTGTCCGGGATTTTATGGGAGAGCTTGTTGATATTGGATGCAGGATTTTCATCGTACATGCCCGGAATGCCATCCTGAAAGGACTGTCTCCCAAGGAAAACCGGGATGTTCCCCCATTGCATTACGAGATTGTCCATCAATTGAAAGAAGACTTTCCAGATTGTGAAATCCTTATCAATGGGGGGATTGAAACGCCAGAACAGGTTGCGGAACAGCTGAAGCATGTGGATGGTGTGATGATTGGCAGGGCGGCTTATCATCACCCTTACCGGATGGCATCATTTGATGCCCGTTTCTACGATGACAATACGTCCGTCAAGACGCCTGCTGAAATCGTTGAGGCGATGATTCCTTATATTGACCGTCAATTATCGCTTTATGGAGACAAGGGACTCCGGCTGCAGGGGATTACCCGTCATATGCTGGGGCTGATGACAGGTTTGCCGGGGGCACGGCGTTTCCGCCAGATATTGTCAGATGCCACAAAACTTGCAGCCAATGACCCAGCCTTATTGCTGGAGGCACTTCAGGCTGTCCATTTCTGATTTGGATAAGGATGCTTCGGATATTGATGGTTGGAGCATCACAATGGGCTGTCACCAGTTGATCAAGAACTGGATTCAGATGGTGCATCCATTACCGGTAAGGACGCACTGTTCCAGTGCATGGCATAAAGGTGCACTGTTTTGGTGCAGAACCGACATTCAACGGAACATATCATCCTGCCTTTAACCATTGGAATCATGGGGTACTTTCATACCTTGTGTATGGTTTTTCTGTTGGCATGGACTTTGCTTAATCTTTTATTGCAATTGTTGTGAACGTATCACAGCAGGTTACGGATAGCCGATCTCTCCCTGTCTGTATCAGACCACTGTAGCTGGAATTGCCAGGGAGGTCATGGGGAGCATTTTGTTTAATCAGATCAATGGGGAATTGAAGAATGACTACCAGAGTTGGTATTTTAGGTTACGGCAATCTCGGCCGGGGTGTCGAATGCGCCGTCAATGATGCAGCGGATATGGAACTGGTCGCCGTCTTTACAAGACGTGACCCGGC
>JAFWUI010000032.1 GCA_017524145.1 Oxalobacter sp. | reverse complement strand
GGCCTCCCCTGTGCCGACGTTGATGGTGCCGTCTGCCCCGTCTACGCTCGAGGACGCAACTTCCCCTACGGTGTTGACGGTGCCTGCGTTCGCCAGGTGACCCAGCGTGGAGCTGGTTTCACCGTTGCCGACGGTCAGTGCACTGGCCTCATCGACCTTCACGAAGCCTTCGCCTTCAACTTCCCTGACGGTCACGGATGCCTCATCGGACACCTCGAGCATCGCGTCTTTGTTCAGCGCAAGTCTGTTCAGCTCGGCGTCATAACCCAGGTCAAGCACGGCATCCAGGGTCTCTTTCGATGCCTTGTCCAGGACTGTGCCGGTCTCATCATAGGTGTTGTTCCCGATGGTGATGGTGCCGCTGCCCCGGGCTTCACTCAGCAGGGTCAGACGCCCGCTGTCGACGGTGACGGTGCCTGCGTTGTCCAGACCTGCAACCGCAAGCGTGGTGCCGCTGACGTTGCCGCTGCCATCATTGACGCCGCCTGTAACTTTCACCGAACCAGTGTTCACAAGACCACTCTCAAGCCGGGTGGTGCCGCCGGTGACGGCAATCTCACCCGCGTTGGCGATGTCGTTCGCTTTGCCTGCAGCACTGTTGCCGCTGAAGGTGTTGTCGCCCGCAAGGATGAGCTTCGCCCCTTCCGCATTGTAGATGGCGCCGCCCTGGCTTGCCGCTGTGTTGCCCTCAAACGTGCCGTCGGTGACGGTCAGCACACCGTGCTGCCCGCTGCCCGCATCTGTGCCGCCTTCCGCAACCGCCCCGGCATTGTAGATTGCGCCGCCGGAACCCGACGCCGCTACGTTGCCGATGAACTCGCTGCCGGCGATGTTCACGCCCTCAACACCCTCTGCAGCACTGTTGTAGAACGTGTTGTAAATCGCACCGCCGTCCGTCGCCGCTGTGTTGCCGATGAACTCGCTGCCGGCAATGTCAAGTTCCGCATCCTTGTTGTTGCCCAAGTCGTACTTGCGCATGTCAATCGCACCGCCGATACTCGCTGAGGATTCATTGCCCTCGAAGATACTTCCACTGATGGACGTTGTGCTAGTCGCCCCCAAGAACAGCGCACCACCACCCGGACCACTCGCTATGTTGTTATCGAAGGTGGAACCCTTGACATCCAACGTCCCTATGTTGAATATCGCAGACCCTTGTTGTGCCTCATTGCTGCGAAATACGGTGTCTTTCACCTTCAGGGTTCCCGCAGTCTTGTTATCAGCAATATTGAGAATGGCTCCACCAACACCGGTTGTCGCCTTGTTGCCAGTGAGCAAGACTCCTTCCAGCTCTACTGTACTGGATCCAGTCATGGCAATCGCACCGCCTCCATATCCGTTCGAACCATCTCCTTTCGCTATGTTGCCGGAGAAAACCGATGTACTGGTCGTTTCTTCGCCAGAACCGGACAGGGTACCGGTAATCTTCGCTTCCACGCCCGTTGCAACATAGACAGCACCACCAGATGAACCAGCTGTATTGCCGGTGAACTTGCTGTCGTTGACAGACTTCGATACGTTTGCCGCATTTGCCTTCTTCAGGAAAACCGCGCCGCCATACTTTCCAGCCTCGTTGTCTGTGAACTCTGAATTTTTGATGGTAACAGAGCCAACCGCCATGACCGCACCGCCACCGGTATCTGTACGGTTCGCCGCCGTATTTTTATTCCCAGTAAATTTATCCCTGTCCAAGACAGTCCCATTGCCTGATATGGTGATACTGATAGCCCCACCACCACTGGTTATCCCGATGCCAGTAGCCTGATTTCCAGTGAATTCAGAATTCAGAACCTTTGCAGATGCGCTGTTTATATAGATAGCTCCCCCCTGTTGTGAAGTGTTTCCTTCAAACTGGGAATTGTCCACTTTCAGGACGGTCGTTGAGGCACTGCTGACCGCACCACCAATAGTTTTTGCGGTATTTTCCTTAAACGTCGAATCTTTGACAGTAAGGACGCCTTTGTAGCTGAAGATTGCTCCACCACCAGCATTAGATGTATTGCCCGTGAAACTGGCGGATTCAACGTTAACATCTCCCGTGTTGTAAATGGCACCACCATGGGACTTTGACGACGCATTCTCAGTGAAGGAAGAACCATCAGCAACTGACATTATCCCTGCATTGTAGATGGCTCCGCCTTGGCTTGCCGCTGTGTTCTTCGTGAACGCACCGCCCGCAACGGCCAGCTTAGCGCCTTCCGCATTGTAGATGGCTCCGCCGTAGTTGCCGGCAACATTACCCGTGAAGCTGCCGCCCGTGACGGTCAGCACTCCGCCATTGCCCACCTTGTCTGCCGCACCGTCGTTGTAGACCGCGCCGCCATCGCCCTCAGCCCTGTTGCCGCTGAACGTGCTGCTCGCGATGTTCACGCCCTCTACGCTTTCATCCGCACTGCCGTAGAACGTGTTGTAGATTGCACCGCCGTCAGTCTTGGCTTTGTTGCCGGTGAACTCGCTGCCGGTGATGTCAAGCTGCGCCGCACTGTTGTCGGCAACATCCCCCTTGCGCATGTCGATTGCACCGCCACCAGCAGTCTGCGATTCGTTGCCACTGAAGACAGCACCGTCTATGCTGGTCGTGCTTGCCGCACCAAGGTACAGCGCACCGCCGCCGTCTGTTTCATCCCCTTTCGCTATGTTCCGGCTGAACGACGTGCCTTCCTGGATTTCCAGGGAAGCAAAGTTGCCGACCGCACCGCCGCTCTGGGCTTCGTTACCGCTGAACGTGGTCGCCGCACCGTCTTCCGACGACTGGACGGTCATGCCGCCTCCGCCAACGGATACCATGATGGCACCGCCTGCGTTGCCCATCGCGCTATTGCCATCAAATGTGCTGCCGGCGATGGTCGTTGCTCCTCCCCACTGCGCTATCGCTCCACCGTCATCAGCCGCACTGTTGCCACTGAACGTGCTCTTCATGATGGTGTTTGTGCCAGAAGCGATGTTCAGCGCTCCGCCAGACGAGTATTCCCCGCCGGATGCACTGTTGTCTTCAAACGTGCTACCGCTGATGGCGGTGCTGCCGCCATACAGCGCCATAGCTCCGCCAGCTTCCACCGCCTTGTTGCCGCTGAACGTGCTGCCACTTATGCCTGTATCTCCGCCCCACTGGACGATGGCTCCGCCCATGCGGGTCTCTGCGGTATTGCCTTCAAATGCACTGCCGCTGATGGTGTTCCCACCAGCATTGATGTCCAGGGCCCCGCCTCCCTTCGTGGCACTGTCGCCGATGAACTGGGCATCTGTGATTTCAAGGTCGCCTTCACTCGAGATGGCTCCGCCATAAACGGCCTTGTTGCCTGCACCGTCGGCATTGCCGCCGAATGTGGTGCCGGCAACCTTCAGTTCCGCACCGTCGGCATTGTAGATGGCTCCACCGTAGTTGCCGGCAACATTACCCGTGAAGCTGCCGCCCGTGACTGTAATGACACCGCCGTTGCCCTTGGCGTCTGCCGCACCGTCGTTGTAGATGGCACCGCCATCGCCCTCAGCCCTGTTGCCGCTGAACGTGCTGCCCGCGATGCTGACGCCCTCTACGCCCTCTGCAGCATTGTTGTAGAACGTGTTGTAGATGGCGCCGCCGTCCGTCGCCGCCTTGTTCCCTTCAAATGTGCTGCCGACGATGTCAAGCTGCGCCGCACTGTTGTCGGCAACATCCCCCTTGCGCATGTCGATTGCACCGCCACCATAGTTCCTGGATTCGTTGCCGCTGAACGTGCTGCCGCTTATGCTTGCCTTGGCCAGCGCACCGAGCATCAGTGCTCCGCCGCCGCCGTCTTCATTCTCGCCTTCCGCTATGTTGCCGCTGAATGTGCTGCCAGCAATCTCCAGGTCTTTGTACCCGGCCACCGCACCGCCACTCTGGGCTTTGTTGCCGGTGAATTCGCTGCCGGCAACCGTCAGCTTGCCGCCTTTCGTACCGATGCCTGCTGCTCCACCCTGGCTGGACGCAATGTTGCCCGTGAAGGCAGCATCCCGGATTGTGGCTTCCCCTCCGCCAGTCACCCAGACCGCGCCACCGTAGGTAGCTCTGTTGCCACTGAACGTACCGTCTTTCGCTATGACTTTGCCTGTGTTGTAGATGCCTGCACCATTGCCTTCAACGCGGCCGTCCACAAACCCGACTCGTTCCAGGGTCGCTGTGCCGGCGTTGACCAGCCTGCCGACAGTGTAGTCCTTGCCTTCCGCTACCATCAGGTTCGCCGTGCTGCCAGCTGTGTTGACGTCCAGGGTCGACAGATGACCGGCTCCTTCGGATACCGTCAGGTGTCCGTCTGAAGAATCTTTCTTGCCGATATCGACACTGCCTTCGCCAACAAGGTTCCTAGTCTTAACTTCTGCTCCATCTGCGACAATAAGTTCAGAGCCTTCATCATCAACATAAACCGTACCATCAATACCAGTATCACCGTTTAAGGCTATTGTGGAATTCTCTGTAGCTATAACATCTCCCGTAAGGTTGACTTTCTTACCTTCACTACCTAAAACAACCTGCCCCTCATAGCTCAAAACAGCTACTGAATCTTGACCATCTGCTCCTGATGCGTTGATTGTTGTATCACCAAGGATACTGACTGTTCCCTGTTGATTGACAATGCCATATGCACTGGTCTTGTAAGCCTCACTGACCTGGATATTAGTCTCCGTGTCAGCACCAACAGAGACTGCTCCCAAAAGATTCCAGATACCCTTGGCATCATCGTAATTATCATCCGCTTGGGTACTGTCAAACTGCACTGTATTGCCGACATCTTGACCTGAAACAACATTGATATTGAATTTTTCAGAATCAATATTGACTTTACGGTAAATAGTCTCAATAGCGGCAGTACCATTAGAATATCCCAAATTTCCATTAAAATAACCGGCTCCATAGACATTGATGGTAAAGTCCCTGACACCGTCTGTGACATTTACACTGTCCGCCGTCACCCCGCTAGCAAGGATACCGACCGCATTTGTCTTTGCAACACCATCACTGATAATGGCATTGATTTCGACATCCCCTTTTGAGAAATTCACTGTGGAGTCTGCTGCTCCACTGTTGAAACCTATGCCTGTGGCACCGAATGGTGAACGCGCTGTCAACGTGGTTTTGGTATTGCCTGCTGTTGCATCAACACCAAAGTTAAGTGTTGAACCTGGATTGATACTCAAAGTCTGGGCGGAATAGTTATCATTTTCCGCTACAAGCTGGGTCACACCACCATTAAAGCTAATGGTTGCATGGTCTGACTGTACTGCATTAGCCCATTCTGTTCCCGTTGAGTCAAGCCGTTGTCCAGTAATTTTTGTATCGCCATTAAATGTAGTGCTCCCACCCCATGTGTCAATCCCAGTGACATAATTATTACCGCCCTGGCGACCGCTTGCGACAATATCCGCTACACCATTGAATACAAGGACATTCCCAGATCCTGTGCCGTTATTCCTCACCCCCCTTGCCTAGGTTTTACCTACAGCCTTATCGTCGACAATCACATCCCCATTAATCGTCAACGCATTACCGTCTCCAACAACTGAAATACCGTAATTCCTATCAGTACCTGTCAATTCATTATTGACAATCAGTTGAGCACCATCCGCTATATTGACTTCAACAGCCGTATTTTCAGATGCGGTGATGCCTATCCCATATGAACGAAGACTGCCTTCCCCATTATCTGTTGCACTGGCATCGATGATATTAATACGATTGCTATAAACAATCTTTCCATCGACAGCATCAGCCTGGTTGACACTACCCGCCAAAGCAGTCCCCGACACCCCAAACAAGAAAGCGGCAGCCAGTGAGGCAACCGCTTTCTTGCTTGTGGACTTGGACTTGCCATGGGATTTGATGATTTCACTACCGACAACAAACATGCCACGGACTTTATTGAAGACGACTTTGAATATCTTGTTCATTTTTGGCTTTCAGTAGATGGACAGGAGGGGTGCGTTTTTTATTACTCAAAGAGAGATAAATCTGTAAAAGTATCTTCTTATAGCATAGAAAAAAACATGCATACAAACTTCAAATCCATTGTCTGTTTATAAATATTTAATATTCTGATTTAGGTTTTGTTTACAGGCTACTTTTTGTATTTGATAGCCTATTTTTAAAAATTACTGCCATCCTTGCGGATGATTCAGAGAGGAAAACTTTCCTGTCAGCTTCAAGAGAAGCCGTTCTTCGAACCATCTACCGCTGAAGCGGATTCTGTTGACATTTAGATGGCGGATTGCACCGGATTTATCAGAAAGACATCAACGCCTGGGGACTGGATAACTGACTTCTAGGATTTCGAGTTCCTCAAGGCCGTTTGGCGTACGCAGGGTCACTATATCGCCTTCATGCGCCTTGATGAGGGTTTTCGCCATCGGTGATATCCAGCTAATACGCCCCTTCAACGGGTCGAACTCATCGATGCCGACGATGGTGACGGTGTTTTCTTCCCCATCCTCACGGGCATAGGTGACCGTCGCCCCAAAGAAAATCTGGTCATTGCCATGATGGATGCTCGGATCGAATTCCTCCGCCGATTCAATCCGCTTGAGCAGGAAACGCAAGCGGCGGTCGATTTCCCGAAGACGGCGCTTGCCATAGATGTAATCGCCATTTTCCGAACGGTCACCGTTGGATGCCGCCCAAGAGACGATGGAAACAGTTTTCGGCCGTTCGTTGTCAATCAGGTCAAGGTATTCATCCTTGAGCGCCTTCAGGCCTTCAGGAGTGATGTAGTTCTTGAAGCCTGCCGGCAGCACGGGTGCATCGGTCTGGACTTCATCATCAGCTTGGTCAGATTCTTTGGTAAAGGCTTTGCTCATGGTTTTCTCAAAAAATGAAACCCGGAGCGGCGGACCACCCCGGGTATTGGACATCTGTTTTTCAATCAGTCGTTGCCTGATGCCCGGAACAGGTTCAGCTGGTTGCGGACCCCATCATCAGATGGCGCAAACGCAGAATCAGGATGCAGGCGGGACTCTTCAAGCCTATCAAGATATTCCGGTGTCACATCCCCGGTGATATAGATGCCATCAAAACAGGATGCATCAAAACTGGTGAGAGCTGGATTGACATCGGTGACTGAACGCTTGAGGTCTGCCAAGTCTTGGTAAATCAACGCATCAGCCGTGATTTCACGGCGGATTTCCTCAACAGACTGTCCCCTGCCGGCAATCAGTTCCTGGCGGGTCGGCATATCGATGCCATAGACGTTCGGATACCGGACCGGTGGGGCGGCAGAAGCGAACATGACTTTGTTGGCACCGGCTTCACGGACCATCTGGATGATTTCACGGCAAGTGGTGCCCCGGACGATGGAATCATCGACAAGCAGCACGTTCTTGCCCTTGAACTCAGAACCGATGGTATTGAGTTTCTGACGGACAGAACGTTTGCGGACAGCCTGCCCAGGCATGATGAAGGTACGGCCGATATAGCGGTTCTTGATCATCCCTTCACGGTATTCGATGCCCAGTTTCAGGGCAAGCTGGATGGTCGCTGGACGGGAAGAATCTGGAATCGGCATGACAACATCGATATCGCCGGTCGGGATTTCATGCTTGATTTTCTCTGCCAGGTATTCGCCCATCTTCAGGCGGGTCGCATAAACGGATGCCCCATCAATCAGGGAATCAGGACGTGCCAGGTAAACGTATTCAAAGATGCAGGGATTCAGGCTCGGGTTTTCAGCGCATTGGCAGCAGGACAGCTCACCGTCCAAATCGATGAAGATGGCCTCACCAGGGGCAACATCACGCATGAAGCGGAAACCAAGCCCTTCCAGCGCAACCGATTCACTGGCAACCATATACTCAGTACTGCCGTTGATTTCTGCCGAACCGATACACAATGGGCGGATGCCATAAGGATCCCGGAACGCCAAGATACCGTAACCTGCGATATGGGCAACCGCTGCATAAGCCCCCCGGACCCGGCGGTGCAGGACACCGACTGCCTTGAACAAAGTGGCTGGGTCAAGCGAAGACCCGCTGGATGCCTGCTGGATTTCATGTGCCAGCACATTGAGCAGGACTTCAGAATCCGAATTGGTATTGATATGGCGGCGGTCATTCCGGAACATATCCGCCTTGAGCTCGTCGCAGTTCGTCAGGTTGCCGTTATGGGCAAAGGTCATGCCAAACGGGGCGTTGACATAGAAAGGCTGCGCTTCTTCTTCATTCCGCGCAGAACCAGCAGTTGGATAACGGACATGCCCGATTCCGCAGACACCGGGCAATGCCCGCATATTACGGGTCCGGAACACATCCCTGACCAGCCCGTTTGCCTTGAACATGGCAAATTTGCCGTTGTTGCAGGTAGCAATCCCTGCAGCATCCTGTCCACGATGCTGCAGAAGCTGCAATGCATCATAAATCAGCTGATTGACCGGCGATTTCGAAACAATACCAACAATCCCACACATGGTGGTCTCCTCACTAAAAATCCCATGCTGTTTCCAGCTTCAGAAATGTATCTGTCTTGCCAGATAATCCGGCAAAAAAGGCATAGTCTGTTTTGCCAATGCAACCATCACCGGCGAGAACATGGCATCCTGCCAGAACGGTTTCTGAGGCAGGTCGGTCAACCCGGCAACCAGCACCAACGCTACCGCAATGACCATGCCTTTGCAGAACCCAAACGCAGCACCAAGCAGACGGTCCAGTGACGAAAGTCCAACTGCACTGACCATCCCCCTGGCCATCCTGCCTGCCAGCCAGACCAGGATCCGCGTCCCGATGAACATCACCAAGAACAGGATGACGGCACCAGCAGTCCCTTCAGTCATCGACCTTGGCAACCAAGGCGCTACCGCATCACCGAAATGGGTCGCCACATAAAAGGCAATCACCCAACCCGCCAATGAAGCCGCTTCCCTGATGGCACCGCTGACCGTACTGCGGAGCATCAGTCCCCCAACCAACAGGACCAGCAGGATGTCAAACCATGTCAAGGCACTGCTCCATCAACCGGTCAACGGCGCTTCGTCTTATTGGCAATCATCTGACCGATCGGGTCACCGCCTGCTGTTTTTTTCTTGGCAGGCTTTTCTTTCGAAGCTTTCCGTTCTGCCCGGTCACGTTCTGCTTTGGCCTTACGTTCTTTCTCTGCCTGCTCGCGGTCAGCTTTTTCCCGGTCTGCCTTGGCCTTTGCCTCCCGCTCACGGTCGGCTTTTTCACGTTCTGCCTTGGCTTTGCGTTCTTTCTCTGCCAATTCCCTGTCTGCCTTGGTTTGCCGTTCCTTGTCCACTCTTGCCTGCTCGGCATTACGGTCCGAGACAACCTCTCTCGCGGGTTCAGAAACTGGGGCTTGGACTGGCTGTGCGGCATCCGTTGCCTGTTCCTGTGCTGCAGCACCTGCATTCTCAGGGACAGGCTGCTGGTCTGATGTCTGGGCAGGCTGCGCTTCTGGCTGAGGTGCTGGTGCAGATGGAGAAGCATTGGAATCAACCTGCACTGCAATGTTCAGGTTCGGTTTCTGCGGCTTGGATTCAAAAACCAACGGCAACACAATCAATGCTGCCACGACAAGGACAATGGAACCAATCAGGCGGCGGCGGGCACGCTGTTTTTCTGGAAGCTGTGGATCGGCTTCAGCAGGTGCAGCACTGCGTCCACGCCTTCCCTGTTTTTCTGTGTCAGGCCGCGTATTCCGCTCCGTCGTGCGGTTGTTGTCCTGTGCCGTTTTATCGCGGCGGAAAAATGAAAACAGACTCATGCAATCACTGATGGTTACTGGATTCCTGGCAGCAATCAGGCGGTGTGACACCCGTGACCACCCAGAAGGATCCGAATGCGGTTATTCTATCATCATTCGATGCGTTTTTCCGTGCACTGTCCAATGCTTTTTCCGCTTCTTCGCACACGGTGATCCGTTCACGGGGAATGCCTGCTGCCAACAGCTTTTCCAGCAGGACATCCACAGTCGCCGCACGGGGTAACGGCAGGTTGGTGATATACCACTCATCAATCTGGTCCTTCAGGATACGGACCACCCCATCAATATCTTTGTCTGCCATCGCCCCATAAACCGCCAATGTCCTGCCTTTACAGGGCAATGATGCCAGGTTGCCTGCCAGCGTCCGGGCGGCATGGGGATTATGCGAGACATCGACAATCACCAAAGGATTATGCTGGATGACCTCAAACCGTCCTGGCAGCTGGATATGCGGCAACGCTTCAGAAAACGTCTCAATATAAACCGGCAACCTGTCACGCAGCACATAGACAGCCGTCAGCACGGTTGCTGCATTGACAACCTGGCAATCGCCGTACAGGGATGGCAACGGCAGTTCCCAAAGGGCCGTGCCATCCAATCCCCGGTAATGCCAAGTCTTGCCATCTGACTTCCCTTCATAGTCCCTGCCATACCGTTTCAGGTCTGCACCGATAGCCGCCGCATGGTCCAGCAATGACTGGGGGGGATCCACTTCACCATAAAGCGCAACCCTGCCTCTTCGGAAAATACCGGCTTTCTCAAAACCAATCTCTTCACGGGTATCCCCAAGGAACGCCTGATGGTCAAGGTCAACATTGGTGACAATGGCAACATCTGCATCCAACAGGTTGACAGCATCGAACCTGCCACCCAGCCCAACTTCAAGAACCACCACATCCAACCCGGCATCGGCAAACAGTTTCATCGCCACCAGGGTCGTGAACTCAAAGAACGTCAGCGGCACATCCCCCCTTACCGCCTCGACGGCTTCAAAGGCACCAATCAGGGCATCATCATCCACCATCTGTCCATCGATGCGGATACGCTCATTGAAACGGTGGATATGCGGAGAAGTGTACTGTCCAACCCTGTAGCCTGCTGTCCGCCAGATGGTCTCAAGCATCATACAGGTGGAACCTTTGCCGTTGGTGCCGCCGACAATCACCACAGGACAGCTGAAAGTGATTGACAGCCGCTCCTTGACTGCACCGATGCGGTCAAGGCCCAAAGCGATGTCCTGAGGGTGCATTGCCTCAATACGGTCCACCCATTCGGCCAAGGTACGCCTGTGCCCTGCCTGTTGTCCTGTAGTCATCTCCATCACCTATGATAAAGGCCTGAAAAACAACAAACGCCCGTCTTCAAGAACAGGCGTTTGGAAAACCATTGCAGTACTGCCATCAAGACAGCTTATGTTTACCCAACAGCATCGACAGCAGTTCAAACAGCTCCTGCTTCATATCACGGCGGTCGACGATACGGTCAATCGCCCCTTTTTCCAGCAGGAATTCCGAACGCTGGAAACCAGGTGGCAATTTTTCACGGACCGTCTGTTCGATGACACGTGGTCCGGCAAACCCGACCAACGCCTTGGGTTCTGCCAGCACGATATCGCCCATGAAAGCGAACGAAGCAGAAACACCCCCCATCGTCGGGTCGGTCAGTACCGTGACAAACGGCAGGCCTGCCGCGGAAAGATTGGTCAGGCTCATATTGGTCTTCGCCATCTGCATCAGTGACAGCAGCCCCTCCTGCATCCTGGCACCACCTGATGCCGTGATGCAGACAAAAGGCACCTTCCGGTCAATCGCCGCCTTCACCCCACGGACAAACCGTTCTCCGACAACCGACCCCATTGAACCGCCCATGAATTCAAATTCAAAACAGGCAACCACCGCTGGCAAGGAATTGATGGTTCCCCCCAAGACAATCAAGGCATCGGTCTCACCCGTCGCCTTTTCCGCATCCTGAAGCCTGTCGGGATAACGTTTGCTATCCTTGAATCCCAATGAATCGACAGGACCAACCGTCTGTCCGATTTCATAGCGCCCATCCACATCCAGCAACAGGTTCAACCGTTCACGGGCACGGATACGCATATGGTGGCTGCACTGTGGGCAGACACGGACATTGGAATCCAGGTCAGAACGGTAAAGCACTGCCTCACAGGAAGGGCATTTCACCCAAAGTCCTGCCGGCACGCGCCGTTGCCCAACCTGGTTCTGGATCCGTGGCAAAGCCGTACTGTCGAGCCAACTACTCATAACTTCTCCTGATCTGCCAGGGGGTGAATATGGGATACACCCCCTGTTCCTTGCGGTTCAACCGCCGAATTCCCTTACAAGGCGCTATTAAAACCCTAAACAGCCGATTCGTCCAGTGCCTTACGGACCGGTTTCAGGAAGGCTGCCACCGCTTCTGGAGCTTTTTCCGGCTGGACTTTATCCATTTCCTGGATAAGACGGGTTCCCATCACCACCGCATCGGCTGCCTGCCCCAACCGCCGTGCCGTTTCAGCATCACGGACCCCAAAACCAACCGCTACCGGAAACGGGACAATCGCCTTGATCCGGTTGATCCGCTGCCGGACCTCAGTCACATCGATATTGCCGGCCCCGGTCACCCCCTTCAGTGAAACATAATAGATGAAACCGCCCCCGATCTTGGCGACATGATGGATACGCTCATCCACGGATGTCGGTGCCAGCAGGAAAATCTGGTCCATGCCCTTGGCTTTCAGCATTGCCGCAAATTCCTCGGATTCTTCCGGTGGATAATCCACCACCAGCACCCCATCTGCCCCTGCTTCGGAAGCGGCATCCACAAATGCCTGCTGCCCCATGTTCTCAATCGGGTTCGCATAACCCATCAGCACGATAGGGGTTGTTGTATTGCCTTTCCGGAATTCCGCCACCTGCGCCAGCACCTTCTTCAATGTCATCCCGTTTTTCAGGGCAACCTCAGAAGAATGCTGGATGATGGGGCCATCCGCCATCGGATCGGAAAACGGCATCCCGAATTCAATGATGTCGGCACCGCCTTCAACCAGTGCATGCAGGACAGGCACCGTCTGTCCAATCGTCGGATAACCGGCAGTCACAAAAGGCACCAGGCCTTTCCTGCCCTGTTCTTTCAGTGTTTTCAGTGTTTGTTCAATGCGTGACATATTCAGTCCTGTTTATCTGTTCTGTTCCATAAGTGACATTCAAAAACGGGAAAGCCACATCACCATTCATAACCGGCACGCTGGGCAACCGTATGCATATCCTTGTCCCCCCTGCCTGACACATTGACCAGGATAATCTGGTCCTTGGGCAGTCCCGGAGCCATCTTCATCGCCTGAGCCAGCGCATGGCTGGATTCCAGCGCGGGAATGATTCCCTCGACACGGGTCAGTGCATGGAACGCTGCAAGCGCTTCCTCATCAGTGATTCCGACATATTCCACCCTGCCGATGTCCCGCAGGTACGCATGTTCAGGACCGATACCCGGATAGTCCAGCCCGGCAGAAACCGAATGCGTATCGATGATCTGGCCATCGTCATCCTGCAGCAGCAACGTCCGGTTGCCATGCAGCACACCCCGGACACCCATCGTCAGTGAAGCCGCATGACGGCCTGTCTCCAGTCCATCCCCTGCTGCTTCCGCCCCGATGAGCTTGACATCCTTATGGCCGATATACGGATAGAAAATCCCAATCGCATTGGAACCGCCGCCACAGGCCGCCACCACATAATCCGGCTGGCGGCCGGCGATTTCCGGCATCTGGGCCAGACATTCTTCCCCGATGACAGACTGGAAATCCCGCACCATCTTTGGATACGGATGAGGGCCAGCTGCTGTCCCGATGATATAAAAGGTATTTTCAATATTCGCAACCCAGTCACGCATCGCCTCGTTCAAGGCATCTTTCAGCGTATTCGAACCGGCAGTGACAGAAACCACATTGGCACCCAGCAGCTTCATCCGATAGACATTCTGCGCCTGACGGGCGACATCCTCACTGCCCATGAAGATATGGCATGCCATCCCGTAACGGGCGGCGATGGTCGCTGTCGCAACCCCATGCTGACCGGCACCGGTCTCTGCAATCACCCGGGTCTTGCCCATCTGTTTCGCCAGGAGCGCCTGCCCGATGACGTTGTTGATCTTATGTGCACCCGTATGGTTCAGGTCTTCACGCTTCAGGTAAATCTGGGCGCCACCCAGCATATCGGACCAGCGTTTTGCATGGTAGACCGGTGAAGGACGGCCGGCATAATGCTTCAGTTCATAGCGGAATTCCGCCAGGAAATTCGGGTCATCACGGTAACGCTGGTAAGCCTGCTTCAATTCATCCAGTGCATGGATGATCGTTTCTGCAACAAACAGACCACCATAAGGCCCGAAATGACCCCGTTCGTCAGGCTGGTCATAGCCTTCGACCTTATAGAAAGGACGTGTATCTTTTTCTTCCATGAGAGGCTCTCTTTCCTCACTTGACAGCCAGGCAGACAGGCTGCCTGCTGGATTTTTCATCTGAAGGGAAAAACAATGTGCTTCATTCCCTGGGACTGTTCCCGGCATCCCCCTGCCGGACAGCAGCAATGAATGCACGGATTTTCCCTGCATCCTTGATGCCCTTGGCTGATTCGACGCCACTACTGACGTCAACCGCATACGGGCGCAGCTGTAAAACAGCACCAGCGGCATTTTGCGCGTTCAATCCACCACTCAAAACGGCCTGATGAGCGGTTTCTGCGGATACGATAGACCAATCGAAGACCTTTCCTGCCCCGCCATAAACCTCTGACCAGACATCCAGCAGAAGCCCCCGGAACAACGGGCTGGCGTTGCGGTAAACATTATTATATTTTATCAAATCCATTGCCGTTGTCTCAGGTTTCACCCGGAAAGCCCGGATAAAAGGTAGCCTGGAAGCAACAGCGGCTGCATGGCACTGTTCCGGGGTCTCATCGCCATGGAACTGCAGCAGTGACAGACGGGCGGCAGATGCCGTCTCCGCCACTTTTTCCGGGGTTTCATTCACGAACAGGCCCACTGCTGTGATAAAAGGCGGCAAAAGGGCTGTCAGTTCCGCAGCACGGGCAGGTGTGACATAACGGGGGCTCTTCGGATAGAACACAAACCCAAGCGCATCAACACCCGCTGCCACTGCCGCCTCAACATCTGCTTCACGGGTCAGTCCACAGACCTTGACCCGTGTCCTGGTCATCATCGGATTCATGGAAACACATCCTCCCGCTGGGGCAGTCCCCATTTCGGGTCATAAAAAATCTTCGTCAGGTACAGACCATCCGGCATGAAGGTCGGTGCCGCCTTCGAACGGTCTTTACCCGCCAGTAATTCTGCCATCCATTCCGGTGGCTGGCTGCCTTTGCCGACATAAACCAATGACCCGACAATATTACGGATCATATGATGCAGGAAAGCATTGGCATCAAACGTAAAGACAATCAGGTTCCCCTTCCGTTCAATCTGGATGGCATGCAACGTCTTCCAAGGCGTGATGGACTGGCACTCTGCCGCCCGGAAAGCTGAGAAATCATGCTCACCCAGCAGAAAAGCCGCGCCTTCCTGCATCCGGTCGACATCGAGCGGACGGAACACCCAGCCAGCCCGGTGATGCCATAATGGCGAACGGACCGGACTGTTGTACAACAGGTAACGGTAACGGCGGCGGACAGCACTCGAACGGGCATGGAACCCTTCCGCCCCTCCTGGCACCTCACACGCCCAACGCACCGCAACCGATGGCGGCAACCAGGTATTGAGCCCCCTCACCCACGAATCCGGACGACGGTCAATCTCTGTATCCAGATGCACCACCTGTTCCGTTGCATGCACGCCGGCATCCGTCCTGCCGGCACAGGTCGTCGCGATATGGGTTTGGGTGAATGTAAAAATGGCGGATTCCAGCGTATCCTGCACCGTCAGGCCATCCGGCTGCTTCTGCCAGCCATGCCATCCCGTGCCATCATACTCAATCCCCAAAACCATCCGTTTCATCAAGAATTTCCTGTTTTCGAACCCTCTTCAGGCGGATAGTTTACTGGAATATGCCAGCATCCGCAGGTTTTCATGGTATTTAAAGCCATTTAACAGCCTTTTATATTCAAAAAATGCCAATTTACCCCCAAAAAAGCCCGTTTTTTGACGTTTTTTTGCCCATTTTCGACATTTTTGTCAATTTATACGTATTAAAGTCGCATTAAAATCGCATTAAAAACCAGCATCGACCATCCCTCAAACCAACCGCATATCTTCTGCTGGGAAAGACGTTGGATATGCAATTATAGAAGAAAAAATCCCGGATACCCCCGACAAAGGGATACCCGGGAACGGTTCAGGGGAAAGATTCCCTTTATTTCCGCTTGCCGCCTTTCATCAGCATCTTCTTGATCTGGGCGATCTCACCCTTCAGGCTGGCGATTTCCCTGTCGGCAGATGCCAGCCTTTCTGAGGTGCTCGACAGCTCAGCTGACAGGCTCCGGTTCTCCTCGGAAAGGGTCGAGACCTGGCGCTTCATCTCGCCGTAACTGTTCGGCGAGGTCTTGTTCTCCGAACCTGACCCGAAGC
>JAFWUI010000031.1 GCA_017524145.1 Oxalobacter sp. | reverse complement strand
CGGTATCGGCAAAGTCATTGAAGTGGACAAGGGCAGGAGCCTTGACGTCTATGGCAAATACTTCTACACCAACTATGACGGCATGAACTTCCATGCCGGAGACGACCGCTACAAACTCGATGACGTCACCAGCAGCGTCGTCAGGACAGGACTGCGGTTTGCCTCGACCGACAAGACCTGGAACTGGTACGGCGGCCTCGCTTACGAATATGAATTCGACGGAGAAGCCAGGGGCAAGGTCAACGGCGATTCCGTCAAGTCCGCTGACATCCAGGGCAGCAGCCTGCGGGGAGAATTCGGCCTGAAGATGGATTCCACGGATACCTGCCCATGGAAGGCTGACATCGGCGTTTACGGCTACACCGGCAAGCACCGTGGAGTTGGGGGTTCTGTGACCATCGGGTATTCGTTCTGACAGACCGGAACCGGGGAAATGCTGAAGCAGGCATGACAGGCTGCTGAAGTATCCCCAAACATCAGGAGGCTGGTATCCGCAAGGTGCCAGCCTTTTGGTTTTTCCGTTATTTCAGCCAACCCCTGCGGTTGAAGTACCAGAGCGGGAACAGCGCACTGACCAGCATCAAGACAATTGCAAAAGGATAGCCGAAATCCCAGTTGAGTTCCGGCATCATCCGGAAGTTCATGCCGTAAAGGCTGGCAATCAGGGTCGGCGGCAGGAATGCGACACTGGCAACCGAGAAAATCTTGATGATTTTGTTCTGGTTGATGTTGATGAAACCGACGGTGGCATCCATCAGGAAGTTGATTTTCTCAAACAGGAAGGAGGTATGGCCATCCAATGACTCAATGTCCCGCAGGATCTGCCGGGCTTCTTCAAACTGTTCAGCATCCAGCAAACGTCCTCGCATCAGGAAACTGACTGCCCGTCGGGTATCCATCATGGTCCGCCGGATACGGCCATTCAAGTCTTCTTCCTTTGCAATGGTGCTCAGGGTCGCCGCTGCATCCTGGTCGGTGAATTCTTCCTGCAGGACACGGGCACTGACTTCTTCCAGGTTGCGGTAGATGCCTTCCAACGCATCTGCGGAATATTCCGCATCGGTGGAATAAAGGTCCAACAGGACATCTTTGTAATCGGTGATGGATCCTGGACGGGAACGGGCACGCATCCGGACCAGGCGGAAAACCGGCAGGTCTTCTGCATGCACAGAAAACAGCATATTACCTGACAGGATGAACGCCACAGTCACCGTCTGTGAGGGTTCCTCATCATCGTCAATCCGGAAGTCAGTGCGCAGATGGATATCACCGTTTTCCGCTTCATAGTAACGGGCAGATGCCTCAATGTCCTGGACATCATCTTCATCCGGCATCGTGACATTATAGGTATGCCTGACCCAACCACGTTCTTCATCGGTAGGATCAGTCATGTCAACCCAGATTGGAGAGACGTTCTGAAGGTCTTCCTGGGAATCAATCGGCACCTGGTTCAGACGACCATTCTGTAGGATAAAGACATTGATCATAAGCCCTCCTTCCCTGCTTCTTGTGACAGGGCGCCGATTATACCTGACTGCCTGGCATGACAGCCTGACTCCTAGGGAATATATCCCCCTATAGAGGCAGTTTACTGGCATCTTTCCTGTCAGGCAAGCCGACTTTATCCAGATTCTGCATCCTGCCCCGATGAAAGGGCTTTCAACGCCGTATCCGCCGCCTGATGGGCTGTTGAGAAGCCGGTTTGATGGATTCTGGAGTTTTGGCTCCCCGCATCCGCTGTAGGATCAGTGAAGTCTTATGTGCCAGATAGGCTGAATTGCGGTGCGTATCAAAATAACGGGGTTTGGGCAGCAGTGCCGCCAGCTTCGCTGCTTGGGCAGGATTCAGGTTGGCCGCAGAAATACCATAATAATGCCGGGATGCCGCTTCACAGCCGAAGACCCCGACACCAAATTCAACCAGGTTCAGATAAAGCTCATAGATGCGTTCTTTATCCATCCAGAATTCAAGCATATAGGTAATGGCAAGTTCCTGCAGTTTCCGGAAATAACTGCGGCTGCTTGACAGGAAAAGGTTTTTCGCCAGTTGCTGGGTAATGGTGGATCCCCCTGAGACAATCTTACCCTTGCGGCTGTTGGTCTTGTAGGCACGCAGGATACCGCTCCATTCAACCCCTTCATGTGTGGCAAAGTTGCTATCTTCAGAAGCGATGATGGCCCGTTTGAGATTGTTGGATATCTTCTTGTAAGGAATCCATTGATGCTGGATTTCAGCATTGGGATTCTTTTCCCGCAAAACCGACAGCTGCTCCCGCATGAAACTGGTGGAAGAAGGATTGAAATTGACCCACCAAGCAATCTGGATGAAATAATAGAGCTGCAAGGCAATCAGCAGTGCAAACGGTGCAGCAACCAACCACCATCGGTACTTCACAATCAGGGGAATCAGGGATTTCATCTTCCCTTACCGTCCAAAATGGGCAAAGACAGAAGCCGTATCCGGACGGACACCCCGCCAGACAAAAAAGGATTCCGCTGCCTGTTCCACCAACATACCGAATCCATCCCGGATACAGGCCCCCTGTTCAGCAGCAAACGCCATGAAAACGGTCGGCCGGTCAGCATAGACCATATCCAATGCCAATGTCCCCTCTCCGAAAATCCCCGCCGGCACAGCCGGCATGGTGTCCTGCAACCCAGCCGAAGTGGCATTGATGATGACATCATACTGCCCTTCCAAGGCATCATAACCAGATGAGTCCGTCCTGCCATAACGGGCAAAAGCCTCTGCCAATACGGCTGCTTTTGCCGGAGTCCGGTTAGCGATATGAAGCACCTTTGGTTTCTGGTCGAGCAAAGGCAACATGACACCATAAGCTGCCCCACCAGCCCCCAGCATCAGGATCCGCGCATCCCTCAACGATATGCCAAGATTCCGGGTGATGTCTGCCACCAGGCCTGCACCATCCGTGTTATCGCCCAAAATCCTGTTCCCGTCAAAACGCAGGGTATTGACGGCACCAGCGGTTTCTGCACGGGGTGTGTTTTCAGTTGCCAACCGGAACGCCTCAAACTTGAAAGGAACCGTGACATTCAGACCTTTCCCACCATCGGCGGCAAACTGCCGGACGGTACCAGCAAAACCATCCAATGGCGACAACAATTTAGTATATTCAATGGGTTCTCCTGTCTGACGGGCAAACAGGGTGTGGATTTCCGGTGATTTGCTATGGGCAATAGGATTACCCACAACAGCATAACGGTCATGCATTATCTGGCTCCTGGCAGGTCTTTGGTCCCATCAGCGGTATCATCGGACAGTTGACTGTATCTGTGGACGATACCCTTGGTCCCGGGTGAATTTCAGTCGGGTTATGATAACCCAAACATCCGTTGACGTCTGTGCACTTCTTGGGAAAGGGCCAAACGGTGCAGCACGGCGGACGATGCCCAAAGCAGCATTATCCAAATCATGATTGCCTGAGGAACGTTCAACCGCAACACCACCGTCCCGGTTATCAATGGTACCGTTCCGGTTGACCGGAATCCGGACGGTCAGTTCCCCATACAACCTGACGCCATTGCGCTGTGGGAAGTTAATGTTGCCGAGATGTTCAATCCGGCTCCGCAATGCCCGATAATACATCGCATAGACCGGGTCACGGGTGGATGCTGTAATGACAGGAGTTCCTGTCTGGAAAACCTGCCTGCCCGCTCCCCGCCTGAAAACTATGGAACGGCTGTCTTCTCCTTCATCAGGTGCAGTCTGGTAAGCGGGTGCCTGATACCCGCTTTCCTGCCTGGATGAAGGCATTTCCTCCGCCATGACTGGTTTACCTGTTGCCGAAGATGTCACTCGAGAACGGTCTATCCCTTCTGGGCTTTCTGATGACATGGCTCCTCCTGAGGAAACGGCACCCTCACTGTTTTCCATCACTGCCCCTTCGATTGCCACCGATGTCTCCGGGCTGGTTGATACCTTTGGAAAATGGTCACGGAGGACAAACCGAAGCTCCATGCCTGTCGTGATTTCCTGCGTCTTGCCTGTCAGGAAAGCCGATTCCGGCAAGAGCAGCAACAACAGTCCATGCAAAAGGATGGACGCTGCCAACCCCAGCATCAGGATACGGTTGTTATGCCACAATGGTTTCATTTTCCTGTCGACGATTATTTATCCAGAACATCCTGGTGAAAAAGCCTTTATTCTGCAGCCTCTTCCTCCCCATCAACCTCTCCAGCAGTCTCCATAGCCGGGCTTTCTGCCGATCCTTCCAAGAAACGGGCTTGGACGGTCAATTCAACTTCATCCCAATCAATCAATTCCAGCCTGACCTGGGTGCCCCGGGCAAACGCCTGCATTCCTGGCATCGGAATCACCAATGGGATATCAACCAGACGCACCACTTCATCACGGATAACCACAGCATCTGCCTGATGCACCTGATGCTGCTCCAGCCATTTCAGGCACCAATAACGTTCCATCCTGCCCTGGAACTCTCCATAGGCAGTGTATGCGGCATCGAATGCACTGACAATGGCAAATAAATCGGCATCCTTGGGGCGGAAAGGTGCTGTCAATGGCGCGGTTTTGCCATGCTTGATACAGGCCAAGACCTGCCACTGGTTGACCAAGTCGGTATACCGGCGCAACGGGGATGTACACCAAGCATACTGGTCAACCCCCAAGCCCTGATGAGGAGCTGCATGGGTCACCATCTTGACCAGCAGACGGTTTCCCCAACCGCTGCTGACCTGTGAACGGTAAATACCAGGGACTCCGCAGTCTGCCATCAGTTTACCCCAGGTACTGTTGGCGAAAATCATCATTTCCGCCACAATCCTGTCCAAAGGTGCAGAACGCTGACGCCGTTCGATGGTGACGATACCATCTTCCGATACATAGAAGTTGAAATCCACCCGGTTGACCTGTTCTGGCCGTAAACCGAAAGATTCCCGCTTCTGCATCCGCTGTTTCTCAAAAGCCTGTGCACACCGCCATAAAACCTGGACGGCTTCCTTATGTGGATACTCCCCTTCCCCGGAAGCAAGGTTTTGCTCGGTCACAAGGCTGTCCAAATCGTTATGGCGGAGGTTGTCTTCCACACAGATTTTTTCCGCCCGGCTTTCAGTTGCCACAACAGACCAATCCGTCGGGTCAATAGTGGCATAGAGGCTCAATGCCGGGCGATATCCGCCTGCACTCAAGGTAAACCTGTCCACCTCACTGTCCGGCAACATGGTGATTTTGTCTCCGGGCATATAAACGGTAGAAAGACGCTTACGGGCAATGGCATCCAGTGCATCACCCGGAGCAATCCCCAAAGCAGGAACGGCGATATGTATCCCAATCCGGTACTGTCCATCCGGCAACGCCGTCACTGACAAGGCATCATCGATTTCAGTAGTGGTGATGTCGTCGATGGAAAAGGCATTGACTTCGGAAACCGGCAGTTCCAGCTCAACTTTCCTTTCCGCCATCTCAGGAAAACCTATTCCCTGTGGGAAACAGTCATAGACGAAACGCGAGAAATGCAGTGTCTTTGCATCTGGCAATCCACCTAGACGCAACAACAGTTTTTCAGCAGAAAGATGCTGTTCTTCACAGGCAGCAACCAACGCCTTGTATTCAATACTGTTCTTGTCTGGCCTGCACAGCAACCGGACAGCATTGTCCCTGATGGACTCCGGTAAAATACCTTGAGACATCTGATCCACATACTGTTGCTGGACCATTGCCTGGAGCCTTTTCTTTTCAATACCTGCCAAAGCCGCTTTCAGGGCTTTTTCAGGCGCCCCCCTGTAATGCCCCTTACCTTTCCGATAAAAATACATCGGTGCTGAATGCAGACGGACCAGCAACGCGGCAGATTCTTCCGGTAGCGGCTCATGTCCGAAATATTCCTGTCCCAAGGAGAGATAGTCGAATTCCCCTTCTCCCGCAACTTCCCAGAGGAAATCCAAGTCCATGCCTTCTGCCATCTGATGAGCGGTTTCCATCAGCTCAGCAGGTTCCCTGCCATCAAACTGGAACAGGACATCCTTCCCTCGCACCTTGACCCGTTTGCCGGTCGACAGTTCAACCTGGAAGGATTCCCCTGCCTGACTCATAATCTGGCCAGCCTTGAACTCCCCGGATTCTTCAAAAAAAAGATTCATGCTTCAACATCTAAAAAACTGAACGGCCAATATCATGCCGTTCAGGAAAGTCCACAGAATGCCAAGACTTGGGGCATATAGCGTTCAAAGTCGGATATGCCATGATTACTGCCTTCAATGATGACCTGGTGGGCGTCCCGGTAGTGATTCTGCATCAAGTGCCAGTCCAGCAATTCGTCCCCGGTTGCTGCAACCAGCAGATACCGGTCTGGCACAGTAACAGTCCTGACACAGATGGCTTCCAGTTCTTCAGCATACGTTTCACGGAAGTCCAACCATGCCTTGACCTGGAGGTCACTCCTGTCAGGGCTGTCTTCGAGGATTTTAATCCGCCATGGGTCAATGACGGGATTCAGCAGCACTGCCTTACAATGGCGCTGTTCTGCAATCCAGTTGGCATAATATCCACCTAATGATGATCCAATGACAACCAATTCATGGGCAGGAACATCCCTGATGGCTTCCATAGCAGTTCCTATCGCTTCATTAGGTGGAATTGGCAACTGGGGACAGCAATAGCGGCAACCATCCGCCTTTTCCGCCAAGGCTGTCTTCAGCAACTGTGCTTTGAACGATGCAGGGGCAGACATAAAACCATGCAGGTAAAGGACTGTTTTCGCCATTATGCATCCGTCGACAGCTTGTCCAATATTTTCTGATGGATGCCACCAAAACCGCCATTGCTCATAATCAGGATATGGTCGCCATCACGGGCTGCGGCAACAACGGCATCTGCCAGTTGACCAAGGTCATCATAAGCTGAAGCCTTGCCCCCCAATGGTGCCAGCGTTTCGGCCAGATTCCATCCAAGTGCATTTTTGCCGGATTTTTCGCCATAACCAAAAACCAAGTCTGCCCCGTCAAGGCTTTGTGGCAAAGCCTGTTTCATCACACCCAGTTTCATCGTGTTTGACCGAGGTTCAAGGACCGCCAGGATCCTTCCACCTGTCTGCTGTATTTTCCGGCGCAGTCCAGCGATTGTAGTGGTGATGGCTGTTGGATGATGGGCGAAATCATCATAGACATGGATACCCCGCACGACGCCCCGGCATTCCATCCGGCGCTTGACATTCTGGAAACGGGACAATGCATCAATGGCAACTGCCGGTGCAACCCCCGCATGGCGGGCAGCGGCAATCGCCGCCAATGCGTTCAGACGGTTGTGTTCACCAGTCAGATCCCATTTGACCGTTCCCTGCAATGCCCCTCTGAAATAGATATGGAAACTGTCTTCTCCAGCATCCGCCAACGTCCAATCATCTCCCATTTCACCACCAAACCATTCCTGCTCGCTCCAACAGCCACGTTCCATGACCTTGGCAAGTGAAGGACTGTTCCGGTTGACAATCACCCTACCGTTCCCAGCAATCGTCCTGACCAGATGGTGGAACTGTGTTTCGATGGCAACAACATCCTGGAAGATATCGGCATGGTCAAACTCCAAGTTGTTCAAGATAGCTGTCCTTGGCCGGTAATGGACGAATTTGCTGCGTTTATCGAAGAATGCTGTATCGTATTCATCAGCTTCAATGACAAAAAACGGAGAATCCTTTCCACCATCCAGACGGGCGGAAATCCCGAAATTCACCGGAACACCTCCAATCAGGAAGCCCGGTGAAAGCCCGGCATCTTCAAGAATCCATGCCAGCATGGCGGTCGTTGTCGTTTTGCCATGGGTACCTGCAACCGCCAAGACCCAGCGGTTGTTCAAGATGTGTTCCCCAATCCATTGAGGTCCAGAAACATAAGGCAATCCTTGATTGAGGATTGCTTCCATCAATGGATTGCCCCGTGAAACCACATTGCCAATGACATACAGGTCTGGCTGCAATGAAACCTGATCCGCATCATATCCTTGAATCAGCTCGATTCCCTGTTCCTGCAACTGGGTACTCATTGGTGGATACACCCCCGCATCGCAACCTGTCACTTTGTGCCCTGCCGCTTTGGCCAAGACGGCAACGCCCCCCATGAATGTGCCACAGATACCGAGAATATGGATGTGCATAATGGTCTGTCCTGATAAATATGCCTAAAATATGTCAAACTGCTGATTCCAATCACTATGGCTACCCGATCCTCTACTGATTCTGCAACGTTCCAACGGCAGATTGCCGTTGCTGCTGCCCGGCTCATCGCTGAAGAAGGGGCTTCCTATGAAACCGCTAAACGGAATGCTGCCCGCACCATCTTGGGAAACGCCCGTATCAATAGTGAGATTCTACCCAACAATGAAGCCATCGAGAATGAACTCAGGCGGTATAACCGGCTTTTCCTGTCAAAAAAACAGCCGGCAAGACTCCAGCATCTCCGGTTGCTTGCCCTCCAGCTGTTGAAGAAACTCCAACCTTTCTGCCCCTATATCACAGGTGCTGTCCTGAACGGAACAGCAGGCGAATACAGCAGCATCCATATCCAGCTTTTTACAGACAATGCTAAAGATGTTGAACTGTTCCTGCTGAATGAAAACATCCGTTTTGATGTTGGTGAACTGGCAAAATTCAAGAAAAATAACCGCATAATCGAAACAATTGAATTCATTTGGCGGAATGAGACTGTCCATCTGATTGTTTATGAACCCAATGACCTCCGCCGTCCAGACCGTTTTTTCGGAGAACATGCCCAAAGGGCTGACCTGGCACGTCTTATTGACATCATCAATGGTGACAACCTTGCAAAAAGAGAGGCTGAAACGTAAAAATTGGCATTTTTCCTTGCATTTTTAGGTACTTTAACGGCAAAATGCAACTTATCGGATAGAAAAACGACTTCCTCTCCACCATGGCTAAAAATATTCTTCTACTCAACGGACCTAACCTGAACCTGTTGGGTACGCGGGAACCGGATATCTATGGAAAAGAGACCCTTGATGATGTTGTCTCCATGGTACGTGCTCTTGTTGAACAGGCCGGTGCCCGGTTTGCCAGTTTCCAGAGCAACCATGAAGGTGCATTGATTGACAGGATCCATCAGGCACGCCTTGAAAAGGTCGATGCCATCATCATCAACCCAGGTGGTTTGACACATACCAGCGTTTCCCTAAGGGATGCCCTGTCTGGAGTCGATATCCCTTTTTATGAAGTGCATATCTCAAACATCCACAAACGGGAACCGTTCCGTCACCATTCTTTCCTCTCATCCATTGCGGAAGGCGTCATCTGTGGCTTTGGCATTGATGGTTACCGTATGGCTGTAGAGCATGCCCTCAAAAACTGATTTTTAATTATTCAACTGTTATTTCTCAGGATTCCTATGGACTTACGTAAATTAAAGACCCTGATTGACCTGGTTGCCGAATCCGGTATTGCTGAACTGGAAGTCACCGAAGGTGACAGCAAGGTCCGTATCGCCAAGAACACTTCTCCCCAGGGTCAGCCCACCTTGATGGTACAGCCTCCTGCCATTGCCGCCGCCATCGCAGCACCAGCTCCTGCTGCCCCAGCCGCCCCCGCTGCTGAAGCTGCAGCCCCAGCGGCACCGGCAGAACCAGAAGGAACCGTTGTCAAATCACCGATGGTCGGCACTTTCTACAGCGCTTCCGCACCAGGGAATCCGCCTTATGTCCAAGTCGGTTCCTCAGTCAAGGCCGGTGATACGCTGTGTATCATTGAAGCCATGAAACTGCTGAATGAAATCGAAGCAGAAACTGCCGGTACCATCAAGAAAATCCTGGTTGAAAACGGTTCTCCTGTTGAATTCGGTCAGCCCCTGTTCATTATTGGATAAAGGCAACTGGGCACCAGACAGTGCCCCTGCCATATTTTCAGCTTCCTGAACAACCTGATGCACTATGTTTGAAAAAATCCTTATTGCCAACCGCGGTGAAATTGCCATGCGTATCCAACGGGCATGCCGTGAAATGGGCATTAAAACTGTTGTTGTCCACTCTGAAGCAGACCGTGATGCCAAATATGTCAAACTGGCAGATGAATCTGTCTGCATCGGACCTGCCTCTTCTGCACAAAGTTACCTGAACATGCCTGCCATCATCAGTGCCGCAGAAGTCACCGACGCCCAAGCCATCCATCCAGGTTATGGGTTCCTCGCTGAGAATGCGGACTTTGCAGAACGTGTTGAGAAATCCGGGTTTACGTTTATCGGACCAACCCCTGCTTCCATCCGTCAGATGGGGGACAAAGTTACTGCAAAACAGGCAATGATCAAAGCAGGCATCCCCTGCGTTCCTGGATCCAACGGTGCTTTGGATGACGATGAAGAAGAAATCCTTTCCACAGCACGAAAAATCGGATATCCCGTCATTGTCAAGGCTGCCGGTGGCGGAGGCGGCCGTGGGATGCGTGTTGTCAGGAATGAAGAATCCCTCCTCAATGCCGTTTCCATGACAAAACTGGAAGCTGGCAAGGCTTTCGGGAATCCAGAAGTCTATATGGAAAAATTCCTGGAAAATCCCCGTCATATTGAAATCCAGGTCCTGTCGGATACTTATGGCAATGCCATCTGGCTCGGTGAACGTGACTGTTCCATGCAGCGTCGTCACCAGAAAGTGCTTGAAGAAGCCCCTGCACCAAATATCCCCCGCCGCTTGGTGGACCGTATCGGTGACCGCTGTGCTGAAGCCTGCAGCAAGATTGGTTATGCTGGTGCCGGCACTTTTGAATTCCTGTATGAAAACGGTGAATTCTATTTCATTGAAATGAATACCCGTATCCAGGTTGAACATCCTGTTTCCGAGCTGATTACCGGCCTTGACCTGATCCAAGAGCAGATCCGTGTCGCAGCTGGAGAAAAACTCCGCTACAAGCAGCGAGATATCCGCCTTATCGGCCACGCATTGGAATGCCGGATCAATGCAGAAGACCCTTTCACATTCGTCCCTTCCCCTGGCAAGATAACAACCTGGCATGCACCAGGAGGGCCTGGTATCCGTGTGGATTCCCATGTCTATACCAATTATGTTGTCCCTCCTTTCTATGATTCGATGATTGGCAAGATCATTGCATATGGATCAACCCGTGAACAGGCAATCCACCGGATGCAGGTGGCACTGTCTGAAATGGTGGTGGAAGGCATCAAGACCAACCTGGACCTGCACCGTACATTGATGCATGACCCAGGGTTCATCCAAGGCGGTACCAACATCCATTACCTGGAACAGAAACTGGCTGAAATGTTCCCAGAATCTGATAAATAACCAAACGTCAGGGGTTGTGCTGTGAGCTGGACTGAAATTGTCATTGAAATCGGATTTGATGATACGGTTTCCTATGCTGATGCATTGATGGATGCCGGAGCACTGTCTGTGACCGTCGAGGACAGGGATGAAGGAACGCCCCAGGAAAAACCGATGTTTGATGAACCTGGCGCTGATGCCAATGATTATGCCTGGGAAAACAGCCGAATCATTGCATTGGTGGAACCAGATACAGATATCCCTGCCCTGACCCGCAGGGCAGCAGATGCCTGTGGTATGAAGGAAGTACCAGCCTATACGACCCGCGATGTCCCGGATGAAGACTGGGTCAGGCTGACACAATCCCAATTTGACCCAATCCATATCGGGAAAAACATCTGGATTGTCCCAAGCTGGCATGACAGCCAAGACAAAAACGGGGTTATCCTCGAATTGGATCCAGGGCTTGCATTTGGCACAGGCAGCCATCCAACGACAAGCCTCTGTCTGGAATGGCTGGAACAATATGCTGCCAAAGGGAAATCAATCCTTGATTATGGTTGTGGTTCCGGCATCCTTGCCATCGCTGCTGTGAAATTGGGTATTCCGGATGCCGTCGGTGTGGATATCGATCCGCAATCCATCATTGCCACGCAGGAAAATGCTGAACGCAATGCAACCCCATTGCATTGTTGGTTGCCTGACACCTTTGAAACCGCCCAGAAAGGTATCAGGTATGATATTGTCATCGCCAACATCCTGGCTGGTCCTTTGCAGACCCTTGTGCCAGTCCTGGTACCCCGTGTCAAGCCAAACGGCTACCTGGTACTGTCTGGTATCCTGGAAAGCCAAGCAGATGATGTCATTGCAGCATATGCACCTTACATCCGGTTGTCTGTCTGGAGAAAACGTGATGGCTGGGTTGCTTTGATGGGACAGGCTAATCCCCTATAAATACAGATATGGCTTTTGCAACACGTTGCCCAAAGTGCAATACCGTCTTCCAAGTCACCGGCACACAACTTGCACAATGCGCCGGCATGGTCCGTTGCAGTGTCTGCCAGACCCCTTTCAATGGTATTGAGCATCTGCTAGGGCGTATTGTCCCCGGGCAAGGACAGCCTGTTGACAGGAACGCAGTTGCTGCCACTCGACCGGCAGCCCCCTTCGATAGCCAACCCATTGCTGGGCAACAGGTTATTGCAGAAGACGCTTTATCAACGCCGCATTCCATTTCAGGAACGGTCACAACACCTATAGCAGAAGACAATATTGAACCGGTTGGTAATGCTCTCCCTGTTCCACAGTCTCCTTTACCTGTGCCTTCTGTTCCTGCAGAAACGGCTTCCATTTCAATATCAGAAAAGGACATCGAACCGGAAGATTCCAGTGAACCAGCACTGATGACTGATGCTGAGAAATCCCTTCAGGAAGCATTTGACCAGCAACTGCAGTCTTTCAGCTTAGAGATTGATTCCCAGAAAGAGCCAGTCATTGAGAAAGGCCAGGAAACATCATCGGCTATTGATACGGAAGTCCCTGAAAAGGCAGAACCAGTCCTGACAGATGGGATGCCCCTTACGCATCCAACTGTCACTCCTCACCTGCCTTCAAAAAAGAAAGCTTCTTTCTTCGGGATAGTGCTCTGGTTCCTCATTGTCATTATCCTGCTGCTGGCGGGCAGTCTGGCAGCCATTTATTACTATGGTAAAGAAATCGTTGAGGAAGTGCCTGCCTTGGAAGAGACTGTCGACACAGTCTGCGAACAGCTGTCATGCCCTATCGAAGCACCACCTGCCACGCCGCCGGTTACCGTGGAATCAGATCTGACCCTGTCCTATGAAGCACCTGTCAAAGATACTGTCATCCCAAAAGCCTTCAACCAGAAACTGTCCCTTGCCAATACCAGCAGACAGAAACTGCCTTGGCCAGAACTGACGCTGGAAATCATGGATATTAAAGGCAATCCCCTTACCGTACGGTTACTGAAGCCCAAGGATTACCTGCCTGACACTCTGTCAAAAACCGATGGCATTGAACCGGCAACAAAGCATGACCTTCAGCTGCATTTTGAATTCAAATACGCCCCAAAGGTCAATAGCCGGATCATAATCACCAACTCTTCCACCCATTGAACCTGAATTATGACTGCACTTATCTGTGGCTCCATTGCTTATGACACACTGATGTCCAACCCTGACAGTTTTTCCAACGCTATCCTTCCTGACCAACTGGATAAAATCAATGTCTGCTTCCTGGTTCCGGAGATGAAACGTGAATTTGGCGGTACTGGCGGCAATATCGCCTACAACCTGAAACTGCTGGGAAATGACCCTGTTGTGATGGCAACCATCGGCTTGGATGGATGGCCTTATCTCGAGCATTTCTCGAAATTGGGGATTTCCACCCGGCACATCAAAACCATAGACCATGTCTACACTGCCCAATGCTTTGCGACCAGCGACCGCAACAACAACCAGATTATGTCTTTCCATCCTGGTGCCATGGGCTTTTCCCACGAAAACCGCATTACCAACAATATAAAACAGGAGAACATCCAGCTGGCAATCGTTTCGCCAGATGGCAGGGAAGGCATGATCCAGCATGCAGAAGACTGTGCAAGATACGGCATTCCATTCATCTTTGACCCAGGCCAAGGACTGATGATGTTCAGCCAAGATGAACTGCACCGTTTCATTGACCTTGCCACTTATGTCATTGTCAATGATTACGAATCTGAAGTCTTGTCTAAGAACAGCGGCTTATCAACGTCAGAAATTGCCGCAAAGGTCGATGCCTATATCACTACCCTTGGAGGAAAAGGCGCCAAGATATACCTGAACAACGGGGAATCCATTGATATCCCAAGCATTCCTGTCTCACGCGCAGTTGACCCAACCGGCTGTGGTGATGCTTTCCGGGCAGGATTGATCCACGGTCTGACGCATGGATTTGACTGGAAGACTTCTGGTCGCCTTGGATGCCTGATGGGTGGCATCAAGATTGAACAGATGGGGGCACAGAACCACCGCCCTACCTTTCCGGAAATTGAAGACCGCTTTGAGAAAGCCTTTGGCTACCGCTTCCGTTGACCGGTTTACACATTGGGAAATACGGTAGTACGGCATATCCTTAGATTTGCCGTTTCCATCACACAGAAAGCAAGAAAGCACACCTATGGTGCGCTTTCTTCAACTGGAAACAACGTTTCCCAAACTTATGCTGCCATTGCTTTCAAGGCTGCAGCCAGACGGCTTTTATGACGGGCAGCCTTGTTTTTATGGATACGCTTCTTGTCCGCAATCCTATCAATAACGGAAACAGTTTTCCGGAATACGGTAGTAGCGGTTTCTTTATCACCGGCAGCAATCGCCTTCCTAGCGGATTTGATTGCGGTACGCAATGCGGAACGCTGGCTGGCATTATGAGCATTCCGTTTTGCTGCCTGACGAGCACGTTTACGTGCCTGTGCGGAGTTTGCCATATAATTTCCTAAATAGATAATCTGTTGACTGCATGCTGCCGGAAAAATTCCGCAACATAAAAAATTCGTTTAGCTTTTTATTCTAAGGGATGTCTGTTAATCTGACAATGTTTATCCCTAAAGTGTTTTAGCAAAAGGGCACTTCCAACTGTTTTTGGCATGTTTACAACGGAATATCAGCTTTTGCGCCGGTCAAGGAATGCCCGTGCAACCGTACCGACATCCACATATTCCAGTTCTGCCCCGACAGGAACCCCCCTCGCCAAGCGGGTGACAGTAATTCCGCGCGGCTTGAGCATTTCAGCGATGTAATGGGCTGTCGCTTCCCCCTCATTGCTGAATCCAGTTGCCAACACCACTTCCTTCACCAAGCCATCAGTTGCCCTTTTAATCAGCCGGTCAAACGCGATTTCTTTCGGTCCAACTCCATCCAACGGGGAAAGGCTGCCCATCAAGACAAAATAATAACCTTTAAAGGTCATGGTCTGTTCAATGACAACTTGATCCGCTGGTGTTTCCGTCACACAGAGCAGTGAAGCATCCCTGGTCCTGTCACGGCAGGTATCGCAGATTTCGTCTTCCGTAAAGGTATTGCAGCAAAGACAATGCCTGACCCGTGAAACCGCATTGGACAGTGCCTCGCTCAACTGTATGGCTCCTTCACGGTCATGCTGGAGCAGATGCCAAGCAATCCGCTGTGCTGACTTGGGACCGACTCCCGGTAAATGCCGGAGTGCTTGAACCAGTTGCTGGAGGGAAGAAAGCGGTTTCACAGCCTTTCCTGTCAAAATGGCATTTTCATGCCTGGAGGCATTTGGAACCCCCCAGTAATGCTTGCCATTTTTTCCTGTGCAGCAGTTTCTGCCTTGCGCAGACCATCATTGAATGCTGCTGTCAGCAGGTCTTCAAGCATTTCCTTGTCATCTTCCATCAGGGATGGATCAATGGAAACCATGGAAACCGCGTGCTTGCAGTTCATACGGATTTTGACAATGCCAGCTCCCGCTTCGCCTTCAACAAAGGTCTTGCCAAGTTCTTCCTGCATTTTCTCCATATTGCGCTGCATCGCCTGAGCCTGTTTCATCAGGCCTGCCAATTGGTTTTTCATTCTATATTCCTGTTTCAGTTTAGGTTTGGTTTAATGGATCCTTCGACAATCTTTGCCCCGAACCCGGAAGCAAGCTGCTGGATATAGGAATCATTGCGCATCGCCGTCTCCGCCTGTTGTTGTCGGGCAACCTCCGCTTCACGGACATCACGGCTGGCAGTGTTCTCTGCCTTGCCGATTTCAGTACGGATTCTGACTGGACAACCAAAATGCCCCGCCAGCCATTCACTGAGCCTCGAAATGGCAGAAACCGTACAGATGGCAGACGTTGGTGAACGCAACAGGAACAACATTTCGCCATTTTCAACAGTGTATCTGACCAATTCTGTCTGTTGGGCGAGTTGACGCGCCAGGCCCCTTACAGGGATATCCTTTACCAGTGCAGGCCAGTCTCCATCCCATTGTGCAACAACATGATGCGTTCCTGTTGCAGAAACTGGTTTTGGATCCGGCATAGGAACTGATGCTGAAGGGACATCAGCATCTACCCGGCTGACTGGCCGTTTCTGGAACGGCCGGCTATTACCAGAGGTCATGACCTTCCTGCTTTCTGACTGAATCCCCCTTTCCCCTTCAGGCAGAACCTGTTGCCTGACTGCCTTTGGCTTTGGCAATTGTGGATTGTCTTGCCCCGCTGACGGTGAAAATGCCAGCATCCGCAGGAGCGTCATGGTAAAACCAGCATATCCATCTGGTGCCAGTTCGATGTCCTGTAATCCATGAATGGTGATGTCATAGTAAAGCTGTACTTCTTCTGGCGTAAACTGCTGTGCAAACTGCCGGAGGGATTCTGCCTGAGCCATATCATCAGACAGATATGCCGGCACGCTCTGGGCAATGGCAATACGGTTGAACCATGTTGAAAGCTCCTGCAATGCAGCAGGATATGACAGCCCACGGGATGCCATTTCATCAGCCACATCCAGCATGCCTGCTCCATTGTGGGATGCCAGGCACTCCAGCAGGCGCACCAGATAAGCCTGGTCCAAAGACCCCAGCATATCCTGGACAGCTTCCGATGTGATATTGCCTGCTGCATAAGCAATTGCCTGGTCAGTCAATGACAAGGCATCGCGCATAGAACCCTGTGCACCATGTGCCAACTGGCGCAGGGCAGGCAATTCATAACCGATGGATTCCATGTCCAAGATATGGGAAAGATGGGATACGATGGCATCCTCTGGCATCTGCTTCAGGTTGAACTGCAAACACCGGGAAAGTACCGTGACTGGAATCTTCTGGGGATCTGTTGTCGCAAGGATGAACTTGACATATTCAGGCGGTTCTTCCAGTGTCTTGAGCATCGCATTGAAGGCATGGCCTGTCAGCATATGCACTTCATCAACCATATAGACTTTGTAACGGGCTGCTGTTGGCGCATAGACCGCCTGTTCAAGAAGCTGTTGCATATCGTTGACACTGCGGTTGGATGCCGCATCCAATTCGATATAGTCAACGAAACGGTCTGCATCAATCGCCCGGCAGGCCTCACATTCCCCACAGGGAGCCGCAGATACGCCTTTTTCACAATTCAGGCATTTTGCAAGAATCCTTGACAGCGTCGTCTTGCCGACACCCCGGGTACCCGTAAAAAGATAAGCATGATGAATCCGTCCGGTCTCAAGCGCATTGGTCAACGCACGGACAACATGCTCCTGTCCTACAAGGTCTTGGAAACGCTTGGGACGGTACTTTCTGGCAAGGACGAGATAAGTCATTGGGAGATTTTACCTTATTGCCATGGATAGGGGACAAACAAATACAACAGCGGAAGAAATATCCCCTCAAGCAGTCAAGCAGACACGCAGATAAAAAAGCGAGCCTTGACTGCGGCACTCGTGGAGATTGGCTGTGGCTGCTTCGTTCCCGACCTGACCAGTTTCACCATTCCACAATGCGCAGGGGCCCGCTGACGCGCATTTTACCGCAACGCCTGATTTTCGCAAACAGGCAGTCCGTTTTCTTTCAAAGCCCCAAGGATTCCCAAATCCGGTCAACTTTCAAGGATACGTCTGGATCCATCATGATTTCCCGTCCCCATTGACGGGAAGTTTCTTCAGGCCATTTGTTGGTTGCATCAATGCCCATCTTGCTACCCAATCCACTAACCGGTGAAGCAAAATCAAGATAGTCCATCGGGGTATTCTCAATGATGATGGTATCCCTTGCGGGATCAACCCGGGTTGAAACTGCCCAGAGGACATCCTCATGTCTGCGGATATCAATATCAGAATCAACCACCACAATCATTTTGGTATAGAGGAACTGACGCAGGAAACCCCAGACACCGAACATGACCCGTTTAGCATGACCAGGATAGGCTTTACGCAACTTGATGACAGCCATCCGGTAACTGCATGCCTCTGCTGGCAGGTAGAAGTCCAGGATTTCTGGAAACTGTTTCTGCAGCAATGGCACAAACATTTCATTCAACGCCAACGCCAACATCGAAGGTTCATCCGGTGGACGCCCCGTATAAGTGGAAAGATAGATAGGCTCCTGGCGCATGGTTATATTCTCAACAGTCAGGACAGGGAACCATTCCTGTTCATTGTAATAGCCAGTATGGTCCCCAAAAGGACCTTCCAATGCATGTTCATACCCGGATGGATGACGTTCATCAGGTTGGATAGTTCCTTCCAGGACAATCTCTGCACGGGCTGGCACTGACAGGTTGCCTGACAGTGTATTGACCAGTTCAGTACGTGCACCACGCAACAACCCTGCAAACTGGTATTCCGAGATTTCATCGGGTATCGGGATGACAGCCGCCAGCAATGTCGCCGGATCTGCCCCGATCACCACAGCGACAGGAAACGGCTTCCCAGGATTGGCGAGCCGATGGTCCCTGAAATCCTGGGCGCCGCCACGATGCGGCAGCCAGCGCATGATGACTTTATTGCGTCCGATAACCTGCTGACGGTATATCCCCAGGTTCTGGCGTTGCTTCACTGGCCCCCGTGTGACAGTCATACCCCAGGTAATCAACGGACCAGCATCGCCTGGCCAGCACTTCTGGACAGGCAGCCTGGACAAATCAACATCACTGCTTTCCATAACAATCTGCTGGCAAAGTCCCTTTCCTTCGACTTTGGGTTTCATATGCCATAAGGATTTCAGCAACGGCATCATATCGAAAAAACCTGACAGCTTCTCTGGCTGCTTGGGTTCCCGGAGGGATGCAAGGAATTCTCCCATCTGACGGAGGTCAGACAATCCACTTCCGCCTATCGCCAAGGCAATCCGCTGGATACTGCCAAACAGGTTGGTCATGACAGGCACCTTATAACCAACCGGATTGGTGAAAAGCAAGGCCGGCCCTCCTTTTCCAAGCACACGACGGGAAATTTCTGTTATCTCAAGGTCAGGGGAAACCGGCGAGTGGACTTCCTGAAATTCACCCGCCTTTTTAAGTTTGTCAGCAAAGTCCCTCAAATCTAGATATGTCATGCTTTTTGTCTCTTTTTTGATACACTTCTATCTCAAGTTCTGAAACCTTACAAATGATTGATTCTAATTGCTTAATCTTTGCACCACCGCTATTTGCCACGCCTGATGACCATAAACAACGGAGCCTTTCATTTGACTGGATATCAATCAATTCCTAAAATGGCTTCCATAGCTGATAGGGAATATGCCTATCTTTTCTGTTCCATCGTTGGCACGGATTTTCATCTGGCGCTTTTCTGTTGGGACATTACCGCTGAATAGCCATTTATTTTCACTGTTGGGATTGCGGACACACTGCCGCTGCCAATCAGGTTTCTTCCTGCTCCCAAAGACAAGCATCCCGTCAAGGATGGTTTCTGGATGGATTATAAAGAAACAACACTGCTATTCCCAGCGATAACCATTAGTCAAGATTTTCTGGAGATTTTGTGTTTAACCGTTTTTTCAAGGATATTACATCCCGCACACAGACTGTACGTCGTTCAAAAGTTGCTTGGGCAATTGCTGCTTTAGTTTCTGCTACAGCTGTTCTGGTTTCAGCATCAACCAATAATGACATCAATCAAGGAAGTGTCTCTGTCATTCCCCAAGCTCAGGCTGCTGAAGCTCTCCCACAATCCATTGAAGCGCCTGCAACATCTGTGTCCCCCACTCAAATCGATCCAATGAATGAAGAAGACGCTTCATTCTCCCTTGCAGAAGTCAGGCAGAAAAAACGGCTGATTGAATGGATTGCAAGCCATTACCGTATCCCCAGCAGCAATTCCGACCTGTTTGTGACAACCGCCTATAAAGCTGCTTTTGACCTGGGATTGGATCCACACCTGATTCTTGCCGTGATGGCTGTTGAATCCCGTTTCCAGCCCAATGCACGTGGTGCCGGTGGTGCGAATGGCTTGATGCAGGTCGTCACGCATATCCATACACGCCGCTTCCAGCCATACGGCGGTGTAAAGATGGCCATGGATCCAGTCGTCAATATCAAGGTAGGTGCCCAGCTCCTGAAAGACCTAATCAAGATGAAAGGGTCTGTTGAAGGCGGTGTCCGTGCTTATGCAGGTGGAAACGGCGGTTACAATTCCAAGGTCATGGTCCAGTACCGTAAGATGAAGTCTGTTGCTACCGGTGGTTCTGCTTCCTCTTTGGCAAAACCGGCAAAAGCATCTTGAAAAACTGAACAGGGCTGATTGCCTGATCAGATACTCAATGGGTCGATTTCAATCGACCATCTTACCTGCGTCTTCTGCGCTTTCAGCTGAGGCAACCAATCTGAAAGCGCAGATTGCAGCAACGGTCTCGAAACAGATTCAACCAGCAGCTGTGCCCTCTCGACATTGGCAACCCGCATCACTGCCATCGGAATGGCATCACTGACCGTGATGCCATGATGCTTGGCAAGCAGTGATTTTGCCACCTGCAGGAATGCCATCGCCTTATTGATGTCCTTGGCTTCTGCCATCAGCAATGCCTGATATCCAAAAGGTGGAAAACCAGCCATTTTCCGTTCCTCCATCAATTCATGGATATAAGCATCATAACGGCGTTGGCACATCGCCTGATACAGCGGATGTTTTGGATAACGAGTCTGAATCATCACCTGCGCAGGATTGGCATCTGCCTTCATGGCATTACGTCCAGCCCGCCCTGCAACCTGCATCAACTGGGCAAACAGCCTTTCCCCCGCCCGGTAATCATGGGAAAAAAGCGCTGTATCAGGATCCAATACACCAACAAGCGTCAGGTTCTGGAAATCATGACCTTTGGCAATCATCTGCGTGCCAATGACAATATCGGTTTCTCCCCGGTATATGCTGTCAAATGCTTGCTGGAGCGCCCCTTTACGGCTTGTTGAATCAGCATCTATCCGCTGGACGCGTGCTTCAGGAAACAGGTGACGGATGTTTTCTTCAATCCGCTGGGTTCCCTGTCCCAACGCCTGCAGATCGAGGTTGCCACAGTCCGGACAGCATTTTGGGATTATCCGGGCCAAGCCACAATGATGGCAACGGAGCAACCTACCGGTTTTGTGATAGACCATATAAGCAGAACATCGGTGGCAGGTACTCATCCAACCACAGGCATTGCAGGAAATGACCGGAGCAAAACCACGCCGGTTCAGGAAAAGCAGGGATATTTCATTTTTCCCAAGCCTTTTCTGGATTGCGGCAACCAATGGCTGGGTCAATCCATCAACCACCGGTTCAGAAGATGTATCGATCAAGGAAACTTCTGGATGCGATACATTTTCCATCGCCCTTTCCGGCAGTTCCATCTGCTGATACCTGCCCATCTGCACATGTCGCCAGCTTTCAAGTGAAGGCGTTGCAGACCCCAATACAATGGGAATTTTCAAATAATTCGCACGCCAGACAGCCAAGTCACGTGCTGAATAACGGAGCCCTTCCTGCTGTTTATAGGAAGGATCATGCTCTTCATCGACCACAATCAATGAGAGATTCGGAGCAGGAACCATGACGGAAAGACGTGTCCCAAGGATAATACGCGCGGTTCCTGTCATCGCTGCCAACCAATTCCGCAAACGCTGCCCTTCTGAAAGACCACTATGCAGCAATGCAATGTTTTCTTCCGGGAAACGGGAATGGACCCTTTCCTCAAGCTGCGGTGTCAGGTTGATTTCAGGTACCATCAACAAAACCTGGGCATCCGGCGACCGACTGAGTTTCTCTGCTACTGCCCTGAGATAGACTTCGGTCTTGCCACTGCCTGTGACACCATAAAGCAGGAAAGCCGAAAAACCCGTTGCATTGATGATGGTATTGGCAGCCTGTTGCTGACTGGCATTAAGCACAGGCTTTCCTACTGAAATGGCAGTTTTCCCTTTCGGCATCCTGTCAAGGGCACCCAATGCCTTCTCAATGGATTTCTGCTTGTTCTGCCGGATTATTTTCGGCAGGACATTCAATGCCACTTCCCCCAAAGCCCGATGATAATAGGACGCCGCAAAACGGCAGAGGTCAAGCCACGCTTTATCAAATGACGGGATGTTATGGTAGCAATGTGCAATGTCTTTCAGCTTTTCTGGTGGCACATCGGTGGAACTCCCTGTACTGACCACCAGGCCAACTACTGACCGTCTGCCAAAGGGTACTGCCACAAGCTGCCCGACCTGTGGCATTCCTTCATCACCATCGGAAGGCTGGTAACGGTAATCAAAAGATCTGTCAATGGGTGCGTCCAGTACAACCCTAACAATATGCAATGACATCAACCTAGAATTATTTCCAAAACCTTTTGTTAGATATTGATTTTTATAATGCTTTTAACCTATCCACCAGTTTTGTGGATAACTGTGTGGAAAAACTGGGGCAGACACGGCTGAAACATAGCAACAATGCGGCTTCCAACAGATTGCCTATTAAAAAAGCAGAAAAATTATATATTAATAATCAACAACTTAAACAATAAGCTTTCTTTTCCAAAAAATATTTATGCCAGAGCAGTTTTTGATGCCAAAGCTGTTGGGTATTTTTAACAGGGAACCAGACTTTTTCCCCATGGAACAAGTTTTCCCTGCCTTTTCCTATCCCCCTGGCAAGACCTACATCTGCTTGGGCAACAACAACCAGACTTTCAACTTCTGCTTCATCTTGCCAGCCATCGAACCGGCTTCATTGCCCCATCCCCAGAAAAAATCTGCCCGGACTGGTCCTGCGATAGCACCTCCTGTATCCTGGGCCATCACCAACCTTCTCAATGGTTTCTTTGAATTCGGCATCGTAGTATCCAAGAAAACCGGCGTTCCCATCGGAATATATTTCCGGTCAACCGCAATCGAACGCCCTGGCGTCAATGGCACACCTTGTGAGCCTTTTGGACCTTCATCCGGATCCGTCAGCTTTTCCTCACGGAAGAAAACATAACTAGGATTGGCATCCAATACCTCCCGCAAACGGCTTGGATGCTTCCTTACCCATTGTTTAATCTGCTGGGCTGACGCCTGTCCTGGCTTCAATTCCCCTTTATCCAACAGATACCGTCCAATTGAACGGTAAGGACGGCCGTTCTGGTTGGCATATGCCAATCTGACTGTGGATTTGGATTCTGGCAGATAGATACGGCCAGACCCTTGGATTTCCAGGAAGAAAGCATCAATGACATCATCCACCCAAAGGATTTCCTGCCCTTTCAGTTTGCCAGAACGTTCCAACTGCCCCCTGGTTTCATAAGGCACCACCTTTTTCGCAGCCTGCAGCCCGGTATAATCCACCGTTCCTGGTGCCGCATAAGGAACCACGGTCCTTCCATCAAGCTTTCCCCATAACGGCAAGCCCACCAGCTTTGGATAAGCACTGGTCAAATCCAACATCAACAGGTCATCAACCCGTTTCAACCCTTTGGCATCCCCACTGGCACCAGCCTTGATATCTTCAAGATGCCCCCTCAGGCGCATGCCTTTCAACTGTGGATAAATGCCTGTGAAATCAATCTCCAGCAAATCACGGGGTTCCCGGTACAAAGCTGTCTGGAACCCTCCCTGCTTCCTGTAACTTCCCCTGAGCACAGGCTCATAATAGCCAGTTGCCAAGCCAGTATCTGACCCTGTATCGGTTGTAATGCTGTAAGGGGTGAACCACTTTTCAAAAAAGTCCCTGACTGAGCCAGAATCCCTACCATCTACATCAGCAGCCCTGATACAGACCTGTTGCCATTCAGGCATTGTGGCATTGGCGTTGCATGACCGCTTGAACGCCGGCCAGACTTCCTTGATATTGTCATCTTTCCATCCCGGCAATTCAGAAAAACTGACCAGCCGCTGATGACGTACCACCTGGGAATCAGGCAATTTCACATCAGTCGTCTGTCCCGGCCGGATAGAAACGGTTGAACAGCCACTCAACAATGCCGCACAAGAAAAGGCGGCGAGAACAAGATAACGGCGGTATTGCATGCTTTTTTCCCCAATCTTATGAACCGGATATGGATCCGTTGCATAGTCTAAGGCAAATCCACCGTTATCATAATGCATTCAGACATCCTTCTGTAATATCCAACGTTTTCCATAAAGTTAAACACCAACTGATAAGCCTTTACTGCCAAGAAAAGCCCCGTCCCAATGAAACAAGCCATCCATCTCGGTATAAAATGGGGCATCCTGTTTTTCTGTTCCCTTAACCATGACCAGATACCTGATTGCCCCCAGCATCCTTTCTGCTGATTTTGCCCAGTTGGGCAACGAAGTAAGCCATGTCATCACTGCAGGTGCAGACATCATCCATTTTGATGTAATGGATAACCATTATGTCCCAAACCTGACCGTTGGTCCGATGGTATGTTCCGCCATCCGCCCGATGGTCAAGGTTCCCATTGATGTACACCTGATGGTGAAACCTGTTGACAGTATGGTTACAGCCTTTGCAAAAGCCGGTGCAGACATCATTTCCTTTCATGCAGAAGCTTCTGAACATATTGACCGGACATTGCAACTGATCCATGACAATGGCTGCAAAGCAGGACTGGCTTTCAACCCTGCAACCCCGTTGGGATACATTGAACATGTCATCGATAAACTGGACCTGATCCTGATTATGTCGGTAAACCCTGGCTTTGGCGGTCAGTCATTCATTCCACACGCCTTGGAAAAGATTGCAACAGTCCGGAAAATGATTGACGCATCAGGCAGGGATATCCTGCTGGAAGTGGATGGCGGCATCAAAACAGACAATATCGCCCTTGTTGCCCAAGCCGGTGCTGACACCTTTGTTTCAGGTTCTGCTATCTTCAACAGCCCTGACTATACAGCCACCATCCAAGCAATGCGTGCACAGTTGAAGACAGTCAGCTGATTTTTATGCCCACAGATTCCGGATTGATACCATGTTTCCCCTGAAAGACATCCATGCTGTAATCCTTGACCTTGACGGTACCCTGATTGACTCTGTCCCAGACCTTGATGCAGCACTGAATGGGATGCTGCAGGAAATGGGGCTTCCTGCCATTGATGAAGCATCTATCCGGATGTTTGTCGGCAAGGGAACCCCGCACCTGGTAAAAAGCACCGTTTCTGCCTATCTGGATGAAAAGGATACCGCAAAGGTGCTGGATGAAGCCTTGACACTTTTCTACAAACATTACCGTACCGTCAATGGCGAACGTAGCCATATGTATCCTTACGTACGGGAAGGCTTGGAACAGATGGCAGCCAAAAAACTGAAGATTGCCTGTGTAACGAACAAACCTTCTGTCTTTACCGAACCCCTGCTGGCAAAGAATGGCATCTATCCTTTTTTCGATGTAATCTACTGCGCTGATACCTTTCCCAAGAAGAAACCGGACCCTTTCCCCATGATGATGGCTTGCCGGAAATTCGGCCTTCTCCCCAACCAGGTTGTTGCTATCGGCGATTCAGAAAATGATGCAAAAGCTGCACGTGCTGCAGGATGTGTCCTATTTATAGTGCCATATGGTTATAATTACGGCATTCCTGTGGAAAACCTGCGACCTGATGCAGTAGTCCCTGACCTGTCCCAAGCAGCAGGCCTGATTTCATGAAAGTACTTATGTTTCTCCCTAAAAAGACGGTTTATGCACAATCCAAGCTGATTTCAGGCGGGTTGTGGCGACGCTGGCAAAACTGACAGCTGATTGATTCTGCAGCGTTGCTGCACCCGTTTTTTATAATTTCCGTAATACGGAAAGGAGAACTCCCATGACTGAATTGGAATTCCAAGCCCTGGCCGATCAAGGCTATAACCGGATTCCCCTTATCATTGAAACCATCGCAGACCTGGATACCCCGCTTTCCCTGTATCTGAAGCTGACCCAGGACAACAATGATGGCCGCAATTCTTTCCTTTTAGAATCTGTTGTTGGCGGTGAACGTTTTGGACGCTATTCCATCATTGGCTTGCCAGCCAATACTGTCCTGCGTGTCAACAACATGAGGACAGAAATCGTCCAACAGGGCAAAGTCATCGAATCCCATCATGGCAACCCGTTGGACTTCATTGCAAAATACCAATCCCGGTTCAAAGTCTTCATCAAACCGGAACTGCCCCGCTTCTGCGGTGGACTGGCAGGCTATTTCGGCTATGACACCATCCGTTACATTGAAGACCGGCTGAAAAACTCAGCACCTGATGACGACTTGGGTTTCCCGGATATCCAATTGCTGCTGACGGAAGAATTGGCTGTCATCGACAACGTTGCCGGAAAAATCTATCTGATTATCTATGCCGATCCAACACAGCCTGATGCCTATGCCAACGGGACTTCCCGGCTGAATGAACTGATTGCCATGCTGGATAAACCCCCTGTTTCCCCATCGATGGTCGGCAGCGGGGTGACTGCCATCACCTCTGATTTTCCACCAGACGATTTCAAACAGGCCGTTGTCAAGACCAAGGAATACATCTCCAATGGTGACTGCATGCAGGTGGTCCTTGCCCGCCGCATGCGTAAACCTTATAAAGATTCCCCTTTGTCACTTTACCGCTCCCTGCGTTCACTGAATCCTTCACCTTACCTGTATTACTACCATTTTGATGACCTGTATATCGTTGGATCATCGCCGGAAATCCTGGTCCGTCAAGAAAGTTCACCTGAAGGCAGGAAGATTGTCATCCGTCCTTTGGCAGGTACCCGTAAACGTGGAGCAACGCCTGAGGAAGATGAGCTGCTGGCAAAAGAACTGTTGGCAGACACCAAAGAAATTGCCGAACACGTCATGCTGATTGACCTTGCCCGCAATGATATTGGACGTATTGCTGAAACCGGATCTGTCAAACTGACCGAAAAAATGGCGATTGAGAAATATTCCCATGTCCAGCATATTGTTTCGAATGTGGAAGGCATCCTGAAACCCGGACTGACCAACCTTGATGTCCTGAAAGCGACCTTCCCTGCAGGAACCTTATCCGGTGCCCCCAAAGTCCGAGCCATGGAAATCATTGATGAGATGGAACCTGTCAAGCGGGGAATTTATGGGGGAGCCTGCGGTTATCTCTCATTCAGTGGCGAAATGGATTTGGCCATAGCCATCCGTACAGGGCTGATTTACAAAGACATGCTGTATATCGGGGCTGGAGCAGGCATTGTGGCAGATTCTAACCCTGAATCAGAATACCAGGAAACTGAAAACAAAGCCCGTGCCGTTATCCGCGCAGCTGAAATGGTCCAAGACGGCTCTTACCGGCAACCCCGCAGTCCCTGATGGAACCAGCCTTTCCAGAACAGGAAAAATGCTTATGGCCAAACAGCGAACCTCCCTTTTTTCTGGACAGGCTCCAGCAATGGATTCGCTGGCTTTCAGGCTGGCAGGTGCAGCTGATGCTGTCCGGCAGGTCAGTGCAGGGCGTTCATTGCCCGATGCCCTACAAGCCACCTTTACTGCCCTGAATGTCGATGCCGCTTCGCGCGGTGCCATCCAAGACATTGCCTACAATGCGATGCGGAAACTGGGCTCAGCCCGTTTCCTGATTGGCAAACTGACAAAATATCCGCCAGCACCAGAGATGCTGCAGCATCTTCTGGCCTGTGCGTTTGCCCTATTGGTCCGTCATGACAACCTTCCCTTACGGTATGAACCTTTTACAACAGTGAACCAAGCCGTACAGGCAGCTTCAGCAATACGGGGAACTGCAAAAGCCAAAGGCTTGGTCAATGCCGTTTTACGGCATTTCCTGCGTGAACAGGATCAATTCGAGCAAATGGTGAACCAGGATGAGGTTGCCCAATGGAATTATCCTGCATGGTGGATTGCCCGGGTCAGGAAACATTATCCCAACCAGTGGCAATCCATCCTGACTGTCGGTAACCAACCGCCTCCCCTGACACTCCGGGTCAACCAGAGGCGGACAACACCAGAAGGCTATCTGGAAAATCTTCATAAGAAAGGCTTAAAAGCGGATATTATCGGTCCCTCTGCCATCCGCTTGAGCCGCCCTTTACCAGTCAATCAGATTCCAGGTTTCATGGAGGGACTGGTTTCTGTACAGGATTACGCAGCACAGATGGCTGCACCCCTGCTTGACCTGAAAGATGGGATGCGGGTACTGGATGCCTGTGCGGCTCCCGGTGGCAAATCTGCACATATGCTGGAACTCGCAGACATCAGGCTGACCGCCTTGGACTGTGAGAAAAAACGTTTAAAGATGATCCATGAGAACCTGCACAGGCTGGGGCTTTCCGCTGAAGTCAGGCACGGGGATGCAACACTGTCTGACTGGTGGGATGGTACGTTGTTTGACTGTATCCTTGCAGATGTTCCCTGCTCTGCTTCCGGCATTATCCGGCGCCATCCTGACATCCGTTGGCTGAGGCAACCCGAAGATAGCCATAACCTGGCAACATTATCTGCAGCAATCCTCGAGAACCTTTGGGGAAAACTCAGGAAAGGCGGGAAACTCCTGATTGCAACCTGCTCAATCTGGCCTGAAGAATCCAAGGAACAGGCTGATTTTTTTGCTTTTCGGGCAGATGCCAAAAGACTTGATGCTTTCGGGCAACTACTGCCAACTTTCGATGGATTGAATGACCATGATGGTCTATTCTATGGGTTATTCCAGAAAACCTGATGTCATCCAGGATTACTGGTTCCACAATAGGTGATGACCGTGTTACGAAAGCTTTCAAAATTCCTTGCAACAATCGTCTTGGCTGTGATGATGTTATGCCCTGCCGTCTCTTTTGCAGACAGCAGCATTTACATCAATTCAGCAAAAATCGACCGTTCAGGAAACTATTACAGGCTGACAACAACACAATCCATCAGTTTCAGCAACAGCCTCTTGGATACCTTACAGCGGGGGGTCCCGCTTTATTTCAAGACAGAACTTGAGATGACCAGCCGCCAGCTTCTCTGGTTCGATATGACTGCCCTGTCAAAAACCAGGACCGTCAAGCTTTCCTACAATGTCCTGACAAGGCAATACAGTGTGTATATCCCAGGATCGCTGCAACGTACTTACCGTTCCTTTGACAGTGCGATGTCTGCCATCCGGTACCAGCCAAGCTGGGCTTTCGCCTATACCTCTGAACTGAGCGATGATGAAACCTATGATGTCGCTGTCAGGACATCCCTGGATGTTTCGCAATTGCCCAAGCCGTTCCAAATCAATGTCCTGAACAGCCGCGACTGGGGGCTGACCTCCGACTGGCGGCGTTTCTCATTTACGCCATAGCCTGATAGCAGCCAGATTCGACCGTGACCAGAACCTTAAGATACCTATGGATTGTTGGCGGTGCTGTCATGAGCATCCTGCTCTTCCTGCTGGCATCGGCATCTGAGAACACGGCTTTCTTTGACAAGCATTATCCCTTGCTTGTCGGTATCTGCATCCTGGTTTCTGCTTCCCTGCTGCTATTGGTTTCCCTAATGCTTTACCGCCTGTATTTCCGGTATAAACGGGGGAAATTCGGTGTAAAGCTTACGTCAAAACTGGTTCTGCTTTTTGCATTGATGGGAATCCTGCCTGGTGCTGTGATTTATGTCGTCTCAGTGCAGTTTGTCTCCCGTTCCATTGAATCCTGGTTCGATGTAAGGGTGGAAACCGCTTTGGATTCCGGGGTCAAACTGGCCCAGTCAATGCTGGAAAGCTCCCGTGAAAACCTCACTGTCCGGGCGACCCGCCTGTCTTCTGAGCTGTCTGGCATGTCCTCACAGGAACAGAACGCCTTACTGGCTTCCCGCTTCAAGAATACAGACGGGGACATCCAAGCCATTGTCATCAACGACAATGGCCGTGTACTAGCGTCTTCCGAGACAAGCCGCGCTGCCATTGAGCAGAACCTGCCCCCCACAACAATCCTTGAACAACTTGAAGAACCCTATTCGACGATTGAAGGGGCAATGGATAATCCAGACACTCCGGAAAATGAACAGACAAAACTGTCCATCCGGGTGATTGTCCCTCTCAATGGCCAAGAACACGTTTACCTGCAACTGTACCAACCAATCCCTGAGAACATTGCCACCAATGCCGAGTCCCTCAGGGCAGCATACAGTGAATACCAGATCCGTTCTGTTTCCCGTTCGGGACTTCAGAAAATGTATATCGTCACACTGTCCCTGACACTGCTGCTTGCTGTTTTCGGCGCCACAGCAGCAGCATTCCAGCTTGCTGCCAACCTGGCAAGACCCCTCCTGCTGCTGGCACAAGGCACCAAAGCTGTCGCTGAGGGCAACCTCTCTCCCCGTCCTATTGTGGCAAGCACCGATGAACTGGGGACATTGACCAAATCATTCAATGCAATGACCCTCCAATTGGCAGAAGCAAGGTCTTCTGCTGAAAAAAGCCGTGTTGAACTGGAAGCTGCCAAAGCCTACCTTGAATCAGTCATGACGAATATGTCAGCTGGGGTGATTGGATTCGACGGCCATTTCAGGCTGACCGATTGCAATGACCCTGCTTCACGGATCCTTAAACTGGACCTGAAACCTTTTATCGGTACTGAACTGGCAGACATCAAAGGTATTGAACATTTCGCTTCTGAACTCATCCAGGCTTTCACACAACTTTCTGCCCAGCATGCTGCTGGGAACACCGATGAAGAATTCCAACTGCAACAACAGATTGAAATCCCTTTACCGTCTTCCCCACAACAGAAAGAATCCTATCAGACGCTGCTTGCCCGCGGATCTTCCCATGAAGTCAACGGAGAAGACCATTACATTGTCGTATTCGACGATATTACTGAGCTGATTTCCGCCCAGCGTTCCATTGCATGGGGAGAAGTTGCCCGCCGCCTAGCACATGAAATCAAGAATCCTCTGACACCCATCCAACTGGCAGCGGAACGGCTTCAGATGAAATTGCATAGCAAACTTGAAAACCAGGAAGCTGGCATCCTGAAAAGGAGCACTGATACGATTGTGAACCAGGTAACCGCCATGAAGCAGATGGTGGATGATTTCAGGAATTATGCCAAAGCACCGCCTGCCACCCTGGTTTCCCTGGACCTGAATGCCCTTGTTGAAGAAATTTCACATCTATACGCCAACGATGACACAAGGAATGCCGTCCATCCAAAACTCGCTGAAAACCTCCCTAGGATTATGGGAGATGCAACCCGTCTGCGTCAGGTCATCCATAATCTCCTTCAGAATGCCTTGGATGCCTGCAATGAAGTCACCGACCGCCCTGACTGGCAACCAAACATAGAAATTATTACAGAAAAGGTCCATTATGCAGATGCATCAGGTAAAATCTGCATTGCAGTGCGGCTTTCTGTCATGGATAATGGTCTTGGTTTTTCGCAGGAAATCATGTCCCGTATCTTTGAACCCTATGTCACAACCAAAGAACGTGGTACAGGGCTCGGCATGGCAGTCGTGAAAAAAATCATTGAAGAGCATGGTGGCAAGATTGACCTCCATAACCGGACAGATATCCAAGGAGCGGATGTTTCCATACTTTTCATGCAGCTTGCCCCTGAAAACGATGGAGCAGGCTCCCAGCAGAGCTGAGATAAGACAACCCTTATTGAAGATTTAATTTATGGCGAATATTCTAGTAGTTGACGATGAGATGGGCATCCGGGAACTACTCTCGGAAATTCTTTCAGATGAAGGGCATGTCGTACAGACAGCAGAAAACGCCCAACAAGCACGCAAGGCGCGGGCGGCAGGAACACCCGACCTGGTGCTTCTGGATATCTGGATGCCAGATACGGATGGTGTAACCCTGTTGAAAGAATGGCAACGTGATGGCTATCTGACAATGCCTGTCATTATGATGTCTGGACATGCAACCATCGATACCGCAGTTGAAGCAACCCGTATTGGCGCCATCAACTTTCTGGAAAAACCGATTGCCCTGCAGAAACTGCTTCAGGCTGTCAGACAAGGATTGACCCGTTCCCAGGAAAAAACAAAACTCACTGCTGCTATTCCCCGGGTCGCCACCTCCATCCAGCCTGCACCGGATACCCGTAGCAACACACAGCCTGCCACCAACACACCTGCGCCACCGCCTGTCCCAAACAACGCCCCTCCTGCCATCAATACTTCCCTGCTGGCATTTGACCTCCCATTACGTGAAGCAAGGGATATGTTTGAACGCATCTATTTTGAATACCATCTTGCCCAAGAAGGCGGCAGCATGACCCGTGTTGCAGAAAAAACAGGTTTGGAACGTACCCATCTTTACCGTAAGCTGAAACAACTGGGGGTTGAACCTGTCAAAGCATCCAGGAAACACAGTTAGAGGAACTACAGATGGACTATGTGAAATTAGGCAAAAGCGGCTTGAAGGTCTCCAGGATCTGCTTGGGAATGATGACTTATGGTTCCCCAAAATGGCGTCCGTGGGTATTGGATGAAGAAGCATCCCGGCCATTCGTCAAACGTGCTGTCGAAGCAGGCATCAATTTTTTTGATACCGCCAACCTGTATTCAAACGGTCTGTCTGAAATCCTGACTGGCAAGCTATTGAAGGAATATACGAAACGCGATGAAGTCATCATTGCAACCAAGGTCTATTTCCATGTTTCTGACAGCATCGGGGCTGATGCCGCATCCTTGAAATCAACAGGTATCCCGCCAAATACCAGTGGCCTTTCGCGCAAACATATCTTTGCGGCATGTGATGCTTCCTTGAAACGGTTGAACACGGACTACATTGACCTCTACCAGATCCATCGCTGGGATTATGACACTCCCATTGAAGAAACGATGGAAGCCTTGAATGACCTGGTCAGGGCAGGCAAAGTCCGGTACATCGGTGCTTCCAGCATGTGGGCATGGCAGTTTGCCAAAGCCCAACAGATTGCCAAGGAACATAATTGGTCCCAATTCATTTCCATGCAAAACCATTACAACCTGGCTTACCGCGAAGAAGAACGTGAAATGATTCCGCTTTGCCGTGACCAGGGTATTGGTCTGATTCCGTGGAGCCCTTTGGGACGTGGTTTCCTTGCTGGCAACCGTAAAATGGATGACAAGGATGCCTCCAAAAACAACTCGGCGACCGCCCGTGCCAAGTCTGATGAGCAGGCAATGCGTTATTTTTACCGTGACGCTGACTTTGCGGTCGTTGAAGCCCTGTCAAAAGTTGCCAATGCACGTGGTCTGTCAAATGCCCAGGTTGCATATTCCTGGCTGCTGCATAAAGGTGTGACAGCACCGATTGTCGGTGCATCAAAACCGCATCACCTTGAACAGGCCATCGCCGCAGCTGATATCAGCCTTTCTGCTGAGGAAATTGCAGCATTGGAAGCACCATACCGGCCACATTACGTTACAGGCCATCGATAAGAAGTACTTTCTGATTCAGCAAAAAAAAGACCGGATACCAAAATATCCGGTCTTTTCCGTTTTGAGGAAATAACCTGTTATTCTGCTTCCTCAGCAGCCTGAGGCTGTTCTGGACGGTCAACCAGTTCAACATATGCCATAGGCGCATTGTCACCTACGCGGAAACCCATTTTCAGGATACGCAGGTAACCACCGTTACGGTTGGCATAACGGGCACCCAGTTCACCAAACAGCTTGACAACCATTTCACGGTCACGCAACCTGTTGAATGCCAGACGTTTATTGGCAAGGGAATCCTTCTTGCCCAAGGTAATCAGTGGTTCAACAACACGGCGCAGTTCTTTAGCCTTTGGCAGTGTTGTCTTGATGGCTTCATGACGGAGCAGAGAGACCGCCATATTGCGGAACATTGCCAGACGGTGTGAAGTCGTCCGGTTGAGTTTTCTCATACCATGTTTATGACGCATTTTAAATCCTTTGTCTTGTAATCCGGTTCTTCTATCAGTTTACCTGCGGACCGGTTGTCGGTTGATATTATCTTTCAGGCAGACCAGCTGGTGGCCAGTAATCAAGCTGCATACCTAAGGTAAGGCCTCTTGATGCCAGTACTTCCTTGATTTCATTCAGGGATTTACGACCCAGGTTCGGAGTCTTGAGCAATTCATTTTCCGTACGCTGGATCAAATCACCAATATAGTTGATGTTTTCAGCTTTCAGGCAGTTTGCAGAACGGACTGTCAGTTCCAGGTCATCGACCGGTCTCAGCAAGATAGGATCGATTTCTGGCTCTTCAGGCTTGTCAGGATTGTCACCACCCGTATCTTCAAGTGCAGCAAAGACATTCAGCTGGTCAACCAGAATGCGGGCAGATTGGCGGATTGCTTCTTCAGCACTGATGACACCATTGGTTTCAATCGTGATGATCAGTTTATCCAAGTCGGTACGCTGTTCAACACGAGCTGATTCAACTGCATAGGAAACCCGGCGGACTGGAGAGAACGAAGCATCAAGGACAATCCGGCCAATCGTCTTGTTGGCATCTTCCCTCAGGCGGCGTACGTTGCCTGGAACATAACCACGTCCCTTTTCAACCTTGATGGTCATGTCAAGCTTGCCATTCTCTGCAAGGTTTGCCAAGACATGGTCAGGATTGACAATCTCGACATCGTGGGATGGATCGATATCAGCAGCCGTGACAACCCCAGGACCTGATTTGCTCAGGGTCAGGATGACAGAATCCCGGTTATGCAACTTGAATACGACTCCCTTGAGGTTCAGGAGGATATCAACAACATCTTCCTGAACACCATCAAGGATGGAATATTCATGCACAACGCCAGCAATCGTCACTTCGGTCGGAGCATAGCCCACCATGGAAGACAGCAGTACGCGGCGGAGCGCATTGCCCAAAGTATGTCCATAACCACGTTCGAACGGTTCCATTTCGACAACGGTACGTCCTTCACCAAGCGGTTCAACATTGACGATACGTGGTTTCAGAAAAGTATTTTGCATGTTTTGTCCTTTTCAATACCCTCGGCTCGTTACACCGATAAGGCTGATGGTACGGTTAATGCACGAATCAACGTGAGTACAATTCAATAATCAGGGATTCGTTGACATCCTGGGCAAATTCGCTGCGGTCCGGCAGACGTTTGAAAGTGCCTTCCATTTTCTTGACATCAACAGAAACCCAATCCGCAAAGCCCAACTGCTCTGCCAGATTCAGGGATTCAATGATACGGGTCTGTTTCTGGGCTTTTTCGCGGACAGAAATGACATCGTTTGGTTTGACCTGATAAGAAGGGATATTGACAACCTTGCCATTGACCATCAATGCCTGATGGCTGACAATCTGCCGGCTTTCTGCACGGGTTGATCCAAACCCCATACGGTATGCAACGGTATCCAGACGGGATTCCAGCAACTGCATGAGGTTGTCACCGGTATTGCCTTTACGGCGTTCTGCTTCAGCGAAATAACGGCGGAACTGTTTTTCCAGGATGCCGTACATACGTTTCACTTTCTGCTTTTCACGGAGCTGATTGCCGTAATCAGACATCCGTGCACCGGATTTCACACCATGCTGTCCAGGCTTGGTGTCCAGTTTGCATTTAGAATCAAGAGAGCGACGGGCGCTCTTCAGGAATAAATCGGTACCTTCACGACGTGAAAGCTTTGCTTTTGGTCCAATGTAGCGTGCCACAATATTTCCTTTTAAATGTTTTGATTAACGCCCCAATGCAGGCGCAAGTTATATCAATGCAGTGACATAACTGTGGTCTTCATAATTTTCAGATTAGATGCGCCGGCGTTTCGGAGGACGGCAACCATTGTGAGGGATTGGGGTGATGTCCTGAATCTGGGTGATACGGATACCCAGTGCATTCAACGCACGGACTGCAGATTCGCGGCCAGGCCCTGGTCCCTTGATCTTAACTTCAAGACTCTTGATACCATATTCCATCGCAACCTTACCCGCTGCTTCTGCGGCTACCTGTGCTGCAAACGGCGTGGATTTACGGGAACCCTTGAAGCCTGCACCACCGGAAGTTGCCCAAGTCAAGGCATTGCCCTGACGGTCACTGATGGTAATGATTGTATTGTTGAAAGAAGCATGCACATGTGCAACACCTTCTGCAATGTTTCTCTTCACCTTCTTGCGCATGCGAGCTGCTGCACTATTAGATGCTTTTGCCATATGTTTTCCTCGATCCGTCTTTTATCCAAACAGATAATACCTGTTTATTTCTTCAATGATTGAGCTGCCTTACGTGGTCCCTTTCTGGTACGGGCATTTGTGCGGGTACGCTGACCTCTGACAGGCAGGCCACGACGATGGCGCAGACCGCGATAGCAACCTAAATCCATCAGTCGCTTGATGCTCATGGAAACTTCGCGGCGCAGGTCGCCTTCAATCACAAATTTATCGATTTCAATACGAAGTTTTTCAAGTTCGGAGTCATCCAGGTCCTTCACTTTCTTGGCAGGATCCACACCAGTTGCTTCACAGATGACCTGTGCGCGTGGACGACCGATACCATAGATAGCGGTAAGGCCGATGACAATGTGCTGTTGATTGGGAATGTTTACCCCTGCAATACGTGCCATTCGATAAGTCCTAAATTGACGTTGATTAACCTTGTCTCTGTTTGTGACGTGCTTCTGTACAGATTACACGTACAACACCTTTTCTTTTAATGATCTTACAATTGCGGCAAATCCGCTTTACTGATGCCTGAACTTTCATTTCTTCCTCATCCTGATAAGTTGAATTCAGTTATTTTGTCCTAAAAACAATACGGGCACGACTTAAATCGTAAGGAGTCAGTTCGACAGTTACCTTGTCACCAGGAAGGATCCGGATATAGTTCATCCGCATTTTTCCTGAGATATGCCCCAATACCATATGTCCATTTTCCAGCCTGACGCGGAATGTCGCGTTGGGGAGATTGTCCACAATCTCACCCTGCATCTGGATAACGTCGTCTTTAGCCATATACCTTTGTCTTTACGTTATTCCCGGCCTTTGCCGTTTTTGAAATTAGCTTTCCTCAGCAGAGAATCATACTGCTGCGACATGATGTGGTTCTGAACCTGGGACATAAAGTCCATTGTCACAACGACAATAATGAGCAGTGACGTACCACCAAAATAGAACGGTACCTGCCAACGGGCAACCAAAAATTCTGGCAGTAAGCAGATTAGTGTAACATAAATCGCGCCTGCAAGGGTCAATCTCATCAGAATCTTGTCAACATGACGCCCTGTCTGTTCACCTGGACGGATACCAGGGATAAAAGCCTGGCTCTTCTTCAAGTTATCTGCCGTCTCCTTGCTGTTGAACACCAAAGCGGTGTAAAAGAAACAGAAGAAGATGATTGCTGCTGCATACAGGATTGCATGGACAGGTTCCCCTGGAGCCAAGGAAGCAGACAGATCCTTCAGGAAACGGACAAATATATTGTCATCTTCACCGCCCGTTGCAAACCAACCAGCAATAGTTGCCGGGAACAGGATGATGGAAGATGCAAAGATCGGCGGAATAACCCCAGCCATGTTGACCTTCATGGGCAGGAAACTGCTCTGACCACCATAAAGCTTATTGCCAACCTGGCGTTTTGCATAATTGATCAGGATCCTGCGTTGTCCGCTTTCAAAGAAAACAACAACAAAAGTGACTACAACAACGATTGCGCAGATGACCAATGCTGTCAAGGTTGTCATTGCCCCTGTACGGACCAACTCAACCAACCCAGAAATAGCACTTGGAAGACCAGCAACAATACCGGCAAAAATCAGCATGGAAATCCCATTGCCGAGACCGCGTTCAGTCATCTGTTCGCCCAGCCACATCAGGAACATCGTCCCGGTCACCAGAGTGACAAGTGCTGTAAACCGGAAAGTCCAGCCAGGTTCAATAACCAACCCTGGCTGGGACTCCAAGGCAACCGCAATACCCAATCCCTGGAAAACTGCCAAGGCGAGCGTACCGTAACGGGTATACTGCGTCATCTTCCTCCTGCCAGCTTCGCCTTCTTTCTTCAAGGCATCAATGGTTGGAGAAACAATGCCAAGCATCTGCACAATAATAGATGCCGAGATGTAAGGCATGATACCGAGTGCAAAAACCGTGAAACGTGAAAGCGCACCACCGGAGAACATGTTGAACATGCCCAGGATACCGCTTGAATTCTGGTTGAACAGCTGGGAAAGCTGGTCAGAATCAATCCCCGGTACCGGAATATGTGCGCCCAAACGGAACACAATCATTGCAATGATAAGGAACAACAGCCGCTTCCATGGGAAACCTGCCATTGACTTATTTGCTGTATTTGATGACGTAGCCAACTGAATACCTCTGCTTTTCTGTTATCAAGCAACCTTGCCGCCCTTGGCTTCAATAGCGGCTTTGGCTCCTTTAGTAACAACAAGTCCATTCAGGGTAATGCTTTTATTGATTTCCCCAGAAAGGATGACCTTGACGGTCTTGACCAATCCAGAAACCAACCCTGCCTGTTTCAGGACAAGGATATCGATGACATCTACGCCCAAGCGGTCCAAGTCAGAAAGACGGACTTCTGCGCGGGTCTGTGCTGCCAAGGATTTGAACCCTCGTTTTGGCAGACGGCGCTGCAATGGCATCTGACCGCCTTCAAAACCAACCTTGTGGAAACCACCTGCACGGGATTTCTGACCTTTGTGGCCACGGCCGGCAGTCTTACCAAGCCCAGAACCAATCCCACGGCCTACACGGCGTGCATTCTTCTTAGAACCTTCTGCAGGTTTTAAATTATTCAATTCCATAATTTATCCTGTTTCCTAAATCAAAGAACCTGAACGAGATACTGCACTTTACGGATCATGCCGCGTACAGCTGGTGTGTCTTCCAAAGTGGAAACAGAATTCAGCTTACGCAGACCAAGACCACGCACAGTATCGCGGTGGGATTTCTGGGTGCCAATAAGGCTCCTGACCAATTTAACTGTAATCTGGTTAGACATAATCGGTTACCTCACCCAATAATTTCTTCAACGCTTTTGCCACGTTTCGCAGCCACATCAGCAGGTGTGTTCATGGATGCCAGCGCATTCAGGGTCGCACGGACCATGTTGTATGGATTGCTGGAACCAAAAGATTTTGCGACAACGTTGCTGACGCCCATCACATCAAAAATCGCACGCATTGCACCGCCAGCAATCACACCGGTACCCTGTTTTGCAGGATTCAGCATGACTTTTGACGCACCGTGCTTACCAATGATGGTGTGCTGAAGGGTGCCATCTTTCAATGTGACCTTGAACATATTGCGGCGGGCTTCTTCCATCGCCTTCTGGACTGCCAGCGGGACTTCCTTTGCCTTGCCTTTACCCATACCGATACCACCATCGCCATCACCGACGACGGTCAGGGCAGCAAAACCCATGATACGTCCACCCTTGACAACCTTGGTAACGCGATTGATGGAGATCATCTTTTCGCGCAATCCATCGTCATTGCGATCGCCTTGTGCTTTCTGTTGCATTTTTGCCATGGTTATTTCCTTAGAACTTCAAACCTGCCTCGCGGGCAGCTTCAGCCAATGCTTTTACACGACCGTGGTATCTGAAACCAGAGCGATCAAAAGCGACTTCAGTAATTCCAGCCTTGATAGCCTTCTCAGCAATCTTCCTGCCAACAATCTGTGCTGCTGCGACATTGCCACCGCTCTTGCCACCCAATTCTTCGCGGACATCTGCCTGCAGGGTAGAAGAAGCAGCCAAGACCTTTGCGTCAGGGCCAATAATATTTGCATAAATGTGCTGATTGGTACGGTGTACCGATAAACGTGTTGCTTTCAGGACAGCAATCTTGATTCGTGCCTGACGTCCACGGCGCAAACGAGATTCTTTCTTGTTCATCAATTGCCCCTATTACTTCTTCTTAGTTTCTTTGATCTTGACATATTCATCAGCATAGCGGACCCCCTTGCCCTTATAAGGTTCAGGTTTACGGTATGCACGGATGTCTGCTGCCACCTGCCCAACCAGATGCTTGTCAACGCCCTTGACAACGATTTCCGTTGGGGAAGGGGTTTCGCATTTGATGCCTTCCGGCATTTCATGGATGATAGGATGGGAATAACCCAGCGACAGGTTCAGCTTGCTGCCCTGTGCCTGTGCACGGTAGCCAACACCAACCAAAGCCAAGCGCTTTTCAAACCCCTTGCTGACACCAACAACCATGTTGTTCAGCAGTGCACGGCTTGTACCCCACATGGCAGAAGCTTCACGGGTATTGTTGACGGCCTCAACCTTCAACATTCCGCCGTCTTCCTTGATGGTCACCAGATCACTGAAGACCCGGGTCATGGAACCCTGCGCACCTTTGACGGTGACTTTGTTCCCTTCGATAGATGCTGTCGTTCCACTAGGAATTGCAATCTGCATTTTTCCAACTCTAGACATACTTCACTCCTTAGGCAACATAGCAGAGAACTTCACCACCTACACCGGTTGCCCTGGCCTTACGGTCAGTCATGACACCTTTGGAAGTAGAGATGATTGCAACGCCCAGACCATTCATGACGCTAGGCAACTCATCGCGTCCCTTATAGATACGGAGACCTGGACGGGAAACCCGTTCCAGACGTTCAATAACAGGACGGCCAACATAATATTTCAGGCCAATGTTCAATTCAGCCTTGCCGGCTTCTTCTGTAACACTGAAAGAATCAATATAGCCTTCATCTTTCAAGACAGTCGCAATTGCCACCTTGACCTTGGAGGACGGCATTGCCACAGAATTTTTCTTGACCTGCTGCGCATTACGGATGCGAGTCAGCATATCTGCGATAGGATCGCTCATACTCATAACAATTCCTCCTGCTTACCAGCTAGCTTTAGTAATGCCGGGGATTTCACCGTTCATTGCGTATTCACGCAACTTGGTGCGTCCCAGGCCAAATTTACGGAAAGTACCACGGGGGCGACCGGTCAAAGCACAGCGGTTACGCTGGCGGGTAGGGTTCGCATTGCGTGGCAACGCCTGCAGTTTCAGACGAGCTTCGTAACGTTCTTCTTCAGACTTACTCTGGTCGTCGATGATAGCTTTGAGTTCAGCGCGTTTTGCTGCATATTTCTTCACGAGTGCAGCACGTTTCAATTCACGGTTGATTAATGACAACTTTGCCATGGCTTATCAGTTCCTAAATGGGAATTTAAATGCGGAAAGAAGCGCCTTAGCCTCTTCATCGGTTTTGGCAGTCGTGGTGATGCTGATATTCAGACCGCGCAGGGCATCAATCTTATCGTATTCGATTTCAGGGAAAATAATCTGTTCCTTGATGCCGAGGTTGTAGTTGCCGCGCCCATCGAAAGAACGGCCATTGACACCACGGAAATCGCGTACCCGCGGCAGCGCAATGGTTACCAGCCTGTCGAGGAATTCATACATTCTTGCTCCACGCAGGGTAACCATACAGCCGATTGGGTAGCCTTCACGGATCTTGAACCCTGCAATAGATTTGCGGGCCTTTGTCACAACTGGCTTCTGACCGGCAATCTTCGCCAGGTCTTCAGTTGCATGCTCGATTACCTTCTTGTCTGCAACAGCTTCGGACAGCCCCATGTTCAACGTGATTTTGGTAATCCGAGGGACTTCCATCGAAGATTTGTAGGAAAATTTTGCCATCAGGTCGGCAACAATTTTCTCTTTATATATATCCTGTAAACGTGCCATAGTTATTTAGCCTCGACCACTTCACCATTTGATTTAAAGACACGGACTTTCTTGCCATCCACTTCTTTAAAGCCAACACGATCTGCCTTGCCAGCCTTTTCATTGAAAAGGGCAACATTGGAAACATGGATTGGCATGAGCTTGTCTTCAATACCACCAGTTGCACCCGTCATAGGATTTGGCTTGATAGTCTTCTTTGCAACATTGACACCGGCAACGACAACACGGTCATCGATAACGCGTTCAACCTTGCCACGTTTCCCCTTGTCTTTTCCGGTCAGAACGATCACTTCATCGCCTTTGCGAATTTTCTTCATATCTCCCCCTTACAGCACTTCCGGCGCAAGTGAAACGATTTTCATGAATTTTTCGGTACGCAGCTCACGGGTAACCGGTCCAAAAATACGAGTTCCGATAGGTTCGAGCTTGGCGTTCAGCAGAACAGCCGCCCCCTCATCGAATTTAATCAGTGAACCATCAGCACGGCGTACGCCCTTTGCAGTACGTACAACAACGGCATTGTAGATTTCACCTTTTTTTACCCTGCCACGTGGGGCAGCGCTTTTTACTGTTACCTTGATAACATCGCCGACCTGAGCATAACGGCGGTGTGAACCGCCCAGGATCTTAATACAGAGCACTTCGCGGGCACCCGTATTGTCGGCCACTTTTAAACGGCTTTCTGTCTGAATCATAATTATTTCTTTCCCAACTTAATTCACCAGTTCCCTGATGATCAGTCTTGGTCCCGCCAGTCCAGAGAAGGACTGATTGGGTGTCGTGAAAAAAGGACTCCACCCGAAAAGCGGGCAGAGTCCTTTATTATTACATCAAGTAGAATGAATTGCAAGCGTTATTAGATAACCTGTGCAACTTCAACCACTTTACTGAGTACCCAGGACTTGTTCTTGGAAATAGGACGGCTTTCCTGAATCTCAACAATATCGCCTACCTTGGCCTGGTTGGCTTCGTCGTGTGCAAGATATTTCTTGGAACGGCGGACAATCTTCCCATACAGCGGATGCTTGACGCGGCGTTCTACCAAGACAGAGACGGTCTTGTCCATCTTGTCTGAGACAACCTTGCCCATCAGAGTACGCTTAAGCGCAGTTTTTACCTGATCGTTCATTATGCTTTACCTTTTTCAGTCAGAACGGTTTTAACCCGAGCAATATCCCTCTTGACCTTCTTCAGCTGGGAAGTATTGGTCAGCTGCTGGGTTGCAAGCTGCATACGCAGGCCAAATTGAGCTTTCAGGAGACCATTCAGCTCTGTCTTCAGTTCTGCTTCAGTCTTGGAGCGCAAATCAGATGCTTTCATGTTTCCTCCTTATCACTGTCCAATCTGACGGACGACAAATGTAGTCGGCAATGGCAGTTTTGCAGCCGCAAGCCTGAATGCCTCCCTTGCCAGAGCTTCATCAACACCGTCCATTTCATACAGGACCTTGCCTGGGCGGATTTCTGCAACCCAGTATTCTGGATTACCCTTACCGCTACCCATACGGACTTCAGCAGGTTTGGAAGAAATCGGCTTGTCAGGGAAAACACGGATCCAGATGCGCCCACCTCTCTTGATGTGACGGGTCATCGCACGGCGTGCTGCTTCAATCTGACGGGCAGTCAGACGGCCACGGCCAACGGCTTTCAAACCAAAATCACCGAAAGAGACACTGGTGCCTTTTTCATGGGAAATCCCAGTATTGCGGCCCTTCTGCTCTTTCCTATATTTTCTACGGGATGGTTGCAACATAATTATTCTCCTGCTGTTTCAGCCTGGGAAGGTGCTGCAGCTGGTTCTGCACGACGGGTACGTACGCGTTTAGCATTGTCACCTGCTTCAGCTCTTCTTACACGCTGTCTGCCAGGACGGTCATCACGTCTTGGGCCACGGCGTTTCTTGTCATCTTCTGGCGCATCCAGTTTTGGTGCCTGGCCATTTGCCAGACGGTCACCCTTGTAAACCCAGACCTTGACACCAATGATGCCGTAAGTGGTCTGCGCTTCAGAGAAACCATAATCGATATCAGCACGGAGGGTATGCAGAGGTACCCGTCCTTCGCGGTACCACTCAGTACGTGCAATTTCAATACCGTTCAGGCGCCCGGAAGACATGATCTTGACACCAACGGCACCCAGACGCATCGCATTCTGCATTGCGCGGCGCATTGCGCGGCGGAACATGATGCGTTTTTCCAGCTGCTGGGTGATTGAATCGGCAATCAGCTGTGCATGGATTTCTGGCTTACGGATTTCTTCAATATTGACATGGACAGGAACGCCCATGATATTGGAGAGCTCGTTCTTCAGAACTTCAATGTCTTCACCTTTCTTGCCAATGACAACACCTGGACGAGAGCTGAAAATAGTAAAACGTGCATTCTTGGCAGGGCGTTCGATGACGACCTGACCGACAGAAGCGTTCTTCAGTTTCTTTCTCAGGTAATTACGTGCCTGCAGGTCTTCATTCAGCATACCGGCAAAGTTGTTGTTGCCAGCGTACCAACGTGAAGCCCAGTTGCGCGCAACTGCCAGACGGAAACCTGTCGGATGTATCTTTTGTCCCATCGTGACCCCCTTAGTCTCCGACTGTCACATAGATGTGACATGTCTGTTTGGTAATACGGTCACCCCTACCCTTTGCACGGGCGGAGTAACGTTTCATGACAGCACCCTTTTCCACATAGATGGAGGATACTTTCAGTTCATCAATGTCTGCACCATCGTTGTGTTCTGCATTCGCAATTGCGGATTCGAGCACTTTCTTGATGATGGCAGCACCCTTGTTAGGCGTAAATGTCAAAATATCCAGAGCCTGGTCGACTTTCTTGCCACGGATCAAATCGGCGACAAGACGACCTTTCTGCGCTGATAAATGTACGCCACGGAGAGAAGCTTTAGTCTGCATCTTATATCCTATTTCTTAGCTTTTTTATCGGCGGCATGACCTTTGAAGGTTCTGGTCAGAGCAAATTCGCCCAGTTTATGACCTACCATATTTTCGGAGATATATACAGGCACATGCTGTCTGCCGTTATGGACAGCAATGGTCAGCCCGATAAAGTCCGGCATGATTGTTGACCGACGGGACCAGGTTTTGATTGGTCGTTTATCCTTGGATGCCTGCGCAGCTTCAACCTTGCTGATCAGATGGGCATCGCAGAATGGTCCTTTTTTTAATGAACGTGTCATTTGCTACCCTTTATTTCTTGTTCCGACGGGAAATGATCATAGAGTTCGTACGCTTGTTGCTGCGCGTCTTCAGACCCTTCGTCTTCTGTCCCCATGGGGTTACAGGATGACGGCCACCGGAAGTCCTGCCTTCACCACCACCATGTGGATGGTCAACAGGATTCATGACAACACCGCGGACGGTAGGACGGATACCACGCCAGCGCTTTGCACCCGCTTTACCCAGTTTTTCCAGGTTATGGTCTGAGTTGCTGACTTCACCGACAGCAGCGCGGCATTCAATCAGCACCCTCCTGACTTCACCGGAACGGAGCCGGATCTGTGCATAAGAACCTTCACGTGCCAGCAGGACAGCAGATGCACCAGCGGTGCGGATCATCTGTGCACCCTTTCCTGGCAACATTTCGATGCAGTGGATGGTTGTACCGACAGGGATATTCCGCAGAGGCAATGCATTGCCAGCCTTGATCGGTGCTTCAGAACCATTCATGACCTGGTCACCGACTGACAGACCCTTAGGGGCAATGATGTAGCGGCGTTCGCCATCAGCATAGCAGAGCAATGCGATGAATGCTGTACGGTTTGGATCGTATTCAATACGTTCAACCTTCGCTGGGATACCATCCTTGTTCCGGCGGAAATCCACGATACGGTAATGGTGCTTATGGCCACCTCCCAGATGACGGGTTGTGATATGACCGTAGTTGTTACGGCCTGCACTCTTGCTTTTCTTTTCAACCAGGGAAGCCAGTGGACGTCCTTTATAGAGCTCAGGATGAACCACCTTGACAACACCCCTGCGTCCAGGAGAAGTTGGTTTGGTTTTAACGATTGCCATTATTTAGCCTCCTCAACAAAGTTGATTTCCTGACCAGGCTTGAGGCATACGTAAGCCAGTTTCTGGCTGTTCTTACGGCCAAAACCATGACGGGCACGTTTCACCTTACCCTGACGGTTCAGGACCTTGACAGATTCAACTTCAACCTTGAACAGGCTTTCTACAGCCGCCTTGATTTCAGGCTTGGTTGCATCTTTCACCACACGGAAGATGACCTGCTCATACTTATCAGCGATAAAGGTTGCCTTTTCTGAAACAACAGGAGCCAGCAAGACCTTCATCAGACGTTCTTCACTAAATTTCACAGCAGCGTTCATGCCAGCATCTCCTCAACCTTTGCGAGTGCGCCTTTGGTGATCAGCACATTCTTGAAATATACGAGAGAGACTGGATCAGCCTGATGAGGTTCCAGTACCAATACATTGCCCAGATTACGGGATGCCAGATACAGATTTTCATCAAAGTTATCTGTAATGACCAGTACGGAGTCCAGACCATAGCCTTTCAGTTTCTGAACCAGAATCTTGGTTTTTGGCGCATCAATCGTCAGGTCTTCCACTACAGACAGCCGGCCTTCGCGGACGAGCTGGGAAAGGATGGAGCACAGACCCACACGGTACATCTTCTTGTTGACCTTCTGAGAGAAGTTTTCATCAGGTGTATTCGGGAATGCACGGCCACCTCCACGCCACAGCGGGGAAGAACTCATACCGCTACGGGCACGGCCGGTACCTTTCTGACGCCATGGTTTCTTGGTACTGTGCTTGACGGTTTCACGGTTTTTCTGCTGGCGGTCAGCAGTCCTGGCGTTTGCCTGGAATGCAACGACGATCTGATGAATCAGTGCTTCATTGTATTCACGGCCAAATACTTTATCAGACGCTTCGACTTTACCCGCAGCCTGATCATTGGCACCAAGGAGCTTCAATTCCATCTGTTATGCCCCCTTTTTAGCTTTAGCCGCAGGACGGACAATGACCTGTGCATTTTCTGCACCAGGAACACTTCCCTTGACCAGCAGCAGGTTGCGTTCAACATCAACACGGACAACTTCGAGATTCTGGACTGTCTTCAGTACATCACCGAGATGACCGGTCATTTTCTTGCCCTTGAAAACCCGACCTGGATCCTGGTTCATACCGATGGAACCTGGAACATTGTGGGACAGGGAATTACCGTGGGAAGCACGGTTGGAACTGAAATTGTGGCGCTTGATGCCGCCAGCATAACCTTTACCGATGGAAACACCCTGGACATCAATCTTCTGACCGACTTCGAAAAGTGTGGCAGGGATGACATCACCGGCTTTCAGTTCAGAAATTTCAGCGGCGTCAACGCGGAATTCACGCAGGATGGTGCCTGCTTCAACACCTGCTTTTGCAAAGTGTCCAGCGGCAGCTTTATTGACACGTGAAGGGCGGCGTTTGCCGAAGGCAACCTGGACAGCGGTATAACCGTCTGTTTCGGCTGTTTTGACTTGCGTAATACGGTTGTTGGATACATCCAACACGGTTACAGGAACTGTCGCCCCCTCATCCGTGAAGACACGCATCATACCAACCTTACGCCCGATAAGGCCTAGGCTCATTTTTATCTCCGTTCCTGCCTACGATTGGGCAGGTCTGTTTTTACATGTGCATCAGGACTGTCGTCCTGATACGCTCAAGCGGCGCATTATAACTTCAATGCGCCGTTTGCACAATAGCTGCATAGCAACTATGCAGATGGATTACTGCAGTTTGATTTCAACATCAACGCCAGCTGGCAGGTCGAGTTTCATCAAAGCGTCAACAGTCTTGTCAGTTGGATCAATGATATCCATCAAACGCTGATGGGTCCTGATTTCAAACTGGTCACGGGATTTCTTGTTGACGTGAGGGGAACGCAGGACATCAAAACGTTCAATCCTGGTTGGCAGTGGGACAGGTCCCTTGACAACTGCACCGGTACGTTTGGCAGTATCAATGATTTCCTGTGCAGACTGGTCAATCAGCTTATAGTCGAATGCCTTGAGGCGGATGCGGATTTTCTGGTTTTGCATATAATCTTTCTAAAGAACGAGCTGCGGATGGCATTCATCCGCAGCATTTTTCATAAACAACCTATCTCAACGGATTGATCATTCGTTGATTTTGGTAACAACACCGGCACCAACGGTACGGCCACCTTCGCGGATCGCGAAACGCAGGCCTTCTTCCATTGCAATCGGAGTGATCAGCTTGACGCTGATGGTGACGTTGTCACCTGGCATGACCATTTCCTTGTCTGCCGGCAGGGTGATCGCACCGGTAACGTCCGTTGTACGGAAGTAGAACTGTGGACGGTAGTTGTTGAAGAACGGG
>JAFWUI010000030.1 GCA_017524145.1 Oxalobacter sp. | reverse complement strand
GCCGGGTCACGTCTTGTAAAGACGGCGACCAGTTCCATATCCGCTGCATCATTGACGGCGCATTCGACACCCCGGCCGAGATTGCCGTAACCTAAAATACCAACTCTGGTAGTCATTCTTCAATTCCCCATTGATCTGATTGGACAAAGAATAGTCAAAGCCTGTCAGCCATCAACGCATTCCGTTTTTACGCAATCTACAAAATATTCTGTTTTCCCTTCTTCTTCCAAGCGGATCAGACCGTGGACATCAGTATCGAATCCTGGGAAGCGGCTGTTGAAACTGCGGGCGAATTTCAGGTAATCGACGATTGTCTTGTTGAACCGTTCACCAGGAATCAGCAGAGGAATGCCTGGCGGGTAGGGGGTCAGCAGGATAGAAGTAACCCGTCCTTCAAGGTCATCGATTGGTACCCTTTCCACTTCACGGTGCACCAGTTTTGCATAGGCATCCGATGGTTTCATCGCAGGGCTCATGTCGGACAGGTACATTTCAGTGGTCAATCTGGCGACATCGTTTTCACGATAGAAGTCATGTATCTGCTGGCATAGGTCTTTCAGTCCCATCCGTTCATAGCGTGGGTTTGCAGCGGCAAATTCGGGCAGGACACGCCAGATCGGCTGGTTCTTGTCATAGTCGTCCTTGAACTGCTGAAGGGAAGCCACCAGGGTGTTCCAACGGCCCTTGGTAATGCCGATGGTGAACATGATGAAGAAACTGTAGAGGCCGCATTTTTCCACGATGATACCGTCTTCAGCCAAGAAGGTTTTCACAATGGAGGCAGGGATGCCGGTTGCTTCGAAGTCACCTGTCAGCGACAGCCCTGGGGTAATGACGGTTGCCTTGATGGGATCCAGCATATTGAAGTCTGGGGCGATGTCACCGAAACCATGCCAGTTGTCTTCTGCCTTCAGGATCCAATCGTCCCGTTCGCCGATATCATTTTCGGCAAATTCCTCAGGTCCCCAGACCTGGAACCACCAGTCATCGGCAAATTCATTGTCGATTTTCTTCATCGCACGGCGGAAGTCCAATGCCTCAAGGATGGATTCTTCAACCAGGGCTGTACCGCCAGGTGGTTCCATCATCGCTGCTGCGACGTCACAGGATGCAATGATGGCATACTGCGGCGAGGTTGATGTATGCATCAAGAACGATTCATTGAAGGAATTCTGGTCCAGTTTCACTTCTTCAGATTCTTTGACCAGAATCTGGGATGCCTGTGAAAGCCCTGCCAAGAGTTTGTGGGTGGACTGGGTGGAGAACACCAGTGATTTCTGCGCCCGTTTCCCCTGTTCACTGATGGCGTGCATATCCTTGTAGAAATCATGGAAGCAGGCATGTGGCAACCATGCCTCATCGAAATGCAAAGCGTCAATCTTGCCATCCAGCATCGATTTGATGGTTTCATCGTTATAGACGATGCCGTCATAGGTCGATTGCGTGATGGTCAGGATACGGGGTTTCTTGTTCGGTACCTGGCTGGCAAATGGGTTCGCCTCAATCTTCTGTTGGATTGCTTCAAAATCGAACTCAGATTTTGGAATAGGGCCGATGATGCCATAGTGGTTGCGGGTCGGCATCAGGAAAACCGGAATTGCTCCTGTCATGATGATGGCATGCAGGATGGATTTATGGCAGTTACGGTCAACCACGACAATATCGTTGTCGGCTATCATCGAGTGCCAGACAATCTTGTTGGACGTGGAAGTGCCATTGGTCACAAAATAACAATGGTCAGCATTGAAGATACGCGCAGCGTTCAGTTCACTCTTGGCAACCGGTCCGGTATGGTCAAGCAGCTGCCCCAGTTCTTCAACCGCATTGCAGACATCCGCCCTCAGCATATTCTCACCGAAGAACTGATGGAACATCTGGCCGATGGGGGATTTCAGGAAAGCCACTCCACCAGAATGGCCGGGGCAATGCCAAGAGTAGGAACCGTCCTGCGCATAGTGCATCAGTGCCCGGAAGAACGGTGGGGCAAGTCCATCCAGATAGGTCCGTGCCTCACGGATGATATGCCGTGCGACGAATTCCGGCGTATCTTCAAACATATGGATGAAGCCATGCAGTTCCCGGAGCAGGTCATTGGGGATATGGCGTGAAGTTCGGGTTTCACCATAGAGGTAAATAGGAATGTCTGCATTCTTTGCACGGATTTCCGTTACAAATGAACGCAGTGCTTTCAGAGCCTCATCGACTTCAGCATCAGTGCCTTCACCGAATTCTTCATCATCGATAGACAGGACAAATGCTGAAGCACGGGACTGCTGCTGTGCAAACTGGGAGAGGTCCCCATAACTGGTGACCCCCAGGACTTCCATCCCTTCATCTTCGATGGCTTGTGCCAATGCCCGGATACCTAGGCCTGATGAATTCTCTGAACGGTAATCTTCGTCAATAATGACGATTGGAAAGCGGAACTTCATCGTTTATCCCTCCCCATTGGAAGCATGAAAAAAGGAAAACCGGATAATCCGGAAAAGCTGTTTGGATTATAGAGGTTATCTATTGAATCCTGTAAGCGATAAAGCGCAAATTTCCTTGCATGGGCACTAAAACAACAATCAGGAATCAATGTTGAAAGACATTGTATCGGTGAAAGCCACATATCCAATAATCAGAACCGGTGTTTGATACCGACATTGACTTGGTTGATATTGTCTTCCCCAGGAGCTGTTCCTGTTTTATTGGTGCTGTCGCCTATGTCATATTCGGTATGGGTAACGGAACCATAGAACGATGTATTCTCTGAAACGTTATGGGTGTATCCGAAAGTAATGGACCGCAAGTCAGCTGGGTCATCGCCTGAACCATCGGAACCGCTTTCACTCCGCATCCGGGTGTAATCGACAGCCGCGTTGAAACTGCCTTTGCCGACTTCGTAATTCATGCCGACATGCCAGGTGTCCCGGTCCAACGGTGATTCAATGAAACGGTTTTGACCTGTTCCAAAAGCACGTTTGCCATTCAGGATGTCACGGGTTGCTTCCAGTGAACGGTCGTTCTCTCTCGCATAATTCAATTCAAAACTGGCAGGTCCCAGTGCGTAGGATTTGACTGTGCCGTCATATAACTGTTCTGAAGAAGCATCTGTATCCATATGGGATGGTCTAAGGAGAATCTGTGTGGATGGGCTGTCAGAAGTCTGACTGAAAACCGATGTTGTTCCTGTTGAGCGTATTGGATAGCCATTACTGCTTGTAGATGACAGTGTTTCTTTTTTTAAGGAAGTCTGGGATTGTCCATCTGTCTGTTGGCTGGATGTGTCTGAGAATTCCTGATGGGATGGCGTACGGGCTGTCCATTCTGCATCAGCGGATGCCACTTTGGGCTTGCGTTGATGATGTTTTGAAGAGATATGCTGGTGCTTTTTGTGTGCAGGAGCAGCAGAAACGGTCTGGAGAACTGGCAGGCATAGAAAAGCTGTCAAAGCAACCGACACATACAACCTGGAGGGATTGCAATCGGGCAAAGAAACCGGTCTTTTCATATCAGAAATCCTGTGCATGGTACAGAAAGCATCCGACCCTATCAGTAAATGATGTCAGGATACCCGATATTCAAGTCAGAACGTTACTTTTGGATTGCGTCGGGTGATTTTGCGGCAGAGTTTCGCCCAATGCCTGACGGTTTTCTGGCGACAGATGCTTTTAAACCAATGAGACAATGGAATCAGCTCTGTTCCTCCCAATCCATCGATGATGAACAGACGGATACCCTCTTTGTGCTTCTGTACAACAATATTGGAAATCTGAAGGTCGCTGACAACAATATTCCATTGCATCAGGTAATCCCTAAGCCGGTCAAGCGCTATATGGAGTTCTGCAATTTCTGCTTCTGACAGTGGGCGGTCAAGATATTCCCCTAAACGTGGTGCCCGCTTTGATGAATCTGGTGAGGCCAGAATCATTTCCTGCTCAACACCGATAAAAGCACCCTGTTCAAATTTGCCATAAAAACGGGGGATATGGTCAAAAGGGACTTTATGGTCAATCAGGGACTGGTAGTACTCAATCTCGCGCAAAGACTGCTTGGCATTTGCCTTTGGGCTGATTTTGATGAGGCGGGCAGGGTTCTTGGGATCTTGATAGCATCTGCGTTCAGAGCCTTCTCCAATAAACCGCCAGGTTGTAAAGTCAATATCCGCCATAAGCAGTGTCAGTCAAGATGATGAAAAACAGTAGAAAGACAAAATACCAAAGCTGACAAGATAATCTATCATCCCATTATCTGGCAATCACATGCACTCATCACTCCGGTTACCTGAAGTTTCTGGCTTGTTCTGGATGACTGTTTTTTGCAGTGGGAAAGAAGGAACCAGATTAATAAAGAAAGAAGAAGCCACGCCAATCAGCGTATCGATGATGCGGTCGAAGGCAAATTCAGTGATGCTGACATCCCCACCATGCGTAATGGTGACACTGAGGAAAGCGATACAGGTGATGTTGGTCAGTGTGCTTTTCTTCAAGAAGTCAATGAAGACCCGGGTGCCAGGAAACAGGTTGGTTTCATCCCAGCCAATCGGTATCCTGACCTTGCGGATGATGTTCGCAATATACATCAGTGGAATGATGCAGAGGGTAATCAGCGCATAACGCAGGATCGGGCGGCTCAGGATGTAATAGTTATGCGTCAGGTAGAGGATACCCATGCCGGTGAACCCACCGAACAGTGTGCCGACTGTGCGGTTCAGTCCAACACGGACGGTACTTTTGATTTCTGATTGCAGACAGATGACCGCAGCGATTCCTGCATAGAAAGGAATCCCCGTCCCGATATCAAAGAACTCATACAACAGGCAACAGACAAAGACCGCAAGGGTTGCCCTGATGATGACTCTACCCATAAGCTCTGCAATGCAACCGATAAAAGTCTATCTTATGCTGAACCTCTGGATGTTTCCTTGACTTAGGTTTTGTTTTTAAATCATCAACATATAGAAAAAACATGAAGTCTTGATATAGGTCAAGCATTGAAAAGAAAACAATTGGTGTAACCAATGACAGATTCCAAAGTGATATGGGCGTTCTTGGTATGGAAAACAGCTTTCCGATGGGATGGGAAATTCCCCATTATGTCCAGAAGTTCTATAAAATCTATAAGATATGTGTTAACGTCCATCAGTCCACTTTAATGTTTATAAATACAAGAGTCACTTGGTAGATATCTACGCATGATTAAAGGAACTGTGCTGGACAGGCTGCACAGAACAGTAAAGAAAACATCCCAACAGAATTGCTTTAGAAGGAGCCGTCCTCATGAACAGGATTTATAAAACCGTATGGAACAAAGCGAGGCATTGCTATGTGACGGTCAGTGAACTGGCCAAGTCGCAGACAAAGGGTTGTGGCACCCGCTCATTGCTTGTGGCGGCGGTTGTTTTGAGCGGATTGGGTATTTCTGCACCTGTATCGGCTACCAACTACTATGGGATTGCAGATGGGGAACATTGGGTCTTGGAAGTCAGTGCAGACGGTACGGTCGTCAAAGGCTCCGATAACGCGACCACCAGGGAGCAGGTTGCTGAAGGGACGCAGGTTGCTACCGGTGACTACCTTATGGGTAACTGGCGGTCATGGCAAAGTGCTGAGGATGTTACTGATGGCCGGGTGACTTTCAACGGTGGTGAAGTCAAGCGGATTTGGGGAGGATTTTCCGGGTATGTCTCAGAAAGCAATGCCTCAGGCAGTGGCAACAGCGGTACAGGGGTTGTCTCTGGCAACCAAGTGACCTTTAATGCAGGTAAAAGCCAATACATCTATGGTGGCGCTTCAAACCGGGGAATAGTGTCCGGTAACAGCGTAGAACTCAATGGGGGAGAAATCAAACAAGCCGTTTTTGGTGGCGTTTCTGATTGGAAAGACGCTACTGGCAATCAGGTGACGGTGAAGGATGCCACAATCACGGAAGGCACTCAGCATTACGTTTATAACGGTAGCATTTTTGGTGTTTATGGCGGTTATTCTGCCAATGATTCGGCAGATGAAAACCAGGTGACCATCAAAGGAGGGCAGTTCAACGCCCCTGTTTATGGTGGGTATACAGGTGGTGATAATACAAGCCATGCCAATGGAAATACGGTTGAGATGACTGGTGGTGAGGCCGTTGACAGCTATATTGATAGCGGCCTGAGTGGCGGACCAGTCGGTAGTATTTATGGCGGTTATGCCCAAGGTGGCAGTGCGGATGGAAACAAGGTCACCATTTCAGGCAATGCTGTTACGGGGGAAGTGACTGGGGGCTATGCTGCATACAAGGGACAATCTTCAGTCAGAACTGCGGATGGCAATCAGGTCACTGTCTCAGGCTCAGCCAAAGTCAACGGCGACATTTTGGGGGGCTACACGAGTGGTCTTCTAGCAGGCAGCCATGCCAACAACAATATTGTCACGGTTTCTGGTAATGCATCCGCTGGGAACAATGCAGACTCTGTAAGCATCAGGGGAGGTGTCTCAGGCAATAGTGATGCAGGGAAAAACCAGATCATCATCCAGACAGAAAACGCTGGCGAAACCGTTTCTGTCTCAGCAAATCGTTTTTTGGAGATTACAGCAGGTGAGGCTGGTCGGCCTGAGTCTGGGGATCATCGTGGTGCGGCAACAGAAAACACCATTTCCATTGCGGGCGACGTGTTTGTTGGCGTAACGGGTGAGTCGGGCTATAGCGCTTCCATTATTGCCGGCCGTTCGGATAGTGGTGATGCCAAAGACAACCAGATTACGGTTGGCATCAATAAGGGCGACGGCTTAGGTATTGGCAAAGTCAATGATCCCTCAAGTGGAACACCATACACGATGGTTGCCGGTAAAGGTCGTGGTGAGGTATCCGGTAATGCCATTGAAATTACAAAAGGGAAAGTCTATGTCGACGATATGATTGCCGGTTATTCTCATAGTCAGTATGGTGCAACGGGTGACGTGGAAAACAACCATGTTGTCATCTCTGGTACGGATACTGAGGTTAAGGTGAACACAATCTATGGCGGGCGTTCTGAAAGGGATACTGGTCATGCCCTTACAGATCTTTTGGTACAAAACAATTCGGTTACCATTACTGACAGTACTGTTGATGGTGGTGTCCATGGTGGCCGTGCTGTGTCGCATGCCGTCCAGAACAATACCGTCACGATTACTGGCGCCAAACTGACGAATGCCAACCTGGCATATGGTGGCTCTTTCCTGATGTCTGGTGGTGGCATCATCGGTGGTTTTACGAAGTACGGTGATGCGGCGGAGAACACCGTAAACATCTCGAATACCACGATAGGCGGCGATGCGGCGCTCATCGGTGGTGCTTACTCAGAAGGTGACTCTGAGACAGTTACTGTTGTCACCCATAATACGGTCACTTTGGATAAGGTCACATCGACTGGCACATTGGCTGTCGTTGGGGCAGCCAGCAGCGAGGGTGCTGTCGGCGGCGACATGGCTGACATGGGAAACCAGGTATCCATCACCGACAGTACCGTGGCTTCTGTGATAGGCGGTCTCTCAAAAAATGGAGATGCAAAAAATAACATGGTGACCATTGTGGGTGGTACGGTAACCGGGGAACCGATAACCATTGGCAGCAGCATTGTTGTGCCTGGTGCGGTATATGGCGGTAAAAGCAATAATGCGGCCGCTACTGCCAATACCGTAAAAATTTCAGGGGCTGCATCCGTAGATGCTACTGTTATTGGCGGATCAGCAATGAATGCTACAGATAATACCGTCGAAATCAGTGGGACTGGGACATTCGTTGGAAAGGATGTCTTCGGCGGCTATTCCCAGTCCGGCGGAGCCACCGGCAACGCCGTCACCGTCCAAGCCAATGCCAAAGCCACGAACATCACCGGTGGCTATTCGGACGGTTCAGGCACAGTTGCCGGCAACACCGTCACAATAAGCGGCGGCACAGCCGTCAAGGTGCGTGGCGGCCAGTCCCGGAGCGGGGTGGTGAACGGCAACACCGTCGAGGTCAGCGGCGGTACGGTC
>JAFWUI010000029.1 GCA_017524145.1 Oxalobacter sp. | reverse complement strand
GGTGTGGGTCGCGCTGTTTTACGCCATCGAGGAATTCTTGAAGAGTCTGTGCCATTTTAAAATCCAATCAAAAAAACGAAAGTAGACAATAACGCACAGTAGGTACTGTGCACTGAACACGGTCATCCAGCCTTACACCCCTGCCCTGCTGGATGCCGACTGTCCGCTGCCTGAAAACCATGACAGCTTCTGAACGTTTCCCATCTGCTGTGATCATCTCACAACCATGGCAATGAAAGATGAAGCAAAGTCCGTGCCAACTGAAATTTGTGACAAGAAAAGGAAAAATCCCTAGGCTTCTGGAGGTATGGCTTGCTGGAAAGCTGGATGATATGGCTTAGGATAGGTCACCTTCCGCACCAAAACAGTGCGTCTTCATGCCATGCACTGGAACAGTGCATCCTTACCAGTGATGGATGCCGCTATTCTATGCCCAATTCTTGGATCTTACGGGTAAGGGTATTCCGTCCAATACCCAACAGAGACGCTGTTTCATTCCTCCGTCCACGGGTATGCTGTAATGCTGTCTGGATCAAGATGCGTTCGAATTGGCTGCCCAGGGAATCCATCAGGTTGACCTGTCCACGGTCAAGCATTCCCTTGACCGTCTGTTCAAGCAGCTTTTCCCATGATGTTACCTGGCTTTTTCCATCAGGCGGAATGGAAAACGCCCTTTCCTCCACCACAGTATCAGATGCCTGCTGCCCCTGCCAAACTGAAGGATCTTCCACCGTGTTTCCCTCAATCAGGTCAACGGGCATATCTTTGACCTCAATATTCTGACCGGCAACCATGACTGTGAACCAATAACAAAGGTTCTCCAGCTGACGGACATTCCCGGGCAAGCGGCATCTGGTCAGGAATGAGGCTGCATTTTCAGAAAGCTGCTTGGGCTCAACCCCCAGCTGACTGGCACACTGTTTGAGGAAATGCCGTGCAAGGATCGGGATGTCTTCCTTACGTTCCCGTAATGGTGGCAGTTTAAGGCGGATGACGTTCAGGCGGTGGAAAAGGTCTTCGCGGAATGCGCCTTCCTGGACCCGGCCTTCAAGGTTCTGATGGGTTGCCGCTATGACACGCACATCTGCCTTGATAGGCTGACTGCCTCCAACACGGTAGAAATGACCGACGGAAAGCACGCGGAGAAGCCGTGTCTGCATTTCAACCGGCATATCCCCGATTTCATCCAGGAAAAGGGTTCCGCCTTCTGCCTGTTCAAAACGCCCCCGACGCATGGCCTGTGCGCCTGTAAACGCCCCTTTCTCGTGTCCGAACAGCTCTGATTCCAGCAGGTCTTTCGGTATCGCTGCCATATTAAGTGCAATGAAAGGTTTCTTGGCACGGGGGCTGTTACGGTGCAATGCACGTGCAACCAGTTCTTTGCCGGTTCCGGACTCCCCTGTAACAAGAACGGTTGCATTAGAGCTCGAGAGCTTACCGATTGCACGGAAGAGGCTCTGCATGGCTGGGGCCTGTCCAATAATATCCGATACCGTGGCTGCCGCTTTTTCATCGACTTTCTTGACTTCGCTTTCTTTCAAAGCCCTTTTAACAAGGTCAACCGCCTTCCCCAAATCAAAAGGCTTGGCCAGATATTCAAATGCCCCTCCCTGGAAGGCTGATACAGCAGATTCAAGGTCTGAAAACGCAGTCATGATGATAACCGGCATTTCAGGGAAACGGTCTTTGACCTGTTCCAGAAGTTTCAGCCCTGATGTGCCAGGCATCCGGATATCTGACAGAAGCACCTGAGGCCTGCTGCTTTCCAAAGCTTCGAGGACTTCATCGGCGCTACGGAATGCCTTGAATGGAATCTGCTCACGGGCAAGCGCCCGTTCGAGCACCCAACGGATTGATTCATCATCATCGACTATCCAGACCTGTTCCATAATTTTTCCAATCACAATGTTCCTGGTTTCAGTCACTTATACTTTGACAACGGCAATCGTATCAAGAATTCAGTCCTGCCAGGAACGCTATCGCACTCAATCAGCCCCCCATGCTTCTGGATCAGGGTCTGTGACAGTGGCAATCCCAAACCACTTCCCCCTTCTTTGCCTGAAATCAAAGGAAAGAATATGGTTTCCATCAAGTCAGCCGGAATACCAGGGCCGTTATCAATGATCGAGAGGCTCAGGGCAAGCTTGTAATGGATGCCAGCTATACCGACACGCCTGGCAACACGGGTTTTGAAAGTAAGCCTTGCTTCCCCTTTCTCCATTTGGGGGATCAATGCGTGCGCAGCATTTTCTGCAATGTTCAATACCGCCTGGATGAGCTGTTCTTTATTTGCAGTGACTTCGGGCAATGACGGGTCATAATCCCGTCTGATTTCAAGCCCCTTGGGAAATTCCGCAAGGACAATACTACGGACCTGTTCTGTAACTTCATGGATATTGATGTCATCAACAATATGGACTCGTTTATGGGGAATAAGCATCCGGTCAACAAGGTTCTGAAGACGGTCAGTCTCTTTGATGATGACCTGTGTATATTCCATAAGCGATTTACGGTGCGCTTCAGGCACTTCCAATTCAAGCAGTTGCGCAGCGCCTTTGATCCCTCCCAACGGATTCTTGATTTCATGGGCAAGATTGCGGACCATCTCCATGTTTGCCTGATTCTGGTTGACCAGATGGCTCTCTTTATCCTGCCGGATACGCTGGACATTGCCACGCATTTCGATGAGGAGTCCATTGAATGGAGCATCAAAAGCCTTGACAACTGCATGAACCGTCAACGGTCTTTTTGCCAGACGGTGCAATACGATGTCCCGTCCAATTTCAACCGTTTCATGCATCAAGACATCCCTGCAGATGCTGTCAAGCTCTTCACCGTTCAGGAATAACTGTTTAAGCCTCTGGTTTTTCAAGACCTTTAATGAAAACCCAAGCATCCCTTCAGCAGCAGAGTTGACATATTGGATATGCCTCGTCCTATCAAGGATGATGACTGCCGATGAAAGCAGGTCTAGACCATTGAGGTTTTCTATGTTGTGCATTATGAAAAAAGGATGACTTCAGGGATTCCGGGACAAAAAACATCAAAATGACAGCAAGTATGGATGCCAGCCAAAATTACCCCCTTATCCAATCAGGGCGCATATGGGCAATCTTATCTTAAATCCATAAAACTTTCTTGAAATCCTTCCTGTCTGCCAGCATGCCCCTGGATTCCATACCACCATGTAAGCAAGGGACCATTGGATCCAAAGTCTTTTCCATTGGCCAGTGTTCCCAAAAAAACTGAAAAACCAGCAGTGGGTCCAATCCCGGCTGCTGGTTCCCTTTGGCTTGCTGTCAAGGTTTACAGCATGGTGGCACGGAGGACTTCTCCCGGCAGCGGCGAAAGGTAAGCCGGGGCGATGTCAAACACGGTCTTGCACCCGGATACCCCTTCTTTGTTCAGCCGGACAATGGCACGCGCGTAGGCAATCAGGACATTCGCCGTGAATTCAGGGTTGGAATCCAGTTTCAGGCTGTATTCGATGATGTGCCTGTTCTCCTTGTTGGCTCCGGTGACGCCTGTACGGAAGACAAAGCCGCCATGCGGGATGCCGCCATGGTCACGGAGCAGTTCTTCCTGTGAGATGAAGTTGACGGTCGTGTCGTAGTCCGAGAAGTAGTTCGGCATGGTCTTGATCTCGTTCTCAACCGCTGCGGTATCAGCACCTTCCTCAAGGACGACATAGCAGAGGCGGGTATGTTTCTGGCGGGTGGTCAGTTCAGGATTGGTACCGGACCTGACGGCATCCAGGGCACTTTCAACCGGACAGGTGTACTGCCGGGCATCCTTGACGCCCTTGACACGCCGGATGGCATCGGAATGGCCCTGGCTGACCCCTTTCCCCCAGAAGGTGTAGTCATTGCCCTGAGGCAGGATGGCATTGGCGTACAGGCGGTTCAGGGAAAACATCCCGGGATCCCAGCCGGCGGAAATCAGGGCAGCCTTGCCGCTGGCCTTTGCAGCCGCATCGACGTTGCTGAAGTGTTCCGGGATCTTCGCATGGGTATCGAAACTGTCGACCACATTGAACAGCTTCGCATATTCAGGCGTCTGTTCCGGCAGGTCGGTCGCACTGCCGCCGCAAAGGATCATGACGTCGATCCTGTCCCGGTAGGCGGCGACATCACTGACACTGGCGACTTCAGCATTTTTGGAGAGGATTTCCAGGGAAGCCGGGTCACGTCTTGTAAAGACGGCGACCAGTTCCATATCCGCTGCATCATTGACGGCGCATTCGACACCCCGGCCGAGATTGCCGTAACCTAAAATACCAACTCTGGTAGTCATTCTTCAATTCCCCATTGATCTGATT
>JAFWUI010000028.1 GCA_017524145.1 Oxalobacter sp. | reverse complement strand
GATCCAGCCGATGGTGACCAGGATTGCACCGAAAATAATGACAGGACGTGGACCGAATTTATCGACACCCCAGCCTTCCAGAGGAACCAGCCAGGTTTCGAAAATCAGGAAGATGGTAAAAGACAACTGAATTGCAGCACGGGCCCAATGGTATTTATCTTCGATTGGGGCGACGAACAGAGTCCAGCCATACTGACAGTTTGCCACGGTAGCCATACAGGTGATACCGAGGAAAAGCTGTATTACCCGGTTAGGGTACTTTTCTTCTGTAGCCATAATCTACTCTCCTATTTGTGTTTTTTAGACACATTCATCATCTACGGATGTAATCCCCGTTTATTTAATGATGACGAAACTTGCTACATAGCAAAAAAGACAATATTGCCCTTTTCACTTGATTGCTCAGTCATTTTGCGAGAACTCTTCTTTTGTGACCATGACCAAAGTCAAGATTTCCTATTTATCTTCCTTATTTATCGATGTTTTTTCAAGATTCTGATGAGCCTTCTGACCCAATCCGGTTCCAAGAGCTCAAGGTTTCTGCCGCAGCATCCTTGCCAGTGTACGTGTCCTGGCAAGCATCCTGTGATGCCTGCCCCTGGCAACCTCTCTTTGTCCATCTTTGGCAGAAACATCAAATTCAGCAGTTTTCCCATCAAAACCGATCAGTTCCGCCCTGACCGTCACCGTCATCCCAACCGGTGTCATCGTATCATGTGTCAGTTGAATGCCGGTTCCAACCGACTCCCAACCGTCCGGGATATTGGCATCAATGATTTTCTGGGCAGTACCTTCCATCAACGCCACCAGAGCTGGAGTTGCCAATACAGGACTTCTGCCGCTTCCCATCTGCTGCGCTGTCTGGGCATCAGTAACGGTTGTCTGGGTTTCAGCCGTCATCCCTGTTTCCAAACAAGGTTTCTCCTTTTCCATAGAACCTCCGTTGAGCGGTATCTGGCTAAAAAGCAAACACCGGAAAACCGTCTTTGCAGCCAATCTTTCTAACTGGATGATTGGACTGCAGTCAGACTGGCGGCATCACTGCTGTCCTGAGCAGGTTTGTCGTTCCGCAAGAACCAAACGGCATACCACCGACAATGGTCAGGTTGTCTCCTGGCTGCACAAACCCTTCTTCATAAGCCGTTCGGCAAGCGGCAACCACCATGTCATCCACATCATGGATGCTATGATCAAGCACTGTTGAATGAACGCCCCAGGCAAGCGCCAGCCTTCTGGCAGTCTGAAGATAAGGCGTGATACTGAGAATCGGGGCTCCCGGCCTGCCACGGGCGGTACGCAGGCTGGTGGTGCCGGTTTCTGTATAGGTGACATTGACTGCTGCATTGATGCCCTTTGAAACAGAACGCATCGCAAGGCAGATGGCATCACTGTCGGTTTCCTGCCTGATTTCCTGCTGTGCATTGATCATCTGGTTGTAAAGCGGATCACTCTCGACCTCAACGATAATCCGGTTCATCATGGAGACCGCCTGGACCGGATAAGAGCCACTGGCGGATTCCGCCGACAGCATCACGGCATCTGTGCCTTCATAAATTGCTGTCGCGACATCTGATGCCTCTGCACGGGTCGGTGTCGGTGCCCCAATCATGGATTCCAGCATCTGGGTCGCAACAATGGTCGGCTTGCCATACTGGCGGCAGCACCGGATGATGCGGATTTGGGAACCTGGCACCTTTTCCGGCGGCAGCTCCACACCAAGGTCGCCACGGGCAACCATGACAGCATCGGAATCCCTGACAATGGCTTCAAGATGGTCCATCGCAGAGGGCTTTTCAAGCTTGGTCATCAAAAGTGCCCTGCCGGCAATAATCCGGCGGGCTTCAACAAGGTCTTCTGGACGTTGGACAAAGGAAAGCGCCACCCAGTCCACACCAAGGGATAATGCAAACTCAAGGTCACGCCGGTCTTTTTCAGTCAGGATGGGAATCGGCAGGACAACATCCGGGACATTCAGTCCTTTACGGTTGGACAACACTCCCCCCGTCTCTACCCGGACCTGGATTTCATCTGCTGTACTCTTGACGACTTTCATCCGGATCTTGCCATCATCCAGTGAAATTCCATGTCCCGGTCCCATGATGCCAAAAAGTTCTGGATGGGGCAGGCAGACCCGGTTCTCATCACCAGGAACAGGTTTCCTGTCAAAAACAAACCCCCTGCCAGTCTGTAGATGCACTTTGCCTTCACCGAAAGTACCGATACGGAGTTTAGGCCCCTGCAGGTCAGCAAGGATGGCAATGGGACGTCCAACCAGCCTTTCGACTTCCCTGACCGCCTCATGGCGTTTCCGATGGTCTTCCTGGGTTCCATGACTGAAATTGAAACGGAAAACATCAACGCCAGCCTCAAATAATGCCAGGATCATCTCCTTGCTTGAACTGGCTGGTCCCAGTGTTGCTACAATCTTTGCCTTGCGCTGACGCCGCATCGTTTCCTCCGGTTTTCCTTATTACAGGATCAGGATGGCGCGGAAGTCATTGACATTGGTACGGGTTGGTGTTGTGACAATCAAGTCACCCAATGCATCAAAGAAACCATAACCATCATTGTTCTCAAGCATCTTGAGGGGACGCAGTCCCTTGGCTTCTGCACGGGCAATGGAATCTGGTGAATAAACCGCCCCGGCATTGTCTTCAGAACCATCTATGCCATCGGTATCGCAGGCAACTGCATAGATGCCCTCTGCACCATTCAGGAAAATCGCCAGGCTGAGCAGGAACTCGGCATTCCTGCCGCCCCGACCGTTGCCACGGACAGTCACCGTTGTCTCACCTCCAGAAAGGATGACACAAGGTTTGGCGAAAGGCTGCCCTTTCCCTGCCACCTGCAAAGCCCTGGCAGCGTGTATCTTGGCAATATCACGGGATTCCCCTTCAATGCAGTCAGACAGGATATAAGGTGTAATCCCCTTGGAACGAGCCAATGCAGCGGCAGCTTCCAACGCATCCTGGGCCGTCGCTATGATATGGCTTTCATGGGTTGAAAAAATGGGGTTGTCCGGCTTCACTGATTCCCCCCTGCCAGTTTCCAGATGCTGGATGATATGGTCTGGCACTTCAATCTGGTATTTCTTCATGATTGCCAGCGCATCTGCACAGGTTGTCGGATCCGGCAAGGTGGGTCCGCTTGCAATGATGCCGGGGTCGTCCCCAGGGATATCGGAAATCAGCAATGTCACGACTTTTGCAGGAGCACAGGCTAGCGCGAGACGGCCGCCTTTGATGCCAGAAAGATGCTTACGGACACAGTTCATTTCCGCAATGTTGGCACCACTTCTGAGCAGCTGGCGGTTGATGGACTGCTTTTCCTCCAACGTAATGCCTTCTCCCGGCAACGCAAGCAAGGCGGAACCGCCACCTGAAATCAGGCACAGCACAAGATCCTTTTCTGTCAGTCCCTGAACCATTTCCATGATACGGCCAGCCGCAGCACGGCCTGCAGCATCTGGGACAGGATGGGCTGCTTCAACAACCTCAATGCGTTTACAGGGCATTCCATGGTCATAACGGGTGACAACCAGGCCACTGAGGTCGCCCTGCCAGTTGTCTTCAACGGCTTTTGCCATGGCGGCGGCACCTTTACCGGCACCGATGACGATAGTCCTGCCTCCTTCTACGGGCTTAGGCAGGTATTTTGGCAGGCATTTCCCTGCACTGACGGCTGATACAGCACTGGTGAACAGGTCTTTCAGCAACTGTTTTGGATTATCGACTGGCATATAAACATCCCGAATGAAAAAAGCCACCAAACGCCTGCAGAACCACGGTTCACTGAACCGTTCCACATGCCATTTGATGGCTTCTGTATGACTGGCATCAGGTCAGGCTCCACAAACGCTTGCCTGACCTTCTAACCGATTGAAATCAAGCCTTCGCAATTTCGTGGTTGGCCATCATTTCCAGTGCACGGCACATTGCGGAGTGGTCATTGCCGCTCAGACCATGGGCAGCGCAGGAATTGAACAGTTCCTGTGCAGTTGCGGTGTTAGGCAGGCTGATACCCAAGGATTTAGCGCCCTGCAACGCCAGATTCAGGTCTTTCTGATGCAGGTTGATACGGAAACCTGGGTTGAAAGTCCGCTTGACCATACGTTCACCATGAACTTCCAGGATACGGGAAGAAGCAAAACCACCCATCAATGCCTGACGGACCTTGGCAGGGTCAGCTCCTGCCTTGGAAGCAAACAGCAAGGCTTCGGAAACCGCTTCAATGGTCAAGGCAACGATGATCTGGTTGGCAACCTTACAGGTCTGGCCAGCACCATTGTCACCGACCAGAGTGATGTTCTTACCCATCAACTGGAACAGTGGTTTGACCTTGTTGAAGGTTTCTTCCTTACCGCCAATCATGAAGGACAGGGAACCTTCATAGGCACCGACCTGACCGCCGGAAACCGGTGCGTCCAGGTATTCACAACCCAGGTCATTGATCTTCTTGGCGAATTCCTTGGTGCCGATTGGAGAGATGGAACTCATATCGACAACAATCTTGCCAGCAGACAGCCCTTCAGCAACGCCACCTGCACCGAACAGGACAGCTTCAACGTCTGGAGTGTCTGGAACCATGATGAAGACGATATCGGATTTCTGTGCAACTTCCTTGCCGTTTGCACATTTGACAGCACCGCCTTTAGCCAGTTCCTCAGGGATGTCTTTCCTGTCATTGACATACAGGGTGTTGCCTGCTTTCTGCAGGTTGAGTGCCATAGGGGTACCCATGATACCCAGACCGATAAAACCAAGATTTGCCATTGTTTATTTCTCCAAATGAATTTCTTAAATTGCCCAACAATTATTCAACGTCGTATTCTTTCAGCCATTTCAGCCCTTCAACCGTTGTGGTTGCCGGACGGTATTCACAGCCGATATATCCGTCATAGCCGATTTCATCGAGGAACTTGAACAGGAAATGGTAGTTGATTTCACCAGTGCCTGGTTCATGACGGTTTGGCAGGTCAGCCAGCTGCATATGCTTGATCAGTGGCAGGTTTGCCTTGATGGTGTTTGCCAGTTCCCCTTCCATACGCTGCATATGGTAGATGTCATACTGGATGAAGAGGTTGTCAGAACCGACTTCCTTGATGATGTCAACCGCCTGCTGGGTCCTGTTCAGGTAGGCATTCTTCATATCAATGGTATTGACCGGTTCAGTCACCAGACGGATGCCTTCTGCTTTCAGGGCAGCAGCTGCAAATTTCAGGTTGGCAACAAAAGTCGCACGCTGTTTTTCTTCAGACAGACCAGGCAGGGTCGGGCCAGACAATGCATTGACCTGGGGAACGCCCAGTGCCTTTGCGTACTGGATGGCTTTACCGACACCGTCCTGGAATTCGCCGACACGGTCTGGATGGGAGGCGATACCACGGTCACCAGCAGCCCAGTTGCCGGAAGGCAGGTTGTGCAGAACCAGTTTCAGGTTGTTTTTCTGCAGCCTTTCACCGATTTCCTCAATGGTATTGTCATATGGGAACAGGAATTCAACAGCCTTGAAACCTGCTTTGGCAGCAGCTTCAAAACGGTCCAGGAAAGGCACTTCATTGAAGAGCATGGACAGGTTAGCGGCGACTTTTGCCATTTGTTTTCCTCCTTTAACGATTTTCTCTATAAATTACGCTTATTCCGTGATATCCAGGGCAGTACCCCATTCATTGATCTTATCGAGATTGCCCCCCATCGGTACATTGGTCCGGCGTTCCATGATGCATTCGACAACGACTGGCACCTGGAACTCCTTCATCAGCCCGCGTGCTTTCGTCAATGCCGGGATGATTTCATCCGGCTTGCGGCAACGGATTGCCTTGCAGCCCATCCCCTCTGCAATCTTGACGAAGTCCATACCATATTCACCGATTTCTGGAGAATTGATATTGTCATAAGACAGCTGTACACAGTAATCCAGGTTGTTGAAGCCCAGCTGGCCCTGACGGATAAGCCCCAGGTAAGCGTTGTTGACGACAACATGGATATAAGGCAGCTTGAATTGTGCACCGACCGCCAATTCCTCAATATGGAACATGAAGTCAAAGTCACCGGAAATTGCACAGATGTCTGCATCAGGCAATGCGGAACGGACACCCAAAGTAGCAGGGATGGTCCAGCCCAAAGGACCTGCCTGGCCACAGTCAATCCAACCGCGTGGCTGATAGACCTTCAGGGTCTGTACTGCAGAAATCTGAGACAGGCCGATTGCGCAGACATAGTGGACATCCCGTCCGAAGAAGTTGTTCATTTCATGCCATACACGCTGGTACTTCATCGGCACATCGTCCCAATCGGTCTTACGCAGCATCGTACGTTTACGTTTCAGGCAGTCAGCCACCCAAGCAGAACGGTCTTTGAGTTTGCCTGCTGCTTTCCATTGCTTAGCCAGCGCAACAAGCTGTTCCAATGCTGCTTTCGCATCGGAAACGACCCCATAATCCGGTGGGAAAACCTTACCGATCTGGGTTGGCTCGATATCGATATGGACGAACTTACGGCCATTCCGGTAGGTTGCCAGACCACCGGTGTGGCGGTTTGCCCAACGGTTGCCGATGCCCAGAACGAAATCGGACTGCAGGAAAGAAGCATTCGCATAACGGTGATGCGTCTGGATACCGACCATACCAGCATTCAGGTCATGGTCATCCGGAATAGAGCCCCAGCCCATCATGGTTGGCACAACCGGTGTACCCAGGATTTCTGCCAGTTCAACAAGCAATGGGGATGCATCTGCCAGGATGACACCACCGCCAGAGATGATCATTGGCCTTTCAGCGTCGTTCAGCATCGTCAGCACTTTTTCAATCTGTGCTGGTGTTGCGCTTGGCTTGTCAACTGCCAGAGGCGCATAGGTATCTGGGTCGAACTCGATTTCGCCCAACTGGACATCCATTGGCAGGTCAATCAAGCAAGGGCCTGGACGGCCTGTACGCATCAGGTAGAAAGCTTTCTGAAGCACCCAAGGCACCAGGTCCGGTTCACGGACTGTCACAGCCATCTTGGTGACAGGCCGTGCGATGTTTTCGATATCAACGGCCTGGAAATCTTCTTTATACAGGACGGAACGGGGCACCTGACCGGTGATTGCCAGAATAGGAATGGAATCTGCAATGGCAGAATACAGGCTGGTGACCATATCGGTGGCAGCAGGACCGGAAGTACAGATGCCGACACCGATATTACCCTGCTTCGCACGGGAATACCCTTCAGCCATATGGCCAATCGCATTGCCATGGCGCGCCAGAACATGCTTCATGGTTCCATGTTTCTTCAGACCCGCATAGACAGGATTGATCCCTGCACCTGGAACCCCGAATACTTGGGTAACTCCTTCTTTTTCAAGTACATAGACAGCCGCTTCGGCTGCGGTCATTTTTGCCATGAAGCACCTCCTGAGTGAGACAGTTCAGATATTGTGTTAAACCTGCATTATAGATGATTTTGCCACCCTGCAAGATACCGGAAATATGAAAAAAAACATCTGCCGTCTATCTGCAGCATGCCAGCCAAAGTTTCATCCCTGTTTACCGTAGGCTTCCATCTGTCTTGGCAAAAACAGAAATAAAACTGTCTGGACCCTCCCAAACCGCCAAAACGGCAAACAATCCATCGAACAATGCAATATATTACCATCAAGCCGTCAATAACGCAGGAACAAACCGCTTTTTTTCAGCGGTTATTGACCCATGGCAAGGCTATCGTCAGCCATACCCTGTTTCCTGCTGCGTCTCGGCAAAAAAATACCCTCCTGTTCCAACAAGAGGGTATCTGCCGCTTTCAAACACGAAAAGATTACAGGCTGTCGCCGAAATCTTCGCGGAATTTCGCAACCAGTTTCTGAGGCCAATCGGAAGTCGGTGCCAGACGGCCAACAAAGAAGCGCAGGACAGGCGGTTCTTCAACGAACTTGAGCCCGCCGATCAGGTTCCGGTTCTTCCACAGCCATTCAATGCGGTCTTCCAAGTATTTGGTCTGGGACAAGGTAAATACACGGCGTGGGAAGGCCAGACGCAGCAATTCAACTTCTGCAGGAACTTCTGTACCATCTGGTTCACGTTCCATCGAAACGGTACCACGTTCCATACCGCGGACACCGGCTGCAATATACATGGCAGCCGTCAAAGCACCGGCTGGATATTCATGGGAAGACAGATGTGGCAGGAAGCCGCGTGCATCAAGGTGTGCACCCAGTCCACCTGGAGGCGTAATGACGGGGATACCCTTCGCATCCAACCGTTCAACCAGGTATTTGATGAATTCCGGAGAATGGCGGATCATGTTGAAATCCGTTGATTCACGCAGACCGACCGCCATTGCTTCGATTTCGCGGACAGACATACCGCCATAGGTCAGGAACCCTTCAAACAGCGGGATCAGGTCACGCATCTTCAGATACAGTTTCTCATTGTTGGTTGCAATACCACCACCACGGGAACAACAGATCTTACGCGCAGAGAAATAGACAATATCAGACAGGTCGCACAGGGTACGCAGGATTTCTGCAGGTTCCTTGTCCTTGAATTCTTCTTCACGGATCTTGTTGAAATACATGTTTTCGCAGACCAATGAAATATCAAGAACCAGCGGAATCCCATATTTATCGCAGACCTTGCGGACTTCACGCATATTGGCGATGGAGAAAGGCTGGCCGCCAATCAGGTTCGTACCGGCTTCCATACGGACAAACGGGACTTTGTCAACGCCATTTGCTTCGATGCAGGCAACCAGTTTCTCGATATTCATGTTGCCTTTGAACGGATGGTCAGACTTGACCTGGCTTGCCACGTCATAGAACAGCTCCTCGACACGGCCTCCAGCATACATAATCAATGCTTTTGTTGTTGTGAAATGGAAGTTCATCGGCACAACAGAACCTTCGGTCACAAAGGCCTTTGCCAGAATATGTTCTGCAGCACGTCCCTGATGGGCTGGCAGGAAATATTTTGTACCCAGTACTTCTTCAACAGCCGCTTTCAGACGGTTGAAAGATTCAGAACCTGCATAGGCATCATCAGCAATCATCATGGAAGCAAGCTGCTGGTCAGACATGGCATTGGTACCACTGTCAGTCAGCATATCCATGAAGACATCACGGTTGTTCAGCAGGAAGGAGTTGTAACCCGCTTCTTCCATGGCTTTCAGGCGTTCTTCAATCGGGAGCAGGTTCAGTTTCTGGACGATACGCACTTTGTGCATTTCAAGAGGAATGAATTCCCCACTGGAAATCTTGATTTGGCTGGACATAAGGATTCCGGTTGTTTATTGGTTTAGCTGGGTACTCCCCCTAAGCAAGAGGAGACGGTTAATCAAAAATAAATCCTGTCTTAAGACCGGATAGTTTTGGAATTCTACACCCAACTTGACAGTTTTCGGCATTGAATCAGGCCAATGCCAGCGATTTTTCAGGAATCAGTCTTTGTAAAAGCCTGAAAACCTGCAAATACCCCATCTCATGGGATTAAGGATCAGGGAAAACTTAAAGACAGGATGGTCGGGGTGAGAGGATTTGAACCTCCGGCCTCTACGTCCCGAACGTAGCGCTCTACCAGGCTAAGCTACACCCCGCATCGGCAGGGCAGGTCAATATCCCCGCTCTACTGAAAACGCGCTCAATTCTATCAGAGATTGACGGTACTGGCTATCAGGCAACCCAGCAATGGCCTGAACCGCTGATCCTGCTTCCTGTTTCGCCATCTGATAGGTGTAATCCAATGCCCCGCTGGAACGGACAGCCTTGAACACCTGTTCAAAACAGGACTCATCCCCTTCTTCAATACTCCGGTGGATAGCGGTTTTCTGCGCTTCATCACCGTTCTTCATCAGCCAGATCAATGGCAGGGTCATCTTGCCCTCTTTCAGGTCGTTGCCTGCCTGTTTGCCCATCGTATCAGCATCACTTGCGTAATCGAGCAGGTCATCAATCAGCTGGAAGGCGTTGCCAAGCGCCTGTCCATAAGCAACAGCGGCAGCCACCCCTTTTTCAGAAGCCCCAGCGGTCATCGCCCCCAACTGACAGGCTGCCTCAAAAAGCTTGGCGGTCTTTGCATAGATGACGCGGCGGTAACCGGCTTCATCCAACGCCACACTGCGGGCATTCATCAGCTGCATGACTTCACCTTCAGCAATGAGGTTGGTCGCATCTGCCAGCACCTGCTGGACTGGCATGCTGTTGACCGAAACCATCATCTGGAATGCCCTTGTATAGAGGAAATCCCCAACAAGGACCGAAGCGGCATTGCCAAACAATGTATTCGCACTCGGACGCCCACGGCGCAACCCAGCTTCATCAACCACATCATCATGCAGCAGGGTCGCTGTATGGATGAACTCGACAACCGCTGCCAGCGTCTGGTGCTGCCTGCCTTGATAACCGAGGGCCTTCGCCATCAACAGCAGCAGGATGGGACGGATACGTTTACCGCCGGCATTGATGATATAGTCGGCAATCCGGCCAATCAGCACGATATCCGAATGCATCTGCTCACGGATAACCGCATTGACCGCCTCTAGGTCAGGCAGGACAGGAGCCAGGAAACGGGTAGGATTGCTTTTCATCGGTGTTTTCTTCAGTGCTGTTCAATCGCCATTGGGTTTCCTGATTATAGATGCTGACGGTAGAAAGGAAAACCGGCATCTGCTGTCAAGACGACATCAGATGCCGGTAGATATTGATTTTTCAACTATTGGCCTCTCCGGACAATGCCAGCCGATGAATCCACGGACTTTGTCAGGAAGACATTCCCTCCAACTGTCACCCCATCTCCAATGACCGTGTCGCCACCCAAGATAGAGGCACCGGAATAGATGGTGACATCATCTTTGATGGAAGGATGGCGTTTGGTATGCCTGAGCCCGCCATGCGTCACTTTCGCTCCCAAAGTCACACCCTGATAGATTTTCACCCGCTTGCCGATGACGGTTGTTTCCCCGATGACCACTCCTGTACCATGATCAATAAAGAATTCTCTTCCGATTTCTGCACCAGGATGGATATCGATGCCAGTCACCGCATGCGCATATTCCGTCAGCATCCTTGGGATAAGCGGGACTTTCAGATTATGGAATTCATGTGCAATCCGGTAAACGGTAACGGCAAAGAACCCAGGATAGCAGAGCACGATTTCCTCAATGTTGAAAGCAGCAGGATCACCCTCATAGGCGGCCTGTGCATCCGTCATCAATTCCAGACGGATAGCAGGGATCCTGTCAAGGAACTGAGCAGTCAGCTGGTTAGCCTCAGACAACAGGTCCTTCCATGAACGGCTCTCATTTTCCGGCAGGAATTGAAGCGCATAACGGAGCTGCGTACTGATTGAGACAAACAGTTTTTCAGCAAACAGGTCAAAATGCCCCGGCTCACGGCTTGATGTCCAAAGTTGCTGCGGAAAAAGCAGCTGGCGGATCTGTTTGACAATATCAATCAGTGCATCGCGTTCAGGCCTGACCACATGGTTCCACAATCCATTTGATGTCACGGATGCAAAATCCATCTTCAGGGCTGAGAGTGCCTGCTGTTTCTGCAAACGGTCTTTATCCATATCCATATTCCAGTGAAATCCTGCTGTTGAGCCGGTTCCAGTTGAAGCACCGGCCCACAGCCCTGTCCATCAACGCAGTTTACGTATCACCTTGACCAGATACTCGATTTCTTCAGGCGTGTTGTAAAACGCCAATGAAGGCCGTACCGTCGCTTCAAGTCCGTAATGGCGCAGGATTGGTTGGGCACAGTGATGCCCTGCACGCACGGCAATCCCATGCTGGCTGAGATGCTGGCCGATTTCGGGAACATCATATCCATCCAACACAAAGGAAAGCACGCTTGTCTTTTCCCTTGCCCTTCCGATGAGATGAAGCCCAGGAATACGGTCAAGCTCCTTGATGGCATACTGCAACAGGTCATGTTCATACCGGTTGATGTTCTGGATACCGATACGGTTAACATAATCCAATGCAGCCCCCAGTCCCACAGCATCCGCAATGTTGCCGGTACCTGCCTCGAACTTCGCTGGGGCAGGCTGGTAAAGCGTCCGCTCAAAAGTGACATCGGCAATCATATTGCCCCCGCCTTGATAAGGCAGTGCCTCTTCCAAGGCATCCGCCTTGCCATAAACCGCCCCGATGCCGGTTGGACCGAAAATCTTATGACCGGAAAAGACAAAGAAATCGACATCGAGTGCCTGGACATCCACCGGAATATGGGAAGCTGACTGGGCACCATCAATCAGGATGCGGACTCCATGCTGATGGGCAATCTGCGCCAGTTCAGCAACCGGTGTGATGGTTCCCAATGCATTAGATACATGGGCAATCGACACAAACCGGGTACGGGAACTGAACAGCTTCCGGTATTCAGAAAGGATCAACTGACCGCTTTCATCGACAGGAACCACCTTGATGACCGCTCCGGTCTCAGAAGCAATCTGCTGCCATGGCACGATATTGGCATGATGCTCCAGCAGGGACAGGATGATTTCATCCCCCGGTTTCAACAGGGGACGGACATAACTCTGCGCGACCAGATTGATGCCTTCTGTAGTTCCCCGCACAAAAACAATGTTCGAAGAAGATGGGGCATGCAGGAAATCCGCAATTTTCTGCCTTGCTTCCTCATAAGCATCTGTTGACCGGGCAGCCAGTTCATGTGCTGCACGGTGCACGTTGGAATTCTCGTGCAGGTAATAGTGGCTGATACGGTCTATGACCGCTTTCGGCCGTTGGGTGGTGGCAGAATTGTCCAGCCAGACAAGATCCTGTCCACCATTGACCTTCTCAGCCAGAATCGGGAAATCCGACCGTACCTTCTGGATATCGAAAGGCGCAATCACCGCTGAAGGCCCCCTGTCGGGCTGAACCTGCTGGACAGCTGCAGAAACCGGCTCACCTGATACAGACTGGAGGACAGGCCTGTACCCTGTTTCATGCCTGACATCAGGCAATCCTGCTGACTGCGCTGGTTGAGCCAGATTCGTCTGCGATACATCAGCCACACGGGAAGATTCCACCGCCAACTCATCAATCACCTGCTGGTACTGAGCGTAATCTGAACCCACGGGAAATGATGTCCGGAAAACATCCAGCCCCTCATTGAGGACAGTTTCAGCACCACCAGACGTCAGCCCGGTCTGACCGATGTCCTGCAGCCGCTGCACGCAACGTTGGGCATTGAATTCCGGGAAATAAGCCTGAGCCTGATTGACGATTTCCTGAAGCAGGATATCATCAGCATCGGAAAACCCAGGAACGGTATTCTGATTACTTATAGTCATAATAGTTGCCTACATCAACGTCTTCCAAGACAGCAATCGCATCATCAGCAAGGACTGCAGCAGAGCAGTAGACGGACAACAGGTAAGAAGCAACGCCTTTATCATTGATACCCCTGAACTTGACAGAAAGCCCCCGTCCCTGTTCATTCGGCAGATTGTTCTGATAAAGACCAATGACACCCCGTTTATCCTCACCGGTACGAACCAGCAGGATATTGGTCTTGCCTGCTTTTCCTTTTGGATCACGGACACCGTCCACAAACAATTTGTTGGTCGGCACAATCGGGATGCCGCGCCATGTCAGGAAATTGGATCCAAACAGATTGGCGGTTGGAGGAGGAACGCCTCGACGGGTGCATTCCCTGCCGAAAGCAGCAATGGCCCTTGGATGAGCCAAGAAGAATGAAGGCTCTTTCCAGACCTTGGAAATCAGCTCATCAAAATCATCCGGTGTCGGGAATCCCGTCCGGGACTGCACCTTCTGGGAATCTGCGATATTGTTCAGCAGCCCGTAATCACCGTTGTTGATCAGCTGGCCTTCCTGACGTTCACGGACACTTTCAATCGCAAGACGGAGCTGTTCCTTGACCTGGCTGAAAGGTGTGCTGTAAACATCGGATATCCGGGTATCGATATTGATGATGGTAGAAATCGAATTCAGGCGGTATTCCCGTGGATTTTCCTCATAATTGATGAAAGTCTGCGGAATATCACTGTCTTTACGGAACTGGCTGCACAGGATTTCCAATGGGGAATTGTCATCCACCACTTTGTTCAACCGGAAAATACCGGAATCCAAGCCTTTCCAATCCAGCAGGCGGGTCAGCCAACGGGGGGAAATCGCCTGATACTGCGCTGTCGTTTTGGCAACATCCGCCAATTGATAGGCGGCTTTCTCGCCAAGCGCATTCAATACATTCTTATCTGCCATTTCGTCTCCTTTGATTCATTCAAAAATAAAAAATTTCAAACCATTTTCCAAAACTGCCCTTAATAAAGCGGGATAGATGGATCGACTTCCCTCGCCCATCCATTGATGCCGTCCTTGAGGCTGACCAACCTGCCTTCATAGCCGGACCGGATTAGTTCCTCGATGATGTAAAGGCTTTTCTGCCCGACTTTACAGATAAAGACAGCATCAACATCCTTATCCAACTCGTCTTTCCTTCGCAGCACCTGCCCGAAAGGAATAGCCTTTGCCCCTTCCAGTTTGGCAATCGCCCGTTCATGTACCTCACGGATATCAATCAGCTGTACAGGCTCACCATTGTCCAGACGCTGTTTCAGCTCTTTTGGCTCAATCTCATCAATATGGATTTCCTGATGCTTCTTCAGTCCACAGAACTCTTCATAATCAATCAGCTTCCTGATGGTCGGATGCTTGCCGCAGACTGGACAGGATGGGTCTTTTTTCAATGCATACTCCCGGAAACGCATACTCCAACCATCCAGTGACAGCAACCGTCCAATCAGGGGTTCCGCACCACCAACAATCAGCTTGATGACCTCGGTCGCCTGGATAGTGCCGATAATCCCCGGCAATGCACCAAACACACCAGCCTCACCACAAGATGGCACCAGCCCTGGTGGAGGGGGTTCTGGATAAAGGCATCGATAGCATGGCCCATGCTTGGCATAGAAAACGCTTGCCAGCCCCTCAAACTGGAAAACCGAGCCATAGACTTCAGGTTTCCCCAGAATCACACAGGCATCATTGATCAGGTACCGGGTCTGGAAATTGTCTGTACCATCCACAATGACATCGTAGTCAACGAAAATCTCCAGTGCGTTCTCACTGGTCAGACCAATGTTATAGACAATGACTTCCACCTTTGGATTGATGGAACGGATCCTGTCCTTGGCAGAGGCGACCTTTGGCCGCCCCACATCCCGCGTGGAATGGATGACCTGCCGCTGAAGGTTGGATTCCTCAACTTCATCAAAGTCCACAATACCCAATGTGCCGACACCCGCTGCCGCCAGATACAGAGCCACCGGAGAACCCAAAGCACCACTGCCAATCAACAGAACCTTTGCCTTCTTCAGCTTTTTCTGACCTTCAACACCTACCTGAGGCAGAATCAGATGACGGCTGTAACGCTGGATATCGGCATCACTCAACTCTGGCAGGTTATTGTCAGGAATCACGCTGCCTGAAAAAATACCGGACCTTCCATCATTCATCGGCGCCCCCTGCAATCGCCGGAATCAGCGAAATCCTGTCGCCTTCTTTCAGGGCGGTCTTGATACCATCCCTATCCTTGATGTTCTCTTCACCGACAAAGACATTGATGAACCGTTTCAACTGCCCATCCGATGCGAAAACATAATCGGTGATGGCAGGATACCGGTCAGTCAACTGACGGATTGCCTCTTCCACTGTCGCAACGGTACCCACATCGATTTCCGACTTCCTTTCCGTAAATGCACGGAGGGCAGTCGGGATAAAAACTGTCACTGACATGATTTATTCCTTTATCGTTAATTTTTCTGATTCAAATTGGAAATCCTTGTTCAATTCCCATGAAGTGAATGCACCTGCCCTGCCTTTTTCCACCGCAACAATAATGTAGGAATAAAACAGGAAAGCATGGGAACGGTCATACTCGCTCGGCACAGAGGGATGGTCTGGATGCGAATGGTAGAAACCGATGACATCCAGATGCCGGGATGCAGCCACCTTCTCGGCTTTCAGCAGATCTTCTGCCTTGATTTCAAACCGGTGATACTGCTCACCGTCTTCGCGGGAATTGTCAGCTGGAAGCAGCTCTTTCAGCACCTTGGACCCATCGCCAAGCACTTCTCCCAACATAATCCCGCAGCATTCATTAGGATAGGTTTCCTCCCCATGTGCATCGATGGCGCGTTTCTCTCCTTCCGTCATCACAATCATTGCCTGTCCTCCCACAAATCACCGGACAGGTAACGGAAACCGTTGTCACATAAGACCGTCGCAACAACAGCTTTACCATCCAGCTTTTCTGAAACTTTCAGTGCACCGGCAACATTCGCCCCGCTACTGATACCAACGAAAATGCCTTCTTCCTGCGCCAGTTTCCTAACGGTCAGATAAGCTTCTTCCGTGCTGACCTCAACGACACCATCTAAGATTGATGGCTCATAGATTCCGGGATGGATGGTGCTCGCCATATGCTTTGTCCCTTCGATGCCATGCATCGGAGAATCCGGCTGAACAGCAATCACCTTGATATCAGGATTTTCCTGTTTCAGCCTTTTTGCCACCCCCATCAAAGTGCCTGATGTCCCTGTTGAAGCAACAAAATGCGTGACCCTGCCTTCTGTCTGCTCGAAAATTTCCCGTCCAGTTCCTTCGAAATGGGCTTTCCAGTTGGCAGGGTTGTTGTACTGGTCTGGATAGAAATAACGGTCCGGATCCTTCCTGTACTCGTCCAGTGCTGCCAGGTATGCTCCGTCTGATCCTTCCAAAGAATCTGTTTCCACAATCTCAGCACCGAATGCACGCATAATCTGCTTACGTTCAGCACTGGCATTCGCTGGCAAGAAGAGCTTCACCCTGAATCCCAGAGATGCTCCCAACATGGCATAAGCAATACCCGTATTCCCACTCGTGGCATCCAAGATGGTTTTCCCTGATACCAGGTTCCCATTGGCAATCCCTTCCCGAATCATGTTTGCCGCAGCACGGTCCTTCACCGAACCACTCGGATTCATGAATTCAGCCTTGGCATAGACCACCGGTTTCCCGGGGTCAGAAAGCCTTTCGAGTGCCAGCAATGGCGTATTCCCAATTGTCTGGATGAGATTCATCCTTCTTTCCTTTTTATTTGTTATTATTCCTATCGGAATGGTAGGGATAATAGCACTGTTTTTCCACGCATGACAACTTTTTCAATGGAAAACCACAAAAAGAAGCTGAAAAGCAACATTGATGCTGCTTGATGGTTTGATTCTTAAAAATCTACAGGGAAAATCCGTTGCCTTTATGGCATCAGGTTTTATACAGGTGGTCAGGAACGGTACTGGACGTTTGGCAGGATCTGCTCAAATGCTGTACGGATGGCTTCCGCAACAGGCTTGCTGTGGCGGCGTTCGTTGTCGCGGCATGATTGGACAATCAAATGGTCTGCACCGAGCCCAACAAGCTGGGTTGCCATTTTTGCAGCCTGTTCAGGTGTAAAGTAATCAGGATCAAGGGTGCAGCGCAGCTCATATGCCTTGCCTGAAGCCAACAGGTCAACCAGCACTTCTTTGGCATGTTCACCGGAAACAGCGCCGCTGGCTGTGATGGCATCATACTCATCGAAAGGAGCTTTGATGTCCAAGCCGACCCAGTCAATGCTTGGCAGGACTTCCCTGAAGCGCCTTGGGGAAACCCCAGACGTATGAAGGGCAATGGCATATCCCATATCCCGCAGTTCGGCAACCGATGGGATGAGGTGACGCTGCGCCAAAGGCTCTCCTCCACTGAGGACAACCCCTTCAAGCAGCCCTTTCCGGGTATCCAACCACGAAAGGATATCTGCCCAGGCATGTCCACCGGTTGATTCCATAGGCAGGAGATGGGGATTATGGCAGTACCGGCACCGCCATGGGCATCCTTGGCAGAACAGGACTGCCGCAAGATGCCCGGGGAAATCGATTGTGGTGAACGGGGTGATGCCACCCACGTTCAACCCCGGATTATCTGCCACAGTTGCCTACATGGTCCAAGTCAGGCAGTTTGCTTTCGACAAAGTGGACCCGTTCACGGTGTTCACTCTGCTTGCCTGGGTTGAATTCAGAAACAGGACGGTGGTAACCCATCACACGGGTCCAGACTTCGCATTTGGTCCTTGCTTCCTGAGGGAGATCAGAGACTTTCATTTTCAATCCTTTCTTTTATTGTTATCCATTATCGGTTGATTCAATGTTTATGCTCAGCCTTTGCCAAGAGTTCTTCATCGCAGATCGGGCAATATTCGTGTTCGCCAGCAATGTAACCATGCTTCGGACAGATAGAGAATGTCGGCGTGATGGTAATGTATGGCAGGCGGAAATTCGTCAAGGCAGCCTTGATGAGTTTCCGGCAGGTTTCCGGTGAGGAAATCTTCTCCTGCATATACAGGTGGAGCACCGTACCCCCCGTATATTTGCACTGCAGTTCATCCTGCATCGCCAATGCCTGGAACGGGTCATCGGTATAACCGACCGGCAACTGGGATGAATTGGTGTAATAAGGAGCTTCTGGCGTTCCTGCTTGGATGATGTCTGGATAACGTTTCTTGTCTTCACGGGCAAAGCGGTATGTCGTCCCCTCTGCCGGTGTCGCTTCCAGGTTATACAGGCTTCCGGTTTCTTCCTGATAACTTCTCATGCGTTCACGCAGGTGGTCCAGCAGACGGATGGCCAAGGCATTCCCATATTCGGTTGTGATGTCTTCCTTGTCATCGGTGAAGTTCCGGATCATTTCGTTGATGCCATTCACACCAATGGTGGAGAAGTGGTTCTTCAACCTGCCCAGGTAACGCTGGGTGAATGGATAAAGACCATCGTCCATCAAACGTTGGATGACCTTGCGTTTGATTTCCAGACTGTCTTTCGCCATGTCCGTCAGACGGTCCAGACGGGCAAACAAAGCTTTTTCATTGCCCTTGAACAGGTATCCCAGACGGGCGCAGTTGATGGTGACAACACCGATGGAACCGGTCTGCTCTGCTGAGCCAAACAGCCCATTACCGCGTTTGAGCAGTTCACGCAGGTCAAGCTGCAGGCGGCAGCACATCGAACGGACCATGTTCGGCTGCAGTTCAGAATTCAGGAAATTCTGGAAATAAGGCAAGCCATATTTTGCGGTCATCGCAAACAGACGCTGGGCATTTTCAGATTCCCAAGGAAAATCATGCGTAATGTTATAGGTTGGAATCGGGAAAGTGAACACCCGCCCTTTGCTGTCGCCCGCAGACATGACTTCAATATATGCGCGGTTCAGCATATCCATTTCTTCCTGGAGCTCGCCATAGGTGAAAGGCATTTCCTCTCCCCCGATAACCGGCACCTGTTCACGCAGGTCTTCTGGACAGACCCAATCGAAAGTCAGGTTGGTGAACGGTGTCTGGGTCCCCCAACGGGAAGGCACATTCAGGTTATAGATGAATTCCTGGATCAACTGGTGGACCGTATCATAGTCCAGCTTATCCTTGCGTACATAAGGTGCCAGGTAAGTATCAAAAGAACTGAAAGCCTGAGCCCCTGCCCATTCATTCTGCAGGGATCCCAAGAAATTGATCATCTGCCCCAACGCAGAAGACAGGTGCTTCGGTGGATTGGCCTCCAGTTTGCCGGGAATACCATTGAATCCTTCAACGAGCAGTTGCCGTAGGGACCAACCGGCACAATAACCAGACAGCATATCCAAATCATGGATATGGTAATCCGCATCACGGTGTGCCTGGCCGATTTCCGGAGGATAAACATGGCTCAACCAATAATTTGCTGTAATCTTGCCAGCAACATTCAGGATCATCCCCCCCAGTGAATAGCCCTGGTTGGCATTCGCCTTGACACGCCAGTCAGCACGGTCAACATATTCCTTCACAGAAGACTCGACATCCACCAAGGTCCGCTTATCCTGGCGGATCCGGTGCCGCTGGTCACGGTATGTTGCATAAGCACGGAAAGTCCTTGTGTGGTTGGCATCGAGCAACATCTGTTCAACCACATCCTGGACCTGTTCAACAGTGGGCGAAGAACCTGCAAAACGGTGACGCAGCACTTTCAATGAGCGCTGTGTCAGCAGGTTTGCTTCATCTTCGCCAAAATCACCCGTTGCACGGCCTGCTTTCGCCAATGCCTTGGCGATACGGCTCGCATCGAACGGCATCTCAGCACCATCACGCTTGATGATGCGCTGTGGCAACGGGGGCAGGACTGGTGCCCTGACGGCTGCCGCCTGTTCCTGATTGTCTTCTGCGTTCATTCGATTCCTTTTTTCTTCGAGTTGCCCGGAAGTGACAGCAAACCACCACAGAATCCTTGACATCCTATGGTGCTCTGCCTTCCCAGGCACAAAAACTGTTGGGAATTTCTCCGATGGAGACTATGGACGACAACGGCAGCCCGCTCTTCTGAAGACCCGCCTACCGAAAACGCTTTTTCTGTCATCCACTGTTCAGGGACTTACCCTATTCAAGCACTTTCCCTGATTTTCAATACTGCCCATTATAGTGAAGGTTTGAAAAACGTGCAGAGTTCCTAATATTTTTTAAGAACTTCTAACTATTCTTTGAAAAACAGGGACTTAATTCAATTATCCACAGTTTATTCACAATCTATCAACAAAATACCCACTGTTTTTCAACAACTAAAAATGGAAAATTTATTAATAGAATCAAACAGTTAAAAACTTATCCACAAAAAATCGAAAAAGCAGTTTTTTTTCAAAACTGCCTTTTTCTTTTCTACAACAGTCAGACCAAATCATCCAGTACACGGCGGCGGAACTTCACACCAAGTTCCTTGGCTATTGCCTCACAGGCTTTTACATCCACCCCGGGAAGTCCATCAATTGCAGTTACGGTAACATCTGCCCCTGCTTCATGGGCACTTTTCACAAAGCCCAGCATCGAGGCATAGGCGCCTGGGAATTTAGGACGGCAATGACGGATATAAGTCTCTTCATCCTGCGCATTGAGGGATACGGAAATCGTTGGAATGACCGCCGCAATCTCAGGTGCAACATCACGTCCATACATCTGGTTTGCCAAGCCATTGGTATTCAACCGCAGTCTGGTGATACCCTTTTCCCGCAGACGGCGGGCAACCTCAAGCATAATATCCAGACGGGCAGTGGATTCCCCCATGCCGCAGAAAACGACTTCGCCATACTCACCAGGTTCCCCTGCCGCCGCCACCAGTTCCTCGACAGATGGATTATGCTGAAGGCGCATATTGTATTCCTTGACAGACCATGACCCGTTGAATTTCGGACAGAACGCACAGCGCAGCATCCCACAACGGTTGGTAAGATTCAGATAACGGTTCCCTTTCAGGGTATAACCGACCGTATCGGCCTCTTCTGCTGAGGTGACCATGCTTTTCTCCTTTTTATCTGCAACAGACAACCGCCTGTAGACGGCATCCTTATCCTTCTATTCTACCGTAACCGACTTCGCGAGGTTGCGTGGCTTGTCCACATCGGTACCCCTGACCAAGGCAGTGTGGTATGCCAGGAGCTGCAGCGGGATGACATGCAGGATCGGGGACAGCTGCCCGTAGTTCTCCGGCATATGGATGACATGGACGCCGTCACCGTTGACGATATGGGTGTCTCCGTCAGCGAAGACATAGAGCTGCCCGCCCCTTGCACGCACTTCCTGCATGTTGGACTGGAGTTTCTCGAGCAGGACGTCGTTCGGGGCGATGGTGACGACGGGCATCTTGTCGGTGACGAGTGCCAGTGGCCCGTGCTTGAGCTCGCCCGCCGGATAGGCTTCGGCATGGATGTAGGAGATTTCCTTGAGTTTCAGGGCGCCTTCAAGTGCAATCGGGTAATGGATGCCCCTGCCCAGGAAGAGTGCATCGTTGAGGCGGGCGAACTGGTCTGCCCAGCTGATGATCTGGGGCTCGAGCGCAAGGACGGCGGAAACGGCGGACGGCAGGTGCCTCAATGCATGGAGGTATTGGCTTTCCTGTTCCTGGGTGAGCCTGCCTTTGAGCTTGGCGATGGTGAGGGCAAGCAGGAAGAGTGCAACGAGCTGGGTGGTGAAGGCTTTGGTGGAGGCGACACCGATCTCGACACCGGCACGGGTGATGTAGGCAAGTGCGCATTCCCTGACCATGGCGCTGGTGGAGACGTTGCAGATGGTAAGGGTGTCCGTCATGCCGAGTTCCTGGGCATGCCTCAGTGCCGCCAGGGTGTCGGCGGTTTCCCCGCTCTGGCTGATGGTGACGACGAGTTTGTCTTTGTCTGGAACGCTGTCCCGGTAACGGTATTCGCTGGCAATCTCGACTTCAACGGGGATCCTGGCGATGGATTCTATCCAGTATTTGGCGGTGGCACCGGCATAGTAGCTGGTGCCGCAGGCGAGGATGAGGACGGATTTGATGTTGCTGAGGATGTCCGCTGCCTTTTCTCCGAAGAGTGCCGGGGTGATGGCCTCGAGTCCCTGGAGGGTGTCGGCGATGGCCCGTGGCTGTTCGAAGATTTCTTTCTGCATGAAGTGCCGGTAGGGGCCGAGGTCGGACATGCCGGACAGGATGCTGACGGTATGGATTTCGCGCTGGGCGGGGTTGCCGTCTTTGTCGTAGATGGTGTATTCCCCGAGCCTGATGTCAGCGATGTCGCCTTCTTCAAGGTAGATGATTTTATCTGTAGTGCCAGAAAGTGCCAGGGCATCTGAGGCGAGGAAGTTTTCGCCCTGCCCGATGCCGATGACGAGCGGTGAGCCTTTGCGGGCGCCGACCAGGCGCTGCGGGTCGTCGTTGCAGATGACGGCGATGGCGAATGCACCCTGGAGCCTTGCGGTGGCAGAACGGACTGCCTGGAACAGGTCGCCCTGGTAGCAGGCGTCGATCAGGTGGGCGATGACTTCGGTGTCGGTCTGGCTGGCGAAGGTGTAGCCCCTTGCCTGGAGTTCTTCCCGCAGGGCGGCATGGTTCTCGATGATGCCGTTGTGGACGAGGGCAATCCGTTCACCGGAAAAGTGCGGATGGGCATTGTCGGTGGTCGGTGCGCCATGGGTCGCCCAACGGGTGTGGGCGATGCCGAGAGCCCCACTGAAGGACTGGATGCCGACCTGTTTCTCAAGTTCGGCGACACGGGCGGTGCTGCGGGAGCGCTGGAGGCGTCCCTTGCGGTTGACGGCGATGCCGCAGGAGTCATAGCCCCGGTATTCCAGCCGTTTCAACCCTTCCAGCATGACTGGCACTACATTACGTTCCGCAACTGCACCGACTATACCGCACATCCTGTCTGCTCCTTCATCCTTGGATATGGTCAGAAAAACCTGTTTCTAGAAATCACTTTCAAACGTGTAGGCTATCATAAGATAGCTTTATAAGATACAGGGCAAGCATTGCAAAAAGCAGAAGCCCCGCATCTTATCGATGCGGGGCTCCAGGGTATGGTGCCTGACAGTGACCTACTTTCACACCGGTAGACCGGCACTATCATCGGCGCAGGGGCGTTTCACGGTCCTGTTCGGGAT
>JAFWUI010000001.1 GCA_017524145.1 Oxalobacter sp. | reverse complement strand
TGCCAAAGGCAGCATCAACGGAGCCGCCCTCGACACCCCGAGCCTGCAGGGCAACACCGGCATCGGGGAAGTCGGCCTCATCATGAAGCCCAGTGCCAACAGTCCATGGACCTTTGACCTGACGGCGAAGGGCTATGCCGGGGACCGGAGAGGCGGTGCTGGCAGCATCTCGGCGAAGTACTCGTTCTAAATTATTGAACGGCTGAAACAGGCTATCTGCCCTATCTCCTTGCAAAGGGGGTAGGGCGGATGGTTTTTCATGGGAAGGACTGGCTGTTTTTACAAGATAGGCTGATAATGTTATCCCACTATTTCAGGAATAAGCCTGTAGAGACTATTAATATTAGATAAGGGGAGGGATTGATAAAAATATCTGGGAAATCCCTACCAGACAAGAAGGAAGGAAATGGACAATCCAAGATATTTACATACGCTTTACTGCGATGACATCCGTCAGGAAACCAATGGCAAAGCCATCTATGTCGGTGTTTATGGCAATGCCATGGAGATTACCGTTGATGAGGCAACCCTGAAGGAAAACAATGGCATTGTGGTTCCAAAACTGTGCCTGGTGACGACGCTGTGCTCACCGGCCGCTGAACCGATGGAAAAGATCGGTTTCAGCATCAATCTTGATGGTGAGGCGGTGAGCAGTTTTTCAGCGGAAATGCCACCGTTGCCGGAAGACAGTACCGTCCGCTATCAGACCTGCAGTATCGTCAATACTGTTTCGCTGACCCTGCGGCGTTCCGGCCGGTTGAGTGTCACCGCAAAGGTCGGTGAACAGGAAATCGAGGGGCCAGGGCTGCTGATCCGTCTGGTTGTCCGGAATCCTTCCAGTAACCAGCAGGAAACCGGTACAGGCAGGCCGCCGGAAACTTCGGAAGAAGGAAAAGCGTCTGCCAGCTAAGGACAGGTCCTGTTTCCCTATATGTTTGGTGAAGCCCCATTGCTGACTGTCGGGAATGGGGCTTTCCCATGTCTGCCGCAAAGGGGATGAAGGCAGGTAAAATAATCCTGTTGACGGAATGGTTCCTGAAACAGGACAAACTGACGGTATCTGCCGATGACCCTGCTTGCAAAAAACATCTTTTCCTATACATCAAGCCGTACCAGGCGTTCGAAGGCTGCTCCGTTCCTGCCGATGTCCCGGGAGGAGATGGACCTGCTGGGCTGGCGGTACTGCGACATCATCATCGTGTCGGGGGATGCCTATATCGACCATCCAAGTTTTGGGGCTTCAATCATCGGGCGTGTACTGGAAGCACAGGGCTTCAAGGTCGGCATCATCGCCCAGCCTGACTGGCGGTCGGTGAAGGATTTCAAGGCATTGGGGCGCCCCCGCCTGTATTACGGCATCACGTCCGGGAATATGGATTCGATGGTGAACCGTTACACTGCAGAGCGCAAAATCCGTTCGGATGATGCCTATACACCGGGCGGTGTGGCAGGCAAGCGGCCGGACCGGGCACTGCTGGTCTATGCCCAGCGGGCGAAGGAGGCGTATCCAGGCATTCCGGTTGTTGTCGGTTCGATTGAGGCAAGCCTGCGGCGGGTGGCGCATTATGATTACTGGTCTGACAATATCCGCCGCTCAGTGCTGCCGGACTGCAAGGCTGACCTGCTGGTCTATGGCAATGCGGAACGGGCGATGGTTGAATTGTCTCACAGGATGGCATCCGGTGAGCCGGTTAGCAGTATCCGGGACCTGCGGGGAACGGCATTCATGGTGTCCAGGGGCTGGAAGCCGGCTGAAGACTGGGTGGAGATTGATTCTTCGCATCTGGATAAGCCGGGACCTGTCAAACCGCATCCAAACCCTTATTTCCCTGAAATCGAAGCCTGTCAGGCAAAGAAAGCCGCTGACCTGAAAAGAGCGGCTTCAGGGGAAGCTGCCAAGCCGGGAAACCAGAAAGCCGTGACGGCTCAACGTGTCAGCCTGCATCGACGTAACCCTGCCAAGACTGTAGTGCGGTTGCCATCGTTTGAGCAGGTGAAAGAGGATCCAGTGCTTTATGCCCATGCTTCCCGGGTATTGCATCAGGAATCGAATCCTGGAAATGCCCGTGCGTTGGTGCAGGCACATGGGGACCGAGATGTCTGGCTGAATCCGCCACCATTGCCGCTTTCGATGGAAGAGATGGATGGTGTGTATGGACTGCCTTATGCGCGGGCTCCGCATCCCGCTTATGGGGATGAGCGGATTCCGGCGTGGGAGATGATCCGTTTTTCGGTGAATATCATGCGGGGCTGTTTCGGGGGATGCACGTTCTGTTCCATCACCGGGCATGAGGGGAGGATCATCCAAAGCCGTTCTGAAGATTCCATCATCCGGGAAATCGAGGAAATCCGGGATAAGGTGGCAGGGTTCACTGGATTCATCTCGGATCTGGGCGGTCCGACAGCGAACATGTACCGGTTGGGCTGTAAGGATCCAAAAGTGCAGGCAGTCTGCCGCCGGCTGTCATGTGTCTATCCGTCCATCTGCAAGAACCTGAATACCGACCATGGGCCATTGATCCACCTTTACCGTCGGGCAAGGGCGGTGCCGGGCATCAAGCGGATTCTCATCGGGTCAGGGGTGCGTTATGACCTGGCGGTATGTTCGCCGGAATATGTCCGTGAGCTGGTGACCCATCATGTCGGGGGGCTGCTGAAGATCGCGCCGGAACATACGGAACCGAATGTGCTGTCGAAGATGATGAAGCCGGGTATCGGGACATATGATGCGTTCAAGCGGCTGTTCGATAAATATTCCCGGGAAGCTGGCAAGGAACAGTATCTGGTGCCGTATTTCATTGCAGCGCATCCGGGGACAACAGATGAGGATATGCTGAACCTTGCTCTTTGGCTCAAACGGCATGATTTCCGTCCAGACCAGGTGCAGACATTCATGCCAACACCGATGGCGTTGGCATCGACGATGTATTACGCCGAGAAGAATCCTTTGGAGCCTGTGTCTTATGATTCCGAAAAAGTTGAGACGGCACGGAAAGGGCAGGTGCGCCGCCTGCATAAGGCGTTCCTGCGGTATCACGATCCGGAGAACTGGCAGCTGCTGCGGACTTGGCTGCGCCAGCATGGCCATGCCAACCTGATCGGCAGCGGTCCTGACGCTTTGGTCCCTCCTTGGAAATCGGCACCGGCCAAAGGCTCCCGTCCCCATGCGGGGGGCAAACCGTCTGCTGGCAGCCAGGGGAAGGGAAAACCGCCAGGAAAAACCAGCCGTCAGGCAGGCGGGAAGGGGAATATCCGTCATGAAGACCGGTTGAGCCAGCGTGACCCGCGGGGTATCCGGAAAGTGGCTGTTCCTTTGAAAGGACAGGGCAGGAAAGGCAGATAGCCTGTCTTTTTTGGGCAACAGGCATTTTTTTACTGTTTTTGGGTTTATCTTGCATTGCCTTTTCTTTAAGATATCCATTCAAGGTATAGTGGCTTGAAAAAGGCCATTCCGCCCGGAATCGATCAAGAAAAGGTGGAAAAACAATGCAGGATCAGACTCAGGTTCCAACAGAGGGTGCTTCAGGCGGCCCCGCAGGTAAACCGGATTTCATGACCAAGCTGAAAGAAACCTTGCGTAAGCGATGGGTCAAATGGACGGCAATCGGCGTCAGTGCCTTCATGGTGGTCTGGTGTGCTTTCGGGATACTGGCGTTGCCTGGCATCATCAAATCCAAGGCGCAGGAATTTGTCGCGGAGAAATTCCACCGGACAGTTGATTTCAAGGATGTGTCGTTCAATCCGCTGACGCTGACGGTCAAGATGGAAGGGCTGCATCTTTCCGAACCCAACAGCAAAGAAGATTTTGCCTCGTTTGAGAAACTGGAAGTCAACGTTTCAACAGAATCCATTTTCCGCCTGGCACCGGTCATTGAAGAGGTTGTGTTGGAAAAACCGGTCATCCATCTGATCCGGACAGGCAAGAACCACTACAATTTCGATGATTTCATTGCTTTTGCATTGAAACCGGAAAAGGACAAGAAACCAACCTATTTCTCGGTCAACAACATCCAGGTCAAGGATGGCACCATTACTTTTGATGACCAGCCGAAAGGCAAGAAACATCTGGTCGATGCACTGAACCTGTCCATCCCGTTTGTCTCGAACATCCCTTCCAAAGTGGATATCTTTGTTGACCTGGCATTGAGTGCCAATGTCAACCATGAGAAATTTGAACTTGATGGCAAGGCACGGGCGTTCTCAAAAGACAAGGATGGCAATGTCAACATCAAGCTGGAGGCCTTGAACCTGCTGTCCTATATGGAATATGTGCCGTTCAAGACGAATTTCATCCTTAAGGATGGCCGGTTGGATACTGACCTGACAGTCAGTTTCATCAAACCGGAAACCGGAGAGATGGGGCTGACCGTCAGTGGCGATGTTGTATTGAATTCCCTTATCGTCAATGAACTGAATGGGAAACCTGCTGTCAATCTGCCCCGTTTTGCTGTAACGCTGGATAAAAGCGATGTGCTCGCAGGCAATATCAATATTGCGGAAATCCTGTTGAAACAGCCTGAAATCAATCTGGGGCGCAATACTGCCGGCCAGTGGAACCTGGAGCAGATGGCGCAGCTGACACCGATTGCCGATGCAAACAGCGGTTATGAACCCATCCTGCCGGAAGACCCTGATGCCAAGGTTGCACCGGCGACAGAGGAAACTGCGTTGTCTTCCGGTGACTCAGCATCCAGCTCCGAAATGGTCATCGGCCTGAAGAGACTGGCAGTGGAAGGGGGTGTCATCAAGGTCAATGATGCAATGAAGCAGGTGCCATCGGATTTTGTGCTGAAGGATTTCAGCCTGCAGGTTGAAGATGTGATGGTCAATCTGGGCGAAAAGAATGCCACTGTCGGCAGCGTCCTTTCAGAAGGTGCGCGTATCCAGTTTACGATGAAAGCGGCATCAGCCAGCGTCCAGCAGAAAGCCCGGGCAACGGTCCGCCAGGCAGCGAGAGCGGCAGGTGGCAGCTTCGGCTTCCTGATTGACCGGATCGACCTCAAGGACTGGGGCATCACATTCCAGAACACATTGGCAGGTAAGAATGTCACGACGCAGGTGGACAACCTGAATGTCAGCGTTGAGAAGCTGTCCAGTGATTTCACAAAACCGGCACCGGTCACCGTGACCGCCAAGGTCAACAGACGGGGATCATTGGATGTCAAGGGAACCGTGGCGCCTATGCCATTGAAAGCAGACCTGAACCTGAACATCAAGGATGTGGATATCACTTTCATCCAGCCGTTCATCGATGAAAAGGTCAACCTGACGTTGAGAAGGGCAGACCTGTCAGTCCAGGGGAGGGCGCAGGTTTCGCAGGTCAGTGGCAACCTGAAAGGGACATTTGCCGGGAATGCCTCCATCAACCGTCTGGTGACCCTTGACCAGATGACCAGACAGCCGTTTGTTGACTGGAATGTCCTGAAACTGCAAGGCATCAAGGCAAACCTGGAACCGTTGAATGTGGTGGTTGACCATGTGATGCTGGACCAGTTCTTTGCCAGGATCATCCTGCGGGAAAACGGTGTCCTGAATGTCCATGACATCCTGCGGAGTACGGCAGGTGGCAGAAGGAGCCTGACCCGTAGTGAAGATGATGGGCTGCCTTTTGACAGGGCGGATGATCCGGCTAAGCCGGAAGCAGCGGGACCAGGCGAAGGGGGGCCGGAAAGTGGACAGCCGGAAGCAGCGGAAAAACCAGCGGGTGAAGATGCCACGAAGACCCCACCGATTTCTGCATTGGGGGCAAAGGACCCGCATGACGTGGCACCGGATGAGATTGCACCGGAAGAAACCGTTTATGCCCCTGCTGATGAAGGCACGCCGCCAAATTATTCACTGGCAGTCCGGAAATTCACATTGACAAACGGCCGTGTCCGCTTCACCGACAACTTCATCCGTCCGCATTACACGGCGAACCTGATGAACCTGAACGGCAAGGTCGAGCATATCTCCACCAGCCCGGATACCCGGTCGCATATCGAGGTCCATGGCAAGGTCAATGGCGCGCCATTGAACATCACCGGTGCCGCCAACCTGCTGAGCCAGAAACTCTCGCTGGACCTCAAGGCATCAGTGAAAGGCATGGAACTGTCACAGTTCAGTTCCTATTCCGGCAAGTACATCGGGTATGGTATTGCGAAAGGCAAGCTGTCGTTTGACGTGGCTTACAAGATTGAAGACCGCAAGCTGAAAGCTGAGAACCAGCTGATCCTGGACCAGCTGACCCTTGGCAAAGAAGTTGAAAGTCCGGATGCCATCAAGCTACCGGTCCGGTTGGCATTGGCGCTGCTCAAGGACCGCAACGGCGTCATCGACCTGAACCTGCCGATCGGTGGTTCGCTGGATGACCCGCAGTTCTCGGTCGGTGGCATTGTCATCAAGGTGATTGTCAATGTCTTGACCAAGGCGGTCACTGCACCGTTCAACCTGCTGGCATCGCTGGTCGGGGGCAGTGATGTCGAACTGTCCCATCTGCTGTTTGACCCAGGTACGGCAGCGATTACCGACAAGGAAACGAAAGTCCTTGAAACCCTGACGAAAGCCTTGAACGAGCGTCCTGCGCTTCAGTTGGAAATCACTGGGAAATACGATCCTGAAGTCGATGCCATCGGTATCGGCAAGCAGCGTATCCTCCGTCAGGTCCGTGCGATGAAACGCAAGGAGAAGGGGCTGTCTGAAACCGACAAGGTTGCCGTCAGCGACAGCGAATATGCAGACAAGCTGAAACAGCTTTACAAGCGCGAGAAATTCGAGAAACCATCCAATTGGATTGGACTGGATAAATCCCTGCCGACCGCTGAGATGGAACTGCTGCTGGCGAAACATTATGCGAAGTCCGTCACCGAGGATGACCTGCTGAAACTGGCGAACCGGCGAGGGCTGGCGGTCAAGGAATGGCTGCTGGAAAAAGGCAGGATCCCGGATGACCGCCTCTATGTCCTCCAGAGCGAGAAAGACACCGGTGGTGCCAACAAGGTGGATTTCTCCCTGCGCTGATACGGAGTCTTGCATCCCTTGAAAAGCGTCTGGAAAAACCTTCCAGGCGCTTTTTCCATTTAACGGAAAAAAGCTGGCGAGGCCAGCTTGTCAGACTACCGCAGATCGGCAGGCATTTCCCGTTGCGTAATACTTGATGGAAGCTTGTAACATTCTGTAAACTGCCCCTATAGCCAACCTCTTTTAACAGGCATTGGAAGGGGTTCCCCATATTACCGGGCATCGGCAGGACAGAAGCCCTCCAGACCGGAGCCGGTCCCATTGGAGAGTAGAGCGATGAACCAGAATTACAAGACCATCTTCAGCAGAATCCACCAATGTTTTGTGGTGGTGTCGGAACTCACAAAAAGCCATGGTAAGGGTAGCCGTGCATCACGGGTGCTGTGTACGGTGCTTCTTGGTGCGTGTCTTGCCGGGGTTGGACAACCGGCAGCGTGGGGTGCAACGGTGACAAATGCGTCTGTTAATGTTACGGAAGGCAGCAGTAATGCATCTTCTGCCTGGGGTATAAATACGTCTGCCACCGGCGCCTCTTCCACTGCCTGGGGCTATGGTTCTGGTGATTATCCTGTGACTGCTACCGGCGAGGCTGCCACGGCCTTCGGCTGGGGAACAAAAGCCGAAGGGAATCATTCTACAGCCTTCGGGCAGATTACTGCGGCTTACGGCGGCGCTTCTACGGCTTTCGGATGGAATTCGAAGGCGTTTGGCACTGTTTCCACAGCATTCGGGAACTCGTCAGTAACTTACGGCTATGGGACCACGGCCTTCGGAAGCGATTCACGAACCTTCGGCAAATACTCCACGGCCTTCGGGGAGTATACAATGGCGACAGGCGAAGATTCTACGGCTTTTGGGTTACGCACCCAGGCAGGCCGGCTGCTGTATGGTACGACAGAAGCGCTCATCCGCAGATATAAAGATGGCTATGAATATAAATACAAAATTGTAGATGCCGATAATACCAGCACGACGTTGAAAGACGGTTTTGCTTCCTATGATGATGCTTACGGCGACAGCGGTTTAACCAGGGAAGGAGACCTGGCTACGGCGTTCGGAAGGGATACAAAGGCCACCGGTGCCTCTTCCACCGCCTGGGGCAATAGTACAACGGCCAGCGGTAACGGTTCCACGGCCTGGGGCGGATATACAGTAACATCAGAAGTGCATCAGGGCGGCACAGCTTCCGGCTTGGGTGCCACTGCGTTCGGGAGCGGGACCTGGGCGGAAGGTACCCTTTCCACGGCTTGGGGCTCCGGAACAGGCGCCTCAGGAGAAAACGCAACCGCGTGGGGCTATATGACACAGGCCACAGCCGCGCAAGCTACGTCCTGGGGGGCCAATACATCAGCTGGCGCGGCACATGCAACGGCTTGGGGCAATAGTACAACGGCCAGCGGTGAAGCATCCACGGCGTTTGGAATCGATACAACGGCCAGCGGCATGGCTGCCACGGCGTTCGGTTATGTCGGGACAAAAGAAAGCGGTTATGATGCACCCAGCATTAAAGCAACCGAAATCGGCACTACGGCTTACGGATACGCTACGTTAGGCGGAAGCATTTCTGCAGCCAGCGGGGGCGCTACAGCCTTTGGTAGCGCCACGATGGGCGGAAAGATATCAGCCGGAACCGGAGGAGGACCGAACGATAAGGAAGGTGCTACAGCCTTTGGACGTGCTTATGGAGAAAAAGGTCAAATATCAGCAACGGAAATGGGAGCGACAGCCTTTGGCGCTGCCAGCAACGGGTCCATTAAAGCAGAAGCGTGGGGCGCAACGGCCTTTGGCCGCACTTATGATGATGGAAGCATTTCTGCAAGCGGGAGAGGCGCTACAGCGTTTGGCTATGCTGAAAAAGGCGGAAGCATTTCTGCAGAAGCCGAAGGCGCTACAGCGTTTGGCTATGCGTTTGGCGAAGACAGTAAAATTACTGCCAGCGGCATAGGTTCCACGGCGTTTGGCATTGGAACAGAAGCCAGTGGGAAAGCTGCCACGGCCTTCGGCGATTCTTCCGAAGCGAAGGCGGAAAATTCGCTTGCAGCCTTGGGCGGCATCGTAGATACGGATGCAACCAATTCTGCTGCTATCGGCAAGGGGGCCAAGGCGGTCGTGGCCGATACCGTTGCGCTGGGCAGCGGGTCTGTGGCATCCCGCGAGGCCGGTGCGGACGATGCCTACCTGAAAGGCGGCAACAGCGGCAACGCGTGGGTCTCCACACACAATGCCATTGCGGTCGGTGACGATGACACAGTCACCCGCCAGATCACCGGGGTTGCAGCCGGTTCCAAGGATACCGATGCCGTCAACGTCGCGCAGCTGAAGGAAGTTGCCTCGAATGCCGGCAGTGCCATTACCTTCAAAGGCGACACCGGCAGCAGCATCGAGAAACCCAAGGAAGTCAATATCATTGGCGGCATCACCGATGAATCTGCGCTTTCCACAGAAGACAACATCGGGGTAATAGCGACAAAGAACAGCAATGGCGGTGAGCTGAAAGTCCGTCTGGCCAAGGACATCAACCTTGGCAAAGACGGCAGCGTCACCACCGGCAACACCCGGATAAACAGCAACGGCTTAACCATCAAGGGCGGACCATCCGTCACCCAGTCAGGCATTGATGCCGGCGGCAAGAAAATCACCAACGTCGCCAATGGTACAGACGCCAAGGATGCAGTCAATGTCAGCCAGCTGAACGATGCGACCCAGCAGCAGGAGAACAACTTCAGGCGG
>JAFWUI010000027.1 GCA_017524145.1 Oxalobacter sp. | reverse complement strand
GGACATTGAGATTTATTATTCTTTTGTTGGCAAGGTGGACTTGCCCGAATAACCGCCCGACCTATCCGACACAATGCGCAAGTGCCGGATAGGAACGGCAAAATTTTTTACACTTCTATTACTTCTTTATCGCACATCAGTACAAGCCAAAGGGAACCAGCAGCCGGGATTGGACCCACTGCTGGTTTTTCAGTTTTTTTGGGAACACCGCCAATGGAAAAGACCTTGAATCCGACAACCTTTGACCTTGCCTGCGACCTGATCAGCCGGCAAACAGTTTCTCCTGCTGATGGTGGCTGTATTCCCCTGATTGCAGGGCTGTTGGAACCGTTGGGATTTGCCTGTGAAACAATAGTTTCCAATGGCGTCACCAACCTCTGGGCAAGGCACGGGACAGAAACTCCATTGATGCTCTTTGCAGGACATATCGATGTAGTGCCGCCTGGTCCTGTCGAGCAATGGACATCGCATCCATTCACCCCCACCGTCTGTGATGGACGGCTGTATGGCCGTGGCGCCGCTGACATGAAAACATCAGTTGCTGCGATGGTGACTGCAGCCCGTGACTTCATCAAGATATATCCGGATTACAAAGGCTCAATCGGTTTCATCATTACCAGCGACGAAGAAGACATCGGCATTGACGGCACCAAGGCTGTTATCAAAATCCTGGAAGAACGCAGTATCCATCCTGAATGGTGTATTGTTGGAGAGCCGAGTTCGATTGAAACACTGGGCGACACCGTCAAAAATGGCAGACGGGGTTCATTGTTGGGATATCTTACGGTATTCGGCAAACAGGGGCACATCGCCTACCCTGGCAGGGCATCCAATCCCATCAACAAAGCGATGCAGGCATTGGCGGACCTTGCTGCTGAAGTCTGGGATGAAGGCAATGAATACTATGAACCAACCTCTTGGCAGATGTCGAACATCCATGCTGGCACTGGTGCCAACAACATGATTCCCGGCAAGATGAAGGTTGATTTCAACTTCCGATTCAGTACCGCCTGCACTGCTGATGGACTCAAGAAACGGGTTCATGAAATCCTGGACAGCCATGGATTGGATTACACCATCGACTGGCGGCTGTCTGGCGAACCATTCCTGACACCTGAAGGCAATCTGACCCAAGCACTGTCAGATGCCATTGTTTCCATTACCGGTACCGTACCGGAACTCTCAACCACCGGTGGTACATCAGATGGCCGTTTCATCGCAAAAATCTGTCCACAGATTTTGGAATTTGGTCCCATCAACCAAACCATCCACCAAATTGATGAAAATGTTTTGATTGCCGATATTGAACCATTGGCGGAAATCTACCGGCGTACCTTGGAAAACCTGTTCCTGACAAAATAATCCCGTTTGAAATGCGTTAGAATGCAGTTTTCATGAATATGCAGGCTTGGCAAACCAAGCCTGTTATTGCCAAAGGATGATGCCATGACCACTCTGCCATCAGAAGCTTCTCAAGGAAACCTGCCATTTACAACTGTCAGGGACCTCTTAAGGTATGCCGTATCCCGGTTCAACAAAGAAAAGCTGTCCTTTGGCCATGGTTCCGACAACGCATACGATGAAGCCGCTTACCTGATCCTGCATACCCTGTCCCTGCCACTTGACCGTTTGGAACCCTTTCTCGATGCAAAGCTGCAGCCGTCAGAAATCAAGGATGTCATGGACATCATTGAAAGACGCATCACTGAGCGTATACCAGCTGCTTATCTGACCCATGAAGCTTGGCTTCAAGGTTATGCCTTTTATGTAGACCGTGGCGTCATCGTCCCCCGCTCTTTCATTGCGGAACTGATTGTCGACCAGTTTGCCCCTTGGGTCAGTGACCCAGACAGTATTGAAGACATCCTAGAACTCTGCACAGGCTCCGGCTGCCTTGCCATCATGATGGCAGACCAGTTCCAGAACGCCCATGTGGATGCTGTTGAACTATCTCCTGCTGCCTTGGCAGTTGCACAGACCAACATCAGCAACTACAGCATGGACGACCGTATCAAGCTGTATCATGCTGATCTTTACGATGGTATTCCAGAAAAGCAGTATCAGCTGATTGTCACCAACCCACCCTATGTCAACCAAGACTCCATGAGCAGGCTCCCCTTGGAATACAAGGCAGAACCTTCCATGGCTCTTGCCGGTGGGTTTGACGGCATGGATATTGTCAGACGCATCGTCAAGACAGCAGGCAAACGCCTTACTGATGACGGTCTGTTGATTGTCGAAATCGGCAACGAAGCAGGACACGCCATTGCAGCCTTCCCAGAACTGGAACTGACCTGGCTGACCACATCAGGGGGTGATGACCGGGTCTTTCTCTTGACGGCCAAGCAGTTGAAGGAGCTTGACCAAGCATGATCCGTTTTTCCCGCCTTTCCCTGATGCGGGGAACAAAAATCCTTTTTGAACAGGCGGATGCAATCCTGAATCCCGGCGAAAAAATCGGCTTGGTCGGTCCGAATGGCGCAGGCAAATCCACCCTGTTCTCCCTGCTCCAAGGAGAACTGCATCCCGATGCCGGTGATGTCGATTTCCCCGCTTCCTGGCGGATTTCCCATGTTGCCCAAGAAACCCCTGCCCTGGAACGTACCGCTTTGGATTACACCATTGATGGCGACATCCATCTGCGTCGGCTTCAGGCAGAACTGGCGGAACTCGAAGCCACCTCCCAAGACACAAAATCCGGTATCCGGATAGCTGAACTGCACACCGCCCTAGCTGATGCTGGTGCCTATACCGTCCATTCCCGTGCGGAACAACTGCTGCTTGGACTGGGCTTTTCCATGGAAGACATGCAGCGCCCTGTTGCAGGGTTTTCCGGTGGCTGGCGGATGCGCCTGAACCTTGCACAGGCATTGATATGCCCTTCTGACCTGTTGCTGCTAGATGAACCGACCAACCATCTCGACCTGGATGCCATCCTTTGGCTTGAAGACTGGCTGAAACACTATCGCGGTACACTCATCATCATTTCACATGACCGCGACTTCCTTGACGGTGCAGTCAATGTCATCCTGCATATTGATGGCAGGAAACTGAGACGTTATGCCGGCAACTACTCTGCCTTTGAACGCCAGCGGGCAGAACAGGTCACACTGATGCAGGCGATGATTGAAAAACAGGCAAGACACCGTGCCCACCTTGAAGCCTACATCAACCGCTTCCGCTACAAAGCCACCAAAGCCCGGCAGGCTCAAAGTCGCCTCAAAATGCTTGAAAAAATGGAAGAGCTGGCTCCCCTCCGTGCAGCAGCCGAATTCTCCTTCGACTTCCTGGAGCCCGAGTCCTCTCCCAATCCACTGCTGGTGATGGAAGATGTCACCGCAGGCTATACCGATACCGACCAATGGGGAAATATCACAGGCACACATCCAATCCTGTCTACAACACGCTTTGCCTTGCAGACAGGGGAACGTATCGGCATCCTTGGGGTGAATGGTGCAGGGAAATCCACATTCATCCGCACAGTGGCAGGAGAGCTGAAACCATTGTCCGGTGTCTTTACAACCGGCAAGGGACTGAAAATCGGCTATTTCGCCCAGCATCAGGTGGAAACGCTCCGAAACGAAGAATCCCCGTTATGGCATCTGACCAGACTGGCTCCTGATACCCGTGAACAAGACCTTCGCAACTTCCTCGGCAGTTTCAATTTCCATGGTGATATGGCGACCAGTCCCGTCGCCCCTTTCTCAGGGGGTGAAAAAGCCCGCCTGGCACTGGCACTGATTGTCTGGCAACGCCCCAACCTCCTGCTGCTCGATGAACCCACAAACCATCTTGACCTTGCGATGCGTGAGGCATTGACAGAAGCCCTTGCCCAGTATGAAGGCACCCTGCTGCTGGTATCCCATGACCGCCACCTGCTCCGCGCCACCACTGACCGCTTTTATATCGTTGCCGACCACCGGCTGAAAGAATTTGATGGAGACCTGGATGACTACCGCAACTGGCTGTTCGATACCCGCCTGAAAAAACTGGAAACCGGTACCGTATCAGTCAATCAGGAAAAAACATCCCGTTCTACTGTTGACCGGAAAGAACAGAAACGGCTGGAGGCACAGGAACGCCAGCGGCTTTCAGCCTTGAAAAAACCACTGGAAAAACGGATTGCCCAGCTTGAAAAAGAGATGGAACAGCTGAACAACACTCTGTCAGCCATTGACCGCCAGATGAACGATCCGACACTCTATGACTTTGCCAACAAAGATAAATTGAAATCCATCCTCGCCCAGCAGGCTGAATGCAGGAAACGGCTTTCTGCCATCGAAGAAGAATGGATGGAAAAACAGGAAGCCCTCGAAGCAGTATTGTCAGACTGAGCATCAGGCATCATCCCTGACACTATCAACCCCCTTGTTCGCCAGCATGTCGGCTTTCTCATTGCCTTCATCACCGGCATGTCCCTTGACCCAATGCCAGTCAATCTGATGGCGTTGGACTGCTGCATCCAGAGCCTGCCAGAGCTCCGCATTCTTGACAGGCTTTTTGTTGGCGGTTTTCCAGTTATGCTGTTTCCAGTTACGGATCCACTCGGTAATCCCATTTTTCACATACTGGCTGTCAGTATGCAGATCGACATGACAGGGGCGTTTAAGCACATTCAACGCCTCAATGACGGCTGTCAGTTCCATGCGGTTATTGGTCGTTTCCCGCTCTCCCCCGAAAAGTTCCCTTTCATGACCACGGCAGGTCAGCCAAGCCCCCCATCCACCAGGACCAGGATTGCCCTTGCATGCACCATCGGTATAGATCGTAACGTTGTCCATTGTCTGCTTTTCCATGGTTGTGCCAGTCCAGTTGGGTTTATGTTTATAATAGCCTTTCAGGCTTATTGTCAGGGGAAAATCATGCCAACACCTAAAGTCAGCTTTATCCGTGCGTTCAGGGATAATTATATCTGGATGATTGAATCTGGTTCACAAGCCGTACTGGTCGATCCCGGTGATGCCACACCTGTGCTGAACACCTTCAAGCAGCGCAAACTGAAACTTGCCGGCATCCTGCTGACCCATAAGCACAATGACCATACCGGTGGGGTAGCCAACCTGCTGAAAAAAAACAATGTCCCTGTCTATGGACCAGCGAAAGACGGAATCCAAACCGTCACCCATCCATTGAAAGAAGGCGACACCGTCACATTCGATGCATTGGATGGCCTCACACTTTCTGTACTGGATGTCCCTGGACACACCCTTGGACACATCGCCTATTATGCGGAATCCCAGAAATGGCTGTTCTGCGGTGACCTGCTGTTTGGTGCTGGCTGTGGCAGGATTTTCGAAGGTACACCTGCCCAGATGCATGAATCCATCAATAAGGTAGCATCACTGCCAGATGACACGCTCGTCTATGCCGGTCATGAATACACCATCCCGAACCTGAAATTCGCCGCAGCCGTTGAACCTGACAATCCGGCAATTCCTGAACGGGTCAAAACCTGCATGGAAAAACGCAGGAAATATATGCCTACCCTACCCTCCACAATCGCCCAGGAGAAAGCCACCAATCCATTCATGCGTGCAGACCAGGCGACCATCATCGACCGGATGGCTTCGCTGGAAAAACTGTCAAAAAAGACTCCTGTCGCAGCATTCACGGCCATCCGTGAATGGAAAGACAGCTTTGTGGGTTGATCCTGATGAAACCTGCCCAGACAATGCATGACTGGCTGGTCTCACCAACCGGACAGTACATGCTGCGCTGGGAAGAAACCTATTTCCGGACACTTTCCGAAGACATTTTCGGATTCAACGCCATCCAGATCGGACTGACCGAACTCGACACCCTGAAAGAAAACCGAATCACCCACCACTGGTATTCGAACCCCTTCCTGCCGGCTGATGACATGGCAGATCCCCACCAACACAACCATGATGCACTCAAGGGGCTGAACGGCCATTCCATCCCCGTTTCCCTGACCCATACCGATGGACAGCTGCCGTTTGACACAGAATCCATAGACCTCGTGACACTGCCCCATACCTTTGACCTGGCAAAATCCCCCCATCAACTCCTGCGTGAAATCCACAGGATACTGATTCCTGAAGGCCAAATCATCATCAGTGGATTCAACCCGACCAGCCTCTGGGGAATCCGGCAACGTTGGGGACGGATGACTGGCAACCATTTCCTGCCAATCGATGCCGCATTCATCAGCCTGCCCCGGATGAAAGACTGGCTTACCCTGCTGGGTTTTGAAACAAGCCGGGGCTATATCGGCTGCTACTGCCCGCCCTGCAAGTCCTGGAAAAGCCTGGACCGTTTTGCCTTTATGGAAAAAGCCGGCAACCGCTGGTGGCCATACTGCGGTGCTGTCTACCTGCTGTGCGCCATCAAACAGGTGCCTGGCATGCACCTGATCGGTTCCGCCTTCAAGAAAGAAACCCGCCGGTTCTTCAACGCCGCTCCGGCACAGAACAAAGTCAGCCAGATGGAGGCTTATCCATTGGATAAGCAACCGTGACTTTCCAGACACAAAGGACTTTGACGCCGGATAAAGTGGACTGTTGATAAAAAACTGATCTACTTGTTCAGATAGGATGCAGCCGTCAACTGCATCCGTTTGGCGATATCGTTGCGCTTGAAGACCTTGAAGGTGCCCATGGCCTTGGCGACCAAGGCATCACCGTTCATGATTTCCGCTTCGCAGTAGTACAGGGTGGTTGAACGGTGGAGCACCCTGCCGGTGGCAACAACATACTGACCGACCTTGCCGCCCGGCTGGAAAAAGCTGGTTTTCATCTCGACAGTCGCCGCCGAGGTCACATCAGGCAGCACCAGTGAACGTGCCGCCCGTGACATCGTGCAGTCCAGCAGGGTCATGGTGATGCCACCATGCATGACAGCCCAGCTGTTGCCATGTTCTGGCTTAAGCCTGATACCGACCTGTGCCTCACCGTTTTCCATCTTCAGCAGTTCAGCACCCAAATGCATCAGATAAGGATTCTCGGTGATCAGTTCCCCCTGCATTTTCCAAACCCTATCTTATTTCTTATCTTCTTCGTCAGGCTTTTTAACCAGCAGTTCAACACCTGCCTGCTGTCTCAGGTATTCGATATAAGCATACAGTTCCTGAGCACTGCTTGTTCCCGTCATCTGACGGTTCATGGCTTCTTCCAGCCTTGGATCGATTTTTTCAGGGATGATGACTTTTGTCACACGGTAGATGACATAACCTTCATCAGGACGTTCTGCACCGATATAGGCTGGCAGATGGGAAGCATCCGCTTTCATGACAGGTGCCATATCAAGGCGGCCAGACTGGGCAAGTTTCGGGCGGGAAACTTTTTCAGGTGCAGAGAATCCTGCTGGTGTACTGCCTGCTTTCAGGTTTGCCAGTTCTGCCTCCCCGGCTGCCTTTGCCAATACCAGGGCTTTCTGGTTGATGACCGCTGTCTGGATATCAGCCTTGACCTTTTCGAATGGGACTAAAGCAGCTGGATAATGCTGGGCAATACGGGCTGAGACCAATACCTGTGGAGCAATTTCAACCGATTCGGTATTGTGTTTGCCTTTCACACAATCATCAGAGAAAATCTTTTCAAGCAATGTTGGATTAGCAAGCATCGGGTTCTGTTTGGCGGCTGCCTCTGGATCACGCTGCAGGTCCTTGAACGTATGGACCTGCAATCCCATCGCATCAGCAACCGGTTTCAGGCTGTCAGACTTCTCATAGACCATATTGGAGAAGGTTTCTGACATCTCAGCATATTTCTTGGCGACCTGTGCCCGTTTGAGTTCCTGCATGACAGACTCACGGACCTGTGCCAGTGTCTTCGGTACAGCTGGCTTGATGTCAGTAACCATGATGATATGGAAGCCATATTCGGTCTGGACGATGTCACTGACATCCCCTTTCTGCAATGCGAAGGTAGCATCGCTGAATTCCTTGACCATCTTGCCTCTTGCAAAATAGCCTAAGTCACCACCATTCTTCGCTGAGCCTGGATCCTGGGAATAAGCCTTTGCCAGTTCCGCAAAACGGGTTGGGTTTGCCCGAGCCTGCGCCAAGACGTCTTCCGCTTTCTTACGGGCTTCTTCCTTGTCAGCATCCTTGGCATTACGAGGAACCAAAATCAGGATATGCTGGGCACGGCGCTGTTCAGGTGTTGCAAAACGGTCTTTGTTCTGGTTGTAGTAATTCTGCAGGTCTGCATCCGTAATCTTGACGCTTTTGTCTGCTGTAGCCTGGTCAAGGACAACGAGTTCAATATCAGCATGTTCCGGAATGGTGAACTGCTTGGCATGGTCGTTGTAGTAATTGGTCAGGTCCTCGTCTGTGACAGAAACCTGGTTCTTGTATGCTGCCAAGCTGAAAACCTTCTTCTGGACTTCCCGTTCCTGTGTAAAGAGGTTGATGACGCGCTTGCCAACCGTCTTGGAAGGAATAACGCTGAACTGGATGGGGGCGGGAATCTGCTGCATAGACATCTCCTGTCCCATGATGGCAACATGCCCTTCTGGTGTCAGGCCACGTCCGGCAAGGATCTGCTCATATTTTTTCTGGTCAAAGTTCCCTTCGGCATCAACCAGACCGGGAACCTGGCGGATTTTGTCAATGACAGCCTGTTCCGGTACAGACAGGTTTTCTTTGGAAACCATATACTGCAACGCATATTTATTGATAAGCTGCTGAAGGACCTGCCATTTGAACGCCTTGGAATCAGCCAGTTTTGCATCAAATGGACGCCCTTGGGCAGCTGCCTGCTGGCGCATCAGTTCCACCTGCTTGCGGACAGCTTCGTCCCATTCATGCTGGTTGATGACATAATCTTTCTGGAGAAAGCTGAAAGGTCCTGCAGACCGCTTGACCTTTGCAACACCATCCGTATCGTTGAAACGTTTATAACCTTCAATCCCAACGAAAATAAAAGATGGAATGATGAACAGCAGAAGGATAATCTGAGTGAGGCGTTTATGGTTGCGGATGAAATCAAGCATGGCGCTTCAAAGGTTCCAATATCAATAAAAGAAAATCCCATATGTATTCCTATATGGGATTGTATTATGGCGGAACGGACGGGACTCGAACCCGCGACCCCCGGCGTGACAGGCCGGTATTCTAACCAACTGAACTACCGCTCCTAAAATCTTCAATCCGTTACATCTCAACGGGAAATGCCATTATAACGGGTTTTACGGATTCTGTAGCTATACTGCTGATTTTTTCAAACAGAATATAGGAATCTGTTTCCATCGTGACAACAAGTCAACTATTCAACTATGGAAAGCAGTAGCTTCCAGGGACACCTGCAATCAATATAGGCACTGTTTTTCACCGAAGATCTTGGTGCATCAGGCTCGCAAAGCAGATTCCAATACCATCCTGACGTACCGTGCATAAGGCATATCCTTTTCCTTTGCCTTCGCCTTGACGGCATCCATCAGGGCTGTCGGAATACGGATGGTCATTGTGGATTCTTTCTTCTTGAACTCGAAAGGTAATGGCTTGAATGTCGAGTAATCCAAGTCAGACAGGTCCTGTGCCAGGAATGCCTCTGCCTCTTCGTCAGTTTTCATCCGAGGTACTGTTTTCATAATGTCTTGCCTCCCTTTTATGCATATAGCGGGCACTGACTGGACGGATCAGGCTGCCTCTCAGTGTAAAGGCGACGAACAGCGACCTGCCATCAACCTGCCCTACAACAATGTATCGGTCTTCCTCAAGCGTTGTATGGTCCAGATCAGGGGAATAGACCGCATCGCCTTCTGTAAACAGGCGTTCTATCTCATCACGGGAAACACCGTGCTTTCCGCACTTTGGCCAGTTCCCGCTATCCCAGTCAAAACCCTTTATTTCCATATGGGGATGCTAACAGACGTTATTACAAACAGCAATACATTTTTTATTATTTCCGCTTCAGTCTCTTCCGCTTTTTTTCCAGCTGGTTGACCGCTTCTGCCCATTCAGACAGTTCCATGATGGGCATCTCAAACCAATCCAAGCATCCGCAGCCTGTCTCTGCACGGGCAAGGCTGATGCACCATGCCCGTATCTCCTGGTCTGGATGCGCAACCTTGAGCCCTAGACCAATAAAAAATTGCTGACTTCCTGGTGCAGTTTGGCGTAATCCTTCGCAGGCATTGCGCTGAAGAATTCCCGTGGCTGCTTGATGAGACGTGCCAGCAGGAAGCGGAGTGTGAATTCTTTCGACATAATGAAAAAGGCCCGCCGAAGCGAGCCTGTTTAAGAGGTTATGGAATTGCTTAGAAAAAACTGCTAAGCCACTTATACAACAAGACTATAGGTGTAGCTATTACCATTGTAACGATTATCATGCCTACGAAATCAAATCCTTTGCTCATATCAGCTTCCTATCATCTGTCTTTTGTCTTTCTAAGGATTGTAGCAAGGTTCCTATAGCTTTTCCGAATTTCACAATATTGTGAATTCTGCCACCTACCGCCATTTCATTTTCTTATGCTTTTTCTCCAGCTGGTTGACCGCCTCTGCCCATTGCGACAGTTCAACTATGGGCAGATTGAACCAGTCCAGGCATCCACAGCCTGTCTCTGCACGGGCAAGGCTGATGCACCATGCCCGTATCTCCTGGTCTGGATGCGCAACCTTGAGGCCTACAGCGCTAAAAAACCGCTGACCAGACGGGTGAGCCGTTCAAAGTCTTTTGCAGGCATTGCGCTGAAGAATTCCCGTGGCTGATATTGCTGGCTGCTGCTGAAAACGCATTGCTGAAACTGGTTGCCATCTTGGCTACCAAAGTGAAGGCGACCTGAAATTTACGTGATGCCATGGTTTTACTCCAAAACAAAAAAGCACCCGACGGTGCTTTTTTGAATAATTTATCCTAGTTGTTTAAAACATCTTTGACAGTACAAACAAGGTGGCTGCCGAGTTTATTGCCTTTTGGATGCGCTGCGTATCAGGACTTATGGGTTGATATTCCGACTCCAGCTGAATCTCCTTGTCATCAGACTGGTTGTCCTGTTCCTGCTTGGCTTTCTGCTGATTCATTTTCTCCTTCAATGCTTCCAGCTGGTGAGCCTCTGCTATTTTGAGAGCCTCACTCTTAGCGATTTTCGGCGGTGCATATATAGAAGAGGTTCTCTTGTCAGAAGTACCAGCACCGAGAAAACAGCCACAGTAACGGCAGAACCGGTCTTCCGGTTCATGACGGTTGCCACATTGACCGCAGAATCTCTTTTCCATATCGCCTCCAGTATCACTGGAACCCATTATAGCAAAGTCCTTTTGGCTTTCTGCTGGCCATAATATTGTGGTCAGCAAAACCCTTTCAGATGAACAGCGTCTGCTTATGCTTCGGGTCAAGAACCTTCAGCTTGCTGTCAAGGGCACGTTCCCAGCTTTTCCGCTGCCTGGCACGGTGTGCCTGCAATACTGTATTCTCATGCTGCCATAACGAAAAACCGCCAGAAGGCGGTTCCTTAAAGAATAGGTTGAAAAAACCAGCGGAATAAATTATATGCGGCCAAGCCGCACATCATAGCCTGCCTGATCTGATCCTGAACACTGGCAGGTTTGTAATCATCCTGTGATGCAGTGCCTTCGACTGGAACCCATTCAACTTTACCAGCATCAGACCGGTTTATAAGCATACGGCTGAAACGAGCATTCTTTTTTGCCCATTCCTTGCGTGTCCTGGAATTGGGTCTC
>JAFWUI010000026.1 GCA_017524145.1 Oxalobacter sp. | reverse complement strand
GCCTGTTTGTTAAAGACCTTCCCCCACCTCCACAGCGCGTTGTGGCTGTTTCGTAAGCGGAGAATTGGAATTATGACCCCTTGAACCCTGCACGTCAAGGACTTTACAGTTTTTTACAAAACATCTTTCAAAAAACAACAGATTCAACAGAAATAGCCACTCATAACCTATCAACGACCTCGATTTTTGGCTACAGAACGCCCTTCCAGTGCTTTCCGGTTATTCAATCCGTTCAATAATCAACTCTGCTGAATGGTCTTCAAGCGAATTATATTCATCAAGATGAATATGGTCCCTCAAATCCGCTTGAGCCAACGAGGTCATATGATTTGCTAAAGACAGCAGCCCTTCTTTATTTGCAGAAATAAGCACTGCATCGCCTTCAACGGTTACATTAATCTTGAATCCTTCCACCCATCTGAATTCCATGATTACCCCTCAAACCGGCATTCTTCATTCACGAATATCGAAGGATGGTACCAGATTGAAACTAATGTATCTGTTGTTGCAACCAATACCGGCATTCTTCATTCTGATGATATATTCCTTGACTTCCTCAAGGGATTTTGTATCGAAACCATCCTCATACAATTGGGTTTCAGCAAACATATATTCTGGATTTTCTGGATCCCTGTATCCGCCACTTCCTATCGACTCATGCTGCTGTGATATCTTGCAATAATCCCACCAAAGAATTGCTGAAATGCTGCCACCTTCTGCATATAGAAGATCCAAAAACGACTCCCAATCCCTAGACAGATGCTCAGGACAAAAAGAATGCTTATCGATATAATCCTTAACATTCTGGCTTATCATGTTCTTTCCATAAATCCTGATCCTTATCTTCCCAGGAACATTTCAATTTATTCTGAAATGACCTAATGCTTCTTCAATCATCTTTTCCCTGCCTAAGTTTTTTTGCCTGTCTCTGCTGTGCCCATATCATGCATGATGAAGGATTTCTTCTATTTTACTTTTTCCCCATCCACTGTTTGACTGCAACAGGAACAGCCAACAGTAATAATCCCTATATGCTCCTGATGCTGCCACTGAAAGGCAAACCCTTTTCAATCTATACCGACTTTCATCTCTCAATCATTTGACATCAAAATGAAAATTGATAGAGTGTATAGGTTATGCATTTATTCCTATCTATCCAGAAAGGATTCCAATGAGTCTGAAATGTGGTATTGTCGGTTTGCCCAATGTCGGAAAATCCACCCTGTTCAATGCTTTGACCAAAGCAGCGATTCCTGCTGAGAACTATCCGTTCTGCACAATCGAACCCAATGTTGGCATTGTTGAAGTGCCCGATTCCCGTCTGGAAAAACTGGCCGCTATTGCCAATCCCCAGAAAATCGTTCCTGCCGTTGTTGAATTTGTGGATATTGCAGGCTTGGTTGCCGGTGCCTCTAAAGGAGAGGGATTGGGCAACCAATTCCTGGCACATATCCGGGAAACCGATGCTGTTGTCAATGTGGTCCGCTGTTTTGAAGACCCCAATGTTGTACATGTTGCCGGCAAAGTAGACCCTATCAATGACATCACTGTCATCCAGACTGAACTGGCACTGGCGGACCTCGGAACCGTTGAACGGGTCTATCAACGTGAAATCAAGAAAGCCGGTTCCGGTAACAAGGAATCTGCAAAACTCTGCAATCTGCTGAAAACTGTTTCCGCCCATCTAGATAAAGGTGAACCAGTCCGTACCATGGGACTTTCGGCAGAAGAAATGGCGCTGCTCAAACCGCTTTTCCTGATTACCGCAAAGCCCGCCATGTACGTCGCCAATGTCGCAGAAGATGGTTTCATCAACAATCCACTGCTGGACCAGTTGACAGAATATGCCAACGCACAGAATACCCCAATTGTCGCCATATGTGCCGCGACTGAAGCAGAAATCGTTGAACTTCCAGAAGAAGACCGTGCTGAATTCCTGGCAGATATGGGCATGGAAGAGCCTGGGTTGAACCGTCTGATCCGTGCTGGATTCAAACTCCTGGGATTACAGACTTTCTTCACGGCAGGGCCAAAAGAAGTCAAGGCCTGGACCATCCATATCGGCGATACTGCCCCACAGGCTGCCGGTGTTATCCATACCGATTTTGAACGGGGGTTCATCCGTGCACAGACCATAGCCTATGACGATTACATCAACTATCAAGGCGAGAACGGCGCTAAAGAGGCCGGCAAAATGCGGGCGGAAGGCAAAGACTATATCGTGAAGGATGGTGATGTGATGAATTTCCTGTTCAACGTCTGACAATTAATCCATTACATTGGACCTGGAAAGGACATCTTTGGCTATACCATTGATGTCCTTTAACTTCCTGCCTGCAACCGTTCGAATTTTGCCAGCAACTGTTCCTTGGTTTCGGGATGTGCTGGGTCCGGTTTGCAACATTCCATCGGACAGACCGCCGCACACTGTGGCTCATCGTAATGTCCAACACATTCAGTGCAACGGTTGTAATCCACCTCGCAGAAACGCTTACCCATCGTAATCGCCTCATTCGGACATTCTGGAATACAGATTTCGCAACTGATGCAATCATCGGTAATGATAAAAGCCATTCCCAAACACCTCGACTTCCTGAATTACTGCCTGCCTGCCTTGAGTTCCAGCACCTTCTGTTTCAACCGCTCCTCGACCGAAGGAAAAACAAACCGGGAAACATCTCCATCCATATAGGCGATTTCCCGGACAAAAGTACCTGAAACAAACTGGAACTGTTCAGAAGGCGTCATAAACAGCGTCTCCACTTCCGGCATCAGATGCCGGTTCATCCCTGCCATCTGGAATTCATACTCAAAATCAGAAACCGCCCGCAAACCACGGATGACAACTGCCGCATGGATCTCCTGGACAAAATCCCGTAACAACCCGGAAAAAGGCTTTACGCTGACATTGGAATACTGTGCCAATACATCAGAAGCAATCTCCACCCGTTCCTGTGTCGTGAAAAAAGGTTTTTTGGCATGGCTGTCAGCCACACCAATCACCAGTTCATCAAACAGACCTGATGCACGGCGGACAATATCCTCGTGCCCACGGGTCAATGGATCGAATGTCCCTGGATAAACGGCAATCACCATGATGGATTCTTTCTGCTTGGATGGAAAAAACTCTCTATGGCACCTATTATACCTGCCTCAGAAGATGGTAATAAACCTGTCCTGCCCGACCTTCACGGACAATCTGAAAAACACCTTTCATCCCATACGCTTCTAACAAATGTTCTGTCACCGCTTCATCTGATTCGACATAAACCAGCCCTTGTCCCGCCAACAGTTTGACACAGACAGGCAACACTTCCGGCAGCAGATGGTCATGGAACGGCGGATCAAGGCAAATCAAATCAAACCGTTTTCCCAACACAATCATTGTCTTGGACAACGTCAAGGCATCCCCACGCAGAATCTCAACCTGCCATGCATTGAGTTTCGACTGGACTGTCTGCAACTGTTTCACTGCCGTCCAGTTCTTTTCAATCATTGTGACATGCTGGAAGCCACGGCTTGCAGCTTCAAGTCCCAATGCCCCCGTACCGGCAAACATATCCAAACAGGTCAATCCCGCAAAACTACCGCCCAAAAGATGCTTCAACCAGTTGAACAGGGTTTCCCGAACCCTTTCCGGTGTTGGCCTTAATCCCTTACCATCAACAACAGCAACAGGTGTACGTTTCCACTGACCGCCAATAATCCTGACGGTATGTTTTGCATTGCCAGTCTTGGGCTGCCTGACACCTTGCTTCTTTCCTTGGATTGCCTTCCTGTCTGTTGCCATCACAATCCACCTGACAATCTCATCACTTCCCGACAACCACGGTTGCCATCTTTTCCGCGGCCAGCTTCCGATTGAATGCTGCCCGGACATCATCTGCGGTGACCGCCTGAATCCTGTCTGTCCAAGTATCCAGATAATCCATCGGCAGATTGTATGTCCCGACCATTGTAATCAACTCCAGAATCTTCCGGTTCCCTTCCATATTCATAACAAAACTGCTTGTCAGATGGCTTTTTGCGGCTTCCATTTCTACCGGTGTCGGCCCCTTATCCAAGAAATCTTTCAATGTCTGGTCAACCACTGCCAAGGCATCATTCACCTGTGATTTTTCCGTGGACAGCCCAATGATGAATGGTCCAGGCTGTACCAATGTTTGGAAACTGCTGGAAACACCATAAGTCAGCCCCCTTTTTTCCCGGACTTCATCCATCAGGCGAGACGAAAAACCACCTCCGCCCAGAATATAGTTTCCGACCGTCATCGCGAAGAAATCTGGATCTCCCCGTTTCACAGCCGCCATTCCCTTAAGCACATGTGCCTGTGAAGCAGGATGCGGCAATACCTGTTTTCCCCCTACAGGAAACAGGACTTCAGGCATGACAGGCATCGGATTGGATGACACGGGCAACTGTGCACTGATTGCTTCAGCCATGATTTCCGCCTGCTTCCTGGAAATATCCCCGACAATCCCGATGACAGCCCTATCTGCTACATAGTAAGTACGGTGAAAATCCAGCAGATCCTTGCGTGAAATAGCCGCTACAGAAGCTTCCGTCGGGCTCTGTCCATAAGGATGGCTGGCATAAACCATTTTCTTGAACGCCCGGCTGCCGATATTCTGGGGACGGGTCAACTCTTCCCTGATTGAAGCCGTCATAATCGCTTTTTCCCGTTTCAGCACATCAGCAGGAAACGCTGGATGTGCCAGGAAACGGGTCATCAGCTGCACCGCTCCATCAGAACTTTCCTGACCAGACAATACCCTCAAACGGTAACCACCCCGGTCCATACTGACTTTGCCAGACTGGATTGCTCCCGCATCGGCAAATGCATCCATAATCTGCGCTTCATGCATCCCTTTCCGTCCCTTGCCGGCTGCAATGCCTTTTTCCAACATCGTATTGGTCAACGCTGCCAACCCACTCTTGCCAGCAGGATCAAGCCGTGAACCAGCATCGAATTCCACACTGACATCAACCATTGGAACAGCCGATGTTCCAACAAACATCACTTTTGCACCATTGGAGGTTTTCCATTGCTCAAGCGGCAAGCCTGCAAAAGCCGGGTTACCCATTATCCCAATAAACAACATCCAAACAAACCAGCGGCATATTGCCGTCACCCCATGCCCTTGGAAACATTTCTTCATGTCCAGCATCGTCACCCCCTATCGCTTTGTCTGCTGTCCCTGCAATGCGACAGGTGTCAGCACTGCAACGGTCAGATGGTCTTCATTGAAATACTTGCCGGCAACAGCTTTCACCTGCTCAGGTGTTACGGCTTTCAGTTTTTCAATGACACGGTCTATCTGCTGGCAGCCAATACCAGACATCTCATACAAACCGATTTCCAATGCCTGACCAAACATCGAATCCCGTTTGTAAATCTGACCCGCAACAAGCTGCGTCTTCACCCGTTGCAATTCTTCAGAAGACACCCCTTTCCCAGCAATATCCGCCACAGACTGACGCAACCGTTTCTCCAGCACATCAACAGATACTCCTTTTGCCGGTACAGCACTCAAGACAAACAAGGAAGGCCCCCGGGCCAACGCGGTATACTCGGTCCCCACTTCCAGTGCCACCTTCTCCTGACGGACCAATGAAGACTGCAAACGTGCATTCTCATAACCATCCAGCACTGAAGACAGGACATCCAGCGCATAGACATCTTCATCCTTCTCAACATCTTTCAGGGCAGGTACCTTATATGCCAACACTACCGTTGGATTTTCCGCAGGTGCGTTCACCGTCACCCGCCGGATACCCCGCTGTTCCGGTTCAGTCTGCGGTTTGCCCCGGACAACCGTTTTTCTTGGCAGCTTTCCGAAATATTTCTGCGCAAAAGCCAAGACATCCTGCGCCTTGACATCACCGACCACCACCATCGTTGCATTGTCCGGTGCATACCACTTCCTATACCAGGCAGCTGCATCTTCAAGCGTCATGTTCCGCAGGTCATCCATCCATCCAACAACCGGCCAATGATACGGATGTGCAGTAAAAGCCGTAGCACGGAGCGCTTCAACCAACAAGCCTTCCGGTTTATCATCTGTACGCCAACGGCGTTCTTCCTGAACCACCTTGATTTCCTTTTCGAAATCCTCCTTACGGAACAGCAGACCATTCATACGGTCAGCTTCCATCTCAACCATCTTTTCAAGATGATGCGAAGGTACCTGCTGGTAATACCCTGTGTAATCTGTATTGGTGAAAGCATTGTCCTTGCCACCTAGACGGGCGACCGTCTTGCTCAGGCTGCCTTCCGGGAATTTCTCTGTCCCTTTGAACATCATATGTTCCAGTACATGGGCAACCCCTGTAGTGCCACTGGTTTCATCCATTGAACCAACCCGATACCAGACCATATTCACTGCGACCGGGACCCGGTGGTCTTCGCGGACAACCACTTTCATGCCATTGTCCAGATGGAAAACCTGTGGCGGCTCTGCCTGGACAGCCAACGGTATATTGGACAATGCCAATACCACACAAAACAAGATTTTTTGGATTTTCATAATTCCAGCTCTGCTAAAATGGACGGACTCTGTATTTTCCAGCACTCTTGCCCACTTTAGCTTAAAACGGTATCCCATGTTCAGTTTTTTTAGAAGAAAAAAAAGCGGTGAAGAAGAACAGGCTTCCCAACCATCCACCACTACCGCTGAACCTGAAGAAAAACAATCCTGGTTCGACCGGCTCAAATCCGGTCTTGCCAAGACAGCCTCCAACCTCAACATCTTCGGTGGCACCAAGATTGATGAAGAACTGTATGAGGAACTGGAAACTGCCCTGCTGGTTTCCGATGCTGGGATGCCTGCCACTGAATATCTGTTGGAACAGCTCCGCCAAGCTGTCAAAGACAAAAGGCTGACATCTCCTGCCCAAATCAAGGAGGAACTTCAGAATTTACTGGTCAACCTGATGAAACCCCTTGAAAAAGACTTTGAACTCGGCCGCTATGAACCACTGGTCATCATGATGGCTGGCGTCAATGGCGCAGGAAAAACCACCACCATCGGCAAATTGGCAAAACATATGCAGAACCATGGTCAGTCAGTCCTGCTGGCAGCCGGAGACACCTTCCGAGCTGCAGCCCGTGAACAACTGATTGTCTGGGGAGAACGCAACAATGTGAACGTCATTGCCCAAGAATCCGGTGATCCCGCTGCTGTAGCCTTTGATGCAGTCCATTCTGCCAAAGCAAAAGCCATCGATATCGTCATGGTTGACACAGCTGGACGTCTGCCAACCCAACTGCACCTGATGGAAGAACTCAAGAAAGTGAAACGGGTCATTGGCAAAGGCTTGGACACAGCTCCCCATGAGGTCCTGCTTGTCATTGACGGCAATACCGGACAGAATGCCCTGGCCCAAGTCAAGGCATTTGATGAAGCGATTGGTCTGACAGGCCTCATCGTCACCAAACTGGATGGCACCCCGAAAGGCGGCATCCTGGCAGCCATTGCCAAGACACACCCTGTCCCAGTCTATTTCATCGGTGTCGGTGAAAAGATTGAAGATCTCCAGCCATTCAAGGCTGAAGCTTTCGCCCGTGCCTTGTTGAACTGATTCCCCAAGGAAATCCTTTTTCAACAGACAATCAGCTGATAAAACCAGATACTGTCGGTTTTTTACACCTGTTTTTATCCTGGCATCAAAATTGCTACCACTTTTTGCCAAACCGTTAGCACTCTCGTCGCAAGAGTGCTAAAATAGCATTAATAGTCCCTGTATCGAACAGTTGGGGAAGAAAAAACTTCAAGGAGTTATTGGAATGAACGGAAAGTCTACAAAAATGCCTCTGGCAACAGTGGGCAGTCGTGCATTGGCTCCAGCTTTTACGGGTTCGCTTGGCAATATCGAAGCATACATCGCTGAAGTCAACCGGATGCCCATCCTGACACAGGAAGAAGAAAACAGCTTGGCAAAGGATTATCAGGAAAAAAATGACCTGTTGGCTGCCCAGCAGCTGATTATGTCACATCTGCGGCTGGTCGTTTCCGTTGCCCGTTCCTATCTGGGGTATGGGTTGCCGCATGCTGACCTGATCCAAGAAGGCAATATCGGTCTGATGAAAGCAGTAAAACGCTTCAATCCAGATATGGGTGTCCGGCTGGTTTCCTATGCCATCCATTGGATCAAGGCTGAAATCCATGAATATATCCTGCGCAACTGGCGGATGGTCAAAGTTGCGACCACCAAAGCCCAACGCAAGCTGTTCTTCAACCTGCGCAGCCATAAGACGGGATCAGAAGCCATGACCAGATCACAGGTCACAGAACTGGCAAACAAACTGAATGTCAAAGAAGAAGAAGTCCAAGAAATGGAAACCCGCATGGGTGGTCATGACATCGCATTGGAAAACCAACACGATGATGACGATGATGCCAACTTTGCGCCGATTTCCTATCTGTCTTCCGAAAATACTGAGCCAACCATCGTGCTGGAAAACCGTCAGCATGACTGGTTGCAGTCTGAAGGGCTGACTGTAGCACTTGATAAGCTGGATGCACGTTCCCGCCGTATTATTGAGGCCCGCTGGCTGCATCAAGAGGATGGGGAAGCAGCGACCCTGCAGGAACTGGCATCTGAATTCGGTGTTTCTGCAGAACGAATCCGTCAGATTGAAGCGGCCGCCCTGAAAAAGATGCGGAAAACCCTGCAAGCTTTCGATTGATGAGGCTCTGTGGATAAAGCCAAAAGCCCTGAAGCAAATGCTCCAGGGCTTTTTTGATACCTGATAGAATACATCAACATCCAGACAACCCTACCCTGACAAAACAAACTATGAACAGGCCTTATATCATCTGCCATATGCTGGCTTCCCTCGATGGACGTATCGACTGTGAGATGACGGAACACATCTGCGGCAACGAATATTATGAAGCATTGGCTGAACTCAACTGCCCTTCGATGATCAATGGCAGGGTCACCGCCGAAATGCACTATGCTGACAAAGGAACCTTCTCACCCAAAAATCCAGCAGCCATCAATCAGGAAACCGTACACTGTGCTGTGAAAACCGACAGCTACCATATCATTACAGATACATTAGGATCCCTTCTCTGGAAAACCGACAACCTGGAAGGCAAAGCCCTTATCTGCCTGGTCAGTGAATATGCCACACAGGATTACCTGGCTTATCTCCAACAGAAAAACATTTCTTACATCGCAACCGGTAAACCGGGAATCGACCTGAAACGGGCAATGGAAATCCTGAATGGTTCGTTTGGGATTGAACGCCTTGTCCTGACCGGCGGAGGGAACCTGAATGGCAGTTTCCTCGCTGTGGGACTGCTGGATGAAATCAGCATGATGTATGCTCCTGGTATTGATGGCAGGAAAGGCTGGACTGCCGCATTTGACGGTATCGAAGACCAGACACGCCTACCTGTCAAACTAAGACTGACGGGAACCGTCAAGCAATATGGCAATGGTACCGTTTGGATGCGGTATATCCCAATCTGATTATTATGACTTTCCTTGTAACATTGATAAATCCCTAGACAGGACAATAAAAAATACCTGTCGAATCGTCATATTTTTCTGACTCAATGGCAAGACACCTCATATTTTCAGGAAAATCTTTATGAACTTAACAAGCATCTATAAAGCTGATTATGAAGATTTGCCAGAAATATTACGGCTACAGCAGCTTGCTTATCAAAGTGAAGCTGCTTTATTCGGCAACCAAGACATCCCTCCTTTAAAACAGACATTGGATGAAGTCATTGAGGAATATAATAATGGTATTATTTTAAAAATGGTTACAGAAAATAATATTATTATTGGTTCTGTCCGTGCAAGAGAAAACAACGGGACGGTTTATATCGGCAAACTGATGGTCCACCCTGATTACAGAGGTCATGGATATGGAACAAAGCTTCTAAAAGAAATTGAGAGAACTTTTCCTAGGAAACGATATGAATTATTCACAAGCACAAGAAGTATGGACAACATCCAACTATATAATAAAATAGGATATAAGGCCTTTAATCAAAAAACTGTCAATAATGAACTGATACTTGTATATATGGAAAAACAATAAATTTCTCCAGCAAATAGAAGCACCTTTTTAAAAATGAGTCATGATTTGAGCAATTGAAAACTTCTGATGGTTTTTATTGAAGAAACCATCTTTTTCTAAAACCTAAAATAGTTCTGAAAAACCACCAATTCCACTGAAAGCTCCCTAGAGGAAGTGCACTCATAAAGAGGTTTTTCAGAGGTTCCCTGAAAATTACCTGTCATTCCTATTGAGATTCCGCTTTACGCAATTTCTCCAAACGTTCCTCAATCTCATCGATTTCTTCGTCACCCGCATGTTCCTTGGCTTTCTCGAACCAATAAATGGCTTTGGCATTGTCTTTGGCAATGCCTTCACCCCGCTCATAACAGGCAGCCAGTTCGTAATAAGACGGATTGTTGCCATTGACCCATTGGTCGCCACCCAGCTCTGCTGACCGCTTGAACCAGTTGCAGGCTTCTTTCTTGTCGATGGTCACACCGTCATTTTCCCGGGAATAGATATACCCCAGCCACCACATCGCACTGGATTTATCCTTTTCCGCAGCCTGCTTCCACCATTCGATGGCTTTCTGATTATTCCTTGCTACACCATCCCCCCGGTAGTAAGCCGTACCGACTTCTTCCAACCCAATTGGATTGCCTTGTTTCGCCGCTTTCTTAAACCAATAGAGCGCTTTTTCAACGTTTTGGCGTACGCCTTCACCCGTTTGGTATCTCAACCCCATCTCTGCCTGTGCCACAGCACTGCCTGCCTTTGCCTGACGTTGACAAGTTTTCAGTGTCTGACAGAATTCACCGGCATAAACGGGCAAACAACAGCCCAACCAACCCACCAATACGATTTTCCATAACTTTTTCATAAATCTTTCCTGTTTGTTTTTTTCACTTGCAACAACCATGAATTATCAGGATACCTGTCCTGTTTTCCTCTTCTTCAAATTGGAATCAGCAGAACGCTTTTGTTTGAGCATTTCCATAAGTCGGTCAAACCATGGAATCACGATGCTTTTATTCGGGGTATAGTGCAACTCCCCCTGAACAAGGAGGCTTTTTGCCGCTTCAACCACGCGAAGGAGAAACTGTACATCTTCCGATAAAGAATGTGCCTTCCATGGCATCTCTTCAACATCAAATCCAGCAGTCCCTGGGGCCACTTCATTGATATCCTTCTGCTCTTTGAGAAAGGCAATAAGCGCCTCCTGCGGCTTTGTACATTCAACCGTATCCGCAGCATGGATAAGCAATTCAAGAAAGCAATCCGTTCCCTGATTCGACATCGAAAGCCATTCACTGTTCGGTGAAGCATCATTGAACCTTATAATGTTGCCCATTCTTTTTCCCCACTGAACTGGAATCTGTGTTTACCGTACACTGCATACATCCCGTTCACCAGCAGTCCTGCCAGAAAATTCTGTCCTGCCTTTCTCATAGCCTTCCGCTTCCTGGAAAAGTCCTTTCCGTTCCCTGGTAGAACCCGATTGGCCTTTCCTGCCCTGCGCCTGGATTTTCCTTCAGCAGGTTTTCCTTGAAAGCATGGCCAAGGATGATTTCAAAACGCAGGGTTATCTGACCTGTCCCATCCCGCAATGCCTCCAAATCCTGAACCAGCTGTGCAAAGGTTCCTTTGCCCATCAATCCCTGCCGCCGGTCTGCCAATGGATTCCCGCCTAATGCACGGATGTCCTGCAGCAGGACATTGATGTCCTGATAGGTCAGGTTGAGCCATTCCCTTTCCAGAACGGGCGAAGGGAAACCTGACTGCACCAATGCATCCCCCAACTGCTGGCAATCGGGAAAGGTCATGACATGACCATAACCATCAAGCCTTTCAAAGGCATGATAAAGCTCATGCAGTGAACCATACCCCAGGCAGGAGAACAGCAGGAGCCCTTCCTGCCTGAGCATCTGATGCCAGTTGGACAAGACCACACCGATATCTTCCGCCCAATGCAGCATCATATTGGACCAGACAAGGCTGAAGGTTCCTGGCTGGAACAGCATGGTTTCCGCATTACCACAAAGCCAGGCTGTTTCAGCCTCCCTGTTGTTCCGGGAAGCCTGCCTGACAGGTGAAAAAGCCCCGTCCAGTCCGACTGCCAGCGATTGTGGGAACTGTTTTTTCAGCCAGACCAAGTCCTGCCCCTGACCGCACCCGACATCAATCAGCCTGTCGACATCAATTGACATAACCGACAGACGTTCCTGAAGGCGTGAGGCCGCTTCATGCCAAAGGAAACGCCCTTCCTTGGTACGTGACTGATTCTCGAACAATTGCCTGACTTTATCGGAACAGGGATGCATGGGTTCCTATCGGTTTCTTGCTGGATTGCTTACAATAGCATTTTCTCAACTGGGACATGACAGGATGAACATGAATTTTTTTGCTGCGATGGCAGATTCCATCCGTCAATCCCTGACACCTTGTATTCTATGTCATTCCCCCAGCCGATATGGCCTTTGCCAAGCTTGTCAGGACCATATAATCAATATACAGGCTCCCCGCTGCCACCGTTGCGGCAATCTGCTGACTCAGGCTGTCCAATCCCCAGAATCGCTCTGTGGAGATTGCCTGAAAGACCCACCTACCTTTGATGCCACGGTAACAGTCACTGACTTCGTCCCGCCTGTTGACCAAATGGTCCATATGCTGAAATTCCAGCACCGTCTTGCGGTTGCCCCTGTGATGGGCAGACTGCTGTATCAGGCGATGGCAACCCGTCATATCCAACCTGATTTATTGGCCGCAGTCCCGCTAAGCCGGGAACGCCTGGCTGAACGTGGTTTCAATCAATCCCACGAAATCGCCCGGACTTTGGGTAAACTCTTGAAGACAGCTCCCCAACGTTCCCTGCTTCATCGGATCCGTAATACAGAGCGCCAAACCTATATCGCCCTACAGGCGAGGAAAAAGAATGTGTACCAGGCATTCACCGTTTCAGATGAAGGGAAGACACTGGTCAAAGGCCGCCACATTGCCGTTCTGGATGACGTGATGACAACAGGCAGTACCTTGGATGAGGTAGCAAAAGTACTGAAACAGGCTGGCGCCAGTCAGGTCACCAATCTTGTTTTTGCCCGAACCCCTAAACATCTGACAGGAAACACCTATGTTTAATGTTGTCTTGGTTGAACCTGAGATTCCACCCAATACCGGGAACATCATCCGTCTCTGCGCCAATACCGGCTGCCAGCTGCATCTGGTGGAACCACTGGGCTTCCCGATTGACCATGCCAAGATGCGCCGGGCAGGATTGGACTACCATGAGTTTGTTTCCATCAGGATCCATCCCAGCTGGACGGTTTTCCTTACCACTGAACAACCTGATCCAGCCAAGATGTATGCGATGACTACCCATGGAAACAGTGATTTCTATACCCATGCCACCTTTACTGCTGGGGACTGGTTCATTTTCGGGGCAGAGACCCATGGGCTGGCAGAATCCATCCATCGGTTTTTCCTGGAAGGGCACCGTCTGCGTCTACCGATGATGCCAGACAACCGGAGCCTGAACCTGTCCAACAGTGTCGCCATCACCATTTATGAGGCATGGCGGCAGAATAGTTTTGAGGGGGGGCTTTGAAAAAGAGAATCCCTGTCCAGATATTGCCGGACAGGGTTCTTTTCTTGGTTCCTTAGGGGAGGGTCTCAGCTGAACAGGTCCTTCAACTTATCCATCCAGGTCTTGTGCTGGGGGCTATGCTTGCCAGTGTCTTTTGAAACCAGTTCCTCGAATTTCCGGAGCAGGTCTTTTTCCTCATCATTCAGGTTGACAGGCGTCTCAATCCTGACATGACAGAACAGGTCACCTGCATGATAGGAATGGACACCCTTGATCCCTTTGCCTTTCAGGCGGAAAGTACGCCCTGTCTGTGTGCCTGTCGGGATATGGAAGGAGACCTTGCCATCCAATGTCGGCACTTCGATATCACCACCCAAAGCCGCTTTCCCGAACGAGATTGGAATCTCGCAATGCAGGTCATCATCATCCCGGGTAAAGAGCTGATGATGCTTGATATGGATTTCCACATACAGGTCCCCTGGAGGGCCTCCGTTCTGCCCAGGCTCACCATTGCCGGAAGAGCGGATGCGCATCCCTTCATCGATACCTGCAGGAATATCGACTTCCAGTGTCTTGTTTGTCCGGATATTGCCCTGTCCATGACAGTCAGGACAGGGTTCTTTGATGACCTGACCAGAGCCATGGCAATGTGGACAGGTCTGCTGGACATGGAAAAATCCCTGCTGCATCCGGACCTGCCCCTGACCATTACAGGTGGCGCAGGTAGTCGGTGAGGTGCCTTTCTTGGCACCCGAACCCCCACAGGCTGAACATTTGTTCCATGCCGGGACACGGATGGTCTTCTTACAGCCTTTTGCGGCTTCTTCCAAGGTGATTTCCAGGTTATAGCGCAGGTCAGAACCACGGTATACCTGTGGTCCTCCACGGCCACCCATGCCACCCATGCCAGCCCCGAAGATATCGCCAAAAATATCACCGAACGCCCCGCCGAAAGGATCACCTCCGCGACCGCCCATACCACCCATGCCATTTGGATCGACACCGGCATGTCCAAAACGGTCATATGCCTGACGTTTCTGGTCATCTGACAGGATTTCGTAGGCTTCCTTGACTTCTTTGAATTTCTCTTCAGCGGTCTTGTCGTCAGGATTACGGTCAGGATGGTATTTCATCGCCAGTTTGCGGTATGCCTTCTTGATGTCGTCTTCAGACGCATCCTTGGCAACCCCAAGCACTTCGTAAAAATCCCGTTTAGCCATTTTTATCTTTCCTCTTCCTTACGGTTGACAATACCGACAACCGGTTCATCAGAGCCTTTCAAACAGAACGCCGGGCCAATGGCGGAACCATAGATTGCCCGGCGGTCTGCCTGCCTCAAGGAATCAATTATTCTTTATCCTTGACTTCCTTGAAATCAGCGTCAACGACATTGTCATCTTTTGGTGCAGCGCCAGCACCTGCCGTACCGGCTTCTGCCCCACCTGCTGCACCAGCTGCCTGCTGCTGGCTTGCATAGACCGCTTCACCCAGTTTCTGGGCAGCTGTCGCCAATGCCTGCATCTTGGCATCAATCGCAGCCTTATCATCGCCTTTCAGGGATTCTTCCAGTTCCTTGATGGCAGCATCAATACCATCTTTGGTTGGCTGATCCAGTTTGTCTCCATGTTCTTCCAGAGACTTACGGGTTGCATGAACCAAGGAATCACCCTGATTGCGTGCTTCCGCCAGTTCACGGACACGTTTGTCTTCTTCTGCATTGACTTCCGCATCCTTGATCATGCGCTGGATTTCTTCTTCAGTCAGACCGGAGTTCGCCTTGATGGTAATCTTGTTTTCCTTGCCGGTTGCCTTGTCCTTTGCGCTGACATGCAGGATACCGTTGGCATCAATATCAAAGGTCACTTCAATCTGTGGGATGCCACGTGGAGCCGGTGGGATGCCTTCCAGATTGAACTCACCCAATGCCTTATTGGCAGCTGCCATTTCACGTTCACCCTGGCAGACCTTGATGGTTACAGCAGGCTGATTGTCATCAGCTGTCGAGAATACCTGGCTGAACTTGGTTGGGATTGTGGTGTTCTTCTTGATCATCTTGGTCATGACACCGCCCAATGTTTCGATACCCAAGGACAATGGGGTAACGTCCAGCAACAGCAGGTCTTTCCGGTCACCAGAGAGGACAGACCCCTGCAGGGAAGCACCGACTGCGACCGCTTCGTCCGGATTGACGTCACGGCGTGGGTCTTTGCCAAAGAATTCCTTGACCTTTTCCTGGACCTTAGGCATACGCGTCATCCCGCCGACCAAGATGACATCGTCAATATCGGAAGCACTCAGACCCGCATCTTTCAGTGCGATACGGCAAGGTTCAATAGTCTTTTCAATCAGCCCTTCAACCAAGGATTCCAGTTTTGCACGGGTCAGGCGGACATTCAGGTGAGCCGGTGCTCCATTGACCATCGCAATGTATGGTTCATTGATTTCTGTCTGCTGGGAAGAAGACAGTTCAATCTTCGCACGTTCTGCAGAAGCCTTGATACGCTGCAGTGCAATCGGGTCTTTCTTCAGGTCAAGACCATTGGTCTTCTTGAATTCATCAATGATGAAGTCAATGATACGCTGGTCAAAATCTTCACCACCGAGGAAGGTATCCCCATTGGTAGACAGGACTTCAAACTGTTTGTCACCATCAATATCAGCGATTTCGATGATGGAAATATCGAACGTACCACCACCCAAATCATAGACAGCAACCTTCCTGTCACCTTTGCCAGCCTTATCCAGACCGAATGCCAAGGCAGCTGCCGTTGGTTCATTGATGATACGTTTGACATCCAGACCTGCAATACGGCCAG
>JAFWUI010000025.1 GCA_017524145.1 Oxalobacter sp. | reverse complement strand
GTCAGGCACCATACCCTGGAGCCCCGCATCGATAGGATGCGGGGCTTCTGCTTTTTGCAATGCCTGGCATACACACAGCCCAACCCACCCCTGCCTTTTTATGCGCCCCTTCCCATGTACTCTTCCAGCATGACAGGTATTGTCTGTAAAATAGCCTTTGGTACTGATTTCGGCTTTTTCGTATTGCTATGGAAACTTGGATGATTGTGGTGGCAGTGGTTGCAGCAGTAATCATTGTCTGTTTACCGAAACTGATCAAGGACTGGTACAACAAGAGCCCACGGATGCAACAGATCCGGGAAGGGGTTGAAGCTATCCAGGAATTCCAGAAGAGATATCCAGAAGTTGAAGATTATGAACGGTCAGTGACTCAGGAACTGCGTAGCCAGGAGGCAGATATCGACTTCATCAAGGATATCCTGGGGGATGTCTATAAGCCGACATTACGGAAAGCGCATAAATCCTGTGAAGACCCCATCCATTTTACAGACAGATGGTTGTACACCTCGATTGCCCCTAAACGCTGGGACCATATTCCGGGAATCCTCAACTATTATGTCTATATCATGCAGGCGCTTCTTACGAAAAAGCGCCGTCCCACTTCGTTGATCAATGCAATGGGCGGGAAAGAGGCGTTCATCGATAAAATCGAGAAATCCTATGCCAAAGAGCTTGACCCAGACATCCTGATTGAACGTGACTTCCTGACTGATAAGGAATGATGGTCCGTTATTTTCACGATATCCTCTGATAAATCAATAGGTTATTCAATATCCTTGCTTGCCTTCCGGGTATTGCCATGCCCATCATCGCGGGCTGGACTGGAAATCTTTCCTTTTTGCCGGTTGATTGATCCAGTATTTGACTGTTGTTATTTTCAGTAATATTCAACTGTTAATGTATACAGTTTTCAAAAGTGGCGGTAAAATACTGTACATAAATACACTGTGTTGATGAACAGTATTATCAAGTTATAGAAAGGAAAGAATCATGGATGAAACCACTTCTGAAGTTATGGATGTACTGACCTTTATCGGTTCTGTTTTTGTCGTCATCATGATCTGTCAGTTGCCATTCGGTTTTTGAATTTGGACCCAGGATATGCTTGAGGGACTCAAGATAGGTGATATGGGCATAGACCGGCTTTTTCGGTTAAGATGATGCGTACTGGTTCAGCCGGAAGGAGTGGATGGATGGAAATGTGCGTTATCTTTTATCCGAGTGGCCATCTTCAGTTGCAGGTGCCTGATGATGATTTCTGCCATGTTTACGATAGCCCTGAGAGGCTTGCCAAGGATGTTTCGGATCTGATGGATGGTGATACTGCATTAGGCTGGTATGGCAATGACTTGGATGCCTGGGTTGATGAGGGGAGGCTTGAAACACTCCGTCATATCAAGGCATCACAGATTCCTGGCTATCTGGCAGATCTGAAAGCCGGGAAAATTGATACCTCGGACTTCTGGCAACATCAGGAATCTTTTTATCAGGCATTGATGGCAAGACGGAATATCTGATGATTTGAAAATATTTCAACCATATGGATTAAAATATAGCTATTGTTCTGTTAGGAATACGGCAATACCCTGTCAGTGATTGTTGATCTGACAGGGTATTGTCTTTTTGGACAGTTGGGAACAGGTTTCCTGAGTCTTTGTCAGGAAGTGGTTTCAAGGATGGCTTTCAGGAACAGCCATGCTTTTTCCACGGTATCGATTTCAAGGGATTCTTTTGGGGAATGTGGATTATGAAGGGTTGGGCCAAATGAGATGGCATCCAGTGCTGGATATTTTGCTTTCAGGATACCGCATTCCACGCCGGCATGGAAAATATGGGTGGTCGGTCTGTTGCCAAAGACCTTTTCATATACTTTCATGCAGGTTGCCAGGATTGGGGAATCAAAATGGGGTTCCCAGCCTGGATAGCCGTTTTCTTTTTCAGTTCTGGTGCCTGACAGGGTAAACAGGCTGATGATTTCATCTGCCAGTGCTTCGCAGGCACTATCGACTGTGGAGCGTGCCATGAAGATGCAGGAGCCTTTGTCCGCCTGAAGGTTGATGACGCCAACATTGTTGGAAGTTTCGGGAGCACCAGCAATGGTCGGGCTCATGCGCCAGACGCCATGTGGTGCAGCGTTCAGTGAATTCAGCCAGACAGTCTGGTCGGACAAAGGCATGACAGAGGTGGCAGATGCGTCATTGATATCGATAGCGATGCCATCATCAACCCCCGCCAGTTCATTACGGTAAACCGCTAGGTAGGACAGGATCAGGGAAGCCAGGGCATCTCGGTTTTCAGGGGCAATAGCGATGATTGCAGAAGCTTCACGGGGGAGGGCATTGCGGGCGGTGCCACCAGTAATGCTGCTGAGGCGGACTGGTATCTGTTTTGAAACAGCGTTTAGCAGTCTGATGATCAGTTTGATGGCGTTGCCCCTGCCTTCATGGATATTGACACCGGAATGACCGCCTCGGAGCCCTGACAAGGTAACCTGTATGGGGTTCCAGCCTTCAGGGATGTCCTCAGGTTGATGCTGGCGGCTGGCAATGACATCAAGACCACCGGCACAGCCGATGCAGAATTCTCCCCATGTCTCACTGTCGAGGTTCAGCAGGATTTTGCCTTGCAGGATACCGGTTTCAAGGTTGTTGGCACCGCCCATGCCTTCTTCTTCATCGACGGTGAACAGTGCCTCGAGGGGACCGTGCTGCAAAGTCCTGTCTTCCAATGCTGCTAGTGCAAGGGCAATACCAATGCCATCATCAGCACCAAGCGTGGTGTTGTCAGCAGTGACGATGTTGCCATTCACCAGCGGACGGATGGGGTCTTTTGAGAAATCGTGTTCGATGCCTTCATTTTTCTGGCAGACCATATCCAGATGCCCTTGCAGGATGATACCCGGCTGTTTTTCCCGTCCTGGTGTTGCGGCTTTCCGGATGATCAGGTTGCCACCTTTATCAACAAGGTTTTCAAGCCCCTGTTGGTCTGCCCAGTCTTTGAGGAAGGCAACAATGGCTTCTTCGTGTTTGGATTGGCGGGGAATACGGCTCAAGGCAGCGAAATGTGCCCAGACGGATGCAGGTTCAAGCCCTGCAAAAGGATAGGTGTTCGTGTCAGTCATGGGTGTCTTCATCAAGAAATCAAAAACGGTTTGGCAATCTTATCGATTCCCAGGACAGGAAATGCCTGTTTCAGAAGAATATAGTCAAATTGACATTGTAAAACAATGTGTCGCAGGGGGCTTCATAAAACAGATTGTGCTACTATAAGCCCGGCTTTATCCTGGTCAGACCAGATGGGAAAGGATGGATAAGTGGATACAGTAAGAGAGTTTATCGCTTTTTACCTGTCATTCTTTGAGAGTTCCCCGACGCTCTATACAACAGCGGCAATGTTGATATTGGTCATTGTCTCGTTGGTGCTTCATTTCATTTTCAAGCGTATCCTGCTGAAGATTGTCCAGAAAGTCCTGAGTATGACCGGCATCTCTGATGTGGGTTATGAGCTGGTCAACCGTGTGGCGACCCGTCTTGCCAATATCGCCCCTGCCACTGCCTATACAGAAACCATCCATCTGATCCCCGGTCTGTCAGAAGGTCTGGTGTTGTTTATACGTCACACAGCAGCATCATTCGTTGTGTTGAGCTTGGCGATGGCGGTTGCAGGTGTGTTTGACATCATCAATGCGCTGTACAACCGGCGGTCAAGTGCAGAACGGCCAATCCGGGGCTATATCCAGTTGCTGAAACTGGCGGTTTATCTGATTGCCGCCATCCTGATTGTTTCCCTTGTATTCAATAAATCGCCGATCCTGCTGCTTTCTGGACTGGGTGCGGTTACGGCAGTGCTGATTCTGGTTTTCCAGGATACGCTGCTGTCGCTGGTCGCCAGTATCCAGATATCTGCCAATGGTTTTGTCCGTGTCGGTGACTGGATTGAGATTCCCAGTATCGGTGTTGATGGGACTGTTGTTGACTTGGCTTTGCATACGGTACGGGTCCAGAACCTGGACAGGACTGAAACGACTTTTCCCGTCAGGAAACTGGTCACTGAGGCTTTCAAGAACTGGCGACCGATGCAGGAATCCAATGGACGCCGCATCAAGCGTGCCATCTACCTGGATCAGTCCAGCATCCATTTCCTGACAGCCGAAGAGGACAGGAATATCCATCGGTTGCCGGTTTTGAAGTCTTGGCTGGAAATGCAAGAGCGGATCCAGGGTAAATGGGATGGTCGGGAAACCAATGATGCAGGTTATATCAACAGCTACCGTCAGACCAATGTGACGGTTTTCCGCGCCTATATTGAGCAGTATCTGAACAGTCATCCTGAGGTTGACAAGGAAGACCTTGTCATGGCGCGTCAGCTGGATCCAGGACCGACCGGAATGCCTATTGAGGTTTATTGTTTCTTGACGACTTCGGATTGGCATCGTTATGAGTCGGTCCAGGCCGATATCATCGATCATCTCTATGCGGTCCTCCCTGAGTTCGGTCTGGCGGTCTATCAGCGGCCGAGTGGCAGGGATCTTGAGGCTAAAGGATTCAGCGTGGAGAAGGAGAAACGCGGAATCCAGGCATAAAAGGATTCCTGTAGACTGGCAGGACAGGACATGCCACCGGGGAAAACAGCGTGAAGCTTAAGGAAATCAAGGAGACCTATCGAAAGATTCCAGATACTGTCCGTCACTGTGTGACAGCGGCTTTGCTGTGGGGAACAGCTGTCCTGTTGGAGTATGCACCGGAAGCCTGGCGGGGCATCTCGAATATTGTCAGTGGCCTTTGTCTGGCAGGTGGACTGATCCTGATTTTCTTTGTTGTCCAGCGTTTCCTGTCTGAACGTTTCAACCGTGCGGCCATGCTTCAGCGGATGCATGCGCATGTCCTTTATGGCAGGTTGAATATCATTGATGCCCAGCTTTCCGCCTTTCTTGAGAAGCTTGGCCTGTTGCTTTATCCGCAGGATATGCCGGGTTTTCCTTTACTCGAAAAGGAGCTTCCGCCATTGGATGATGCAGCCTGGGAAAGCGCACTGATGGAATTGGTCAAGGCAAGCCGATTGCCAAGGGAAGAGCAGAAAAACCTCGGGAAAGCCTTTGAGGCATTGCATAAGCTGATGCAGGTATGGCATGAATTCAAGGAAAAGCAAGGGCTTGAACCATCAGCTTTGATGATGTGGCGGGACAAGTTGAGCCAGTTGGCATCTGAATCCCTGGCGTTGCTCCGGAAGGTCATCTGGCATATTGAGGCATGAGGGTATCAGGATGGATTCTGATAGACTGATATAGCTTGTTCCAGACGGTTATTTCGATGAAAGCTACAGGTTACATCCAGAAACTGTTCGTAATCTTCCGTCATGCAAGGATAGAACTGCTTTTCTGGGCTATGGTGATGATGCCTGTCATGGCGGATGATGGCGGTGGTTATGGCAATGAGCTGGCTATCGGTGGCGGATTGCTGTTCCTGATTGTCATTGCGGTGCTTTACCGGATGATGAGGAAACAGCAGAAAAACCATATCCTTGAAATCGACCAGATGAATGCAGAAATCCTGGTCGGACGTCTCCGTATCATGACTGCCAATCTTGCGGATTTGGTGGATGGCATTACTTTCAGGCTTCAGCACGACAGGCAGACAGTCCTCCAGCAGTTCCATGCCCTGTCATCAGCCAGGGAGGTATCATGGCAGGAAGGTATACTGGCATTGGCTGAGAGCAGTGCCTTGGGAAAAGGGGACCGGAACAGGATCCGCGAGGCAATCGGTAAGGTCCAGCAGTTATTGAAACTGGAACCGCAAGTCATGCGGGACAATGATGATAATCAGGCAGGTCTGGCAGAAAGGATTATTGCATTGGCAGGTGAGGCGGCTGATCTTTTCCGGAAAGCCAGCAATAATCTGGTGACCTATTGATTGTAGATATACAAATATTCATTAGATATCTAAAGGATATTCTTTCAGATATTTTCAGAAAACCAAGCCAATCATCTAAGACTGAAAATGCCATGCTGATGATTTCAACATGGCATTTTCGTCGCCTGATGTTTATTTGATGATTTTGACTTTTGTCCGGTCACGTTCGGGTTTTGCCGGTTTTTCATCTGTGTAGCCGACACAGACACCGAACTGTGGATTGAACCCTTCAGGAATCTGCAGTGCCTTTTTCAACTCGGCGGCAACAGCCGGATCCTGGAATGCCATGATATAGCCGGCCAGATAGCACGAGCCAAGTCCCAGCGATTGGGCTGCTACACACATGTTCTGGCAGACATTGGCACAGTCGATGCGGGTGTTTGGGGTGTCATTGCCGGAAACAATAATCAGGGTAGGGGCTTTATAGAAGGGGCAGAAGTTTGGGTCATCTGCCTTGGCCAGGCTTTTCTCATCCCCGGCTTTCCGCAGGGTATCACGGACGGCATCACGGATTTTCTGCAGCAGGGCTGGGTTCTGTACAGCGGTCAGGTACCAGGCTTCCCTGCCACGGGAAGTGGCGGCATAGATGCCGGATTCCAGGATGGCATTCAGTGCATCATCGGTGATCTGTTCAGGTCTGTAAGAACGGATACTGCGGCGGTTCAGCAGATTGTTGATGGTTTCATTCATCGGAAAACTCCTTTCAGAAGGCGGTTGAACCGCCAGAAATGATTATCTATCTAAAGTAAGAAGGTTATCAGAACAAGGTCTTCTATGAAAGTCGGCTTTTGGTGGAGGATATTTTGGAGAAAATCCCTTGAAATGTTTGGGATTGGCTATATATAGCAGGCAATTGTTGAATGAATATCCTTCTTTTAGAGGTAACAAATGGCTGAAACAGAAAAACAGACGATGGGTTTTCAGACTGAGGTCAAACAGATCCTGCAGCTGATGATCCATTCACTTTATTCCAATAAAGAAATTTTCCTGCGTGAATTGATTTCCAATGCATCGGATGCAATCGACCGGCTCCGTTATGAATCGTTGGATAAGCCGGAATTGATGGCTGGCGACACTGATTTGAAGATCCTGGTCAGTTTTGACAGGGATGCCCGCACTATCACGGTTTCCGACAACGGTATCGGGATGACCCGTGAGGATGCTGTCAACAACCTGGGGACTATCGCCAAATCCGGGACCAAGGAATTCCTGTCTCGCCTGTCCGCTGACCAGAAAAAGAATGATGCATTGATTGGTCAGTTCGGTGTCGGTTTCTATTCGGGTTTTATTGTCGCTGACAAGATTACGGTGGAAAGCCGTAAGGCTGGGCTTCCTGCTGACCAGGCGGTCCGTTGGGAATCTGATGGGACCGGCAGTTTCACGGTTGAGACAATCGAAAAGGCATCCCGTGGTACGGACATCATCCTGCATCTCCGCGAAGGGGAAGACAGTCTGTTGAATAACTGGGAATTGCAGAACATTATCCGTAAGTATTCAGACCATATCTCGCTTCCTATCCAGATGCCGAAAGAAGAGTGGGATCCTGAGAAGAAGGAAACAAAAACGGTCACTGAATTGGTTACAGTCAATCAGGCGAATGCACTTTGGTCACGGAACAAGTCAGAAATCACGGATGAACAGTACAAGGAGTTCTATAAGCATGTTTCCCATGATTTCAATGATCCGCTGGTCTGGACCCATAACAAGGTGGAAGGCCGTACAGAATATACCCAGTTGCTGTACATTCCCAAGGAAGCCCCGATGAACCTCTGGGACCGTACCCAGCGCAATGGCCTGAAACTTTATGTCAAACGTGTATTCATCATGGAGGATGTGGAACAGCTGTTGCCGTTCTACCTGCGTTTTGTCCGTGGGGTGATTGATTCCAATGACCTTCCATTGAATGTCTCTCGTGAAATCCTTCAGGAATCCCGTGATGTCAGGATGATCCGTGATGGTTCCACCCGCCGTGTCCTTTCGATGTTGGAAGAGTTGGCACAGTCTGATGACCCAGCGAAGAAAGAACAGTACGCAACCTTCTGGGAACAGTTTGGCAAGGTGCTGAAAGAGGGGATTGCTGAAGATCCGACCAACAAGGAAAAGATTGCGAAGTTGCTGCGTTTTGCTTCCACCCATAACGATACAGATGTCCAGAATGTTTCGCTGGATGACTATATATCCCGGATGAAGGAAGGGCAGGTCCGCATTTTCTACATCACAGCAGAAAACTACAATGCTGCGAAAAACAGTCCGCATCTGGAAATCTTCCGTAAGAAAGGGGTTGAGGTCCTCATCCTGACAGACCGTGTTGATGAATGGATGCTTTCTTTCCTGACAGAATACAAGGAAAAGAATCTGGTTTCCGTTACACAGGGTGATTTCGACCTGCTGAAACTGGCAGATGAGGAAGAAAAGAAGAAAAACGAAGAAAGCCAGTCCGATTACAAAGAGACCATCGAAAAGATGAAGAAAGTATTGGAAGGCAAGGCGAAGGATGTCCGGACGACGGTCCGTCTGACGGATTCGCCATGTTGTCTGGTTGCAGATGAAAAGGATATGTCCTCCAATTTGCAGCGGATGCTCAAGGCGGCAGGGCAGAATGTCCGGGCGACCCAGCCAATCCTTGAAATCAATCCAAACCACCCATTGGTTCAACGGCTGAAATATGAAACCGATCGGTTTGATGACTGGACCAATCTTTTGTTCGGTCAGGCTGTGCTTGCTGAGGGAGGAACGTTGGAAAATCCAGCAGAATATGTCCGTTTGATGAACAATCTGCTGCTGGGTAAATGATTCCTGTAGGCGGGACGCTGTAAAGGTAAAACGGGATGGCTGGTATGCTGTCCCGTTTTCTTTTTTTGAAAAAGAAAACGCCCGCTAAAAAAGCGAGCGTTTTCAAGGTGTTGGGTGGTGGGCTGTGAGGGGCTCGAACCCACGACCTACGGATTAAGAGTCCGCAGCTCTACCAACTGAGCTAACAGCCCAACAGAAGATTTCATTATATCAATTTTTGGCTGTTTGTAAAACACATTTTTTTATTTCCGCCCATTGGCAGATTCATCAGACTGTCAAAAAGCAGGCATAATGGGATAAATCCTGGGAATAACAGTTTCAGTCGTTGAGGGAACAACAGGCTGATGCAATTAAAATATGGCAGATAGGAAACAGGGGCAGGGGGCATGAAGGATAGGATAGGGAAAATACTGTTATCCAGCATCATCGTCATAACAGGTGTCTTGCTTTCCGGTTGTGGTACCGGTAAAGAAATTTCCGCATTGTCTTCCGTCTCCTACTGCTATACCAGTGGTTCGATGGCGTACTCAAACTGTTCTTATTCATTGCGGTCTGTCAAAGGGAAATATATTGCAAAGGTCCGTCCGGTGGGTGTCCCTGACGAAAAAGCCGTGGAAGCAGAAGTTGATGAGACGGTTATGCGGGAGATTGAAGCGGTTTTCAAGAAATACGAAGTCGGTCAGTGGGATGGTTTCAAAAAATATAACCGGAATGTTATGGATGGCAGAAGCTTTTCCCTCAGCCTGATGATGAAAAACGGGGACAGTCTTGACGCTTCCGGCTATATGGAATGGCCGAAGAATTTCAGCAGTGTCAGACAGGAATTGGATGCCATCTTCATGAAAATCTATCGGGCGCACCGTCCTGAAAGCCGGTGATACCCAAGTTTTTCCTGATTACCTGTCTATTGAGGGGATATACGCCTCAATGTAGTGGGAAGGCTGTTGACCTGAGTCATGGATATGGTTTTTCCTGACCGATAATGGTGTTTACAGCTGATTATTCCGCAGTATAATTTTCGATGGACAAAGACTTTGATGCTGGCATTACCATGAACTATTCCAACAGAATCCTGAATACCCCTTCCTCTTTCATCCGTGACATCCTGAAGGTTCTGGGGGATCCAGAAATCATTTCTTTCGCAGGCGGTCTGCCCAATCCGATTTCTTTTCCAATCAAGGAAATGCAGCAGGCGATTGAGGATGCCATCCGGAAATATGGCAGTAAGCTGTTCCAGTATTCCACAACTGAAGGTCTGGTGCCTTTGAAGGAAACCATTGCCGCGAGGTACAGAAAGCGTTTTGGCTTGGATTTCAGCCCGGATGATATCCTGTTGACAAACGGTTCACAGCAGGCGCTTGACTTAATCGGCAAGGTCATGCTGAACAAAGGCGATCAGGTGTTGATTGAGGAACCGGGTTATCTGGGCGCAATCCAGGCTTTGTCGCTTTGTGAGCCGGAATTCCTCTCTGTGCCATTGGAAAATGATGGCATCGATGTCCAGAAGCTGGAAGAGACCCTGCAGAAGAACAAGGTCAAGGTGATGTACACCGTTCCGAATTTCCAGAATCCGACAGGATTGACATACTCATTGGAAAAACGGAAAGCTGTCCGTGAAGTGCTGGCAAAATATGATACGGTGCTTGTGGAGGATGACCCTTATGGCGAACTGCGTTTCCAAGGGGAATCGTTGCCATATATCGGAGCTGGATACCTGGATGAACAGAGTATCCTGATGGGGTCCTTTTCCAAGACTGTGACACCAGGTATGCGTCTGGGTTATGTTGTCACCAAGAACAAGCAGTTGATGCGCTACCTGGTTACGGCAAAACAGGGCTCTGACCTGCATACCAATGTGTTTACCCAGTATGCCATCAATGAATATCTGACCAACAATTCCTACGAGGACCATATCAAGAAAATCGTTGACCTGTATGGTCAGCAGGCTTCGACCATGCTGGCAGCCATGGATGAATACTTCCCCAAGACGGTTTCCTATACCCGTCCTGAAGGCGGTATGTTCATGTGGGTGACGATGGAAAAAGGCCGTTCTGCAATGGAGCTGTTCAATAAGGCGATGGAGAAGAAAGTCGCCTTTGTTCCGGGCAATCCATTCTATGTCGGCGCACCGGATGTCAATACTTTCCGCCTGAATTACACCAATGCTACAGAAGATATCATCCAAGAGGGGATTAAACGGTTAGGCAGTATCCTGTAAATCAGGATTTCCCTAAAAAAGCACGGATTTTTCCGTGCTTTTTTCGATTCAGGGGAACTGGGTACGGTAAAATAACATATCCTTTATTTTCAATAATCATTCCATTATGCAAGCTGAAAGTTCATTTAAGCGTCTGACTGACCTGGTGGATAAGGGCGAAGTGAAAGGCAAGCGCGTTTTTATCCGTTCTGATTTGAATGTACCCCGTGATGCAGACGGCAATATAACAGAAGATACCCGTATTCGTGCGTCGGTTCCCGCAATCCAGGCTGCCCTTAAGGGTGGGGCTGCTGTGATGGTGACTTCCCATCTTGGGCGTCCAAAAGAAGGGGTTTTCTCCGAGGCAGAATCCCTTTCAGCAGTTGCTGTCCGTATGGGTGAACTGTTGGGGCAGAAGGTGGAATTGGTTCGTGATTGGACTGATGGGGTTGATGTCAAGCCAGGGCAGGTTGTACTGCTTGAGAATGCCCGCTTCAATGTCGGTGAAAAGAAAAACAGCGAGGACTTGGCAAAGAAGATTGCGGCTCTCTGCGATATCTATGTCAATGATGCTTTCGGGACGGCACACCGTGCAGAGGCAACCACTTATGGGGCAGCACAGTTTGCGCCTGTTGCCTGTGCTGGTCCTTTGATGGCTGCTGAATTGGATGCCCTCCAGAAAGCGACGGCTACCCCACGGCGTCCAATGCTGGCGATTGTCGGTGGTGCAAAGGTTTCTGGCAAATTGCAGGTGTTGAAGAAACTGTCTGATAAGGTTGATAACCTGATTATTGGCGGAGGTATTGCCAATACATTCCTGTTGGCTGCCGGATTGACAGTCGGTAAATCCTTGGTGGAAGAAGAACTGGTTGAAGAAGCCAAGAGCATCATGTCCATCATGAACAGCCGTGGTGCATCTGTTCCTTTGCCTGTTGATGTCGTTTGTGCGAAAGAGTTTGCCGCCAGTGCTGTTGCAACAGTCAAGAAAGTCTCTGATGTTGAGGCAGATGACATGATTCTTGATATTGGACCGGAAACATCTGCCCAATATGCAAAAATCATTTCAGATGCAGGCACAGTTGTCTGGAATGGACCTGTCGGTGTTTTTGAGTTCGAGCAGTTCGGGGGGGGTACCCGTGCTGTTGCCATGGCAATTGCTGATTCCGAGGCTTATTCATTGGCTGGTGGCGGAGATACCCTGGCAGCGATTGCAAAATACAATATTGCAGAAAAAATCGGCTATATCTCAACTGGAGGTGGTGCATTCCTTGAATTTCTTGAAGGAAAGGTCCTGCCTGCTGTCGGTATCTTGATGCAGCGTGCAACCAAATAAAGTCTAGGAGAAACAGAAGATGTCTATCGTGTCTATGCGCCAGTTGCTTGACCATGCCGCAGAAAATGGTTACGGTCTTCCAGCATTCAATGTCAATAACCTTGAACAGGTCCGTGCCATCATGGCGGCGGCGTCTGAAGTCAATTCCCCAGTCATTATGCAGGCATCCGCAGGTGCAAGACGGTATGCCGGGGAAGCTTTCCTGCGCCATCTGATTGAAGCTGCTGTAGAAGCTTATCCAGATATCCCGGTTGTCATGCACCAGGATCATGGACAGTCTCCTGCAGTCTGTATGTCAGCTATCCGCTCTGGTTTCAGTTCTGTGATGATGGATGGTTCCCTGATGCCAGACGGTAAGACAACTTCCACCTATGACTATAATGTGGCGGTTTCCAAGGAAGTCGTCAGCTTTTCGCATGCAATCGGTGTGACAGTTGAAGCAGAGCTGGGTGTTTTGGGTTCTCTTGAAACGTTGAAAGCCGACAAGGAAGATGGTATCGGTGCAGAAGGCAAGATGACCCGCGAGCAGCTGTTGACCGATGTTGAGCAGGCGGCGGATTTTGTCAAGGCAACCCAGTGTGATGCGTTGGCGATTGCCATCGGGACTTCCCATGGTGCTTATAAATTCACCCGTAAACCGACTGGTGATATTCTTGCACTTGACCGGTTGAAGGAAATCCATGCCCGTCTGCCGAATACCCATCTGGTGATGCATGGTTCTTCTTCGGTTCCGCAGGAATTGTTGGCAGTCATCCGTGAATATGGCGGGGATATCCGTGAGACCTATGGGGTTCCTGTCGAAGAGCTGCAGGAAAGCATCCGTCATGGTGTCCGTAAGATCAATATCGATACTGATATCCGTCTTTCGATGACTGCTGCAATCCGCCGTTATATGGCACAGAATCCTTCCCATTTCGATCCTCGGCAGTACAACAAGGCAGCACAGGAAGAAGCCAAGAAGCTGTGTATGTCCAGGTATATTGCGTTCGGCAGTGCTGGGCAGGCCTCCAAGATCAAACCGATACCACTGGAAAAAATGGCGGAAAGGTATCGGAAGGGCGAACTTTCGCAGATTGTGAAGTAAAGGTTTATGTTGATGACAAGGTACAGGTGCACCTCAGGCTGCACCTGTACTGCTTTCAAAGAAGGTAAAAGATGGCAGAAAAACAAGAGAAAAAACTGGTCGGCATTGTGATGGGGTCTACATCCGACTGGGATATCATGAAAGAAGCGGCAAAGATGTGCCGCGATTTTGGGATACCTTTTGAAACACGTGCTTTGTCAGCACACAGGACACCGGAAGAACTGTCCAATTGGATTGCGAAGATGGAAGCACAGGGTGCCCAGGCAATCATTGCAGGTGCTGGCGGTGCTGCCCATCTGGCAGGTGTCGTGGCATCCCATACCATCCTGCCGGTGTTTGGGGTGCCAATCCCTTCCAAATACATGAAGGGCATGGATTCGCTTCTTTCCATGGTACAGATGCCCAAAGGCATCCCTGTTTCCACCTTGGCAATCGGTGAGGCAGGAGCCGCCAATGCCGCTTTGGCTGTTGTTGCTGTCCTGGCATTGAACGATCCTGAAATGCGGGAAAAACTGCTTGCATTCCGTCATAGGCAGGTTGACAAAGTCAAGGATGCCGTTATTCCAGAACTTGATTGATGGGGGTGTTATGACCGGATTGATGAAAACCAATATCAAGTCACTGCCTTTCCTGCATAGCGGGAAAGTCCGTGATATTTATGCGGTCGGTGATGACAAGATGCTTGTCATCCAGACAGACCGTCTGTCTGCATTCGATGTCATCATGGAAGACCCGATTCCAGAAAAAGGGAAAATCCTGACAGCAATGTCCAATTTCTGGTTCAAGAAGTTCGGGCATCTGATGCCGAACCACATGACAGATATCGATCCTGAAACTTTGGTGGCACCTGAAGAGCGGGACCAGGTCCGGGGGCGCGCGATTGTCGTCAAGAAATTCAAACCCCTGCCGATTGAGGCGATTGTCCGTGGCTATATCATCGGAACTGGCTGGAAAGACTATCAGAAGACCGGGGCTGTCTGTGGCATCAAGTTGCCTGAAGGCCTGAAAGAAGCCCAGAAACTGCCTGAAGTGATTTTTACGCCATCAACCAAGGCAGAAATCGGTGACCATGATGAAAACATTTCCTTTGAAAGGATGAAGGAGATTGTCGGGGCTGAAACTGCTGAGAAAGTCCGTGATATGGCAGTGACGCTGTATAAGGCCGCTGCTGAATATGCTGCATCCAAGGGCATCATCATTGCAGATACCAAATTTGAATTTGGACAGGATGATGATGGTAAGATTTATCTGATTGATGAGATCCTGACACCAGATTCTTCCCGTTTCTGGCCGGCATCAAGCTATCAGGTTGGTATGTCTCCCCCTTCGTTTGATAAGCAGTATGTCCGTGATTGGCTGTCTTCCCAGCCGTGGGATAAGAAAGCGCCTGCACCACGCTTGCCTGAAGAAGTGTCAGCACGTACTACTGAGAAATACAACGAAGCACTCCGTCTACTGACAGAATGACTTTGCATCCCGGAATTGATGCAGAAACAATTGCCACTGCTGCCCAGATGCTGGAATCCGGGCGGTTGGTGGCTTTTCCAACTGAGACAGTCTATGGCTTGGGAGCAGATGCAGAGAATCCAGTTGCTGTCCAGCAGATTTTCGCTTTGAAAGGGCGTCCTGCTGACCGTCCTTTAAGTGTCAATATCTCCAAGGATACCGACATCACCTATTGGGTATCTGAAATCCCAGCATCTGCCCGGAAACTGATGGATGCTTTCTGGCCGGGGCCTTTGACATTGGTGTTGAAAAAGAGTGTCAATGTGCCAGATACCATTTCCCGAGGAAAAGGTTCTGTTGCCCTGAGATGCCCAGCACATCCTTTTGCCATTGCCTTGCTGAAGGTTTTTAAACAAGGAAGGGGAGGGATTGCAGCGCCTTCAGCAAACCGGTCAGGCCATATCAGTCCCACAACAGCCCAGCATGTCAGGGATGAATTCGGCACAGATGAACGGTTGGGCATGATTTTGGATGGCGGTTCCTGTGATTTGGGTATTGAATCGACAATCTTGGATTTATCCCGTCTGGAAACGGTAGGACCTGTCATCTTGCGTCCGGGTGTCATTACGGCAGGGCAGATTGCGGAAGTCATTGGAAGATTGCCTGTCATCAATGCCCCCTTATCTGATACCGGGATAAAGCAGACAGAGCCACACTATGCGCCAAAGACTCCTGCATTCGTTCTGTCAATATCAGAAATACAACAGATATTGACCTTGGAATCATTGAAAAAGGTTGCTCTACTGCTGCATACAGATGCATTTGCCGAAAAATTGGTCGGGTATCATCCTCAATTGATGGTAAGGCATCTGCCAGATACACCATCCGGATATGCCCAGCAGTTGTATGCGGTACTCAGGGAACTCGATGACCATGACATTGATGTTATCTTGATCGAGACGGTACCACAGGACCAGGCATGGAATGCAGTGCGTAACCGTATTGGAGGTGTGGCTGAAGCGGGACTGCAACTGAAGGCAAAACTATTCCCATCGCTGAAATGTTGATTGACTTTCCAGCAAATGTTATTCCATTGTTTCTGATGCTTCAAAAATAATCCAGGCTATCTGATACCAGTTCAATACTGGTACAGATAGCCTTTGATGAAATCAATGCGCCCGGTTGCTTGGGTGCATCAGAACATTATTTCTGATAGATGTAATTCCGGTTCCAGCCATGGGCAGGATATTTCTTGCCAGACTTCGTGCAGAGGACCTGGAAGATGGCGACACGGTCAGCTTCGAAGGCATAGGAACAGCCTGCCAGATAAACACGCCAGATGCGGTAGCGTTTTTCATCCGTCAGCTGTTTGACCTTGTCGGTGACCTTCTCGAAATTCTCTGCCCAGATGCCGCAGGTCTTTGCATAGTGCATACGGAGGTTTTCGATATCCAGCGCTTCCAGGCCAGCTTCCTGCATATTCTGGAGGACCAGGCCGATATGGGGCAGTTCACCGTTCGGGAAGACGTATTTTTCAATGAATTCACCACCACCGAATGGGGTTGCTCCGCTGCCGGCATCACAGCTTGTGATGCCGTGGTTCATTGCCAGACCGTCATCGGTCAACAGGTTACGGATGATGGTGAAATATTCAACCAAGTGGCGAAGTCCGACATGTTCGAACATGCCGACACTGGTGATGCGCTCAAAAGAACCTTTGACATCGCGGTAGTCCTGAATCCGGATATCTACTTTATTTTCCAGTCCTTTTTCCTTGACACGCTGACGGGCAAGTTCATACTGATTCTTTGAGAGGGTGATGCCAACGACATTTGCACCGAATTTTTCAGCTGCACGGATAGCCAATGCGCCCCAACCACAGCCAATATCCAACAGACGGTCACCTGGCTGTACTTTGATTTTTGTCAGGATATGGTCAATCTTCTTGATTTGAGCGGTTGCAAGGTCATCATCCTCATTTTCGAAATAACCGCAGGAATAGACCATGTTGGGATCGAGCCATTGCTGATAGAACTCATTGGAAACGTCATAATGGTAGCCGATGGATTCCGCATCAATCTTACGGTTATGGAATCCACCAAAATAATGCCGGAATTTTGCTGCTGTTGAAGATTCTGGTGCATCGAACATATCAGCCAGCTCGTTGGCTAGCCCTACGATGTCCTGCAGAGAGCCATCGACATCAATCTTGCCTTCAACATAGGCAGAACCCAAGGTATCCAGGGTTGGCTTCAGGAAGCAGCCCAGCGCATCTAGGTTGGGTACCTTGACAGTGACTTTGGGAGGAACATCAGGAGCCAGATTATAGGTTTGTCCCGTCCATAATTCCAGCCGTAATGGCAGTGGGTTGGTTGTACGGATACCGTTCACCAATTTTTCCAGTTTCGTTTCCCAGAACACAATAGCCTCCCAAAATCGTTAATCCAGATAATCCGATATGCATCTAGGTATGTTTCATGACATACCCATAACATTCAATAGGACGATTTTAAAACAGATTCCCATTAACTGTAAGACGCGGTGTTGATCTCTTTGAAAATGTGGTTTCGGATTGGGTTTATATGAATGCCTCAACATAAACTACTTGGTGAATGTTTTCTTACTGTCAGTAAAGGCTTTTTTGGAGGGAATATATGGCAGAAAACAGTTTCAAGTGCGATATTCAGGTATGCTTGACGGAATGTGGTTTGACCAAGGGCTATTGCTATGGAAGAAGGTTTTGATGCAACTTTCCGGTTTGCTGGTATTGTCAGGTTATATGGACAGGAAGGTTTTGAACGTTTGCAGAAAGCGGCTGTCTGTGTTGTTGGGAATGGTGGTGTTGGTTCTTGGGCAGTTGAGTCATTGGCAAGGAGTGGCGTCGGCAGGTTGATACTGATTGATGGGGATACGGTGGCAGAAACCAATATCAACCGTCAGATACAGGCGTTGGCATCCAATATCGGTAAACCAAAAGTCACTGTATTGGCTGAACGGATTGCCCAGATCAATCCAGCGTGCCAGGTAGAAGCTTTGCAGGTTTTCATCAACGCAGAAAACCTGCCGGAAATCATCGGTGCTAGACGGCCTGATTTTGTCATTGATGCGATTGACAATGTCACCAATAAAACAGAACTGATTGTCTTCTGCAAACAGCATCAGATTCCTTTGTTGGCATCTGGAGGTGCAGGTGGGAAAACAGATCCCACACGGATTGAAATCTGCGATCTGACACGGACACAACAAGAACCGTTGTTGGCAAAGGTCCGGAAGCGGTTGCGTAATGAGTATGGTTTCCCCCGGAGCTTGAAAACAAAATTCTGGATTGACGCTGTCTATTCAAGTGAACCTATCCGGTATCCAACCACAGTTGACGGAGGGGCAGTTGAGCCACTTCCAGGAATGAACCCAGCTGGTTTTGGTACAGCCATGCCTGTTACTGCTGGATTTGGTCTGGCGGCAGCTTCGTATGTTTTGAGAAAACTTGCTCTTACAGAGCAATGACCGTCTAAAGCTTGAGGCAAGGGAAAATCAAGCCCGTTTTTCATGCAGGACTTTATAGATTGCAGGTCTACCACGTTCGTGGCTGATGATGGATTCCATCAGGGCAAGCCTTGTGACATGCCAGATGAAAGGTTCGGGTATGGGGGTGCCAGTTGGTTTTGCATTGCGTGCCAAGGTGATATGGGGACGGAACGGGCGTTTCATATCATATTCTAAGATAGAATTCCGTCTGCAATAATCCCAGATAGCTTGATGCAGTTTTGCCAGCATGGGAGGAGGCTCTTTAATGCCTGCCCAGCTGATTTTCAGCCTTGAGAAAAAACCTCTTCTGTCGATACAGAGGTCAAATGCCTGGAATGCCAATGAGTCGATAAAGGTTGCCAGTTCAGGAATACGGGATTCCGGTTGGCTTCCAAGAAACATCAGGGTCAAGTGGAGATTTCCACGGGGTGTTTTCCGACCCTCGATGCCTTCTTGTAATTTTGTCAACCGGTTGACGGTCTGCGGATCAGGCAATAATGCCAAGAACAGCCTGTGGGTATTTTCAGGTTTCAGATTCTGATGACTGTCATGCATGGCATTGAAGCGGGATAGGGCTGTATTGCCAGATTATTTCTGGGGCTTGCCAGCATAGTAAAGCCGGAAACGTTCTTCCCTGTCACTTGGACGGTGCCCTTCCCAAACCAGACGTTTGCCTTCGTATATTTCTGGAGATGTTGGACGGTGGCGCTTGGGAACGTTGTCTTTAATCAGGAGATAGCGGCAACTTTCGCCCCCAAATTTCTCGAATTTCACTTGCCCGAAGAAAGCAAAGGAGGCGCGTTGTGCTGGGGTGGCATTTGACGCAATACAGCTCATTTTTTCAGGCATTTTCTGCGCCATTTCAGTTGCAATACCTGCATAGCTCTTGCTGTAGTTGATCCAAGGCATCCACAGGGTTGCCAGCAGGATCCAGCAAAGCATGACTCCGCCTGAAGACAGGACAACAGCACGTAGCAGGACGGAAGGGTGTCTGGAAATCCGCCAGTAAACCAAAGCAAACCATGCCAATGTTGCACAGAAGGCAATGACGGTTGCAGCCAAGCTGAATTCTGGGGTGAACCCTGGTGCCAGTTTAATGGCATTTTTGGCAATACCGGCAGGCCATCCAGTATGGCGTGCGAGCCATGCCAGCCAAATGAAAAGGGCAATCAACGTCAGCGCCATCACCGAGAACCAGTCAATGGCATTGATGGCTCCCCGTTTCATCGTAGGTAAACCAAGTGCTGCCAAAACAGACAATGGCGGGATAAAGGTCAGGAGGCCGGTTTCATCCAATGGGCTGCAGAATGCCAGGATAGCAAAAGTGATGGTGAGCAGAACAGGCATCAGGACATGCGCTGCGGTTTTCCATTGACGGCGCCAGGCATAGATTGCCCAACAGGCAAAAGGCCATGCTGGCCAGAAGAACCAGATGCCTTTCTTGAAGAAAAACGCAATGGACTGGATTGTTGGCAGCGTGAATTGTTCTGCATTCCATTCCAGCCAATCGTTGAAGGGAGAACTTCCATAGGGCTGGATGGCATTCAATGCCAGCCACCAGATTCCTATCATGAAGATTGATATCACAACAGCAATGACGAGATTCCTGAAATGGCGGCGACGTGGTGGGTGGATGAAGAAAATACCGGCAATCAGACAGCAATAAAGTCCAATGGGTACCACAAAACCATTTGTCAATGCGAGGAGTCCGGATGCAACGCCCAACATACAGGCGTTTTTGACGGATGGAAGGTTGATGTACCGTGTACATCGGTACATCACATAAGCGATCAAGGCGACAAAAAGCGCTTCAATACTGGTTTGATGGCTATGGGTCAGCAGGCCGAGGGAGCCTAGATAAATCAGCAGCGCACAGTCTGCAAGCATCCTGCCATATGCAGCAGGATCTGGCTGTCCACCAAAAGCAAGCCGCATCGGTTGTGCATCGGCCCGTTGTCCTAAAAGATTGGCTGTTTTCCAGATTGAGACCGCACCAAGGAGGAAGAAAAGGATGGTTGCAACCCTTGCTGCCATTGGGGCGCCAAGCAGCCATCCAAAGAGCTTGATACAGATGGCGCCAGTCCAGAATGCCAACGGGCTGGTATTTGGGGCAGGAAGCCCGGATATGTTGGGCCAGAACCAATCATTGATACTGCCTTCAGCCATGGTCCACATCACGCCAAAGCCCAATGCATCCGCATTTTTCCAGGGATCCCTGCCAATCAGGCCAGGAAGGATGTAGAGCAGGCTTAGCAACAGAATACCCCAACGTGGCAGGGACGTGGCTGCAGCAGCAGACAGGCGTACCGGCTTTTTGGTTGGGATAAGGCTGTTTGGTGTATCAATCATCAGGAAAACACCATCAATGATACCGATAGTTTAATCTAAATCAGATGGTTGGAAAAAAAAAGCAGCCGAAGCTGCTTTTTTCATCAATGGAAATATCAGCTGCCAGAAATCTTGGAACCGACCTTGCCGAATTTCTGACGGAATTTTTCAACGCGGCCAGCAGTGTCGACAATCTTGTATTTACCGGTATAGAAAGGATGGGATTCAGCAGAAACTTCAACTTTTACCAGAGGATATTCTTTTCCTTCAAATTCGATGGTTTCACGGGTCTGGATGGTTGAGCGGGTGATGAATTTGAAATCACATGATACGTCATGGAATACAACGTCACGGTATTCTGGATGGATGCCTTCTTTCATTATTGCCTCTAATCATTTCGGTAGCCAGCCAGCACTTCAGAGGTTATTCCTGCTTCTCAACCTGATTGCCGACAACTTGCCTGGTTAAGTCAAATCTTCAGATAAAAAAGTTTATTAAAAATAAACTGAAACTTTTAAACGTATGATTATCGCATGTTTTTCAATGGTATGTCAATCCATCTAGTGAATTGGCAAGTCATCGATAGAAATCCATGCGGCCTGCTTCCTTGATCTGGTTCCTCAGATGGCGCCGTTCATCCGCTGTCATCCGTTTAGACCTGAAACTTCGGTTTCGGGAGTGGTCATTGAGTCCGGTTTTCATCATGGGTGCATTCTGGCGTTTGTACGGGTAATGCCTGTTATGGTCTTGGAGACGGTAGGCATGTCCATTGTTCTGTCCCTTGGATACCATTGGCCCCGCGGTTGCAAAACCCATTATGAAAGTACTCAGAACGACAATCAGTTTTAGGAAAGATTTCATATAAACTCTTCAGAAAACTCTGTATAGTGTTGCAGAATTACAGGTAATCCATAGCCAATACGCTCAATATAGCGATAATGTACAAAATAAGCCGTAAAAGATTGTAACTTTATGTAATCTTGCTTTCATGGCTTTGAACAGGATGGTCTAGTTGTCTTGATATTGTTTTCCTTTTATCGGGAGGAAAAATGAGCTTAGCAGAAGTCCAGAAGAAAAATGAACGCCAGCCGAAGGTACTTGTTGTTGATGATGATGCCCGGCTACGGGATCTCCTGCGCCGTTACCTGTCGGAAAACGGTTATACCGTAACGGTGGCGGAAGATGCCAAGGCCATGAACCGTTTCTGGATGCGGGAACGGTTTGATATGGTTGTATTGGATTTGATGCTGCCTGGCGAAGATGGGCTTTCCATCTGCCGCCGGTTGAGGGGTGGGGGAGATCAGACTCCCATCATCATGCTGACGGCAAAAGGGGAGGATACGGACAAGATCATCGGCCTTGAAATGGGGGCGGATGACTATCTGCCCAAACCATTCAATCCCCGTGAACTGCTGGCACGGATTGGTGCTGTGCTCAGACGGAAACGTCCTGATGAGACACCTGGAGCCCCTTCGGAGGATAGGCAACTGTTCCGGTTTGGTGAGTTTGAATTGGATCTGGGTAGCAGGACTCTGCGGAAGAATGGCGAAAAGGTTGCCCTGACAACCGGGGAATTTGCTGTCCTCAAGGCTTTTGCACGCAATGCGCGGCAGTCCCTGTCCCGTGACAAGTTGATGGCATTGGCAAAAGGCAGGGAATATGAGGTCTTTGACCGGAGTCTTGACGTCCAGATTTCAAGGTTGCGCAAACTGATTGAACCGGATCCATCCCATCCCCAGTATATCCAGACAGTCTGGGGGGTTGGCTATGTCTTCATCCCCGATAGTGTTTCCAGTGATTGAAAACCGGTAGATGGCAACCGATAAACCATTTTCAACTACTGCATTGATGCCGGTTGAGGCTGTTCCATGGTGGAGAAGCAGCCTTTTCTGGCGGACGTTTGTGCTGGTTGGTATTCTGTTGGCAATCAGTATGGGATTCTGGATTGCCAGTTTTCATTGGCTGGACCGGGATAACCGTGCGAAGAATGTATCTGAACAGATTGCTTCGGTGGTTACCATTACACGGGCTGCACTTGTCCATTCGGAACCTTCTTCCCGCCAGGAACTGATATATGAACTGGTCAGCAAAGAGGGTATCCGTATCTATCCGAAAGAACCATCAGATCAGATTGAGCCTTTGGAAAAGGCAAATGACATGGTGCAGAGCGTTGCACCTTACCTTCAGCAGAAATTAGGAGATGGGACTGTTGTTTCTCCGAAAGTCAATGGACATCTTGGTTTTTGGGTCAGTTTCCGTCTTCAGGAAGATTATGCGGATGATGTTTACTGGCTCCGTTTGGATAATGGCAGGTTCGGGGGCATTTCAGTATGGCGCTGGTTAGGCTGGAGTGGGGTTGTGCTTGTATTGTCGCTGATTGGGGCAGGTTTCATCTCCAAATTCCTGAATCAACCCCTCGCAAGACTTTCTCAGGCTGCCCGTTTGATGGCTGTTGGCAAATCCCCGGAAGCATTACCCGAGAGCGGTATTACAGAAATCAGGGATGTCAATCAAAGTTTCAATCAAATGGTTCAAGACCTGGCTCGGGTGGAGACAGACCGTGCAGAGATTCTTGCAGGTATTTCCCATGACTTGCGTACCCCGCTTTCCCGGATGATGTTGGAAATTGAAATGTTGGATATCCCTGAAGAAAGCAGGCAGGGTATGCAGGATGACCTGTCGCAGATGAATGCCATTGTCGGACAGTTCCTGGATTATGCAAAACTGGATGCAGAGACAAAGGTTATTGAAAAAGTTGATTTGGGCGCCTTGGTTTCCAACGTTCTTGATTCATTCAAGACAAAACCCGGATTTCAGGCCAATGCAAAGATTCAGGATGGTCTGCATGTGCTTGCCGGTGAAATTGAACTCCGGCGGATGGTTAACAATATCCTGTCAAATGCTATCCGTTATGGCAAGACGCCAGGGAAACCGTTTGTTGAAGTGGATGTCAGCTGCATGGTATCAGGAAAAGAAGTCCTGATGGAAATTGCGGACCATGGTGTTGGCGTGCCTGAAGACAGTTTTGAAAGGATGCTCAGGCCATTTACCCGTATGGATAATGCACGGGGACAGGCAAATGGTTCAGGCCTGGGACTTGCCATTGTGGCTCGGATTGCCAAAAGTTACCAAGGCAGGCTGCATCTGAAAAACCGGGAAGGCGGGGGACTTGTCGTCCAGGTTGCTTTCCCATTGGTCAAAGATACGGAAACAGCTTGAAACAGTTGGCAGGGAGGCCATGAATCCAGCAAGGGCGGAACCGTTTCCCTCCTCTTGTTTCTTCATGAAAACCGGCAAGGTATAATAACAGGATAGGGTTTTTCACCTATTGTTGCTGTTATTTCCATTCAGGATGCCATCATGCTTATTCTGCCGGGTTCCAATGCACTTTCTGCCTTCCGTGCGCAACGCCTTCTTTCTGCAATCCAGAAAATCGATTCTTCGGTGACTGAAATCACTGGCCGTTACCTTCATTTCGTGGATGGAGGCGATAACCTTTCTGAAAATGACCTAGCCCGGTTGGAATCATTGCTGACTTATGGTGAGCCATATAAACAGGCTGAGAAAGGTGAGGAATATATTGTTGTTCCCCGTGCCGGGACGATTTCCCCATGGTCTTCCAAGGCGACTGATATCCTGCACAGCTGTTCGCTTGAAGATGTAAAGCGTGTGGAAAGGGGGATTTCCTACCGGATCCGGCGGAACAGGAAAATGCCTGCGGTTCCTGAAGATGCCCGTCTTGCCATCGTGGGACTGTTGCATGACAGGATGACCGAGATGGTTCTGTCAAACCGGAAAGATGCAGAAGTCCTGTTCCGTGAACTGGATGCGAAGCCCCTCGAATCCGTTGATATCCAGCAGGGGGGCAGGGAAGCCTTGGTCAAGGCAAACTCAGACCTGGGGCTTGCTCTGTCAGAAGATGAGATTGATTACCTGTACGATGCTTTCCTGAAAGCCGGGCGCAGCCCGACAGATGTCGAGCTGATGATGTTTGCCCAGGCAAACAGTGAGCATTGCCGCCATAAGATTTTCAATGCGGACTGGACAATCGATGGCAAGCCACAGGACCGTTCGCTGTTCTCGATGATCCGGAACACCCACGAGAAACATCCTGGAAAGACAATCGTCGCCTACAAGGACAATTCCTCCATCATCCAAGGTGGGAAAGTCATGCGTTTCTATCCTGAAAACCAGTCAGGTGACTGCGTCTATCAACCCAATGAAGAAATGGCGCATATCCTGATGAAGGTCGAGACCCATAACCATCCGACAGCCATTTCGCCGTTCCCGGGGGCTGCTACAGGCTCAGGCGGTGAAATCCGTGATGAAGGGGCGACAGGGCGTGGTGCAAAACCGAAAGCCGGACTGACAGGATTCACTGTCTCGAACCTCCAGCTGCCGGAAGCCAGGAGGTCTTGGGAAAACGCATCGGATGTCACCACACAAGCCAAGGACGAAGCCGTTTACGGCAAGCCGGACCGGATTGCCTCCTCCTTGCAGATCATGATTGATGGACCGATTGGCGGAGCGGCATTCAACAACGAGTTTGGCCGTCCGAACCTGACAGGCTACTTCCGGACCTATGAACAGCATGTCGGCAATACCGTCTACGGTTACCATAAACCCATCATGCTGGCGGGTGGGTTGGGGTCTATTGCTGACATCCATACCAAAAAACAGCCGTTGCCTGTCGGTGCACTGCTGATTCAGCTGGGTGGTCCCGGTATGCGGATTGGCATGGGTGGTGGTGCGGCATCCTCGATGGCGACCGGTGCGAATACCGCAGACCTTGATTTCGATTCCGTCCAACGGGGCAACCCTGAAATGCAGCGCCGGGCGCAGGAAGTCATCAATGCCTGCTGGGCGATGAAAGAGAAAAATCCAATCCTGTCCATCCATGATGTCGGGGCAGGGGGGCTTTCAAATGCCTTCCCAGAAATCACCCATGATGCGGACAGGGGAGCGGTCTTCGATCTCCGGAATATCCCATTGGAAGAAAGCGGTATGTCCCCCCGCGAAATCTGGAGCAATGAATCCCAGGAACGTTATGTGCTTGCGATAGCGGAAGAAAACCTGGACCTGTTCAACGACCTCTGTATCCGTGAGCGTTGCCCCTATGCGATTGTCGGCAAGGCAACCGAGGAACGCCAGCTGAAAGTCGTTGATTCAGCATACCAGAATGAACCGGTCAACATGCCGATGGATGTCCTGCTGGGCAAACCACCGAAAATGCACCGTGATGTTGCCCATGTCACCCATGACTATCCTGAAGTCAGCCTGAAAGACCTGACGTTAGGGGAAGTTGCTGAGAAAGTCCTGCTGCTGCCGACGGTCGGTGACAAATCGTTCCTGATTACTATTGGTGACCGTGCAGTTGGCGGGATGACCTGCCGTGACCAGATGGTCGGTCCTTGGCAGGTGCCGGTCGCAGACTGTGCGGTGACCCTGATGAGTTTTGAAGGGTATATGGGCGAGGCGATGGCAATGGGCGAAAGGACACCGTTGGCGGTCATCAACGCCCCGGCATCCGGCCGTATGGCAATCGGTGAGGCGCTGACCAACATCGCAGCAGCTCCAATTGAAGCAGTTTCTGATATCAAACTGTCTGCCAACTGGATGGCGGCCTGCGGGCAGCCAGGTCAGGACGCTGCCCTTTACGATACCGTCAAGGCGGTTGGGCTTGAACTGTGCCCTGACCTGGGACTCAGTATCCCTGTCGGCAAAGATTCCCTTTCCATGCGGACGACATGGCAGGAAGGCGGGCAGGACAAAGAAGTCCTTTCACCGGTTTCCCTGATTGTTTCGGCCTTTGCTCCAGTCAAGGATGTCAGGCGTTCCATGACACCACAGCTTCGGACAGATAAGGGCGATACAGTCTTGCTGGCAATCGACCTGGGACGGGGCAAGAACCGGTTGGGTGCTTCTGCGCTGGCACAGGTCACCGGTCAGATTGGTGCAACCGTACCGGATGTGGACAGTGCGGCAGACCTCAAGGCCTTTTTCAACACCATCCAGGACCTCAATCAGCAGGGACTGCTGCTTGCTTACCATGACCGTTCAGACGGCGGTCTTTTTGTGACCCTCTGTGAAATGGCGTTTGCTGGGCATTGTGGTCTTGACATCAGCTTGGATGCACTGGCTGATGCGGCCGTTGACGCCCAACCTGACAACAGCAAAACGCTCTCCATCCTCTTCAATGAAGAACTGGGCGCTGTCCTGCAGGTCCGTAAAGACAGTCTTGAAACGGTGACATCACAGTTCATTGACGCAGGTCTTGGTGAAACCATCCATTATCTGGGCACAGTGGCAGTCGGCAATGATATTGTCTTCAAACTGCATGGGCAGGAGGTCTTTCTGCGTTCCCATATCGACCTGCACCGCTTGTGGAGTGAAACCAGCTGGCGCATCGCCAGACTGCGTGACAATCCAGATTGTGCAGACCAGGAATACGACCAGATCCTCAATACGGCAGATAAGGGCATCTCGCCGGTTGTACCATTCGATATATCAGAAAACATCGCTGCACCTTACATCAACAAAGGTGTGCGGCCCCGGGTCGCCATTCTGCGTGAACAGGGTTCCAACTCCCATGTCGAGACAGCTTATGTCATGCACCGGGCAGGGTTTGAAGCGGTCGATGTCCATATGACTGACCTGATGGACGGCCGCATGTACCTCGATGACTGCAAAGGACTGATTGCCGTCGGCGGTTTCTCCTATGGGGATGTCCTCGGAGCAGGGGAAGGCTGGGCGAAGAAAATCCTGTTCAATAATCAGCTCAAGGAACAGTTCGAGAACTTCTTCTGGCGTATGGACACCTTTGCCCTGGGTATCTGCAATGGCTGCCAGATGATGAGCAGCTTGGCATCCATCATTCCGGGGGCTGACGCCTGGCCGAAATTCGTCCGCAACCGTTCCGAACAGTTTGAAGCGCGTTTCTCAATGGTCGAAGTGACCGCGTCACCATCCATCTTCTTTGATGGTATGGCTGGGTTGCAGACCCCGATTGTCGTTTCCCACGGTGAAGGGCGTGCAGACTTCTCCCAGCAGGGAGATATCCGGAAAGCCAAGGTTGCCATGCGTTACATCGACCATGATGGCAAACCGACCGAAACTTATCCATTGAACCCGAATGGCTCACCGGATGGCATCACCTCTGTGACCACACCGGATGGGCGTTTCACTGTCATGATGCCACACGCGGAACGTGCGTTCAGGACAGTGCAGAACTCATGGGCACCAGATGGCTGGGGAGAAGATTCCCCATGGATGCGCATGTTCCAAAATGCCCGGAAATGGGTGGGATGACCGTAGCCTGTACCAGCAGGCAGAAAATTTTGTGACAATAATATGCCTGCTTTATTGTCAAAACAGTCCTGACAGCCGGTTCACCCGGCTGTTTTTCTTTTATAATCATCATTTCGCCTATCGTTTTATGGTCACAGCAAAATGAAATCAGCCGAAATCCGTCAGAAGTTCCTGGACTTTTTTAAAGCTAAGGGACATACCGTTGTCCGTTCAAGTTCATTGGTACCGGCCAATGACCCGACCCTGATGCTCACCAATGCCGGGATGGTGCAGTTCAAGGATGTTTTCCTGGGGTTGGATAAACGCCCTTATACACGGGCAACATCCTGCCAGCGTTGTGTCCGTGCCGGAGGTAAGCATAATGACCTTGAAAATGTCGGTTATACTGCCCGCCACCATACTTTCTTCGAAATGCTGGGTAATTTCAGCTTCGGGGATTATTTCAAGCGGGATGCGATTTCCTATGCATGGGAACTGCTGACGACCGTTTATAAATTGCCGAAGGAAAAACTCTGGGTCACGGTCTATCAGGAAGATGATGAGGCTTATGACATCTGGGCGAAGGAAATCGGTGTGCCGGAAGACCGTATTGTCCGCATCGGTGACAATAAAGGGGGGCGCTACGCTTCTGATAATTTCTGGCAGATGGCAGATACCGGTCCTTGCGGTCCTTGCAGTGAGATTTTCTATGACCATGGTCCAGAAGTGGCTGGTGGCCCGCCGGGAAGTCCGGATGAAGATGGTGACCGTTATATCGAAATCTGGAACCTGGTCTTCATGCAGTTCAACCGTGATGAACAGGGTAATATGACCCCATTGCCGAAACCGTGTGTCGATACCGGTATGGGCATTGAACGGCTGGCTGCCATCATGCAGCATGTCCACAGCAACTATGAGATTGATACGTTCCAGAACCTGATCAAGGCGGCGGCAAAGGCGGTTGGTACAGATAATCTGGCAGAAAATTCGCTGAAGGTCATTGCTGACCATATCCGTTCTACGGCGTTTATGATTGTTGATGGATTGATTCCTGGCAGTGACGGTCATGGCTATGTACTGCGCCGTATCATCCGCCGTGCATTACGTCATGGTTACAAATTGGGACAGACAAAACCGTTCTTTTACTCATTGGTTGATGCATTGGTCAAGGAAATGGGTGATGCCTATCCAGAGCTTATTGAAGCGGCTGACCATGTGAAGGAAGTCCTACGCCATGAGGAGGAACGTTTCGGTGAAACACTTGACAACGGGATGAAGATCCTTGAATCGGCATTGTCTAATGGTGGCAAGGTGCTGGATGGTGAAACAGCTTTTACGCTGTATGACACCTATGGATTCCCATTGGATTTGACCGAGGATATTTGTCGTGAACGCCAGATTTCTGTGGATGAGGATGGATTCAATGCCGCCATGGAAAAACAGAAGGAAACCGCAAGGGCTTCTGGCAAGTTCAAGATGGCGGCTGTCTTGGATTATGACGGAGAAAAAACACAGTTTACCGGTTACACCCATCTGACAGAAACCGGAACGGTTGTTGCACTATACAGAGATGGTGTACTGGTTGACCGGATTGAAAAGGGGCAGGATGGTGTCATTGTCTTGGATAAAACCCCATTCTATGCAGAGATGGGGGGGCAGGTCGGTGATACAGGCTCCTTAAATGCAGCCGATGTTTCAATCGCTGTCTCCGATACCCAACGGATTAAGCCTGGAGTATCTGGACATCACGTCACGGTGATTGAAGGTGCTGTAGCAATTGGGGATGGTTTGACGGCTTCTGTGGATGTCGAACGCCGTAGGCAGATTGCCCGCAACCATTCGGCAACCCATCTGATGCATAAGGCACTCCGTCAGGTATTGGGCACCCATGTTGCCCAGCGGGGCTCTCTGGTTGATCCGGACAAGACCCGTTTTGACTTCAGCCATAATGCACCGGTCACGGCGGAACAGATCCGTCAGGTTGAAGAAATTGTCAACCGTGAAATCCTGGCGAATCAACCGACCAATGCAGAAGAAATGCCATACGACGATGCAATCGCCCATGGGGCAATGGCGCTTTTCGGTGAAAAGTATGGGGATGTTGTCCGTGTCTGCGATATCGGTTCTTCCTGTGAACTCTGTGGGGGCACCCATGTGGCGGGGACGGGTGAAATCGGCCTGTTCAAGATTGTTTCTGAAGGCGGTGTCGCTGCCGGTATCCGGCGTGTTGAAGCGGTGACCGGCTTGACGGCCATGGTCTGGGTTCAGGATCTGGCACAGGAGGTCAATGAAGTGGCATCTGCCCTCAAGACCCAGCCAGACAACCTGCTGGGACGTATCGGTCAGCTGCAGGACCATGTCAAGTCTGTGGACCGTGAACTGGCTGGGTTGAAAGCCAAGTTGGCATCCAGCCAGGGGGATGACCTGGCTGGCAAGGCGGTTGAAGTCCAGGGCATGAAGGTGCTTTCTGCACGCATTGAAGGGGCGGATGTACCCGCTTTGCGCAATATGATGGATAAGCTGAAAGACAAGCTGAAGACTGCGGCGATTGTCCTGGCTTCTGTCAATGGTGAGAAGGTCAGCCTGATTGCTGGGGTGACAGTAGATAGCACCAAGCGGATTAAAGCCGGTGAACTGGTCAATTTTGTCGCCGGTCAGGTCGGTGGCAAGGGCGGTGGCCGCCCTGATATGGCACAGGCAGGTGGTTCAAAGCCTGAAGCATTGGCAGGTGCATTGGACAGTGTCAAAGGCTGGGTTGAACAGAAACTGGCAGGCTGAGATGGTACAGGTAGCAGAAACTGTCGATCTGACCATCGATACCTGTGGGACCAAATGCCCGATGCCGATTCTGAAGGCGAAAAAGGCCCTGGCCAATCTGGAATCCGGTCAGTTGCTCAAGGTGTTGACAACCGATCCTGGGGCAGTGGGGGATTTCCAGTTTTTTGGCAGGCAGACGGGCAATACGGTTGTCGGCCAGACCGAGCAGGATGGTGTCTATGCCATCGTCATCCAAAGAAAATAAGTATCAAGAACGAGAAGCTGTCAGATGAAAATACTCGTAGCAGTGAAGCGGGTTGTGGACGCCAATGTCCGCATCCGTGTCAAGGCGGACGGTTCCGGGGTCGAGACCGCCAACGCCCGGATGTCCATGAACCCCTTCGATGAAATCGCTGTCGAAGAGGCCGTCAAGCAGAAAGAAGCCGGTGTGGCAGACGAAGTCGTCGCTGTTTCCTGTGGCGTTGAGAAAGCCCAGGATGTGCTCCGCACCGCCATGGCCATCGGTGCCGACCGGGCCATCCTCATCAAGACCGATGCCGTCCTGACATCGCTTGCCGTTGCAAAGCTCCTGAAACAGATTGCCGATAAAGAACAGCCCGACCTCGTCATCCTCGGGAAACAGGCAATCGATGACGATGCCAGCCAGACAGGGCCGATGCTTGCCGCCCTTATGGACGTCCCGCAGGCAACCGCCATCTCATCCCTCACCGTCGGGGATGGCACCGCAACCGTCACCCGTGAGACCGATGACGGTCAGGAAACCCTCCAGCTCCAGCTGCCTGCTGTTGTCACTGCAGACCTGCGGCTCAATGAACCGCGTTATGTCACGTTGCCGAATATGATGAAAGCCCGGAAAAAGACCATTGAACTGACTGCACCTGAAGAACTGGGTATCGGCATCGACACAAAACTCAGCATCCTCAACGTGGCAGAGCCCCCAGCCCGGAAAGCCGTCCAGATAGTCCCAGATGTCGCCTCCCTCATTGACCGCCTGAAAAACCAGGCCAAAGTCATCTGACCCGGACAACGGAAAGGAAACCCAGACATGTCAATACTCGTCATCGCAGAACACGACAGTGGCCAGGTCAGGAACAGCACCCTCAGCACCATCACCGCCGCAGCACAGTGCGGGGAAGACATCCATCTGCTTATCGCAGGCAGCAACTGCAAGAAAGTCGCAGAAGACAGCGCCACCATCAAAGGCATCACAAAAATCCTGCTGGCAGATGCACCGTCACTCGACCATCAGCTTCCAGAAAATCTGGCGGAACAGGTCTTGTCCATTGCACAGAACTACAGCCACCTGCTTGCTCCGGCAACCGCCTTCGGCAAAGCCCTCATGCCCCGCATTGCTGCAAAACTCGACATTGAACAGGTCTCTGAAATCACTAGGGTTATCGCATCTGACACCTTTGAACGGCCTATCTATGCCGGCAACGCCATCGCCACCGTCCAGACATCAGATACCATCAAGGCGCTCACTGTCCGGACAACCGCCTTTGCCCTTGCGGAAAAGAACAACACGGTAGCAGTGCCTATAGAAAAAATTGCAGCTGTAGCTGGAACCGGCAAGACCATATTCGTGTCAGCGCAGACTGACAAGACAGATAGGCCGGAACTTTCCAGTGCCAGGATTGTCGTAGCTGGTGGCCAGGGCATCGGTTCCAAAGAAAACTTCAGGCTTATCGAACAGCTTGCAGATAAACTCGGTGCAGCCATCGGTGCATCCCGTGCCGCTGTTGATGCCGGCTACGTCTCCAACGAACTGCAGGTCGGCCAGACCGGTAAAATCATTGCGCCAGACCTCTACATCGCTGTCGGCATCTCCGGTGCCGTCCAGCATATCGCCGGCATCAAGGATGCCAAGACCATCGTCGCCATCAACCAGGATGCTGATGCGCCGATTTTCCTGTCGGCAGATTATGGCATTGTCGGAGACCTGAATGAGGTTGTGCCGCAGCTGATTGCAGCATTGGGCTGATACAGACAGGACTTATTGTGGGAAGGGGGCTATGCCCCACTTTTTTATAAATCCTTTACAGACCATATTATTAGTTTCAATCTAATAATCTATCGTTCCATTTAATTGATGCACTGTGTCCATTGACTTATCCTGAGCCTATCAGTCCAGTCAATGAAAGGAGCAGATCCATGACACAGCAACAGACCGTTTCCAGACAGTGGGATACCCGCCGTCAGAAGAAACAGCAGTGCATCGAACGGTTGGGTGTCCAAGGCAAGGTCCTGCCAACGGATGACCTGCCAGCCATGCTTGAAAAGCTTATCTCCCCGGGTGACCGGGTTGCCCTTGAGGGGAACAATCAGAAACAGGCGGATTTCCTTGCCCGGATGCTGGCGGAAGCCGATCCTGACAGATTGCATGACCTGCATATGATCATGCCGACGGTCAGCCTGCCGGAACATCTGGACCTTTTTGAAAAGGGGATTGCCCGGAAAATCGATTTTTCATATTCCGGTGCACAGAGCCTCCGGATGTCCCAGTTGATGGAAGATGGCATGATTGAGGTTGGTGCCATCCATACCTATATCGAGCTTTATGCCCGTCTTTTTGTTGACCTGATTCCCGATGTCGCTCTGGTTGCCGCTTACAAGGCAGATAAGGACGGCAATCTCTATACAGGTCCAAGTACCGAGGATACGCCAGCGATTGTTGAACCGACGGCTTTCAAGAACGGCATTGTGATTGCCCAGGTCAATGAACTGGTTGATGATCCGGCAGACCTGCCACGTGTCGATATACCGGGTTCCTGGGTGGATTTTGTGGTGGTTGCAGACAGACCGTTTTTCATCGAACCGCTGTTCACCCGTGACCCGCGCCTGATTAAGCCTGTCCATATCCTGATGGCGATGATGGCAATCAAGGGGATTTATGCGAAGCATCAGGTCCAGTCGCTGAATCATGGTATCGGGTTCAATACGGCTGCGATTGAGCTGCTGCTGCCGACTTATGGCGAGCAGCTGGGGCTCAAGGGCAAGATCTGCAGGAACTGGGCATTGAATCCACATCCGACCCTGATTCCGGCGATTGAAAGTGGTTGGGTGGAAACGGTCCATTGCTTCGGTGGTGAGCTGGGGATGGAAGATTACATTGCTGCCCGTCCAGATGTTTTCTTTACTGGTCCAGATGGCTCGATGCGTTCCAACCGTGCTTTCTGCCAGATGGCTGGCCAGTATGCTGTGGATATGTTCATCGGGGCGACATTGCAGCTGGATGGCAATGCCAATTCTTCAACGGTTACGAAAGGGCGTGTTTCTGGTTTTGGCGGAGCACCGAATATGGGGCATGACCCGCATGGACGTCGTCATGCAACCCCGGCATGGCTCGACATGATGGAAGGCAACGATCTGCTGGAACGCGGACGGAAGCTGGTGGTCCAGATGGTGGAAACTTGGCAGTCCGGTGCACAGCCGACTTTTGTCGAGAATCTGGATGCGGTTGAGGTTTCGAAAGAGTCAGGTATGCCGATTGCCCCGGTCATGATTTATGGCGACGATGTGACCCACGTGCTGACGGAAGAAGGTATTGCATATCTCTACCGGGCAGAGTCATTGGAAGAACGGAAACAGATGGTGGCTGCAGTGGCAGGTGTGACGGAAATCGGCATGAAGAGTGATGCGTCATCCATCAAGACCATGCGCGAACAGAACAAGATTGCCTTGCCGGAAGATTTGGGAATTGCACGGACGGATGCCAAGCGGACACTGCTGGCAGCGGGCAGTATCGCGGAACTCGTTGAATGGTCAGGTGGCCTGTACAACCCACCGTCCCGTTTCAGGAGTTGGTGATGATGGCGCAGAGGAAACTGGATGTTGACCGTGTTGAAGCCATGGCTTCAGGACTTGCAGCAAAGGCTGTCAGGGCATTGCTGGAGGAGGCACGGCTGACACCGAAACCCGGTCTGGTTGACCGGCGTGGAAGCGGTGCCCATACCGACATGGACCTGGCTCTGATGGAAAGGTCTGCGCAGTCTTTGGAACCGACTTTTTACCGGATGGCATTGGCAGGTTGGATGCGGAAGCCAGATTCTGCGCTGCGCCGTCAGATCGGTGCCATCGGCCGCCAGGGGGAAAAGGAAATGATGCAGGTGACAGGTGGCGTCAATACCCATCGGGGTGCTGTCTGGAGCCTTGGTTTGATGGCAACAGCTTCTGCCATGCATCAGGGGGAAGTTTCTGCCCGGGAGTTGGTTGCAACTGCTGCGTCACTGGCGCGTATCGAAGACACCGCTTGCCCGTCAGTGTTCTCGAAAGGGCAGTATGCCTGTCATCGGTACCGTGTGCCGGGCGCGCGTGGGGAAGCACAGATGGGTTTCCCGCATGTGATGAAGGCTCTGCCGTATCTCCGCAAGCTGTATGGGAATGAAACAGCTGGTATGGCTACCAGACAGGTTGCGCATATCGACGCATTGATGGCAATCATGGCAGACCTGCCGGATACCTGTGTCCTGTCACGGGGCGGGGAGGATGCTTTGCAGACAATGAATAAAGGTGCACGGAAGGTTCTGGATGAAGGTGGTTTCGGCAGCCTGTCTGGCCGGAAGGCATATGACCGGCTTGAAAAGGACATGATAGAAGCAAATGTTTCACCGGGTGGTGCAGCCGATCTGCTGGCGGCAGCGTTTTTCTTGGACAGCATCACGAAGGCATAAGGGGGAAAGACATGGAAAAGATTGAATTGACATATCCGGGAACTGCCGGGAAAGGCAGGCAGGCATTGGCAGGTGTTGTTGGGTCAGGCGACCTAGAAGTCCTGTTCAGGCCTGGTTCAGTTGCAGAGTTGTCCATTGTTGTCAGGACTTCGGTTGATGGCAGTACGTTGCGCTGGCAGCGTCTGTTTGACCGTATTGCAACAGCACGCAGATTGCCTGCGGGGCAACTGGTTGTCCATGATTTTGGCGCGACACCAGGGGTTGCACGGTTGAGGATTGAACAGGTTTTGGAGGAGGCTGATTATGAGTAAGCAGGATGTCCGCTTTATTGAACTGTCAGCGCGTGACCGCGCAAAGGGGCTGCTGGATGCAGGCAGTTACCGTGAACTGCTGGGACCGTTTGATTTTGTGATGTCGCCATGGCTGGAACCACAGGGGATTGTGCCACAGGCAGATGATGGCATGGTGGTTGCACAGGGCACCATCAATGGCAGACGGTCAGTCGTTGTCGCGATTGAAGGTGTTTTCCAAGGCGGTAGCATGGGCGAGATTTCCGGTGCGAAGATGGCTGCGGCGTTGGACCTGGCAACAGAAGACTGTGCCAAAGGCAAGACCACCCAGGCTGTCCTGTGCCTTGAAACAGGCGGTGTGCGCCTTCAGGAAGCCAATCTGGGGCTGGCTGCAATCGCTGATATCCATGCAGCGATTGTCAATCTCCGCCGTTATGTACCGGTTATCGGGATTGTTGCTGGGACGGTCGGCTGTTTCGGGGGGATGTCGATTGCCGCTGCGCTCTGTAGCCGTCTGATTGTCACCCGTGAAGCCCGTCTGGGACTGAATGGTCCCCAGGTCATCGAACAGGAAGCCGGTATTGCTGAATATGATTCCCGTGACAGGCCGTTCATCTGGAGCATGACAGGCGGTGAGGCACGTGCCCGTAACGGCTTTGTGGATTACCTGGCGGAAGATTCCCTTCAGGATATCCGTGGTGCTGTCATTGATTTCATTGAGAAGGGACGCCCGGAATCACTGCGGTGTGAACGTTATGATGAATTCCTGAACCGATTGGTGTCTTTTGATACATCCAAGCAGGTCAATGCGGATATGGTAACAGAACTCTTTGCGGAAGGAGCATGAAAATGGTTGATAAGAAACTATCCCGGGGCGATATCTGGTTCGATATCATGACAGAGGGTTATACCGTCCGTACCGGTCAATGTGCTTCTGTCAGGGTTGCCGATGGTGAACTGGATGGCAAGGCTGCCCGTATGATTGCTGTGGTGCCTGATCCTGACAATCAGTATCCCCGTGCCGCAAGGGGTGAAGTCGGCCTTCTGGAAGGATGGGCTTTGGGTAAGGTTGTCGCTGAGGCAGTCGAGCAGGACAGGGACAAGGCGGAAAAACGGGCAATCATTGCGGTCATCGATGTGCCTTCCCAGGCATATGGTCGTCGGGAAGAGGCTTTTGGCATTCATCTGGCACTTTCTGCAGCCGCAGGTGCTTATGCCACTGCCCGTCTTGCCGGTCATCCGGTCATCGGGCTGATTGTCGGCAAGGCGATGTCTGGTGCGTTCCTGGCACATGGTTATCAGGCGAACCGTCTGATTGCTTTCAATGATAAGGAAGTCCTGATTCATGCGATGGGCAAGGCATCTGCTGCCAGGATTACGAAGCGGACAGTGGATTCCCTGGAAGAACTGGCATCAACCATTCCTCCGATGGCTTATGACATTTCCAACTACGCAACCTTGGGACTGCTGGAAAAACTGCTGGATATTGCTGACCCGTCATCACCGACCAAAGCAGAAGTCAATCTGGTGGTTGAAACAGTCAAGAAGGCCGTTGTCACGGCAAGGAATCATGGTACCTCGCTGGATAACCGGTTGGGTTCTCCAAACCGTGCCGGTACGGTACTGGTCCGTCGGATGATGCGTGAGCAGTGGGCTGCCTGAAAAGCTGGAAGGAAAACTGCGATGACTGCCAAAGGGAAGGAAACCGCTCTCCGTTCTTTCCAGGGTGGTGTTTATCGCGCCCATGACCTGCTCTGGCTGAAACCCCGTGCCCTGTCTGGGAAATGTGGTCTGCCAGAGTGGGTTGCTGCTTTCTGGACTGATGATATGCCGGTCGTTGTCCGGCGGGATTTTTCGGCGGATGGCCTGATACCGGTCGGTATCCGGGGCAGGAAACGTTCGGAGCGTGTAGCAACATGGATCAGTCGTCAGGATGTGGTCAGGAAACTGTCTCCAGAAGATATCATTGACAGTCTCCGGATTATGGAAGACGTGCCTTTTTCAGGGATGAAGCCGGTGAAGGCACTCCAGATGCTGTTGGAGACCGGTTGGGAAGCTGTTTGGGGTGTCACTGGAAGCTGTGCATTTGCCTTGGCGACAGGATTGGCGGTGATGCATGATGAAAGCGACCTTGACCTGCTGGTTCGTTGCCCTGAACCTGTGCCAAAAACGCATTTCTCGGAAGTGTCTGAAATCCTGGAGCAGTTGCCATGCCGTACGGATATCCAGGTCGAGGTTCCGGCAGGCGCGTTTTCACTGAAAGAATGGCTGCGCGAAGGGACAGGCAGGGTTTTGCTGAAGACCAATCAGGGACCTGTCCTGACGGTGGCTCCTTGGCAAATGAAACCATTGGAAAGGCAGGTTGATGGATAGGGTGATTTTCACTTTCCCAGGGCAGGGTGCCCAGGTTCCCGGTATGTTGCATGCGTTGGCAGGGCAGATACCCTGTGATAGATGGTATGCGAAGGCTTCTAATGCATTGGGAGAAGATGTCCTGGCATTGGATACCCCTGAAGCCTTGAAGACAACCCGTGCTGTCCAGCTCTGCATCCTGATTGCCGGTGTCGCCAGTGCAGATTGGCTGGCAAAGCAGAGGGCAAAGCCGGATTTTGTTTCTGGTCTTTCAATTGGTGCATTCCCAGCAGCCGTTGTATCCGGGGCATTGGGTTTTGAAGATGCGGTCAGGCTGGTTGCCTTACGGGGTGACCTGATGCAGTCGGCTTGGCCGGAAGGCTATGGCCTTTCCGCCATCAGCGGTGTGACAGAAACGCCATTGGTGAAACTGGTCGATTCAGTCAATGCACCGGATATGCCTGTCTATATGGCGAATTTCAATGCATCTGACCAATTTGTCATTGCAGGCTCTGAAACCGCCATGCAGAAGGTCATGCAGCTTGCACGTGAAGAGTACAGTGCAAGGGCTGAACGGCTGAAGGTTGCTGTGCCGTCACATTGCCCCTTGCTGGATAGACCTGCTGCGGTATTTGAGGAAGCAGTCAATGCTGTCCCGATGAAGAGGCCTAAAACAGCTTATCTCAGTGGCAGTACAGGGCGTGTGCTCTGGCAGCCAGAGCGGATTGCCGATGATATTGCCAACAATATGGCTCGGCCTGTCCGCTGGTTCAACGCAATGACAGCCGCTTACGAAAGAGGCGCAAGGCTTGCTGTTGAGATGCCGCCAGGTTCTGTCTTGACTGGACTGTTTTCCAGGGTCATGGAACAGGGGGAAGCCGTTGCTGTCCAGCAGCAAGGCATCGAATCTGTGCTTCAGCTTATCTTGAGATTGAAGCGGCGGTGATGTCTCGTGCAGTCAGGTACGGTATGATTTGGCGACCATCCTGGCTTCGGCAATCAGTGACAACGTATCGGGATCGCGTTCCTTGTTGCGAGGGAAAACCATCGCAATCTGCTGACGGTTCTGATACTGGCTGTCCAGTTCTGCGAAAACAACCCCTTTGCTGTAAGCTTGGCTGATACGTCTTGGGACAATGGCGCATCCCACGCCTGCCTGTACGAGGTTCATCAGGGAGAAAATATCATCCAGACGGGTGACAGTATCAGGGGTGAAGCCTGCTTCCCTGAAAGCTTCATCTGCGCCCTGTGTTGTTGCAAAGCCTTCATTCAATGCGACAAAACGTTCCTTCTGGAAGGTTTTCAGGTCAATGGTACCGGAAGCAGGGAAATGGCTGGCTGCTTGGGAATGGGCAGGGGCGGCCAGGTAGAGCGGGTCTTCAAACAGTGGCAGGATTTCCATACCGGCAACCTGCTGTTCCCTGTCTTTCAGGGATAGCAGGACGGCATCCAGATGCTGGTCCTGCAGTTTTGCCATCATGTTCTGGTTGGAATCCATTGACAGGTCGATCTGCAGTTCGGGTCTGCGCTGTTTCAGGCCTAGGATCAGGCGGGGTACAAAATCGGTTGTCAGGGAATAGAGGCTGCCAAGCCTCATGCGTCCGTTGCTGAATCCTGCGGTTTCACGGGTTGCTTCGACAGCCCTGCGGGTCAAGGCAACCAGTTCACTGGCGTACCGGGCAAGTGTTTCTGCTGCTGGCAGGGGGTTGAGGTTGCGGCCGTTATGCACGAAAAGGGGGCAGCGTAAGACTTCTTCCAGTGAATGCAGTGCCCGATGCACGCTGACGTTGGACATGCTGAGTTTTTCCGCAGCACGTCCGATGTGCTGTTTTTCCATGAAAGCCAGCAGGATTTCCAGTTTCCGGAGGGTCAGTTCAGGGTTGAGCATGTGTCTATCAAAAAGGTGTGCAGATGATGCATTGTCCCTGCTAATCCCGTCACTGTCTATCTATATATTCCATTTTAATACTATAAGAATATCCTTAAGATATCTTATTACGGATTTCCACCAAGAAAAAATGAGAAGGATTTGAGAAATTCCTGGGAAAGGCAAAGCGTTAAAATGCGCTTTTTTTTTGGATAGGAAAAGCAATTTTCCGATTGTCTTGTTATCATATAGTGTTTTGAAGGTGACGGGTTCCGTAATTTTATGTTTGGTTTTTTATCGAAACTTTTTGGCAGAAAGCAGTCTGTCCGTCAGGATGTGCAGCCGCGCAGGAAGAAAGCAGCGCCTGTCCAGAATGACGCCAAGATTGAAGCCGTGCAGAGTGTAGAGCATCTGCCGGATGATGAGTCTGTCATTATCGAATTCCTGAAGGAGACCCGTTTTGCCGATGCCCGTTATGCGGCAGCATTGAGACTGCAATCCGTTGAGGCGATGACTGAGGTCAGGGCATTCACCCAGAAGACAGACCGCCGTGTCTACCGTCTGATGCAGAACCGCCTGAATGAGATGAAGCAGTCCCAGGAAATCCTGGCAAAAGCTGATGCGGTTCTGGCAGAAGCCGACAGTCTGGTAAAGAAAGCAGGGCTTGCGCCGAACCAGGTGGCGGATCTTGAGCGCCACTGGCATGATGTCTATCAGGGCAATGAGGCGGTGATTCCTGCCGAGAAGAAAGCGCACTATGAAGCCTGCCTGAAACAGCTTGGGGACCGGTTGCAGGACCAGCTGTCGCTCCAGCAGGAGATCCGTCAGGCTTCGGAATCTTTGGATGCCCTTGTACTACAGCAGGCGGGAAATCCTGAGGAAATCCTTCCGGTATTGTCAGGCCTTGAACAGCGGCTGGCAGGGTGGAAACAGTCCCTTGAGGCGTCTTCTTTGCCCAAGAATACAATTGGTGAATTTGAATCCAGACTCCTGAATCTGAAATCAGAAACTGAAAAATCGGTCAAAGAGTCGGAATCTGTCCAGACAAGGGTTCTCTGGTTGGAGAAAAATGAACAGGAACCGGTTGAATCGCTCAACAGGCTGGCATTGGAACAGGAGTGGGGGCAGTTGCCTCAGGTGACACAGGACCACTATACGCCTTTGTTCAAACGTTATAGCGCGCTTCGCGATAAGATTATTGCTTGTGAGAATCTCAAGAAAGAACAGCAGAAAGCACTTTCTGAAGCCAAAAAGCAGGAAGAAAGACAACAGTTGCTGGAAGAGACTGCAGAAGACAGAGAGGCTTTCAACAATCATCTGAAGGCATTGCGGGAAGCGATTGATGCGGGAGCCATCCAGGAAGCACAGCATCATAGTGAAGCGCTCAGCCAGATTCATCTGGACAGCCGGATTGTTGACAAGGGACTTCTTGAAAAATGCAGTCAGATGCAAGCTGAACTGCGTCAGTTGAATGATTGGGCAAAATGGAGTGACCGTCTTTCCCGTGAGAACCTGATCAAGGCGGCAGAAACGCTTTGCCAGAAAAAGCTGAGTATCGATGACTTGGCGGATGCCGTCATGCAGTTGAGGAGTCAATGGAAGGAATTGAATACCGTTTCTGGCATGGCGACTCGGGAACAGTGGGCAACATTTGATGCTGCCTGCAATAAGGCTTATGAACCGGTTTTAGCCCATGCACGTGAGCATGCGGAAGGGAAAAAGAAGAATATCCGTTATGCGGAAGGCATCATCGCTGATATCAAGACTTATGCGGAAAGGTTCCAGGAAGAGTTTGACAAGGCCAAGGAAGCTGGTCGGTCGGTTGATTGGAAGCCTGTCATCAATTTTTACCGGCAGACCTTACTGTCTTGGCGGCAGCTTGGGATTGTCGGCAGGAATGAGAAAAAACGTCTGGATGCTGAAATGACGGAAGCATTGGGGCCTGTCCGTGACAAGCTTTATGAACAGACCCGCTTGGAAGTACAACGGCGTGAAGACCTGATTGCAGAAATCGGTAAAATTGATTCAAGCCATCCTGAATCGGGCAAAAAACTCCGTGCCATACAGCTGAAATGGCAGGCTGTTGCCAAGAATTTCCCATTGGATAACCGCAAGGACAGCAAACTATGGAACCGTTTCAAGGCTGCCTGTGAAGCTTTGCATGGCCGGCGGATGGAAAAAGACAGGCAGGAGGAGCAGGGACGTCTTGAGAATCTCCAGCGGAAGGAATCGATTTGTGCAGAACTGGAAGCTTTGGATATGGCTGATGGTCTGGATGCCTTTGATGAGCAGTTCCAATCATTGACAAGACGGTGGGATGAAACTGGGGGCGTCCCTCAGGCCTCTGGTCCTGTAATTCAGAAACGTTTTGATGAAGCGGTCAGCCGTTGTGCAGAAATGCTGAAGCGGCTGAAGAAAGAGGGATTGGCAACAGCAGTGTCTTCAGGGCTTATCGAGAGACTGAAACTGTGTTCTGAGCTTGAAAACCTGGTTTTGGGATTCCTTTCTGACAGTGGGCGGTTCGATGAGGCATTTTCGGATGAAGATTTCGACCAACGATGGAAGGCATTGCCGCCATTATCAGACAGCCATCTTGAATCTCTGTTATCCAACCGTTTCTATAATGGACTCAAGGCTGCCGCTTCTAGGAATGTCGCTTATGCCCGCCGTCTGTTGAACAATCTTACGGATATGAAAAACAGCCTGCTGGAATTTGAGGTTGTTTATGGACTGGAATCACCTGTTGGGCTTGAGGAAGAACGTCAGCAGAAACAGGCTGAAATGCAGCAGCATGCACTGGGCAATGACGGGAAACCTTCTGCTGAAGAAGTTGCGAAAGCATTGCTGGAATTGCCAGCCCCTGCCGAAGAAGGTGATATCTCCCGGATTTGTGCATTGTTGACAAAAGTATCCAAAGCCGCATGATGGATGGGGGCGGGTATGCCCCGCATATCCCATCTATCTCAATGACGTGTTCCGGAAGGGGGATCAGATGTGATGGTTGGGGAGAACAAGGCATTACAGTCGATGCTGTCAAAAGTATAGGATTTCCCGCAGTAATCACAATTGATGGTCAGGGCGCCCTGCTCCTTAAGGGCTTGGTTGACTTCTGCGTGCCCCAGCATCTTAAGCATGTTCCCAACCTTCTCACGGCTGCAGCTGCAATGGAAAACAGGGTGCAGTGCATCAAAAGCGGTCATATCCTCTTCCCAGAACAACCGGTGTTGAAGTGTTTCGATATCTGTTGCCAGCATTTCATTGGCAGTCAGCGTTGATGCCAGGGCAACCAGATGATGCCAATGGTCTTCATCGTCTTTGCTGTCTGTGATAGCAGCCCCTTTTTCATCCAGCTGGGCGGGCATCCTTTGGAGCATCAATCCCTTTGCGTTGGCAGTATCGGCAGCCAGCCATATCCGGGTATCAAGCTGTTCAGAACGCTTCATATAATTTTCAATAACCTCAGCAACGGTTCTGCCATCCAGTGAGACTATGCCTTGATAAGGACGCTGTCCTGGAATTTTCTCATGAGGGTCAAGGGTGATGATGCAGCGTCCCTGTCCATTGGCATTGACCAGTCTGCTGAATGTATCCGTTTCCTGGACTGGTATATGGTCATTGAGTTTTGCTGTTGCCCTGATCTGCATGGTGTTGCTGCATTCAACGACCAGCAGGCGGACAGGGCCATCACCATGGATCTGCATGACCGTCGAGCCATTGAATTTTATGCTTCCACTGAGAAGGGCAACGGCTGCTGTCATTTCTCCAAGCAGTCTGATGACAGGAGTAGGGTATGCCTGATGAGACAGCATTTCTGTCCAGGCATCAGAAAGTTCGACAAGCCCACCCCTGACATTGGCATTTTGGAAAAGGATTTTCTGAAGTTTATCGCTCATAGAATATTGATAGAATATATGAAGGATATTATTTAGATGGTATTTAACCTTTGGTATTATCGAAAGGGCAGTCTGCCCTTGTGATTTCCTGCAGGTTTTCATGGAAACGCTGGCGGTTCCAGACATAATGTTCTGCCGCACGGGGCATCCGTTTTGCCCGGCTTTCATCCATTGTCTTGGCGATGCGGGCAGGAGTTCCCATCAAGACCACATTTGGGGCAAAGCTTTTGTTTTCTGCAATCAGGGAACCGGCGCCAACCAGACTGTTTTCTTCAATTACAGAACCATTCAGGATTGTTGAACGGATACCGACCATACAGCCGTCCTTTACAGTACAGCCATGCAGCATGACCATATGTCCGACAGTGACGTTGTTGCCGATGGAAAGCGGAAATCCTGGGTCTGCATGCAGGACGGAACCATCCTGGATATTGCTATTCTCTCCGATGGTAATGCGGTCATTGTCAGCACGGATGACTACGTTGAACCAGACTGAAGCTTTTGGACCAATGGTAACGTCTCCGATGATGGTGGCATTGTCTGCAATCCAAGCGGTTGGATGGATTTTTGGGATTTTGTCTCCAAGTCGATAGATAGGCATAACTGACTTTCAATCGTGAAAAACAATATTTTACAATCAACCTATTGCAGATAAGCCGAACATCCCTATATATCAGCGCATATTCCTTGCTTTTTTGGCAATGTCCCATTAGGAATGAGGCTTGGCTGGTTATAATGGCAGCTTCCGTTCTGATTATCCTGACTATGAAATCTTCACGTACAGAATATATTGATGCCAATGGTTTGAAACTTTGTGTCCGTCATTGGGGAAATGAGGATGCTCCCAAGCTTTTCATGCTCCACGGATGGATGGATATTGCAGCGTCATTCCAGTTTGTTGTCGATGCGTTCAAGCAGGACTGGCATGTCATTGCACCGGATGTCCGGGGATTCGGTCATTCAGGCTGGGCAGAAGGGGATTATTGGCTGTCAGATTACTTGGCGGACCTGGAAGCTGTATTGGATTATTATTCGCCTGATGAACCTGTCAAACTGGTCGGGCATAGCCTGGGTGGGAAAATCACCAGTGTCTATGCAGGTATCCGCCCCCATCGGATAGAGAAGCTTGTCAGTATGGAAGGGTATGGGATTGCAGAAAACTTGCCAGAAATGGTTCCCGGACGTCTGGAACGTTGGTTGGATGCCAAGAAAAAACCGAAGCGTCTCCGTCCTTACCGGAACCGTCAGGCTGTAGTCAATAAACTGATGGCAAACAATCCACGCCTGACATTGGAACGGGCAGAGTTCTTGGCAGATTATTGGGCAGAGAAGACCGATACTGGTGAATGGAAATTCTTGGCTGATCCCAAACACAAGCTGGTTCCTTCTCTGACAAGACTTGATGAAATCCTTGCCTGTTGGAGCAGGATTACTGCACCCGTCATGTTCATTGAAGGGGAGTTTTCATGGATGGGTATCCGCAAGCGGAACCCAGAAGGTGCCCAAGAGGAAATCATACGCCGTGCTTCCCGGATACCGCAGCTTGAGTATGTCGTGGTGACGGATTCTGGTCATATGATGCAGCATGACCAGCCGGAACAGGTTGCCGCCTATATTGAACGGTTCATGGCTTGCGGACAGACAGCAAGTGGGGAGGGATGAATAATGTTGGATATTGACCTGCATTCCCATTCCCGTGTTTCAGACGGCATCCTTACACCAGTTGGACTGGTGGAACGGGCATACCGTAATGGTGCCAGTATGATGGCATTGACTGACCATGATGAAGTAGGGGGGATTCCTGAAGCGAAGGAAGCTGCGGAACGGTTGGGAATCCGGCTCATTCCTGGTGTTGAGGTTTCCATTACATGGGGAAAAACCACAATCCATATTGTGGGGTTGCATGTCAATGAAAAAGATCCTTTGTTGATTGACCGGTTGTGGCATAACCGGGATGGACGGAAAGCCCGTGCAGAACGGATGGGAGAACGGTTTGCTGAGCTGGGGATTGAGGGGGCTTACCAAGGTGCCCTGAAGTATGTCACGAATCCCAGCCTGATTTCCAGGAAGCATTTTGCACGCTATCTGGTTGAAGCTGGTGTCTGTCCATCAATATCCAAAGCATTCGGCCGTTATCTGAAAGAAGGTGGTCCTGCCTATATTGCCCATCGGTGGGCAACATTGGCAGAAGCCGTCAGATGGATTCAAGAGGCTGGAGGCATTGCCATTCTGGCGCATCCTGGACGTTATAACCTGAGTGACCTTGCAATGCACGAACTCCTTGCTGAATTCAAGGAACTGGGTGGTGTCGGTATTGAAGTTGTTACCGGTAGCCATACCCCTGACCAGTATCTGGAATATGCCAGGGTGGCTAACCGGTATGGTTTCCTGGCCTCAGTTGGTTCCGATTTCCATGCACCAGGAGAATCTCCGGTTGATGTCGGTTGCCTGCCTGATTTCCCTTGTCGGGTGAATCCGGTTTATGAAAGTCCCGTTTTTATGCCAAACAACTGAATTGTCTGGTTTTTCCTGTTTCAGAAACTTACATTTTTCAGTGCTGGGGAACGGAAGATGCCTGTTATCCTGTTAATATATATCGGATGTTGAATTGGAGGGTGTTCAGTGAAAAGGACGTTTCTTTTTATCGTTACAAATCTGGCGGTGATATTGGTGATGTCGTTCACATTGTCGTTGCTGGGTGTCAACCGGTATCTCACTGCGCGTGGGATTGATTTCCATGCATTGCTGCTGTTTTCCCTGGTATTGGGATTCACTGGAGCCATTATCTCACTGCTGATGAGCAAACGGATGGCGAAATGGTCAACAGGTGCAGTTGTGATTGACCAGCCACGGAACGGTGCGGAAAGATGGTTGCTGGATACTGTACGGAGATTGTCGACCTCAGCGGGCATCAAGATGCCTGAAGTTGCTGTATATGACGGTGAACCGAATGCCTTTGCAACCGGTGCTTTCAAGAATTCTGCCCTTGTTGCAGTTTCAACTGGCCTGCTCCAAAGCATGAACCATGAAGAAGTTGAGGCGGTGCTTGGACATGAAATCTCACATATCGCCAATGGGGATATGGTGACACTGACCCTGATCCAGGGGGTAGTGAATACCTTCGTCATTTTCCTGGCGCGGGTGGTTGGTTTCGTTGTGGACAGTTTCCTTTCCCGTAATTCTGAAGAAAACCGGGGAATCGGGATCGGCTATTTCTTTACTGTCATGGCTTGTGAAATCCTGTTTGGATTCATTGCCAATATCATCGTTGCATGGTTTTCAAGACGGCGTGAGTTCTATGCCGATGCCGGGGCTGCCAACCTGATGGGTGATGGCCGCCCAATGGAACATGCCTTGTACCGTCTTGGTCAGATGCAGCCGGGGATGCTGCCGAAGAATATGACAGCCTTTGGTATCAATGGTGGTGGTGCTTTCCTCTCGCTGTTTGCGACACATCCACCAATTGAAAAGCGGATTGAGGCGCTGCGTAACCGTACCTATATGTGAGGAATTGGCATGACCAGTCAATATATTGAAGTCCATCCACAGAATCCCCAACTACGGCAGGTCAAGAAAGTTGCGGATATCCTCCGGGCAGGTGGTGTCGTGGTGGCGCCGACCGATTCCAGTTACGCGCTGATCTGCTGCTTGGATGACAAAGCGGCAGTTGACCGTATCCGCCGTATCCGCCAGATTGATGAAAAGCACTTGATGACTTTGTTATGCCGGGATCTGCGGGAACTGGGTTCTTATGCCAGGGTGGACAATGCGGCATACCGTTTATTGAAAATGGCAACCCCAGGAGCCTATACCTTCATTTTAGAGGCGTCACGCGAGGTGCCCCGGCGGCTTTCCCACCCTTCACGTAAGACGATTGGTCTCCGTATTCCTGACAATCCAGTCATCCAGGCATTGCTGGAAGAAATCGGGGAACCTTTGATTGGGACAACGGTAATCCTGCCTGATGAAGAAGATCCGTTGACAGAAGGTTATGAAATCCAGGAACAGCTTCAGAAATTGGTTGATGCGGTTCTTGATGGCGGGGCGTGTGGATTGTTGCCGACGACCGTCATTGACTTGACAGAAGGGGAGCCGAAACTGGTCCGTAAAGGACGGGCAGATCCAGCCAATATCGGGGTTTCAGAGGCTTGACATTCTGTTGATATGGATTTTCAGAATATAGAAAACCTCATTGAGACCGTTCTGGTATGGGCTGTTCCTTTGCTTACAGCAATTACCCTTCATGAAGCGGCGCATGCTTATACGGCTTACCGGTTGGGGGATGCTACAGCCTATCTGCAGGGGCGGGTATCCATGAATCCCATCAGGCATATTGACATGCTGGGAACAGTCATTATTCCTTTAATCCTGCTGGCGACAGGGAGTTCTTTCATCTTCGGTTATGCAAAGCCTGTTCCGGTCAATTTTGCACAGTTGCGGCATCTGCGCCGTGATACCATCCTGGTGGCATTGGCAGGCCCTTTCTCCAATCTTGTGATGGCTTTCATCTGGAGCCTGTTGAAACTGGCTGTCCTGCTTTGTTTCCCGGGGAATCCCTTTTTGTTGAAAATCGTCAACGCAGGCATTGTTGTCAATCTGGTTCTTTTTGCTTTCAACCTTTTCCCATTGCCACCGATGGACGGAGGACGCATAATGCTAAGCCTGTTGCCGCCTCATCTGGCAGCCGGGTTTGCCAAGGTTGAGCGGTATGGATTTTTCATCCTGATGGGACTGATCTATCTGGGCGTGACCACATACTGGATGCGGCCCGTCATGATGCTGGGCAGGTGGTTGATCAACCTGTTCCTTTATCCATTGTTGTATTTTTTGGGGTTGTCTTGAATAATCCGGTTGGCTTATGACGGAAAATTGATTATGGCAGAAAAGCAAATCATTCTTACTGGCGACCGTCCGACAGGACGTTTGCATCTTGGACACTATGTCGGTTCACTGAAGCGCCGTGTAGAACTTCAGAATTCAGGGATGTTCGATGAAATCAATATCATGATTGCGGACGATCAGGCATTGACCGACAATGCCGATAATCCCCGGAAAATCCGAGACAACATCATCAATGTGATGCTGGACTACCTGTCAGTTGGGATTGACCCTTCGAAGACGACAATCTGTGTCCAGTCAGCTTTGCCGGCACTGCATGCCTTGACTTTCTACTATCTCAATCTGGTCACCACCGCACGCCTTTCACGAAACCCCACTGTGAAAGCAGAAATCCAGATGCGGGGATTTGCTGATGAAGGGCTGCCGGCAGGGTTCTTCTGCTATCCTGTTTCCCAGGCGGCAGACATCACTGCTTTCAATGCCAATGTGGTGCCTGTCGGTGAGGACCAATTACCGATGATTGAACAGGCCCGTGAAATCGTCGAAAAGTTCAACAATGTCTATGGAGAAACCTTGGTGCTGCCCAAGGCAATGATTCCTGAAAATGAAATGCAGCGCCGTCTTCCAGGGGTTGATGGAAAGGCAAAGATGAGCAAATCCTTGGGGAACTGCATCTATCTTTCTGATGATGCCAAGACTGTCAAGAAACAGGTCAACGGGAAGATGTTTACCGATCCGCTTCATCTGAAAATTGAAGACCCTGGCCATATAGAAGGCAACGTTGTTTTCACCTATCTGGATGCGCTTTGCACAGACGGGCATTTTGCAGAATACCTGCCGGATTATGCCAACCTTGAAGAGATGAAAGCACATTACCGTCGGGGAGGCTTGGGGGACGGCACCTGCAAGAAATTCCTGATCAATGTCATGGAAGAAATGCTGCGGCCCATCCGTGCTGAACGGGCAAAATGGGAAGCCGATATCGGTTCAGTCTATGACATCCTGCGTGAAGGGACGGCAAAAGCGGTTGAAACCACTAATGAAACACTTGCCCGTGTACGCAAGGCGATGCGTATTGACTATTTTGCGGACAGGTCGATTGAAAAAGAATGGGAAGCCTTGCTGAAACAGGCAAAACAGTAATCTGGTAGGTAGCAAGCAACAGTTTCTGATTGATGCCAAAGAACGGTCTGTATGGCAGAGGTCAGACGGTTTTCCGTGTTGCTTTTCTGGTATTGGGATTGTTTGCTGACAACCCTGTTTTCAGCTATACTCGCTGAAGTATAACTCTTCAACAATTACCATAAATAGACCTGTGTCGCCCCCATTTCCCAATCCAGATGGCTTGCTCTGAAAAGGAGAAGTCAAAAGGTTTCCTATGGGCATAAAAAACAGGGAACATGGTGTAACAACAAAGGAGGCGGTCTTGCAATTTCCTTTCGGTCAACAGGTTCCGGCAGTCCTGGCACTTGCAGATGGCACGGTATTCCGTGGCTATTCCATCGGTGCTCCAGGAGAAACCACCGGTGAAGTCGTATACAACACCCTGATGCTCGGGTACCAGGAAGCACTGACAGACCCCAGCTATACCGGGCAGATTGTTGCCTTGACCTATCCACATATCGGCAATGTCGGTGTCAATCCTGAAGACATCGAGTCTGGAAACGGCAAGGTTCAGACAGCAGGGCTCATTGTCAAGGAGGTCGAACAGGTACCTTCCAATTTCCGGGCAACAAAATCCTTGCCAGACTACCTGAAAGAACAGGGCATCGTCGCCATCTGCGGGATTGACACCCGCAAGCTCACCCGCATCCTCAGGACGAAAGGCTCACAGGGCGGTGCCATTGTCACCGGTGATGATGCAGACCGTGCACTGATGCTGGCAAGAGGCTGCCCAAGCCTTGCCGGCCAGGACCTTGCCAAGGCGGTGAGTTCCATCAAACCCTATGAATGGGATGAAGCCTGCTGGGAGTTGGGGACCGGTTACAAGAAACCCGCTTCCCAGGAATACCATATTGTCGCCCTTGATTTCGGTGCCAAGCGCAGCACCTTGCGTGTCCTGGTGGAACGCGGTTGCAAGGTGACCGTCCTGCCGGCGGAATCCTCTGTTGAAGAGGTCCTGAAACTGTCTCCGGACGGGGTTTTCCTTTCTGATGGACCAGGCAATCCCCAGTCCTGTGGCTATGCCATCAAGACAGCCCGGGAACTGATTGAGAAAGGCATACCGACATTCGGCATCGGTCTGGGACACCAGATCATGGCGTTGGCATCTGGTGCAAAGGCAGCGAAACTGAAAACCGGTCACCATGGGGTCAACCATCCTGTCCAGGACCTGGACACTGGCAGGGTACTGATTACCGCCCAGAACCAAGACTTTGCTGTCGATGCTGGCTCCCTGCCTTCGAACTGCCGTATGACCCACAAGTCCCTGTTTGATGGGTCACTGCAAGGGTTTGAAAGGACTGATAAGCCCGTGATAGGCTTCCAGGGGCATCTGACAGCATCTTTTGCGCCAGACGGGACAGGTCTTCTTCTGGACAGGTTCATCGGCCTGATGGCAGAAGCCAAGGGAAAGGGGCAGCAGCCTGCCTGAACAGGCACAGGATTGCGGTAAATGGATAAACGCTGCCATCAGGCAGCAGAACAGCGTGCAGAAAAATGCCAAAACGAACAGACATCAAAAGCATCCTCATCATCGGAGCCGGTCCAATCATCATCGGCCAGGCATGTGAATTCGACTATTCCGGCGCCCAGGCCTGCAAGGCGCTGCGCGAGGAAGGGTACCGGGTCATCCTCATCAACAGCAACCCGGCGACCATCATGACCGACCCCAACATGGCGGATGTGACCTACATCGAGCCCATCACCTGGCAGGTTGTTGAAAAAGTCATCGAGAAAGAACGTCCCGATGCCATCCTGCCGACCATGGGCGGCCAGACCGCACTGAACTGCGCACTGGACCTGTACCGCAACGGGGTGCTCGAGAAATACGGCGTCGAACTGATTGGCGCATCGCCAGAAGCCATCGACAAGGCGGAAGACCGCCTGAAGTTCCGGGATGCGATGACCCGTATCGGGCTGGAATCCGCCCGTTCCGGGATTGCCCATTCCCTGGAAGAAGCCTGGGAAGTCCAGCGGCGCATCGGTTTCCCGGTCATCATCCGGCCCTCCTTCACCCTGGGCGGGACCGGTGGCGGTGTTGCCTACAATGCAGAAGAATTCGATGCCATCTGCCGCCGTGGGCTTGAAGCATCGCCCGCCAATGAACTCCTGATCGAGGAATCCCTGCTTGGCTGGAAAGAACTTGAAATGGAAGTGATGCGTGACCGTGCGGACAACTGCATCATCATCTGTTCCATCGAGAACCTGGACCCGATGGGCATCCATACCGGTGACTCCATCACCGTGGCACCCGTCCAGACACTGACTGATAAAGAATACGGGATGATGCGTGACGCTTCCATTGCCATCATGCGTGAAATTGGCGTAGAGGCCGGTGGCTCCAATATCCAGTTCGCCGCCAATCCCCGGGACGGGCGCATGATCGTCATCGAGATGAACCCGCGCGTTTCCCGTTCCTCGGCGCTGGCCTCCAAGGCGACCGGTTTCCCGATTGCAAAGGTCTCAACCAAACTGGCTGTTGGCTATACACTGGACGAGCTGAAGAACGAAATGACCAATGGTGCGACCCCGGTCTCCTTCGAACCCACCATCGACTACGTCGTCACCAAGGTGCCGCGCTTCACCTTCGAGAAATTCCCGCAGGCCGACCCACACCTGACCACCCAGATGAAATCCGTCGGCGAAGTCATGGCGATCGGG
>JAFWUI010000024.1 GCA_017524145.1 Oxalobacter sp. | reverse complement strand
TTCGACCCCAAAGGCAAGAGCGACAACGAAATCATGCGTTTCTGCCAGGCATTCGTCTCGGAACTGTTCCGCCATGTCGGTGCAGACACCGACGTACCGGCCGGTGACATCGGTGTCGGCGGCCGTGAAGTCGGGTACATGGTCGGCATGTACAAGAAACTGGCGAACCGTACCGACTGCGTCTTCACCGGCAAAGGTCTGGCATTCGGCGGCTCCCTCATCCGTCCAGAAGCCACCGGTTACGGCACCGTCTACTTCGTCGAAGAAATGCTCAAGCGGGTCGGCAAAGACCTCAAAGGCATGCGTGTAGCCGTCTCCGGTTCCGGCAACGTCGCCCAGTATGCCGTCGAAAAAGCCATGCAGCTTGGTGCCAAGGTCGTCACCGTATCCGACTCCAACGGCACCGTCGTTGATGAAGAAGGCTTCACCCCTGAAAAACTGGCGAAGCTCATGGAAATCAAGAACGTCCAATACGGCCGCTGCAGTGAATATGCTGCAGCCGTCGGCGCCAAATACTATCCAGATGCCCGTCCATGGTTCGTCCCAGTCGATGTTGCCCTGCCATGCGCAACCCAGAACGAACTGGATGAAAGCGATGCCAAGGCTCTGATTGCCAACGGCGTCATCTGCGTAGCGGAAGGCGCCAACATGCCATCCACCATCGAAGCAGCGAAACTGTTTGAAGAAAAAGGCGTCCTGTATGCGCCAGGCAAGGCATCCAATGCCGGTGGTGTCGCCACTTCCGGTCTTGAAATGTCCCAGAACGCCATCCGCCTGTCCTGGACCCGTGAAGAAGTCGACCAGAGGCTGAACGGCATCATGAAGGCCATCCATGAACAGTGCGTCAAATACGGTACCCGTCCAGACGGGACCGTCAGCTACATCACCGGTGCGAATGTCGCCGGCTTCGTGAAGGTGGCTGATGCCATGCTGGCCCAGGGAGTCATCTGATTCTTTCAGGCTGCATCAACCTGCTTTAAAGGCCCGCTTCGGCGGGTCTTTTTTATGCAGCCATATTTCCAGACATTGATTTTTTATGTAATTGGATATAATTCCTGTATGGGAAAACAGCGTCATTCCAACTATGGGCACAAAGGATCCCTTTTCGTTTTTCTACAGAATTTATACAAAAGCAAAAATAAACTGAATCGATATATTTCATTTCATCATGAAAGAAAAAATCAGTAAAACGAATGCGGCAAGGATGCTGGACAAGGCAAAAATCGCTTATCGGCTGATTCCCTATCAAGTCGATGAAGAAGACCTGTCCGCCACACATGTCGCAGCAAGTCTAGGACAGGATATTGAACAGGTTTTCAAGACCCTTGTCCTTCATGGTGATAAAACCGGTCATCTGGTCTGTGTGGTGCCTGGAAACCAAGAAATCGACTTGAAGAAAGCTGCGAAGGTATCAGGCAATAAACGCTGCGAGATGATTGCTGTAAAAGAACTGTTTCCACTGACCGGTTACATCAGGGGAGGGTGTTCACCGTTGGGTATGAAAAAAAAGTTCCCAACCTACATACATATAACGCTTGAAGATTTCGAAAAGATTTATGTCAGTGCTGGATTAAGGGGGCTTCAGATTGAAATCGCTCCTAAGGATCTGGTATCGGCTTCCAATGCAATATTGGCTGACCTGACAGCATGATATGGCCCGGAATAAACCTGAATTGGTGTTCCTGTGGCGGAAAGCGCAGGAAAAACTGAAATAGTCCTATAATAGGATAAATTTTCCTGCCAGTGCATTTATAATGTCTGCATCGAATGGCTGTAATATCCGTTTGACCTGCTCAAAGTGATTTGAAGGGAGATCTGACAAAATGGACAATAAAAGTTGGATTGCTACATTTGCATCAGCAGCTGTTTTCCTTTCAGCCGGCTATTTCGTCTTCCGGAAATACCGTAACTGGAAAAGGCCGCCGGTTGCTGTACTGGATGTTGAGGCTGTCGTCGCACGCTCACTTCCGGGTCGTGCCGCAGCACAATATCTGAGGACTGCGAAGAATATCCTCCAGCGCAACATCGAAGAGGTCAAGAGGCAGTATGAGGACCGTGAAGACACACCGGAAGCCATTAAAGCCGTCAATCAGGCTGAAGCTTTTGCACAGCAGCAGTCATTGATTTATCAGCGCAAACTGGATGAAGAAATCCAGAAAAACATTGTACAGGCAGTCCGTGTCTGGCTGGCTTCCCATAAGAATGTCACGGCAGTTGTTCCGGCTGACAAGACATTGGGGTATGCGGCCGCATCAGACATCACCGAAGACATCATTTCAGAAATCCGGGGGTACAAGCCTTCTTTCCCACCGATGCCACGTCCAAGAAGCGCATAACCGTTTTTCTGGCAGCACAGCCTTCCCTGTTCCCTGATGGGGGCAGGGAAGTTTTTTTAAGGCAAAACCGCAACATGCGTGTCAAATCGCATGGTTTCACGTGTAAATCCGCTTCCGTCTATTTGAAAAGGGGAATGCTGCTGATAAACTCTCGTCTGTCCTGAAGTGGCGATTTGCCCTTGACCTGAATATAGAAACTAGGAGTAACTATCAATGAATATCTGGCACGACCTTTCTGCTGACCGCGTCAAACCCAATGATTTCACAGCTGTCATTGAAATTGCAAAAGGTTCCAAAGTCAAATACGAACTCGACAAAGATACCGGCATGATTGTCATGGACCGTATCCTGCACACTTCCACCCAGTATCCAGCCAACTACGGTTTTATTCCAAAAACCTATGCAGATGATGGCGATCCCCTGGATGTCCTGCTGATCTGCTCTGAAACACTGATGCCGAATACCTTGGTACGCTGTTTCCCAATCGGTGTCATCATGATGGAAGACGGTGGTGACAAAGACGAAAAGATCATTGCACTCCCTTATGGAGACCCGGTCTATAACGGCTACAAGGAACTGAGCGATATCCCTGAACATATCGTCAAGGAAATGGCGCATTTCTTCTCCGTCTATAAGGCGCTGGAAGGCAAGAAGACCTTGATTGAAGGGGTCAAGGACCGCAAGGCTGCTGAAGAAATCATCAGTGCATGCATCGACAAATACAACAAGGCTTTCCCTGCCAAATAATTGCAGGCATTGCTTGAACCGATGACAGGAAATCCTCTCAAAAGGGTTTCCTGTTTTTGTTGGAACGGGATAAAGCCTGTCAGGAACCATCCATAAAAAACCAGCATCAGAGTATGTCAGACCAACCTGTCCTCGACAGCAGAACCGCAAAGATCCTGCCTTGGATCATTGCTGTGGCATTCTTTATGCAGATGCTGGATGGGACAGCCCTCAATACCGCATTGCCCTCCATGGCAGCCGATCTGGAGACAACGCCTATCCATATGCAGAGTGTTGTCATTTCCTATGCACTCACATTGGCTTTCATGATTCCAGCATCAGGCTGGATTGCTGAACATTTTGGGGCGAAACGGGTATTCATGTGCGCCATGGGCCTGTTTACCGTCAGTTCCCTGGCGTGCGGTATGGCCTCTTCATTGCCTGTCATCGTCATCTTCCGCATCGTACAGGGCATAGGCGGTGCGTTGATGGTACCGGTAGGGCGCCTGATCGCCCTCAAGGCTTATCCCCGGGACCAGTTTGTCGATATCCTCAGTTTCATCACGATGCCAAGTTTGGTTGGTCCCCTGATTGGACCAACCCTTGGCGGGCTCATGGTGGAATACCTATCCTGGCATTGGATATTCTTCATCAACCTGCCGGTCGGTATCATCGGACTCGCAGCCACTGCCCGTTATATGCCGGACATCGACCAGTCTGATGAAAAGGCACCATTTGATTTATTGGGATTCCTGCTGTTCGGCAGTTTCATGCTCAGTATCACGATTGGCCTTGAAGGGATGGGGGAATTCCATTTTCCGGTCAGCATCACAACAGCGCTGCTGGTTGCTGGAGCAGTAAGCATCATCGTTTATTTCCTGTATGCCAGGAAGAAAGCAACCCCCATCTTTTCGATAAGCCTTTTCCAGGTACGTAATTTCAGGATCGGCATTCTTGGGAACATCTGTGCAAGATTGGGCAATGGTGCGATGCCGTTCCTGACCCCCTTGCTGCTGCAGATGGGATTGGGCTATTCACCGATGCAGGCGGGGCTGTCCATGATTCCGATGACAGTTGGTGCCATCGCAGCGAAATGGGTTGTCACACGCTTGGTCCACCGGTTCGGGTTCAGACCTGTGCTGGTCATCAACACCATGCTGTTGGGCGTCATGATTGCCATCTACAGCCTGATAACCCCTGAAATGGATTATTGGCTTATGCTGGGCATCTTCACAGTCTTCGGCCTGGTCAATTCCACACAGTTCACCGCCATGAACACGGTGACACTTGTAGACCTTTCCCAGAAACAGGCAAGCAGTGGCAACAGCATGTTTGCAGCGGTACAGCAGCTTTCCATGGGGATGGGGGTCGCCGTGGCAGCATCCATCCTGGACTGGTTCATGAAACCGTCCAGCCAACAGGCAGGCGCCGTCATACTTGATGCATTGTCATCAACCTATATCTGCCTGGGCGTCATCGCTTTCATCTCCACCATCCTGTTCGTCCAACTGGGCAAAAGCTCCGTCAAATAAGAAAAGAACCCTGACAGTTGGCATATAATAGACATCTTCATCAGGGTATTGGGCTGGTTTTCCAATGATTGTTTTTCTGACCATGCTCGCCATGGGCATGGTAATCGGTTTTGTCGGGGCAGGCGGGGCAGGTGTCGTGATTGCGGTGCTGACGCTCATTTTCAACTTTCCTGTCCATACAGCTGTGGGAACCTCCCTTGCTGCCATGATATTCACAACCATCTCCGGCACATTCAGCCATTTCCGTGAAGGCAACATCAACTTCAAGGTCGGCCTGACAGTCGGTGCAGTCGGTTTTGTCGGTGCATTCATCGGCTCAAAGATCGCCACCAACTATCTTTCCGGCAGCAACCTGAAACTCTGCACGGCATCCATGCTCATTGCCTCTGCAGTACTCGTCTATTCACGGTTGACCTGGCCTGACCTGCCGATTTTCCATCCCAGGGGAGGCCAGACAGATGGGAAATTTTCCGGCGCAGGATTCTGGGTACTTGCTGTAATTGCTGGTCTCGGCAATGGCCTCCTTTCGGGCACATTCGGCATCGGTGCGGCACAGTTCATCCAGTTGACCTTGCTTGTCTTCTTCGGGCTGCCGCTTTTCCAGTCTGTTGGAACCACCATGCTGATCATCCTGCCGATGGCGGCTTCAGGCGGCCTGGGCTACCTGCTGTCAGGCTTCTTGGATATGACCCTGTTCATCCAAGTGCTCCTGGGGTTGATGATCGGTGCTTACACCGGGGCAAAATTCACCCGCCATGCTCCCCGGTGGCTCCTGAAAACCGCCATGGTCATGATGCCGGGGCTTGCCGGTGTCCTGCTGCTTGTCCTGAAACATTGATCCATCCGCAAAAAAGCGGCAAAAAACCCGTCAGATGGAAACCACCCAACGGGTTTGATAAAACCTCAAGAAATGATAAGGCAGACCTTCTATTCCTTTGGAGCCTGCTGTTTTTCTTTCAACAGGTCACGGATTTCTGTCAGCAGCTGGACATCAGCAGGCGGTTCAGCTGGAGCTTCTTCTGCAGGCGCTTCCTCTTTGGCTTCTTCTTCCTTCTTCCGCATCTCTGCAAGCCGCATCACAATCTTGACAATGATGAAAATCGAGATTGCGATGATGATGAAGTCAATGATGACCTGGATGAAATTACCATAAGATATCGCCACTTCTGGTTTGATGACCTTGTCACCTTCCTTGATGGCAGCCTTGATGATGTACTTCATATCCTTGAAATCCATGCCGCCAATCATATAGCCAATAGCCGGCATCAGGATATCTTCAACCAAGGAAGTGACAATCTTGCCGAACGCACCGCCGATGATGACACCGACAGCCATATCCACAACATTGCCCTTCAGCGCGAATTCCTTGAATTCCTGTAAAAAAGATTTTTTTTCTTCCATGATGGTCACTTGAATGAAAAGTTGGGATGTTTCCGGATCTTCAGTTTTCAAGCAGTCTGTTGTTGGCAGCGGATGAACTGATGGGATTATCCTAACACGCTGATTATGAAAAATCCATCATCGGAAAACACCAATAAGAAATAAAATCATTGACCGGATGCCTTTCCCTGCAACGTCTGGCAGAAGTCATCCACACCCTCTGCGATCTGCTGGCATACTTCCTTGAAAACACTGAATGGATAACCATACGGGTCTTCCACGTCAGTCCCTTTACAAAGGCGCCTGACTTCACCTTTGAAGCCAGGGAACCGGCGCCGGACAATCCCGACCTGGTCCTGCTCCATCGTCAGGACAATATCAACACCTTCCAGAAGGCCTTCCGTCAGCCTTTGGGCACGGTGGTCACTGATGTCGATGCCATGTTCAGCCATCGCCCTGACTGAATAGTCATCTGCGCTCCAGCCAGTGGTTGCCCATTCCAGCCCCGCTGAAGCAACTTCTGCATCAGGTAGCCTTGCCTTCAGGAAAGCTTCCGCCATCGGACTCCGGCAGATGTTTCCCAGGCAGACCACCATGATATTCAATTCCATAGCAGAATCCTTCCCCGTTGAAACTTTTATAAGACCGAAAGATAAACAGGCTATAATCTATCATATTGAGGCTATCCATCAGCATAACCTTGAATGGAGGATATCATGCCGGAAAAACGCTACATCCTGACCGCAACGGATATGTCAGATTGGGCGAAATATGCAGAGCATAAAGGAGCTGAACTCACAAAACGTCTGGAGAATGCAGAAATGCTCCTTGTCAACGTCCAGGAACAGAGCGGGTTTGATTTCTATGCCATGCTCATGGCAAGCCAGGTCCTGACCCAGGACATTATCCGGAAAGAAGCTGAAAAGGCACTTGAAGAGGCCGCCAGGCAGTTGTCTGAAAAAGAGGGCATCACCGTTACTCCGGTTGTCCGGTCTGGCAAGGTTCCAAATGAAATCCAGGCCCTGCTTGAAGAGAAAAAGGCAGTCCTGCTGGTTATAGGTGCCCATGGGCAAGGCTATCATTTCATGCCGGTTATCGGGAATATTCCGGCAAAACTGATCCAGGGGAGCCCCTGTCCCGTCCTTATCATCAGGCAGGAAGACCTGCGTCCTTACAAAAAGGTCTTGATACCGATTGATTTTTCTGAAGTATCCATCAATCAAATCCTGCAATCCATGCCGTTCCTGCCTGAAGATGCCGAAATCATCCTGATGAGCGTCTGTGAATCACCCAGTGCAAGCCGTCTGCGCTATGCCAACATCAGTGTTGAAATCCTTGAAGGCTACCGCAGGAAAGTCAAGCAAGAGGCACAGGAAAAAATCAACCAACTGATTGAAGCCTTGGATTCACCGATGAACCTGAAATCCCATGTCCAAATCGGGATTCCGCATCAGGCAATCCTTGAGTACATCAAGAAAAATGGAATCGACCTGCTCGTTGTCGGGAAACATCCCCGCAACAGGCTCGAGGAATACCTGGTCGGCAGTACCGTCCACTATGCCATCAATGAGGCGGAATGCGATGTCATGATTACGACACCGGCATAATCAGGTTTATCCTGCAGTTTGGGGATGGTCTTGTATTTGATACCATGATACAGTACCATCTTCAAATATGAAAACAGTCAGCCAGCTCAGCAAAAAAAGCCAAGCAACCTTGAAAAAGGTGATGGGAAGGCCTGTCAGTGGAACCATTAAATGGAAATCCATAGTGGCATTGCTGACAGAAATGGGGGCAGAAATTGAAGAACGTGAAGGTTCCCGCGTCAATGTCGTTTTTATGGAGCTGAAAGAGGCTAGGATTTTCCATCGTCCCCATCCATCGCCAGATATGGATAAAGGTGCTGTTGCATCCTTGGCAAAATGGCTGAAACCTTTATTCAAGGAGGATAAAGATGCATAACATCATGACTATTGATGGTCAGAAAGCAGTCATCAGCTATGATCCAGATATTGAAATGTTCCGTGGAGAATTCTTGGGGTTGACAGGATATGCTGACTTTTATGCCAAGGATATTGATGGACTGAAAAAAGAAGGCGCAATATCCCTGAAGGTCTATCTTGATTCCTGCAAAGAAAATGGATTCAAGCCTTTCAAGTCATGGTCAGGCAAATTCAATGTCCGCCTGACACCAGAGATGCATCAATTGGCTGCAACTGAAGCGGCATCTGCTGGTATCAGCCTGAATGAATTGGTCAAAAATGCCATGGCTGCCTATCTTCAAACAACACACCAACAATTGTCCGTCATGCCAGGCAAATAACCTTCTGGCCAATTGATTTCATTCAGCATATGTTTCCCCGTTTCCTGAAACTGAAACAGTGTTGACTCTATCATTGTAATGAAATGATTGATGAGTTCATGAGAACGGGCATGATGTGTCAAAGGACAATATTCCGCCAGATCGACAGCTTTTCCTCAAAGGTACGGCTGGCATAAGCAGGGGAAGAAGAGGGGAGCAGAAGCGTCTGGTAACCGGCACCGGCAAGGCGGGCAGCATAGGCACCGGCGACCTTCCCGTTGAAACAGACCTTGACCAGTAAAGGGCATTCCCGTTTCAGCCTGGCGAAATCATTGGGAACCGCCTTGCGGATCCTTGCATCAAGACTGCCTTCCCGCTCACACATCGTGATTACATCCCATAGGCCGATACGATGGGAAAGCAGCCGTTGCAGACGGCGTTCATAATCCAGCGGAACCAGGTCTTCGTCCAGTACCCTGGAAAGCAGTGGCCAGAACTGGTTCCTGGGATGTGCATAATACTGACGCTGTGCCAAAGATTCCCTGCCCGGGAAACTGCCAAGGATCAGCGTATGGATATCCTTCGAAAGAACCGGCTGGAAACCGTTCAAGGGGGGCAGGGGAATAGGTTTCTGTCTCATAACCGGAATAGGGTATCAGGTCGTCTCTTCAACACAGGAAACCATCTTATCAGAAAAGCTTTGGGGAAAAGGCAAAAGAAAAGCCGGCAGCAATGCCGGCTTTTCTGCACATTTACAAGGTTGGACGATCACTTGATCTTGGTTTCCTTGTACAGGACATGCTTCCTGGCCTTCGGGTCGAACTTGGTGATTTCCAGTTTGCCCGGGGTTGTGCGTTTGTTCTTGGTGGTCGTATAGAAATGACCGGTACCAGCTGTGGATTCCAGCTTGATTTTTTCCCTACCTGCTTTAGCCATGACAGAAACTCCTCAGAAAGATGTTGGATGATGTTCAGACCTTTTCGCCGCGTGCGCGCATGTCGGCGAGGACAGCCTCGATGCCGAGCTTGTCGATGATGCGCAGGCCGGCGTTGGAAATGCGCAGGGAGACCCAGCGGTTTTCCGATTCGACGAAGAAACGGCGGCGGTGCAGGTTAGGCATGAAACGACGTTTGGTGACGTTGTGTGCATGGGAGATCTTGTTGCCGGAGACGGGTTTTTTTCCGGTGACCTGACAGACACGAGCCATAGTAAATACCTCCAGA
>JAFWUI010000023.1 GCA_017524145.1 Oxalobacter sp. | reverse complement strand
GCACTATACAAAAGGAACGACATCTGGTGGTGCTCGTTCACAACGAAAAGTGGAGAGCGAATTAGATGCTCTACTGGCACGACCGACAAGACGGCCGCGCAGCAGTTCTTTGATAAACTGAAATACGAATCGTGGCAGACCGCTGTCCTGAAAAAGAAGGAACGGCATACATGGGACGAAGCCTGCCTGCTCTGGCTAAAAGAAAAGGCACATAAGAAATCCATTGAGACCGACAAAAGCACCATGCGCTGTCTCATGCCTTTCCTGCGGGGCAAGTACCTGGACGAAATCACCCGTGGCATGATTGCCCATATCGGGGAAACCATCATGGCCAGGACATCGGCATCAACCGCAAACCGTTACCTTTCCCTTGTCAGTGCAATCCTCACCCGTGCAGTCAACATCTGGGAATGGTTGGATAAGAAACCCGCCATTTCCCGCTACAAGGTTTCAGACAAACGAATCCGGTATCTGACAGTGGAGGAAATCAGGCGCCTGCATGACGAACTGCCTGCCCATCTCAAGGATCCATTCATGTTCTCAATCATGACGGGATTGAGAAGGTCAAATGTCTTGAACCTGAGATGGCGGCAGATAGACTTCGATCGCAACGTCATTATAATCGATGGTTCCGAAATGAAGGCCGGACACACCCATGTCGTGCCAATCACAGCATCCATAAGACAGCTGCTGTCCAGGAACTTCGGCAACCACCCGGTCTATGTCTTCACCAAGAACGGCAGACGGATACCCCCGATTTTCTATCTTTGGAAAAAGGCACTTGACCGGGCAGGCATCAAGGACTACCGCTGGCATGACAACCGTCATACCTGGGCAAGCGTTCTCATCCAGAACGGCGTACCGATAAACGAGCTTCAGGAAATGGGTGGATGGCATTCAATCAGAATGGTCCAGCGCTATGCGCACCTGTCACCTTACAAGCTGACAGAGAATGCGCAAATCATCGACCGATTTATGGAACCTGTCACAATTTTGTCACATTGAATCCTGAAAAAAGATATTCTCCATAGAGGAAAATATCTTTTTCTATTTTCATTGCGTATTCAATGCGATTTTATGTTTCCGCCCGCCGGTCTTGTAGAATTTCTCGGCATCAAAGAAAGCTGTTGCTGCTTCAAGCGGAAAAAATGCCGACATCGTCATCTGAAGCCGTTGGCACTTGCAAGAACGGGCAAAACGCTTCGCCTGGTCCAACAGCTGATGGCCTATCTGCCTGCGCCGGAAGTCTGGACGGACATAAATCCGGTCAAGTACCGCAAACTTCTCTTCACGGATACCGACAGGCATCGGAAAAACCGTGCAGAACCCCAACAGATGCCCTTTAGGGGTTGTTGCCAGGAATACACCGTAATCAGGCATATCCAGGAATTCACGCAGCTTCAGGTCATTCAGTTCTACATCAGGCTCAAAATCTGGATACCCTGCCATGCCAGCCATCTCCTGCTGGAACTCCCTGAGCAGGACATTCAGGTCATCGAAACGGTCAACATCAATCCGTTCGACAATCACATTCATTGAGACTTCCAGTCGCAGATGTTTTCATAAGGGAAAATCTTGTCAAACGGCTTGACTTCAAGAAGTGTCTTGTCAGTGTCTTTCCGCTTGATCCAGGCAACCCCCCTATCCTTATCCTCACCGATCAGGTATTCGACACCAGCTTCCAATTCCACATCAAAGCTATAGCACTTCATGTTCTCCGGCAGGGCAACATGTCCCCCTTGGATATTGATGGCGCCAATCTTATGCCGACCGGCAGTAATGGCATAAACAACATCAGCAAATGGATTCGGTGTTTCCTTCAAAGGCATCTGCTTGCCATCCAATGCGCGGAACAGCAGAGAACCTTCCTGAAGGGTTGCTGATTTCGTTGGATCATTGACAGCAGCACCATGCATCGGAATCTGTCTTGGCTTATTGCAACCTGCAAGCACCAGGATTGAACAGAAGCAAGTCAATATCATCAACAGTTTTTTCATAATTCACCTTGATTGGAACGTCCACCTTGACTGGAACCAAACGATTTCTTAAAAAGTTTGTAAAGCCCTCCCAGGATAAGCGGGACAATTGCAGCCCCAACACCTAACAGGACAATGGTATTCAAGTGGTCACGGATGATTGGGATATTGCCAAAGAAATAGCCACCGACAGTCAGACCGATGATCCAGAGCACTGCTCCCAGAAGATTGTACATCTGGAAATAAAACATCTTCATCTTGGTGACACCGGCGACAAATGGGGCAAAAGTCCTGACTAATGGAATAAACCGGCACAGTGTAATGGTCTTGCCACCATGCTTCTCAAAAAACTCGTGTGTATAGTTCAAGGCTTTCTTGTCAATCCACTTGTAGTCCTTTGTAAAAACCGCATCCCCGATTTTCCTACCAATCACATAATTGACATTGTCTCCCAGCACAGCAGCAACAAGCAGCGACCCAGCAAGAATCTTGAGGTCAATCGCGCCTGTCGCACAGAATGCCCCCGAAATGAACAACAGGGAATCCCCAGGCAGGAACGGTGCAACGACCAAGCCCGTTTCACAGAAGATGATGGCAAACAGGATGAAATAAACCCATGTACCATATTGGGCAATAATATTTCCCAGAACCTTATCGACATGAAGTATCAAGTCGAAAAACTGTACAAAATCCATGACTGGACAATCCCGAAAAACCGCAAGCAGTAAACAGTCAACCAGCCTTAACTACCTGTTTTCATTTGAATAAGCAGGAAGCCATCTCTCAGGCTCTCCCTATGATTTTTTAGACACAGGTCTTGATTGGTTATCTTACATACATAAACGATATATTTTATCAGAGTAAAAACATGATACTGAAGAAAAAATCCTGACAACAAAGAATGCTTGAGCCTCATTTCAAGATGAGCTATAACCATTGACATTAGGTTCCATGCAATATTAAGAATAAAACCATTTCTTGAATTGGCCATTTTTTGAGAAGGGGCATAACAGATGAAGAAACTATTCCTTGCTGGCTTTATCGCAGCCGGTCTGCTACTGACAGGTTGCCAATCGACATGGCACAAAGACCAGGTTCAGGACAATACCATCAACAACATGACCGTTGGACAGGTTCAGAAAGAAATCCGTGTCGGCATGAGTGGTGCTGAAGTGACTGAGGTCCTCGGCTCACCCAACATTGTCACCACCGATGAGAACCGCCGTGAAGTCTGGGTCTATGACAAGATTGCGACTGATCAGGTCTATTCCAACAGCACAGGCGGAGTTGCCGCCCTCTTTCTAGGGTTCGGTAATAATGCGGGAGGCGCTTCCGGAGCTGGACAATCCCTGTCAAGCGGTGCGGCTTCCACCAGCCAGCGCACGCTGACAGTCATCATCAAATACGATGAAGCTGGCAAAGTCAGGGATTTTGCTTACCATCAGTCGAAGTTCTGATATGAGAAAAACGGCCCCCCTTCTGCTTGCCATCTGTCTGACAGGGTGCGCACTGGAACCACCGATGGACCTTTTTGCACCGACAGATGATATGTTGCAGGCCCGTCAACGGGAAACCCGGCGTTATGAGGGGCTTTCTGAACAGGAGCTGCTGGCTGCCAGTGTTGCTGTTCTTCAGGATATGGGATTTGTCTTGACTGAAACCAATGCCAAGCTGGGTGTCCTGACCGGATCCAAGAACAGGAAAGGTAATGTATTCCAGACCAATCAGGATATCTCTGTCACTTTGGTCATCAACCCCATACTCGACAACCAAGGCAAGCCTATCCCTAAAAACCATTATGTACGGGTGAATTTCAACCGGATCATCTCCTATACGAATGGAAAGGACAAGGCTGAAAACCTCAACAATCCACAGCTGTTCACAGAGTTCCATGACAAGCTGTCAAAAGCTGTTTTCATTGAGGGGCAAAAGCTATGAAAAAAAGCCTGTTGATTGCATTGATTGGCACATCATTTACCCTTATGGGATGCCAGACACCTTCTGTCATTGATACCGTTTTGGATAACAACGGTGAAACCCAACTTCAAGTCAGAAGCTATCAATCACGTATTTTTGACACCCATGATAAGGCGATAGTCATGCGTGCGGCCATAGCAACCCTTCAGGATTATGGCTTCATCATCAGTAAAACCGACTATGAACTTGGCACCATCTCAGCCATCAGGGATATCGGCGGTTCACACCTTTATGATGAAGCAGCATTGGACCCAACCCGGAAAACCACCCAGGCAACTGTTACTGTCACTCCAAAAGGTAAAAACCTTATGAGTGTCCGTATGAATGCCACTTTCCGGCAGAAACCTATCAAAGAACCGAAAATCTATCAGGATTTCTTTGCTGCATTATCTAAATCCTTGTTCCTGACTGCCCACGCAGTAGACTAAAATAGCCCTATCATGGAAACTGGAAATCCTCAAAGTACCAGAGCCATCCAGCTGCTGCCTGACCTGCTGATTTCGCAGATTGCGGCTGGTGAGGTCATCGAACGCCCAGCCGCTGTTGTCAAGGAGTTGCTGGAAAATGCCATCGATGCGGGCGCGACAAAAATCGAGATACGGCTTGAGAACGGTGGCATCAAACGGATTGCCATCACTGACAACGGTTCAGGCATTCCCCATGACCAGATGCCATTGGCATTGGCAAGGCATGCCACCTCCAAGATTGCCTCCCTTTATGACCTGGAGCATGTCACAACCCTTGGATTCCGTGGCGAGGCTCTGGCATCCATTGCAGCCGTGGCTGACCTGACCCTCCGTTCAAGAACCGCTGACGAACCACATGCCTGGGAACTTTCAGATTCATCTGGAACACCGGTACCCGCCTCTGGAACACAGGGAACAACCGTCGAAGTCCACGAGCTGTATGCCAATACCCCAGCAAGACGGAAATTCCTGAAGTCAGAACAGACTGAATATGGACATTGCGCCGAAGCGGTGGAACGTATCGCCTTGGCCAATCCGGGAATCCAGTTCACCCTTTTCCACAATGGCAGGGCAACAGCCCGGTATCTGGCTGACAATCTCTTCCAACGGGGCAAAGAAGTCTTGAAAGACATTTTTGAGACTACCATCCCCATCAACCTGGAACTTGGTGAAGGCAATGACAGGCTGGCCTTGAATGGTTTCATCGGTTTGCCAACTGCGTCACGGTCCCGTGGAGACATGCAATACTTCTATGTCAATGGACGCTTTACCCGCGACCGGCTGTTGGGACATGCTGTCCGTGCTGCTTATGAAGATGTCCTGCATGGCAACCGTTTCCCTGTTTATATCCTGTATCTGGACATTGACCCTGCCAAGGTGGATGTCAATGTCCATCCTTCCAAGATTGAAGTCCGCTTCAGGGACAACCGTTCCATCCATCAGTTTATCCAACAGGCCGTTTCACGCACCTTGGCGCAGACCATGGCTGCTGTAACCCCTGAAACCGGAGAAGTCTCTGCCAATCCAAACTATCTGACAGAGGATATTGATTCAGAAACCAACCGATCTTCTTCACCTTCCTGCTCCCTGAAATGGCGGAAAGGCCCACCTCCCACATCACTCCGCTTTGAACAGAAAACAGAGCCATATGGCATGTTTGTCCAGAATATCCTGAAGCAGGTCGATGAAGAAATTGATGGACAAACGGCTATGGCCAGGCAATATCCTGATGCATCGGTAAAGCCGGTTCAGCACGATACATTGCCGCCCTCAGAAGAAGCTTTTCCATTGGGATTTGCTCTGGCGCAACTGCATGACATCTACATACTGGCACAGAACAGGCAGGGACTTGTTCTGGTCGATATGCATGCCGCTCATGAAAGAATCGTTTATGAACAGCTGAAGACAGCATTGGACAATAAACAGGTTGCCACCCAAAGCCTGCTGATTCCAATCTCCCTGAAAATCAGCAACAGTGAAGCAGGCATCATCCAAGAAAATGAAGCGGTCCTGAAAGAACTGGGCTTCGATATTTCCCTGCTGACACCAACCAATATTGCCATCCGGTCTGTACCTGCCCTATTGAAACAGACTGATATGACAGAAGCATTCCATCAGATACTTCAGGACCTGGATGCATTCGGTGCATCCAAGGTCACAGAAGAAAAACGCAATGAACAGCTGGCAACCATTGCCTGCCACCATGCTGTCCGTGCCAACCGCTCCCTGACCATCATTGAAATGAATGCCTTGCTACGGCAGATGGAACAGACAGAACGGGCAGGACAATGCAACCATGGCAGACCGACCTGGACACAGCTGACCATGGCGGAACTGGACGCATTATTTATGCGAGGACAATAATCACCCATCATCACCGATAGGAGGAGCAATGAAACTGAAACTGTTTGCCGTAACCTTGGCAGGTATCTTGGCATGTGGTTCTGCATCCGCAGGCGACTATGCGACATCCTTGGGAAAATGCCTGTACAACAAATCTGGTTCCCAAGACAAAACCACCCTGACCCAATGGGCTTTTGTCTCTCTAGGCCAGACTGATGCTGCAAAAGGTATTGCAACCATACCTCAAAGCAAAACCCAACAGGTCAACACAGAAGCAAAATCTGTTGTCTCCAGACTGATCCTGTCCTCCTGCTCCAAGGAAGCATTGCAAGTCTTACTGCATGAACCAACCAACGGCCTCCAGAATGCCGTTTCTGCCATCACTTCTGAAATGATTTCTGAAAAAATCAAATCGTATGCTGGCAATACTTTCCCTAGTTCCATGCTTTCTTCCGGCTCTTCTGGAAAATCAGGTTTAGGGTCTATCCTGTCACCTTCCGGATCAGGAAAACCGCTTGGAAATATTTTCAAGAAATAACCCTTGTTGATATTGATTCCAAGACCTGCTGTCAGATCAGGAACGGGCTGATAACAGGTCTTTTCCCTGCGGTGTGATTTGCTAAAAAACAGTAGATTCGATATACTGCACCCTCATTGTCAGATAGCAGATAGTCTTAAATGACTTCCAAACTGATTAAACAAATCAAGGAGGTGTGGCAGAGTGGTTGAATGCACCGGTCTTGAAAACCGGCAACGGGCGACCGTTCGTGAGTTCGAATCTCACCGCCTCCGCCAATAACATCAAAAATACCGCTGGCATGCGGTATTTTTTTTTAAAGGCTGTTATTTATCGGGTTCTACAGAACACTCCAAATAAAAAGGCAAGAAAAGCAAGATGTGGAAAATTGAAAAGGTCAAAGGCAGGCAACCTGTTTATCGTCCCAATCCTGGGAAATGTTACCTGCAACCAGCATTCCTTGAACTGGATGGCGAAAACAAATGCGTCCGCTTCGGTGTAAACAAAGATGCCCATACACCAATACCTTCCACAGTCTATAACGGGATGGCAGTCCGCATCATCCTGTCAGGCAACCTGAAACGGACAACCTGCAAGGTACTTAACAAATTCCTGACTGACCATAAAGCACAGTTTGCGATGCTCTCTCAAGAATACAGCCGATACTGGGATGGTTCAGCCTACAAAGGCAAATGGTCAGATAAAGGGAAGGAAATCATTGCAGCACTCACCGAAGACATCGACAAACTCAGTATGGCTGTCATCGAGAAATACGGTTATAACTAAGCTGACTCCTTTAAATATCCGAGACAGCTTGACATAGTATGAATCAAGTGCGATAATCGAAATTCTTTCGGTGATATAGCTCAGCTGGTTAGAGCACAGCACTCATAATGCTGGGGTCGGCGGTTCAAGTCCACCTATCACCACCAAGATAACTTGGTTGCATTGTGCACTTCTGATACAATGCCAATC
>JAFWUI010000022.1 GCA_017524145.1 Oxalobacter sp. | reverse complement strand
GCGGCTGATGCATAAGGATGCCCAGCTGGAACGCAAGATACACCGGACCGGTGCGCACGCAGCAGCGTTGGCGGCACTGCATCCATTGGATTTCGATGAAGACCACAAACTGACGGCATCGGCAGGTGTTGGCCAGTATCACGGATCCAATGCAGTTGCAGCGGGGGTCTTCTACCGTCCAGATGAAAACAAGATGTTCAGTCTGGGCGTTTCGCTGAATGAATCGGATTCGATGGTCAATGCCGGGTTTTCGTACCGCTTCGGGACGGGCTCCGGCAACAAGACATCACCGAACAACCTCCACGAGATGAGGCGGCAGATTTCGACATTGTCTGAAGAGAACCGCCAGCTGTCGGCGCAGCTGAACAGTTCGGAAACCAAGCTGGCTGCGGAATCTGAACGGTCGGCTCGGTTGGAAGCGGAAATCAACAAGATCAAGAAGCTGCTGAAGCTGAAATGACCGTCAGGCTGGACACATGATGCCATGTCCCTCTGCCAATGGCAGGGACATGGCGGGGGTGTCTGTCATTTTTTCCGGAACACCAGGTCCCAGACGCCATGGCCAAGGCGCAGCCCCCGTTTCTCGAATTTGGTGACGGGCCGGTAATCTGGACGGGGGGCATAACCTTCGGCGGTGTTCTCGAGCATCGGTTCGGCACTGAGGACTTCCAGCATCTGTTCTGCATAGTTTTCCCAATCGGTCGCACAGTGCAGGTAAGCGCCTTGCCTGAGTTTTGAACAGAGGAAATGGACAAAACCGGACTGAATCAGGCGGCGTTTCTGGTGTTTCGCCTTATGCCATGGGTCCGGGAAGAAAACATGGACACCTGCCAGCGAACTGTCGGGAATCATGTTTTCCAGTACTTCCACTGCATCATGTTGGATGATGCGGATATTCTTCAGCTGCTTTTCACCTATCAGTTTCAGCAGGGCGCCGACTCCCGGGGTATGCACTTCGACGCCAATGAAGTCCAGATGGGGCAGTGATTCCGCGATGGCTGCAGTGGTTTCCCCCATGCCGAAACCGATTTCCAGGATGGTGTCTGCCTGGCGGCTGAACAGCGCAGTGTAATCCAACTGCTGCTTGGCATAAGGGACGCAGAAGACAGGGCCGAGTTCCTGGATGGCACGTTCCTGTCCGGAAGAAACACGCCCTGCCCGGGTGACGAAGCTTCGGATGCGGCGGGATTCCGGGTCATAGAACAGGGTTTTACCGGCTTTGTCAGTCTGTGGCTGGTCAGGCATTGCTTCTCTGGACAGGGGTTTGGACAACAAAAAACCCGCACTGAGCGAGCGGGTCTATCCTGCGGATTTCTGGTGCCCACGGAGGGATTTGAACCCCCACACCTCGCGGCACATGGACCTGAACCATGCGCGTCTACCAATTCCGCCACGTGGGCATTTTCAAATTCCAGTAAAATCCAACATTTTTACTGAAAGAGACGCTTATTATATCGGTCTCTTAGGTTTTGTCAACACTCTTGCAGAAGTGGTGAAAAAAAAGCATCATGTGGCTGTTCAGATACCAACATGCCTTTCCCATCAGCAACCACTGTGAGGACCCAATGAAAAAATATCCTTATCCCATCCCCAGCCGGGAAGAAATCATGGATGCGTTACGCCAATCATCCCGTGGGTATGGGGTCAAGACGCTTGCGAAGGAACTGCAGGTCAAGACGACGGAATTCGATGGGTTCCTGAAACGGCTGGATGCGATGGTGCGTGACGGGCAGATTGTCCAGGATGCAAAAGGCAGTTACAAGGTCAATACATCAGCCCGTTTCATCACCGGTTATGTCCAAGGGCATCCCGAAGGTTTCGGTTTCCTGATCCGTGATGATGGTGAGGAGCCCATCTATCTGCCTGAGAAGGAAATGTACAAGGTGATGCCGAATGACCGGGCAGAGGTCCGTATTGCCGGCTATGACAGCAAGGGACGTCCTGAGGGGTTCATCGTAACGGTCACTGCCCGCTCAACTACCCATGTGGTGGGCCGGCTTGTCCGGGAAGAGGGCGTCTGGCGGATTGCGCCGGAAGACAGGCGGATTGCCCATGACATCCTGTTGGATGGGAGGCCCGGGAAAGCACGGGAAGGCCAGTATGTGAATGCTGAGTTGACTTCGCAGCCGACACGGTATGCTCCGCCAATGGCGAAGATTGTCGAAGTATTGGGGAACCGGGAGGATTCCGGTATTGAGATCGAGATTGCCGTCCGCAAGTTCGGCCTGCCTTATGTCTTTTCACCAGATGCCCTGCAGCAGGCAGATGCATTGCCGGATACAGTTTTGCCGGAAGAAGCGAAGGGGCGCATCGACTTGCGGGATATCCCACTGGTGACGATAGATGGCGAGGATGCCCGGGATTTTGATGATGCGGTCTATTGCATGCCGGTAACAGTCGACGGCAATGATGGTTACCGGCTGGTTGTGGCGATTGCTGATGTCAGCCATTATGTCCAGCCGGGAACCCCATTGGATGGGGATGCGCTTTCGCGGGCGACATCCACCTATTTCCCCCGCAGGGTCATCCCGATGCTGCCAGAGAAATTATCGAACGGCATCTGTTCGTTGAATCCAGATGTGGACCGTCTGGTGATGGTCTGCGATGCGGTAATATCTTCCGGGGGCAAGGTCACAGCTTACCAGTTCTATCCTGCCGTCATGCATTCTGCAGCAAGGCTGACCTATACCACAGTGTTTGCCATCCTCCAGAACCCAACAGGCCCTGAAGCTGTCCAATACAGGACATTGGTGCCGCATTTACAAGACCTTTATGGGCTTTATCATGTCCTGGCGCAGGCAAGGGAACGCCGGGGAGCGATTGATTTTGAAACAGTTGAGACGGAAATCATCTGCGATGACAACGGCAAGATTGAGAAGATCCTGCCACGGGAGCGCAATGATGCGCATAAGCTGATTGAGGAATGCATGCTGGTTGCCAATGTCTGTGCCGCAGATTTCATTGCCCATCACCAGCATGAGGGGCTTTACCGTGTCCATGCCCATCCAAGTATAGAGAAACTCCAGCAGGTCAGGGCTTTCCTGGCGTTGTCGGGGATTACGCTGGGAGGCGGGGACTCTCCGGAGCCGACAGATTATGCCTCCGCTGCACGGCAGTTTGCTGGAAGGCCTGATGCCACAATATTGCAGACGATGCTGCTGCGGTCGATGCAGCAGGCGGTCTATACCCCGGATAACGTCGGGCATTTCGGACTGGCATTTGATGCTTATATGCATTTCACCAGTCCTATCCGACGTTATCCTGACCTGTTGACGCACCGTGTCATCAAGGCAATCCTTTCTGGTAAAAAATATGTACCTAAAGGTATAGAGAGGAAGAAGCTTAATCTTGATGTGCCGGCGTCCATCCGGAAACAGGTCTTGCAGCAACAGGGTACAGGGGGAAAGGACCGGAAAGTGGGCAGGGAACGGGCAGTCTGGGAAATGCTGGGACTGCACTGTTCTGCCAATGAACGCCGTGCCGATGATGCTTCCTATGATGTGGAACAGTGGCTGAAATGCTGGTATATGCGGGACAAGCTGGGCGAGGAATTCATGGGGTCGGTTGCCAGTGTCACAGCCTTTGGGGTTTTCGTCCAGCTGGATGACCTGTATGTTGAGGGGTTGGTGCATGTGACAGACCTCGGACAGGATTACTTTCATTATGATGATATCCGCCGTGAACTGCGTGGTGAGCGGAGCGGTGTCAGTTTCCGGCTGGCGGACAAGGTCAAGGTACAGGTTTCCCGGGTCAACCTGGATGCCCGGCAGATTGATTTCCGTCTGGTTGAGGGGCCATTCCATCCAACGGGGAATCATGCAGATAATGATGGCGCAGTCCGGTCAGGTCAGGACAAGGAACAGGTAAAGTCATGAAAAGCAAGGCTGTATTCGGTTTCCATGCGGTCACTTCGCGTATCCGCCATGAAGCCTCTTCCGTTGAAATGGTTTATGTCGATGCTGACCGGACAGACAGACGGATGCAGGACCTGTTGGGATTGGCGAGATCTTCAGGTGTCCGGGTTATCCAGACTGATGGACAGCGGCTTGACCGGATGGCAGGAACCCGCCGCCATCAGGGGGTTGTGGCGATGGCAGAACCGGTTTCATTGGCAAAGAACCTGGATGAACTGCTGGATGCCATTGAGGGACCGCCATTGCTGCTGGTGTTGGACGGCATCACTGATCCGCATAATCTGGGGGCGTGTTTCCGTGTTGCGGACAGTGTGGGCGCCCATGCCATCATTGCACCGAAAGACCGTTCTGCCAGTGTGAATGCAACGGTGGAGAAGGTTGCCAGTGGGGCAGCGCAGACTGTGCCTTATATCACGGTGACCAATCTGGCAAGGACGCTCCGCCAGATGAAGGAACGCAATATCTGGGTCATCGGGACATCGGACGCAGCATCCAAGAGCCTGTATGATGTTGATTACACAGCTGGCACTGCTTTCGTGATGGGTGCTGAAGGGAAAGGGATGCGGCGGTTGACCGAAGAGAACTGTGATGAGCTGGTGGTCATCCCGATGCTGGGTTCTGTGGAAAGCCTGAATATTTCTGTGGCTTCCGGTGTCTGCCTGTATGAAGCACGCCGCCAACGGATCAAGGCTGTGGAAAAGACCTGACAATAGGCAAGGACGCCGGTTGGTGGGAATGCTGTAATTGGCCAATCCTTTTGCCAAGCGCGGTTTTCCGTGCAGTTTTCTGTGGAAACAGGTATTATCTGCATCCAGTGGTTTGCCGTGTTTTGTCAAAATGTCTGGGCGCTTCAGGGAAGAAATCAAGAGTATTATGGAACGGGATCCTGCCGCACGTAGCGGCTGGGAGATTGTGACATGCTATCCGGGGTTCCAGGCACTGGCCATCCACCGCCTTTCCCATTGGCTCTGGAACCATGGGATGAAATGGCTGTCCCGGTTCCTGTCCCATCTGGCACGGGTCATTACCGGGATTGAAATCCATCCGGCTGCAGTGATTGGCCGCCGGGTGTTCATTGACCATGGTTGCGGTGTTGTGATTGGAGAAACCGCTGAGGTCGGGGATGACTGCACCATCTATCAAGGGGTGACGTTAGGCGGGACTTCGTTGACCAAGGGGAAGAAACGCCATCCAACATTGGGTAAAGGGGTCATCTGCGGTGCCAATGCCCAGATTCTGGGCAGTTTTACAGTCGGGGATGGCGCCAAGGTGGGATCCAATGCGGTGGTTGTCCGGGAAGTGCCCGCAGGGGCGACGGCTGTCGGAAATCCTGCCCGTATCATCATGAAGGAACAGTTTTCAGGGCAACAGAAGCAGGATGCTGCGACCAAACTGTTCAATTCTTATGGCATCACCGCCAATGAGGATGATCCGCTCATCAAGGCGTTGCATGGGCTGATCAACAACAATGCCGCACAGGAACGGCGTATCCAGCAGCTGACGGAGGCTCTTGAATCGGCCGGCATTCCGGTTGAGAAAGCCGATGAAGACAGCAGAACCCTCAGCACAGAACAGCTGAACAAGCTGATGGAGTGATTTCAGAGGGTATGGCGCTCAATGGTGCCATCGTACGTTACTGAAAGCCAGTCTGCCCGGGGATTCCCTTTGTCATCCAGGTTCCAGTCAGAAAGCACCAGACGGCGCCTATCACTGTTTTGCAGGACTACGCGATGGTCACCGGGATGGTGGGTGTGCCCATGGACCAGGACATCGGCACCGGTCTGGGCAAAGAGCGCTTTCACGGCATCTTGGTTGACGTCCATGATTTTTGCGGATTTAGCCATGTTGCTTCTGGTGCTGTCCCTGCGGGCATTGGCAACAATGGCTTTCCGTTTTGAAAGGGGGACCAGCAGGAAGAAGAAACGCCAGATAGGGTTCCTGACCTTGGCACGGAACTTCATGTACGCTTCATCATCGGTACAGAGGGCATCGCCATGGACCATGGCAATGCGCAGGCTGCCGGCTTGCAGGAGACCGGGTTCCTTGAGTCCGGTTGCACCGGTTGCTTTCAGGAATTTCTTTCCAGTAAGGAAATCCCGGTTTCCACAGATCCAGAAGATTCCGGTACCACTGTCTGATAGTTTCCTGATGGCATGGATGATGGTCTGGAGATAAGGGTCATCTGCCATCGCATCATCCCCTACCCAATACTGGAACAGGTCGCCCAGGATATAAAGCCGTTCAGTCTGGCGGCCTTGCCTTTCCAGGAAATCCAGGAAAGCCCGCGTTGTTTCCGGCAGTTCCTCTGACAGATGGAGGTCTGAGAGGAAAACCGCTTTGAAACGGGCAGGCTGGTCCATAACAGTCAGGCTGGTTGGGTCAGACTTCTTTTGCGGATTCGATGATGACGCTTTCCAATGGGACGTCCTGATGGCCGCTTGGATGGAAAATTGTCCTGACGCCTTTGATTTTGTCAACGACATCCATGCCTTCAGTGACCTTGCCGAAAACGCAGTATCCCCAGCCATCTTGCCCCGGGTAGTCCAGGAAGTCGTTGTCAGCGACATTGATGTAGAACTGTGCGGTTGCAGAATGGGGGTCCATGGTGCGTGCCATGGCAATGGAATAGGTCTTGTTGGACAGCCCGTTCTTGGCTTCGTTTTCAATCGGAGCCTTGGTCTGTTTCTGGCGCATGCTCTGGTCGAAACCTCCGCCCTGGATCATGAAGTTGTCGATGACGCGGTGGAAGATGGTGCCGTCATAGAAGCCGGAATTGACGTAATCCAGGAAGTTCTTGACGGTTTTTGGGGCTTTCTTTTCGTTGAGTTCGATTTTGATTTTGCCGAAATTGGTGTTCAGGATGACTGCCATGTTGTTCCTTGATGTGGTTGGTTGTTTCTGGTCAAGCGGTGCCTGCATGACGGCATGCACCATCAATACGGATTAAAGATGTGGAAGCATTCTAGCAGACTAAAGCTGTCAAGGATATTGTCAACGTGGGTAGGCATATGGCTTTCTGTTGTCAGATTTGTTTCAGCAAAATTGGATGGCCGGCATGAATTCACAGTAAAATAACAATTTCTTTGTTTTTATGGCGGATGGCGATTCAATATGGGTGACCTTCAGATATACAACAGCCTGACCAGGAGCAAGCAGGTTTTCAGATCCATTGAACCCGGAAAAGTCGGGATGTATGTATGCGGTATGACAATCTATGATTACTGTCATATGGGGCATGCCCGGATGATGATGTCCTTCGATGTCGTTTACCGCTGGCTGAAAGCGTTGGGTTATGACGTCACTTATGTCCGCAATATCACCGATATCGATGACAAGATCATCAAGCGTGCAGGCGAGAACAATGAAACCATGCTGAACCTGACGACCCGCTTTACACGGTGTATGCATGAAGATACGCAGGCTTTGGGTATCCTGCCGCCAGACCATGAACCGAAAGCGACAGAGTATATCGATGAAATGCTGGCAATCATTGAAAAGCTCGAGAAGAACGGTCTGGCCTACCAGTCTGAAGACGGGGATGTGAACTTTTCTGTCCGGGATTTCAAGGGATACGGCAAGCTGTCCGGCAAATCCCTGGATGACCTCCGTGCAGGTGAACGCGTGGATATCAATACCGGTAAGCGTGACCCGTTGGATTTTGTCTTGTGGAAATCGGCGAAGGATTCTGAACCGGATGAAGCGAAATGGGATTCCAAATGGGGCAAGGGACGTCCTGGCTGGCATATTGAGTGTTCAGCGATGTCCAGTAAGCTGCTGGGGGAACATTTTGATATCCATGGTGGTGGTTTTGACCTTCAGTTCCCGCATCATGAAAATGAGATTGCCCAATCGGAGGGGGCTTCCGGCAAACCGTTTGTCAATTACTGGATGCATAATGGTTTTGTCCGTGTGGACAATGTGAAGATGTCCAAGTCATTGGGCAATTTCTTCACCATCCGGGATGTCCTCAAGGATTATGATGCGGAAGTCCTGCGTTTCTTCATCATCCGGACACATTACCGGAGTCCGCTCAATTATTCGGATGCACATCTCAATGATGCGAAAGGGGCGCTGACCCGCCTTTATACTGCTTTGAACGGTGTTGATGCCAAGGTGGTTGATATCGATTGGAACAACCCTTATGCGGCCCGTTTCCGGGATGCGATGAATGATGATTTCAATACGGCAGAAGCTGTTGCCGTGCTGTTTGAGCTGGCAGGGGAAGTCAATAGGACGCATTCCGTTGAAACGGCATCCCTGCTGAAGTCTCTGGGAGGTGTCCTGGGACTGCTGGACCGTGATCCTGAGGTGTTCCTGAAAGGGGATGCAGGGGATGGCGATACCGCATGGATTGAAGAGCAGATCCAGGCCCGGCTTGCAGCGAAGAAGAGCAAAGACTATGCGGAAGCTGACAGGATCCGCAATGCCTTGAAGGAAAAAGGCATCGAACTGGAAGACCGTCCAGGGGGAATCACGGAATGGCGGCGTGCCTGAGTTGGCGTTGGTGGGCGGATGCTGTCCGGCGGTTCCTGTAAAATAGGGGGAAGGTTAATTTTAAGGCTGTCTTACCGGTAAGTGCAGCCAAGAAGGAGATAGTGTGGCTAAAACGATGTTTCTCAGCTTCGAGCAGCCGATTGCTGAACTGAATGCAAAAATCGAGGAACTGCGCCTTGTCCAGGGGGATTCTTCAGTCGATATTTCTGAAGAACTCAGCCAATTGGAGGAGAAGAGCCGTCAGTTGATTGAGGAAATCTATGCGGGTTTGACACCTTGGCAGGTTTCCCAGATTGCCCGTCATCCAAACCGGCCTTATACGCTTGACTATATCCAGGAAATCTTCACGGATTTCCGTGAACTGCATGGTGACCGGGCATTTGCCGATGACCCGGCGATTGTCGGTGGGCTTGCACGTCTGGATGGAATGCCCTGTGTTGTCATCGGGCATCAAAAAGGACGGGACATCAAGGAAAGGAGTTTCCGGAATTTCGGGATGCCCCGTCCAGAAGGCTACCGGAAAGCGCTCCGTCTGATGCATACCGCTGAGAAATTCGGGTTGCCGGTCTTTACGTTTATAGATACGCCAGGGGCATTTCCTGGGATTGATGCCGAGGAACGGGGGCAGTCTGAAGCAATCGGCCGCAATCTCTATGAAATGGCAGAAATCAAGGTGCCCCTGATTGCAACCGTCATCGGTGAAGGAGGGTCTGGTGGTGCGTTGGCGATTGCGGTGGCAGATGTTGTCCAGATGCTTCAGAATGCGGTCTATTCGGTGATTTCGCCGGAAGGCTGTGCTTCAATCCTCTGGAAGACAGCAGAGCGTGCCAATGAGGCAGCGGAGGCATTGGGACTGACTGCACAGCGTCTGAAAGGGATAGGGTTGATTGACCGTATCATTGCGGAGCCGGTGGGTGGCGCACACCGCAATCTGAAAGAAACCGCTGCCACCCTCAAGCAGGCCCTGCTTGAGGCCTATGAAAAGCTCAAGGATATCCCTACGGAAGAACTATTGGCAGCCCGTCAGGAAAAATGGCTGAACTTTGGCAAATTCAGCGATACGGTTTCGGTTGCTTAGGAACCTGTTTTGCGGTTGATTGAGGAGACCTTCAGACGCGCACTGGATGCAATCCAGATGCGCGTTTTTTCCAAAGGGGGACTGGCCGTGGCTTTTAGCGGTGGTCCTGACTCCACGGCATTGCTTCGCCTTGCACGGCAGTATGCAGCTGATGCTGGCATTCCACTCTGGGCGTTCCATATCCATCATGGCATCAGTTCCAATGCCGATGATTGGCTGGTGCATTGCCGTCAGGTCTGCCAAGACCTTGGTGTGGGGTTTGATGCCCTGAAGGTGCAGGTGGATGGCCGGACAGGGGATGGGGTTGAGGCTGATGCCCGGAAAAAGCGCTATCAGGCGCTTGGAAGCCTGTGCCGTCAGCATGATGTGACGTTGCTGTTGACAGGACATCATCAGGATGACCAGCTTGAAACGGTTCTGATGCAGCTGTTGCGGGGGACTGGATTGGCGGGACTGGCGGGTATGGGAGAGAGCACCGTGTTGCCATACCAGACGGAAGGGCAGCCAGTCTTGTTGGGGCGTCCATTGCTGAACATTTCCCGCAGGGAGCTGGAAGGCTGGTTGGAACAGGCAGGGGAGGCGTATATCGAGGATGAGTCGAACAGCGACATCGCCTATACCCGGAATGCCATCCGTCATCGCCTGATGCCATTGCTATCGGAAATCTCGCCGGGATTTGAACGGCATCTTGCAGGCACTGCCGCCCATGCTGCATCAGCGATGCGGTTGTTGGATGCATTGGCGGAGACAGACTTGCATGATTGTCAGATGATGGATGGTGCTTTGGATATGGCAAAGGTCCGGACGTTTGGCCAGGACCGGATAGACAATCTGCTTCGGCATTGGCTTGATGTCCATCAGGTCAGGATTCCTTCTGCAGCCTGGTTCCGTGAGCTGCGGAAGCAGCTGCTGTCTGAAAACCGGGATGTGAAGACAACATTGGTAATGGATGGGAAAACCATCCGCAGATATCGGGATAGGGTGACGATGACAGGACAATCGACGCGCCAGCCACCTGAAAAGGCAATTGCATTCAACTGGAATGGGGAACCTTCCATCCAGTTCCGGACGTGGTATGGCACATTGGTGTTTGAATTGGGGGAAACGGGGTTTGATGTTGACTGGTTCCGGGGCAGGATTTTTACGCTCCGTCCCTATCAGGGCAATGCCAGGATCAGGCTGACAGACCGTCCCTCAAAGGATCTCAAGAGCCTTTACCAGGAAGCCGGGGTGCCGGGTGCTGACAGGCGGTTCCTGCCGGCAGTCTGGTGGGAAGAAGAACTGGTTTTTGCTGCTGGTATCGGGCAGGCAGCCCAATATCAGGGGAATTCGGGCAGGTGTGTCCAATTGAAGTGGCTGGCAGACCCCGTGACAGCTGGTTGATGGGTGTAAGTAATAGGATTTTTTCCTGTGCAATCCCTGCCGTTTTACGGTAAAGTAAAGATTTGGATCTTTAACTTTCAAATAGCGGAATCCTATGGCTTTAGTCGTTCATAAATATGGCGGTACATCGATGGGGTCCATTGACCGCATCAAGAATGTAGCACGGCGTGTTGCCAAATGGCACGATGCGGGTTACCAGGTCGTTGTAGTGCCATCGGCGATGGCTGGTGAAACAAACCGGCTGATTGGCTTGGCGCAGGAAATCATGCCAGAGCCCAACCAGCGTGAATTGGATATGATCTCCTCAACCGGGGAGCAGGTTTCCATCGGGTTGCTGTCATTGGCTCTCCAGCAGTTGGGAAAACAGGCGGTTTCTTTCACGGGATGGCAGGTTCCTGTCGTGACAGATACAGCACATACCAAGGCACGTATCCATTCAATTGATGACCGGAAAATCCGTGAAAACCTGGATCAGGGCAGGATAGTCATTGTCGCTGGTTTTCAAGGGGTCAATGAATTGAATGAAATCACCACATTGGGACGGGGTGGGTCTGATACCTCCGCGGTCGCAATCGCGGCTTCACTGAAAGCGGATGAATGCCTGATTTATACCGATGTGGATGGCGTCTATACGACTGATCCACGGGTGGTGTCTGAAGCAAGGAGGCTCCAGAAAATCACTTTTGAAGAAATGCTTGAGATGGCATCGTTGGGGTCGAAGGTGCTGCAGACCCGTTCTGTTGAACTGGCTGGCAGTTATCATGTCCCGACCCGGGTGCTGTCGTCACTTACCGATCCGGAAATGCCTTTGGAAGAAGAGGCAAAATCCGGCACACTGATTACTTTTGAAGAAGAACACACTGATATGGAATCAACCGTTATTTCTGGTATCGCTTTCAGCCGCGACGAGGCAAAGATCACCGTGCTTGGTGTTCCTGACCGGCCTGGCATTGCTTCCAAAATCCTGGGTGCTATTGCCAATGCCAATATTGAAGTGGATATGATTATCCAGAACCAGTCTGTCGGCGGCAAGACGGATTTCACCTTTACGGTGCCACGTCCCGATTACAACCGGGCAATGGATATCCTGAACAATCAGGTCAAGGCAGACATCGGTGCTTCCGATATTATCGGGGATGCGAAGGTTTCCAAGGTCTCTGCAATTGGTATTGGGATGCGGAGCCATGTCGGTGTGGCATCCAAGATGTTCAGTACCCTGTTTTCTGAAGGCATCAATATCCTGATGATCTCTACATCAGAAATCAAGATTTCGGTCATCATTGATGAAAAATATATGGAACTGGCAGTCAGGGCTTTGCATAAGGCTTTTGGCTTGGAAAAATGATCCAGGGACTTGTCTGGCAACAGGCAGGTTCCATCCACCTCAATTTTAGACGGAGGTTGTAATGTCTTACAAAAACATCCTTGTCCATCTGGACAGAAAAGATATCCTGAAAAACCGTGTCCGTATTGCTGCGAACCTGGCGAAAGCAGAAGATGCCCACCTGCTTGGTGTTGCAACTATCGGGATTGCAACCCAGAGTTCCTATTTCTATTCACCACAGGACCTGGCATTTGCAGAGCATATGAAATACCTGCGTTACAAGGCAGGCCAGTTTGTCGAGGAGTTCAAGGAAGACGTCAAGTCTACAGGGCTGGAAGCTTATGAAGGGCGTGTGGCTGATGGTGACGCAAGCAGTGGTGTCTGCCTGTTGGGCAGGGTCAGTGACCTGATTGTGATTGGCAGGACCAACCTGGATGATACCGGTGCATCGGTGACACCGGATTTCCCGGAATTTGTGATGATGAATTCTGGCCGTCCAGTCTTGATCATTCCGCCAGGCTATCCCAAAGAAACCGTTGGCAAGAAGGCGATGATCTGCTGGAATGCCAGCCGTGAATCCATCCGTGCCGTTGCAGATGCATTGCCGCTTCTTAAGAAATCGGAACTGGTCCAGGTGGTCATGTTCAATGTCGAGAGCGAAGCTGATATGGATGCGGCAGCAGGCGGTGCGGATATCGCCCAATACCTGAAACGCCATGGCGTCAATGTTGAAGTTATGCCGCCTCAGGAGAGCCGTGATATCGGCAAGTCATTGCTGGCTTTGGCAGAAGAACAGGGGACGGACCTGCTGGTGATGGGCGGATACGGGCATACCCGGTTCCGTGAATTCCTGTTGGGCGGGGTGACCCGTACGGTTCTGGAATCTTCCAAGGTACCGGTATTGATGTCGCATTGATGGGGATGCAGAGGCTGTCCTCTGCCTGTCGGTTGGACAGGGTTCTGTTGCATTATCATAAAGCGGAACTATAATAGGACAGCTTCCTGCAGTGGAATGCCTGATGAGGTAGAGTTGTTCCCGTTTGCTGAAGATGGCAGGAAGATGATGGGAATTCCCGCTTTTTAGCAGGGTTTTCAAAAATGTCTGACGGTTGGTGAAGGCAGTATTACGGTAGTCCAGGGGTTGTAATGAAATGTGTTGATGATTTCCGGCTGGTTTTAGGCGGTAAGGAATATGTCCCGATTGTCATAGGAGGCATGGGGGTGGATATTTCAACGGCGGAACTGGCATTGGAAGCTGCCCGTCTGGGAGGTATCGGTCATATTTCTGATGCCATGTATATGGATGTTTCTGACCGTTATTTCGATACGGACTATACGGGAACAAAGGCACAGCAATACAGGAAATATATTCCTCTCCACAACAAGACGGATGTCTTGTTTGACCTGAAGATGGTTGAGGAGGCGACCAAGCGGCAGGTTGCCGATGTGATGGAGCGTAAGCGTGGTGATGGGATGATTTTCATCAATTGCATGGAAAAGCTCACCATGAATGCAGCTCGTGACACATTGCGTACCCGTCTGTCAGCAGCGATGGATGCAGGGATTGACGGGATCACTTTGGCTGCTGGACTCCATCAGAACACCCTGAAGCTCATTGAAGACCATCCCCGTTTCCGCGATGTGAAGATTGGCATTATTGTTTCTTCACACCGGGCCTTGCAGATTTTCCTGCGCCGGAGTGCGAAGCTTAACCGGTTGCCAGATTATGTGGTGGTCGAAGGCCCATTGGCTGGCGGCCATCTTGGGTTTGGGCTTGACTGGGCGGATTACGATCTCAGGACGATTGTCCATGATGTCAACCGCTATCAGGAAAAAGAGGGGCTTTCAATCCCGGTCATTGCTGGAGGTGGCATCTTTACGGGGTCTGATGCGGTTTCGTTCCTTGAAGATGGTGCCGATGCCGTACAGGTTGCCACCCGTTTTGCGGTCACCAAGGAATCCGGCTTGCCTGACCATGTGAAACAGGAATATTTCAAGTCGACGGAGGACGACATAGAGGTCAATATGGCTTCACCGACCGGTTATCCGATGCGGATGCTGAAGAAGTCACCGGCACTGGCGATTGGATTGCAGCCGAACTGCGAAGCGTTTGGCTATCTGCTGGATAATGGTTCCTGTCCATACCTTGAAGAGTATTACCAGGAGGTTGCCAAGGATCCAGACAACCATTTCATGGTCAAGACCCAGAAGACCTGCCTCTGCACCCATATGCGGAACCATTATGTCTGGACCTGTGGACACTATGCCTACCGTCTGAAGGACACGACCCATAAACTGGCGGATGGTACTTACCTGTTGCCGACGGCAGAGCATGTGTTCAAGGATTACCAGTTCAGCAAAGACAACAAGATTGCTTTGCCGGAATTGCCGGTTCCGCCTTTTTCAGGATGACCGCCGGCAAGGTTCAGATGGGTTCATCCTATTGAAAACAAACAAGAAAGCCGTTCAGATGAACGGCTTTTCCGTTGGATAAGACAGTCAGTAGACCATCAACCGCCACGGCGCATCAGGTCGAAGAAATCAGCATTGGTCTTGGTGGCACGCAGTTTGTCCAAGAGGAATTCCATTGCTTCGATTTCATCCATACCATAAAGCAGTTTGCGCAGGATCCAGATTTTCTGAAGCAATGCCGGTTCAATCAGCAGTTCTTCGCGGCGTGTGCCGGACTTGTTCAGGTTGATGGCAGGATAGACGCGTTTCTCAGCCAGACGGCGTTCCAGATGGACTTCCATGTTGCCGGTGCCCTTGAATTCTTCGTAGATGACATCATCCATACGGCTGCCGGTTTCAATCAGTGCCGTTGCAATGATGGTCAGGGAACCACCTTCTTCAACATTACGGGCTGCGCCGAAGAAACGTTTAGGGCGTTGCAATGCATTGGCATCCACACCCCCAGTCAGGACTTTGCCGGAAGCTGGGATGACAGTGTTGTAGGCACGGGCAAGACGGGTGATGGAATCCAGCAGGATAACAACATCCTTCTTCATTTCAACCAAGCGTTTGGCTTTTTCCAGCACCATTTCAGCAACTTGGACATGGCGGGTTGCAGGTTCGTCAAATGTGGAGGCGATGACTTCACCATGGACTGAACGCTGCATTTCGGTCACTTCTTCAGGACGTTCATCAATCAGCAGGACAAACAGGGTGACGTCAGGATGGTTGGCAGTGATGGCATGCGCCATATGCTGGAGCATCACCGTCTTACCGGATTTCGGTGAAGCAACCAGCAGGCCACGTTGCCCTTTGCCGATAGGCGCAATCATGTCGATGATGCGGCCGGTGATGTTTTCCTGTGCACTGATGTTGCGTTCCAGCTTCAGGGGCTTGTCTGGATGCAGGGGGGTCAGGTTTTCAAACAGCATCCGGTGTTTGGAGGCTTCTGGCGGTGCGCCGTTGACTTTGTCGACTTTCACCAGGGCGAAGTAACGTTCACCGTCTTTCGGTGTCCTGACTTCACCTTCAATGGAATCCCCTGTGTGGAGGTTGAAGCGCCTGATCTGGGAAGGTGAGATATAGATGTCATCAGTGGATGCCATATAGCTGGCATCCGGAGAACGGAGGAAACCGAAACCGTCAGGCAGGATTTCAAGGACACCATCCCCATAGACCTGTTCACCGGCCTTTGCACGTTTTTTCAGGATGGCGAACATCAGTTCCTGCTTGCGCATACGGGGCGCATTGTCAATCTCAAGACTCAGGGCCAGGTCTAGCAGGGCAGACACACGGAGGGATTTCAGTTCGGATAAATGCATAATCAAAAAGAATTTACAGCAGAAGAAAGTGCATTCCAGACACAGGAAATGCAGGAAGGATGGTGGACAGGAAAGCCACCATCCTGTTGGTCAATCAGACATTTGCATCAATAAAGGCTTTCAGCTGGGCACGGCTCATGGCGCCGACTTTCTGTGCAGCCAGGTTGCCGTTCTTGAACAGCAGCAGGGTCGGGATGCCTCGGATACCGAATTTCTGAGGGGTCTGTGGATTTTCGTCGACATTCATCTTGGCGACAACCAGTTTGCCAGCATATTCAGTTGCAATAGCGTCGACAAGCGGGGACAGCATTTTGCACGGACCGCACCAGGCAGCCCAGAAATCCAACAGGACCGGTTTGTCAGATTTAAGGACATCTGCCTCAAAAGAGGCATCAGTAATGACTTTGGTATCGTTACTCATAATCGTTCGGAAAAACAACAATCGAAAAATGCCATACGGAAGATGCGCAGGCGCATCAGGAAATGGCTACAGGAAATCTTGTCTGCCAGGACTGAAAACAAAACTGTACAAGCCAAAAACCGCTTGTTGCAGACAAGCCGAAGAATCTAGGACGCTATTCTAATCAAAAAACGGCGTTCCGTGGGAGATTTTCCTGTAATTTTCAGCTTATTTTTCACTTGGACAGCTGATGGAGCCATCCAATGCATGAAAAAGCATCTTTACGGCAGGTGTATCGCATAAACCGCTTTCCTTTTTCCCTTGACGGAGACTTCCAGCATGCCATCTGCGTGCTTTTCCAAAGACCAGTCACATTCGGGATGATGGTCCTTCCCTGAAATCCAGTTGGCATAGGTGAGGACAGCGATGTCAATCCCGGTATCTCCCTTCAGGAAGCTGTAGCTCCAGAAATGGCAGGAAGGATACCGGACCATCTGGAAAGAGCCCCCCTTGATTTCAAAGTCAGGCTTGCCTTTTCCGATGCCCCTGGGTTTGTTCCATGCCTGATAGGTGCAGTCTTCCGCGTAGTCACTATGGCCGTCTTTGTCATTGCAGGTGATATGGATGCTGTGTTTTGATGTATGGAACCAGAGCTGTTTTGGTCCGGTCTCTGCCTGGGGCTGGGCGGAAAAAGCAAGCAGCCCCATCATCATGGCAAAGGTGGCGGATGTGCTTTTCATGGGAGAGGTTCCTTCCGTAAGTTTCCTGATATGGATTGATTCTATCAGAACAGGTGCAGGCTGGCTGTTATACTGTACTGGACAAGGAGGTGTGATGGGAAACGGGTTTGTTCTGATGCTTTCACTGGTGGTCCTGACTGGGTGTACGCTTTCCAGTGTTGCCCCTGACCGGCCTTTGTCCCAGTCTGATATTGCAGCTTTGGTGGAAAAACAGGCACCGGCACCAGCAGGGATGCCATATGCTGCCATCAACAGGAACCAACCATTCTTCACCAAGGAAGAAATCAGTTATGCCCGTAACCATATCTTTGAACGGTATTCCCGGTTGGATCACTTGGGGCGTTGTGGGATAGCCTCCGCAAGGATTGGTCAGGAAGTGATGCCTGCTGGACGCCGGGGAGCTATCGGGATGGTCAGGCCTTCCGGTTGGCAGGTTGCCCGTTATGACCATGTGGAAGGGCGCTATCTTTACAACCGCTGCCATCTGATTGGATATCAGCTGGCCGGGGAGAACGCCAATCCCCTGAACCTGATCACCTGCACGCGGTATATGAATACGAAAGGCATGCTGCCGTTCGAGAACAGGTGGCGGAATATGTCCGGAAAACCGGCAACCATGTCCTGTACCGGGTGACACCGGTTTTCAGGGAAAGCAATCTGGTTGCATGGGGAGCCCTGATGGAGGCATGGAGCCTTGAGGATGACGGGAAAGTCCATTTCAATGTTTTTACCTATAACACCCAGCCGGGTGTTGCCATCAACTATACGGATGGTTCCAGTCAACTTGCCGGAGAAACCGTTCCTGATGATGCAGTGGCTGTCCGCAAGTCGATTGAGCGGTATCGGCGCAGGGCTGCCAGGAAAAGGTTCCAGGATAAGATGATGCCCGCAGATTGAAGCGGGCATCAATTGGGATTGTCAGGAGGAAAGGACAGCAATCAGGGGTTCAGCTTGACTGGATCTGGCTGGTAATAACCGCCACCCAGTGAACGGTACAGCTCAACTGCATTGACCATACGGAGCAGCCGGACATCGACCAAGGACTGTTCAGCAGCAAACTTCTGGCGCTGGGCATCCAACACTTCAAGGGAACTGGCGATACCGTTGGCAAGGCGTGCCTTTGCGAGACGGTGACGGTCTGTTTCAGCATTCAGCACGCCTTCTTGGGCCTTGACCTGTTCATCCAGCCATTCCCTGGCAGCCAGTGCATCGGCAACTTCCCGGAAAGCTACCTGGATTGATTTCTCATATTCAGCAACTGCGATGTTTTTCCGCGCTTCAGACAGGTCCAGGTTGGCGATGTTTCTGCCTGTATCGAAGATTGGCAAAGTCATCTGCGGTGTAAAGACCCAAGCACCGGAATGTGGATCAAAGAGGCTGGAGAAGGAAGAACTCATCGTTCCTGCAAATCCTGTCAGTGTAAAACGGGGGAAGAAAGCCGCACGGGCAGCACCGATGTCGGCATTGGCGGCTTTCAGCAGCTGTTCATGCTGACGGATATCAGGCCGTTTCTCAAGCAGTTCAGAAGGCAATCCTTCAGGGATGTCCATCATCAGGTCGGATTCGGAGAGTTTATGGGGCTCAGGCAGGTTGGCGGGCATTTTCCCGCCGACCAGCACCACTAAAGCATTGATGGTCTTTGCATGTTCCCGCTGCAGGCTGGTCAGGGTGACCCGGGCAGAATGTACCAAGGTTTCACATTCCCGGAGCATGATGGCGGAGGAAATACCCACTTCATACCGTTTCTTCGTCAGTTCAAGCGTGTGCAGGTAAGACTGGTAAGACTGGCTGGCGAGTTCAATCTGTTCTGCCTGCGCACGTTCTGTCAGGTAAGTCTTGGCAACTTCTGAAACCAGGCTGATATAAGCAGAACGCTGGGCTTCTTCTGTGGCAAGATACCGCGCCAGTGCTGCATCGGTCAGGCTTTTGACCCTGCCGAAGAAATCCAGCTCAAAGGCTGGCATACCGACACCGACCTGATGGGAACCAGCTGTCACCATACCGGAACCACCATTCGAGGTTGTCCGTGTCCGGGTTGAGCTTCCTTCAATGTCGATGGTCGGCAGACGGTCAGCCCATTGGATGTCATACATCGCTCGGGCTTCTTCAATCCGGAGAGCGGCAACACGCAGGTCGCGGTTGTTTTCAATAGCGGCAGCAATCAGGGCTTTCAGGCGTTCATCATGGAAGAATTCCTGCCAGCCGATTCTGTTTGCAGCAGAAGGTGTTTCAGAACTGCCTGTCGGATACAGGTTCTCAATCGGTGCTTCTGGCCGTTCATAGGTTGGTGCCATACTGCACCCTGCCAGGATTCCAGCGGTCAACAGGAGCAATGAACATTTCTTAAGCATTGCCATCATCCTTTTTCTTTCTACGTTTCAGTGCGCTGAGAATATCTTTCCAAGACCGTTCTGTTTCTTGGGAATCTTGATTGTTGTCAGAAGGTTCCTGTCCACTGCCGGTTGGGGAACCATCTGCAGGCTCCGGTTTCCTGCGGTTAACCACTGAGCGGACAACCACATAGAATACCGGAACCAGATAGACAGCCAGGACGGTTGCCGAAATCATGCCAAACAGCACCCCGGTACCAATCGCCTGCTGGGAAGCCGCACCGGCACCATGTGCAATCGCCAGGGGGACAACGCCCAGGATGAAGGCAAACGAGGTCATCAGGATTGGACGGAAACGCAACCTGACGGCTTCCATCGTTGCTTCCAATACACCCATGCCCTTTTCTTCAAGGTCTTTGGCGAATTCCACAATCAGGATGGCGTTCTTTGCTGACAGGCCGATGGTCGCAATCAGCCCGACCTTGAAGAAGATGTCATTCGGCATGCCACGCAGGTAGACACCGATCAATGCCCCGATGACACCCAGTGGCACAACCAGCAGGACGGCAACCGGTATTGATGTACTTTCATACAGAGCGGCCAGGCAGAGGAAAACCGCCAGGATGGAAAGGGCATACAGCAATGGGGCCTGGGAACCGGATTTCTGTTCTTCCAGTGAGGTGCCGGTCCATTCGTAGCCGAAACCTGGTGGCAGCTGTTTCATCAGGTTGACCATTTCATTCATTGCATCACCGGAGCTGTAGCCATCAGCCGGTGTCCCGACAAGGCGCATGGATGGATACCCGTTGTAACGGATCAGCTGGATAGGACCCTTCTCCCATTTTGTTGTACAGAAAGAAGACAGCGGAACCATTGTCCCTGATGCGCTCTTGACGAACAGGCGGCCGAAGGATTCTTGGTCAATGCGTTTGTCAGCATCCAGTTGGACAATTACGCGCTGTTGCCGGCCTTTGCTGTCGAAATCATTGACATAGCTCGAACCGAAAGCGGTGGAAAGTGATGCATTGATATCCGCAAAGGAAACGCCCAGGGCATTCGCCTTTTCACGGTCGATTTCCAGTTTCAGTTGAGGGGCGTTTTCCATTCCGTCAAAGCGGATGGTCTTGATGACAGGGCTTTCATTTGCCAGCCGCATCAATTCATCACGGGCTGCAATCAGTTTTTCATTGCCTTGGCTGGAACGGTCCTGTAGGCGGAAGTCGAAACCGGTCTCATTACCCAGCTCACGGATAGGAGGCGGACTTAATGGGAACACCAATGCATCCCGTATCTGGGAGAAACGGGCAAAAGCCCGTCCGACAATGGCGGAAGCTGAATCATCCGAACTCCGTTCATCAAAATCTTTCAAGGTCACAAATGCCAGCCCGCCATTCTGTCCACTGCCGGAAAAGCTGATTCCATAAACCCCGACCGTATTCAGGACACCGGGTTCATGCATGAACTGGTCTTCAACCTGCTTGAGGACTTCAATGGTACGCTGCTGGGTAGCTCCTGCCGGCAGCTGTACGTTTGCATAAAGGTAACCTTGGTCTTCGTTCGGCAGGAAAGAGGTTGGCAGCTTCCAGAACATGAAGCCCATGCAGACGACAATCGCACCATAAATCACGACATAGCGCTTGACCCGTGAAAGGACTTTGCCGACTTGGGAACTGTAGGCATTGGTCATGATGCTGAACTTGCGGTTGAACCAGCCGAAGAACCCTTTCTTTTCACTATGGGCTTTGGGATCGATCGGTTTCAGGATGGTTGCGCACAAGGCAGGGGTCAGCGACAATGCCAAGAAGGCCGAAAATGCCATCGAAGACACCATCGTGATGGAGAACTGGCGGTAGATGTTCCCGACTGAACCGCTGAAGAAAGCCATCGGGATGAATACGGCTGTCAGCACGGTGGAGATGCCAATGATGGCACCAGTAATCTGGTCCATTGCCTTGCGGGTTGCTTCTTTAGGCGGCAGTCCTTCTTCTGCCATGATACGTTCCACGTTCTCCACAACCACAATCGCATCGTCAATCAGGATACCGATGGAAAGCACCATCCCGAACATCGTCAGCATATTGATGGAGAAACCGAAAGCTTTCATCACTGCCAATGTCCCCATCAATGCAATCGGTACGACAATCGTCGGAATGATGGTATAGCGGAAATTCTGCAGGAACAGGAACATGATGAGGAAGACCAGGACAACCCCTTCCAGCAATGTCTTGACGACTTCATGGATGGAAGCGGAAACGAATTTGGATGTATCGTTTGCAATCACATAGTCAACCCCTTCCGGGAAATATTGCTTCAGTTCTTCCATCTTTTCGCGGATCAGCCGCATGGTCTCCATCGTGTTTGCCGTGGCGGAAGGCAGTACACCGAAACCACTGACCGGTTTGCCGTCCAGGCGGGCAAATTTGTCATAGGCCTGTCCGCCCAGCTCAACCCGGCCAACATCTTTGATGCGGACGGTCGAACCGTCTGTATTTGCACGGAGGATGATGTTCTCGAATTCTTCAGGTGTCTGTAACTGACCATGGACATTCACATTCGCTGTGAAGGTTTCTGTCCCGGTATTCGGTGGGTTGGCAATGGCGCCTGGTGTAACGACAATGTTCTGGCTGCGGATAGCGGCTGCAACATCAGCTGCTGTCAGATGGAAACCAGTCAGCTTGACAGGATCCAGCCAGATACGCATCGCCTTTTCAGCACCGAACACCATCGCATCACCGACCCCAGGCAGACGTTTGATTTCATAGAGGACATTACGGTAGGTCAGGTCGCCAAGGTCAATGGCACCCAGGGCTCCATCTGTCGAAGTCAACTGGACGATGGCCATGTAATTCCGGCGGGATTTATTGATGTTGATCCCTTGTTGTGTGACAGCACTTGGCAGACGGGATTCGACGCGTTTCAGACGGTTCAGCACATCGACGGATGCCAGTTCAACGTCTGTTTCCGGTGTGAAAGACAAGGTGATCTTGCCAGAGCCACTGGCAGATTCCGATTCGAAGTAATACAGCCCTGTCGCCCCATTCATTTCCTGTTCAATGATCTGGATGACACTGTCTTCGACGGTCTTTGCCGTTGCACCAGGGTAAGTGACCGACAGGGTGACCTGTGGTGGAGCGACATTTGGATACTGCGCAACAGGCAGATTGAACATAGACAGGACGCCACCCAGCGTAATGAAGATGGCAATCACCCATGCGAAGATTGGACGGTCAATGAAAAATCTAGCCATAAGAGGGAATCCCCGTTATTTTCCAGTCAACTTTTTGAAGCAGCAGGTTGTTCCCCATCAGCTTTTTCTGGCTTTTCAGCAGGAGCGACGCCCTGGATCAGGTCAGGTGTTTCTTTGCGTTCAGGATCCTGCCAGGGTACGGCTTTCACTTGGATGCCGGGTTTGATTTTCTGCAGTCCTTCAACAATCACCCGGTCACCGGGTTCAAGCCCTTCCTTGACAATGAACCGGGTACCGGTAACTGCACCAGTGACAATCTTTCGGGACTCGACCTTGTCTTCACTGTTCAGCACCATGACTGAATCGCCTTCATTGGTATGAAGGACAGCCTGTTGGGGAACGGTGATGGCGTTTTCATTGACAGCCTGTTCCAGTTTTGCCCGGACGAACATCCCAGGCAGCAGCAGGCCTTTCGGGTTCGGGAACAAGGCTCGGATGGACACTTCACCGGAAGTTGGGTCAACAGTGATGTCTGAGAATAGCAGTGAACCTTTTTCAGTGTATTCCGTACCGTCTTCAAGTTTCATGGTTACAGGGATGCTGGCGCTGGCATCCTTCAAGGTGCCGTTCAGCATATCCTGGCGGAGTTTCATCAGGTCTGCACTGGATTGGGTCAGGTTCAGGTACATCGGGTCAATCTGTTGGACCGTGGCAAGCAGGGTCGGTTCATTCTGACCGACCAGGGCCCCTTCAGTGACCAATGCCCGGCCGATACGTCCAGTGATTGGTGAAAGGACATTTGCATATTCGAGGTTCAGACGTGCTTTGGAAAGGGCTGCCCGTGCTGCTTGGACATCAGAAGCTGCCTGTTTGGCTGCTGCAACCGCATCGTCATATTCCTGTTTACTGATGGCGTTGATGCCGACCAACGGCTTATAACGTCCCAGCTTCAGGTCAGCTTGGGTTTTGTTTGCTTCAGCATGGGACAATGATGCTTGTGCACTCTGGACAGAGGCTTGGTAATCACGGGGGTCGATGCGGAACAGTACCTGTCCCTTCTTTACGATGGAACCTTCCTCAAAACATCGTTTCAGGATGACACCGGGAACCCGTGCACGGATATCCGCAGTGCGGAAAGACTCCAGACGGCCTGGCAGTTCATTCTCGATGGACAGGCGTTCTGCACCAATCACGATATAGGCGACTTCAGGCATCTGGGCAGGAGGTTGGGGTTTCTGGCCGCAGGCGGCTAATACAGCTGTGGCTGTCAGAACAACACCTACACCCTTGAAACAGGAATAAACGTTCATGAGCGGAACTCAAAAAATACCGTCTTTTCCGGATACAGACCGAACAGAAACAGAAAAAACAAACGGTTGCGGTCCAAGAGGACGGTTTACAGTTTCGAAAACATACAGTCATGTATGTATGTAAGGAATTGATTATCTGATAAACTAGGGTTTCATGCAACAGGAAGGGACTATAGGAATCAGTGGAATGACACAGAAAACCAAAGAGAACAGCCAGAAAAAGAAAGCGGCGGATACCCGGAACAGTATTCTGGATGCGGCAGAGAACGTTTTCAATGACAGAGGATATTCCCAGACCAGCCTGAATGAGATTGCAGAAGTCGCAGGGGTGACGCGGGGGCGATTTACTGGCATTTCAGGAACAAAGAAGACCTTTTCAATGAAATGTGCGAAAGGGTCAGGAAACCGATGCGGGAACAGCTTGAGAAAGCAGTGGCGGATTCCGCCGAGAATCCCATCGGTCAGCTCAGGCGCACCCATGAATGTGTCATGCAGGAAATGGTCGATAATCCGCATTACCGCAAAGTGGTGGAGATCCTCCTGCTTAAATGTGAGCATACCAGTGAGGCGACCCATATCCTTCAGAACAAACGGGACTGGCGTAATTCCGTGAGTGACCTGCTGCAGACCGCTTTGGAGAATGCCAAACGGCAGGGGGAGCTGCCAGAAGACCTGGATATTGCGATGGCGGTCGATATCATGTTTTCTTCCTTCTGGGGCATGATTGGTGACTGGCTGGTTTCCCCAGGGCGCTACCAAGATATCCGTCAGCATGCACGCAAGCTCCATAAGGCCATGTTTGACCTTTTCAGGTGCAGTCCCCACCTGCGGATGATTCCACCGGAAGGTGTTTCCTGATGGCAGGGAACTTCAGTTTGTTTCCCTTCCACTTCCCCAAAAGGCAGAAGCCCCTGAAAAACCATGTTTCCAGGGGCTTCCCCGCAGTCTGATGCCGCTTTCATAAACAGCATTTTCCTGCTGTTTTCCCGGTTTCAGCGCAGCGCTTCAATCATCTGTTCCAGTTTCACCGTATCAGCACAGAAAGCCCGGATGCCTTCTGCCAGTTTTTCTGTTGCCATTGCATCATTGTTCACAGCCAGACGGAAGGCCGATTCCGTATAGGAAACCTGTTCGATAGGATCCTGTTCTGCCAATGCAGGGCTCAGTCTGCGTTCAACAAGGGCATTGGAATCAGACAATGCCTGCAAAAGCTGGGGGCTGATGGTCAGCAGGTCACAGCCCGCCAATTCGGTGATCTGGGACGTGTTCCGGAAGCTGGCCCCCATCACTTCTGTTGGATATCCAAATTTCCGGTAATAGTTGTAAATGCGTTTCACAGACTGGACGCCGGGGTCATTGGCTCCTGTATATTCTTGCCCTGTCTGCTTCTTATACCAGTCGTAGATGCGCCCGACAAACGGGGAAATCAGCTGGACGCCGGCTTCTGCACTGGCAACTGCCTGTGGCAGGCAGAACATCAAGGTCATATTGCAACGGATCCCCTCTTTCTGAAGGACTTCTGCAGCACGGATACCTTCCCAGGTAGAAGCAATCTTGATCAAGACACGTTCTGCCGGGATGCCAGCCGCCTTATAAAGCGCAATCAACTCGCGGCCTTTGCGGATGCTGCCTTCTGTATCGAAAGACAGACGGGCATCGGCTTCTGTAGAAACCCTGCCTGGCACCACTTTCAGGATTTCACAACCAAAAGCCACCAGCAGGCGGTCAATGATTTCCTCAGTAGTCAGCAAGCGGTTTTCACGGACTGTCTTTTCCAGCAGGGAATGATATTCAGCTTTCTGGACAGCCCGGAGAATCAGCGAAGGGTTCGTTGTGGAATCCTGTGGGGAATACTGTTGGATGGACTGGAAATCGCCGGTATCAGCGACAACAGTGGTGTATTGTTTCAAAGCTTCCAGCTGAGTCATGTCAGGGGCTTCCTTAAAAACGGTTTAGGGCACAATGCAGAAACCTGGATGTTTTCCAGGAATCAGGCGGATTTTTAGATTATCAATGAAATCCAGCAGGAATTCTATTATCGTCATCGCTTTTTTACAAAAAAGGAAAGGAATTGCTTGACTTTTCTGGAAAGGAATTGCTAGAATCCAAATTTCTTAGGCGCGTAGCTCAGCTGGTTAGAGCACTACCTTGACATGGTAGGGGTCGTTGGTTCGAGTCCAATCGTGCCTACCAAGATTCCAAGACACCGCATGGCATTGGTCCTGCGGTGTTTTTCTTTTTAAGATCCGATGGCCTGTTGTATGGCAGGCACACATCACGACATCCAGGCGGTTTCCCCAAGGTGTGATTAATGGGCATGACTGTTTTCATTTTGAGCCAATCCTGTTCAGTGCTAAAATAGATAAGTTATGGAATGGCATCCTTGAAGCACTTGGCTGGATGCCTGATACCGAAGGCAAAGATATCTGGGTTTTTTCTGCGGGATAACCGCTTTTTTCAATTTTAGGGTATCCGCCCGATTGACCCAGGCAGGTTCGGTTTGAGCGTTTCTTTGGAGAAAAAAATGGTTTCAGTTCGGCTTCCCGACGGCTCAAAACGGGAATTTGAGAACCCTGTTACAGTGGCACAGGTTGCAGCATCCATCGGTAGCAGCTTGGCGAAAGCCGCTGTTGTCGGCAAGGTTGATGGCAGGCTTGTCGATACATCCTATCTTATTGACAAAGATGTTGACCTGTCTATTGTGACAGACCGTGATGCGGATGGTGTTGATGTCATCCGCCATTCCACAGCCCATCTGTTGGCTTATGCGGTCAAGCAGCTTTTTCCGGATGCCCAGGTCACCATTGGACCAGTCATTGAAAACGGCTTCTATTACGATTTTTCCTATAAACGTCCATTTACGCCGGAAGACCTGCAAGCAATTGAAAAGCGGATGCAGGAACTCGCCCGTAAGAACGAACCGGTTACACGCCGGGTTGTTTCCCGTGATGAAGCGGTTGAATACTTCAAGTCTTTGGGAGAAGCCTATAAGGCAGAACTGGTCGAAGCCATTCCGCAGGACCAGGAAGTGTCACTCTATACCAGCGGAGGATTCACTGACCTTTGCCGCGGACCTCATGTCCCGTCAAATGGCAAACTCAAGGTATTCAAGCTGATGCGTGTTGCCGGAGCCTATTGGCGGGGTGATTCCAAGAATGAGATGCTTCAGCGTATCTATGGGACAGCATGGGCAAAGAAAGAAGACCAGGATGCTTACCTGAAGATGCTGGAAGAGGCTGAAAAGCGTGACCACCGCCGTCTTGGCCGTCAGCTTGACCTGTTCCATTTCCAGGATGAAGCCCCTGGGCTCATTTTCTGGCATGCCAAAGGGTGGACCATCTGGCAGCAGGTCGAACAGTATATGCGCCGCGTCTATCAGGAAAACGGTTACAACGAAGTCAAGGCCCCTCAGATCCTTGACCGTTCCCTGTGGGAAAAGTCAGGGCACTGGGAAAACTATAAGGAAAACATGTTCACCACGGAATCTGAAAACCGTGTCTATGCCGTCAAGCCGATGAATTGTCCAGGACATGTCCAGATTTACCGTTCAAGCCTGCATTCCTACCGGGAACTGCCATTGCGTTACGGTGAATTCGGTCAGTGCCACCGCAATGAGCCTTCCGGTTCCCTGCATGGCATGATGCGGGTCCGTGGCTTTACCCAAGACGATGGCCATATCTTCTGTACGGAAGACCAGATTCTGGGCGAATGCGTGGCGTTCACGGAACTGTTGAAGAAGGTTTACAAGGATTTCGGTTTCACGGACATCATCTACAAAGTGGCGACCCGTCCTGAAAAACGTGTCGGGTCAGATGAAATCTGGGACAAGGCAGAACATGCCCTGATTGAATCCCTTGAACGTTCTGGTGCGGAATATGAGATTTCACCTGGTGATGGGGCATTCTATGGTCCGAAGATTGAATATACCCTGAAAGATGCCATTGGCCGTATGTGGCAGTGTGGCACTATCCAGGTTGATTTCTCCATGCCAAGCCGCTTGGGGGCGGAATATGTCGCGGAAGACAATACCCGGAAGACCCCAGTCATGATCCACCGTGCAATCCTGGGTTCTCTGGAACGCTTTATCGGTATCCTGATTGAAAACCATGCTGGAGCCATGCCGATGTGGCTGGCACCAGTCCATGCGGTTGTCATGAATATTTCGGATGCCCAGGCGGATTATGCAGGCAGTGTTGTTCAAACGCTGAAAAATGCCGGATTCAGGGTTGAAAGCGATTTGCGAAACGAAAAGATTAACTATAAAATACGCGAGCATTCCGTAAACAAGATTCCTTATATGCTGGTTGTCGGTGATAAGGAGAAGAGTGCCAACACCGTTGCTGTCCGCGCCCGGGGAGGTGAAAACCTGGGTGTTATGGCTGTGGATGCACTGATTGCCCGTATGCAAAGTGAAATCAGTGAAAAGAAATGATTCCCATCTGGGACAGAGACAACTGAAGTAAGTGAGGGATAAGATAGCTACCGAGAAGACCTATCGCATCAATGGCGAAATTACGGCTCAGGAAGTCCGCCTGATTGGTGCTGACAATGAACAGATTGGTGTCGTACCCCTGCGGGAAGCATTCAGGCTGGCGGAAGAAGCGGATGTCGATCTCGTTGAGATGTCTCCGACTGCACGTCCACCAGTCTGCCGTCTCATGGACTATGGTAAATTCCGATATGCCCAGCAGAAGAAGGCACACGAAGCCAAGCTGAAGCAGAAGGTGATTTCTGTCAAGGAAATCAAGTTCCGCCCGGGTACTGATGAAGGTGATTACAACATCAAGCTCCGTAATCTGGTCAAATTCCTGACGGACGGTGACAAATGCAAGGTCACCCTGCGTTTCCGTGGACGTGAAATGGCCCATCAGGATATCGGCCACCGGATGTTGGAACGGTTGAAGCAGGACCTGGAACCTTATGGCCAGGTCGAACAGTTTCCGAAAATGGAAGGGCGTCAGATGGTTATGGTCATGTCGCCGAAAAAGAAGAAATAAAGAATCTGCTCCCAACGCATCAGCGGGGGGAAAAGACGCAGTGGCAACACTGTAAAACAAGTGAGGGCAGGCATCAAAGTGCCACAAGGGTGGCCACCTGCAGTCATGTTAGAGGAGCTGTCTGAAAAGACAGGAAAAAACTATGCCAAAAATGAAAACAAAAAGCAGCGCGAAAAAACGTTTTCGCGTCCGTCCAGGTGGCACCATCAAATGTGCACAGGCGTTCAAACGCCATATCCTGACCAAGAAAACCACCAAAGCTAAACGTCAGTTGCGTGGCACGACCAACATCAATGCAAGCGATGTTGCATCTGTACTGCGTATGATGCCTAGCGCATGATCCATTAACGCGAATAACAAGGAAAGAACATGTCCCGAGTAAAACGTGGGGTCACTGCACGGGCCCGTCATAAAAAAGTACTGAACGAAGCAAAAGGCTACCGTGGCCGTCGTGGTTCAGTCTATCGTGTTGCAAAACAGGCGGTCATGAAGGCAGGTCAGTATGCCTACCGTGACCGTAGAGCCAAAAAACGCGTATTCCGCGCATTGTGGATTGCCCGCATCAACGCTGCAACCCGTGAATTGGGTATCACTTACAGCGTCTTCATGAACGGTCTGAAGAAAGCTGCCATCGACCTGGACCGCAAGGTTCTGGCTGATATGGCGGTTTTTGACAAACCTGCTTTCGCTGCAATCGTCAATCAGGTCAAGGCAGCATCTGCAGCCTGATAACCTCAGCAGTATGCACAGATCGGAGCGGGGCAAGGGATTGCTTGCCCCGCTTTTTTTATTTATCCGTTGTCAGACAGGGAAAACGGCATGGATTCATTAGAACAGTTGATTGATTCTGCCCGGCAGGATTTCCAGGCAGCACCCGATGCGGTCTCCTTGGAAAATGCCAAGGCAAAATATCTCGGCAAAACAGGGCTTGTGACAGCCCAGATGAAACAGCTTGGCAAGATGCCTCCGGAAGAACGCAGGGCGCGTGGTGCCGTCATCAATGCTGCAAAAGGGCAGATTGAAAGTGCCCTCAATGCCCGGCGTCAGGAAATCGCCAATGCAAAACTTCAGGAAAGGCTCAGTGCTGAGGCAATCGACGTTACCCTGCCGGGACGGGGCAGGGGTAAAGGCGGCATCCATCCAGTCATGCGCACATGGGAACGCATTGAAAGGATTTTTGGTTCCATCGGTTTTGATGTGGCAGACGGTCCTGAAATCGAAAATGATTGGACAAACTTTACAGCACTCAACAGTCCTGAAAACCATCCTGCGCGCTCCATGCAGGATACTTTCTATATTGATGGCAAGGATACCCAAGGGAAACCATTGCTGTTACGCACCCATACCAGTCCGATGCAGGTCCGTTATGCCCGTTCCCATGAACTGCCTGTCAAGGTCATTGCGCCAGGCCGTACTTACCGTGTTGACAGTGATGCAACCCATTCCCCGATGTTCCATCAGGTTGAAGGGCTTTGGATTGACACCGATATCAGCTTTGCTGACCTGAAAGGGGTCTACCTGAATTTCATCCAGGCATTCTTTGAGACTGACAACGTCCAGATCCGTTTCCGCCCCTCCTATTTCCCGTTCACTGAACCATCTGCAGAAATCGACATTGCGTTTGGTTCAGGGCCACTCAAAGGCCGTTGGCTTGAAGTCTCCGGTTGTGGGCAGGTGCATCCGAATGTCCTCAGGAACATGGGTATTGATTCAGAAAAATACACAGGCTTTGCTTTTGGATCTGGTCTTGAACGCTTGACCATGCTCCGTTATGGCATCAATGACCTGAGACTGTTCTATGAAGGTGACCTGCGTTTCCTCAGGCAGTTCAACTGAATGATTGTCCCTTCAACCGATTGAAACAAGAATTTTGGATTTGAAAGCAGATTATGCAATTTTCTGAAAATTGGCTCAGGACCATTGTCAATCCTGACCTGACAACCGATGAACTGGCACATCTGATGACCATGTCTGGTATGGAAGTCGAAGAAGTCATCCCTGCAGCAAAACCTTTTTCAAAAATCGTTGTTGCCCGTGTCCTCGAGGTTGCCGCCCATCCGAATGCAGACCGCCTACATGTCTGCAAGGTCGATGCCGGTACCGGTGAAGCACTCGAGATTGTCTGCGGTGCACCGAATGTCCGTCCTGGCATGACAACAGGCTGTGCATTGATCGGGGCCACGTTGCCACCAGGGGAAGATGGCAAGGCGTTCACCATCAAGAAAAGCAAACTGCGGGGGGTTGCCTCTTCAGGGATGCTTTGTTCTCTCCGGGAACTCCAGCTCTCTGAAGACCATAGCGGAATCATGGACCTGCCGGAAGATGCCCCTGTCGGTACAGACCTGCGGGATTATCTGCAGCTCGAAGACAACATCTTTGATATCAAGCTGACGCCGAACAAGGCCGACTGCCTGTCATTGCTGGGTGTCGCCCGTGAAGTGTCTGCCCTTACCGGCAAACCGATGCATTTCCCGATAACGGAACCAGCAAAAGTCACCTGTGATGACCAGCAGCAGGTCAACATCCTGGCGAAAGACCTCTGTGGACGCTTTTCCTGCCGTGTCATCCGCAATATCAATGCGAAGGCAGCCACGCCAGACTGGATGAAACAGCGTTTGGAGAGAAGTGGTCAGCGGTCGATTTCAGCATTGGTGGATATCTCCAATTATGTCATGCTCGAATATGGCCAGCCCAACCATTTCTATGACTGGGATAAGGTCAATGCCGCATTGGATATCCGTTGGGGCATCAAAGGCGAAAAGGTGGCATTGCTGAACGACCAGACTGTTGAGGCAGATGAATGGGTAGGGGTGATTGCTGATGGCAATGGTCCTGAATCGCTTGGCGGCATCATGGGTGGAAGCCGGACATCCATTTCACTGGAAACCACCAATATCCTGTTGGAATCCGCTTTCTGGTGGCCAGATGCCATCCGGGGAAGGACACGCCGTTTCAATTTCACCACTGAAGCAGCACACCGTTTTGAACGAGGCGTTGATTATGCCAATACCATCAATGCCATTGAACGGATGACGGAACTTGTCTTGGATATCTGCGGTGTGGAGGGGCAGACTGTTGTCGGGCCGGTCAACGACCAAGTGGGTGTGCTTCCAGAACGGAAACCGGTTGTCCTGCGCCGTTCCCGTGCAGAAAAGGTGATTGGTGTGCCGCTGACAGCTGAAAAGATTGCCGATATCTTCACCCGTCTGAAACTCGATTTCACCCAAGATGGCGATACCTTCACCGTGAACCCGCCATCTTACCGTTTTGATATTGAAATCGAAGTGGACCTGATTGAAGAAATCGCCCGCGTTTATGGTTTTGAAAACATTCCTGCACTGCCGCCAATGGCACGTAACGTGATGCGTATCCGCCCGGAAAACAGCCGTTCCCTGTTTTCCTTCCGGCAGCAGATGGCAGATATGGACTATCAGGAAGTCGTCAACTACAGTTTTGTCGATGAATCCTGGGAAAAGGATTTTGCCGGCAATGGTGACCCAATCCGTCTGCTGAATCCAATTGCCAGCCAGATGAGCGTAATGCGGACCACGATGATTGGCAATTTGGTTGCCAATATCCAGTTCAACCTCAACCGTAAGGTTTCCCGTATCCGTCTGTTTGAAATCGGGGCGGTTTTCCTGAAAGATGCCGCTGTTGAAGAAGGGCCGCTCAGTGTCCAAGGATATGCACAGCCGAAACGCCTGGCTGCAGCAGCATATGGCTTTGCAGAAGAAGAACAGTGGGGGCAGGAAGCCCGCCTGGTTGATTTCTTCGATGTCAAGGCGGACTTGGAAGCACTCGCAGCACCATTGCAACTGTGTTTCGTCAAGGCAGAACATCCTGCCCTGCACCCTGGGCGTTGTGCCCGGATTGTACTGGATGGTACAGAAATCGGTGTTATCGGTGAATTGCATCCATCCCTGCAGCAGAAATATGGTCTGCCACATGCCCCTGTCCTGTTTGAAGTCGATATTGCCCCGCTCCAGCGGGTTGATGTCCCACAGTACCATGGAATTTCCCGGTTCCAGCCTGTCATCCGCGACATTGCCCTGCTGGTGAAGACAGTGACACCTGTTCAGGATATTATTGACATATTCAACAAGGAAAAAGATAATAATCCCCAGTGCGGAATCATGCAAAGCGTTGTTTTGTTTGATGATTATCGCGGGAAGGGACTTGAGGCAGATGAAAAGAGCCTGGCGTTCCGCTTTACTCTGCAGGACAGCAACGGGACATTGCAGGATGAGGCAGTTGATATCGCTGTCAATGCCTTCGTTGCCGCTGCAGAAAAACATCTCGGTGCAAAACTGCGTGCCTGATGCCTGAAAGAACCAAGAAAAAATAAAAAGAATGGAAAAGACACTGACGACAGAGAATGCATCGTCCGGTTTGCAGGAGGATGCCGGTCAGAATGCCTCGACCTTGACCAAGGCTGAACTGACAGAACTCCTGTATGAACAGGTGGGGCTGAACAAACGTGAAGCCAAGGAAATGGTTGAAACTTTTTTTGAGGAAATCTGTCTTGCCTTGGAACGTGGTGAAACCGTCAAATTGTCTGGGTTTGGCAATTTTCAGCTGCGTGACAAACCACAGCGCCCAGGCAGGAATCCAAGGACCGGCGAAGAAATCCCGATTACAGCACGGCGGGTGGTCACGTTCCACGCAAGCCAGAAGCTCAAGGCCATGGTCGAGTGACTGGAAAACGACTGACAGGGAAAGTGAGGGGCTATGAACGAGAAAGTCCAGAAAACAGAAACAGCGGCATTGCCATCCATTCCTGCGAAACGCTACTTTACCATCGGTGAAGTCAGTGAACTATGTGGTGTGAAACCTCATGTCCTGCGTTATTGGGAACATGAATTCACCCAGTTGAAACCTGTCAAGCGTCGGGGCAACCGGCGCTATTACCAGCATCATGAAGTCCTGCTGATCCGACGTATCCGTGAACTGCTTTACGAACAGGGATATACGATAACCGGTGCACGGAACAAGCTCAATGAACGGGGTATCAGTGTTGCTGAACCCGAAGTTTCTAAACAGGAACAGTTGGATGCATTCTCTGCGGATATCAAGCAGATTAAGGCCGACCTCAATGATGTCCTGACCGGGCTCCGGACAGACCTGAAAGATGTGCAGGCATTGTTGACAGTGTCCAATCAGGGATAATGCAGGCATCAGCCATGGAAATCCTGTTGCTGGTTCCCTTGGGTTGGGGAAAGTAGGATGACCATGCGGATATTGGTGACAAACGATGATGGCTGGCAATCCCCAGGCATCAAGGCATTGGTAGCGGTATTGTCTGACAGGGCGGAAGTCATTGTGGTGGCGCCTGTCAGCAACCGTTCTGCTTCATCCAGTTCCCTGACCGTGGACAGGCCGATTCCTGTCATCCATGGTGAAGCAGGTTTCCATGGCGTAGAAGGGACTCCGGCCGACAGTGTCCATATTGCCCTGACAGCCCTTCTGCCTTGGCGGCCTGACCTCGTGGTTTCCGGCATCAACAATCGGCAGAACCTAGGGGAAGATACGGTTTACTCGGGTACGGTTGCAGCAGCGGTTGAAGGGTTTCTCTACAACATTCCAGCCATTGCCTTTTCCCAGGTCGAACCTGGCTGGCAGTATCTTGACAGTGCAGCAAAGGTGGCGGCAGACATTGTTTTTAGGGCGTATGACAGGTTGCCATCACCATGGTTGCTCAATGTCAACATCCCCAACCTACCTTATGAGGCATTGGATGTCTGGCAGGTGACACGACTTGGCAAGAGGAATCCCTCTTCGGGTGTTATAGCAGACAAGACAGATGATGGTCGGGAAGCTTATCGGATAGGACCTTACGGTACCATCATGGATGCAGGAAAAGGGACTGATTTCCATGCCATCCAGCAGGGATGGGTTTCGGTGACGCCATTGCAGATAGACTGGACACATTATGATGGCATGGCATCCTTGGCAGAAATCTTCTCCTGAAATCTTGGAAGCAGGGTATCTGCAAGAAGATAAGGTATATTCTGCAGGATTGTCATGGAAGAAGTAGTAAGATATTGAAACAATCGTGGAAAAGATGACAGGATACCGGTACGCTGAACTGTCCGTATCGTTTGTCTGAATGGTTGCGTAACAGTGTTGAGACCAGGGGTTCTTATGAAAAAAACCGTTTATACACTTTCCATCCTTGCCTGTGCCATGCTTTGTGCATGCAGCAGTACCCAACAGTCAGCTCCGATTTCTGACATTTCAGGCTTGACCAATCCCAAGCAGAAACAGAGGATTGATGCCGATACCGTCAACTATACTGTCGAGCCGGGTGATACCCTCTCACAGATTGCCAGACGGTCAGGGCACAGTGTGGCGGAATTGGTTGCATGGAATGAACTCAGTACACCCGATATCATTGAAGTCGGTCAGGTGCTGAGGGTCCAGCCACCAGAAAACCAGGCAGTGGCAACACCAGTCGATACCGGCTCAGGTACCCCTGCATCCACAGACACTGCATCACGGCCAGTGGTTCCTGTCTCAAAACCAGCTATTGGCAAGGATGTGACTTACTATACCGTTGAGTCAGGAGATACCCTCTCTGGCATTGCCCGCCGGTCCAATCATAGCGTTGCCGAACTGGTTTCATGGAACAACCTGGATTCCGCAGATTCGATTGAAATCGGCCAAAAACTCCGGGTACAGCCAACGGCTGCAACAGTAGCGCCGGTGAAGAAATCCACTGAAAAGCCTGCTGCAGAAAAAGCGGCTTCTACATCCACGGCACAGAAATCTGCAGCAACAGGGGGTATTTCCGAAGTCCGCAACATCAACTGGTCATGGCCAACCCAAGGCAAGATTGTTTCTTCCTATACGGCTGCAAAGCGCGGGATTGACATCGGTGGCAGCAAGGGACAGAAAGTCTCAGCAGCAGCAGATGGTACGGTGCTCTATAAAGGGACAATGACCGGCTATGGCAATGTCGTCATCATCAAGCACAGCAGCAATGTCCTGTCAGTCTATGCGCATAACAACAGGATGCTGGTCAATGAAAAACAGCGGGTCAGCCGTGGACAGCAGATTGCAGAAATGGGAAGCACTGACAGCAGCCGCGTCAAACTGCATTTTGAAATCCGATTCCAGAACAAACCGGTTGATCCGACCAAATACCTGCCCTGATACTGGAAGGGAAGACCGTTATATGTCTGAAGGCATCTGACGGTCTTTTTTATTGATACTGAAAGCTTATGGTGAAAAAGACTTCCCATATTGTACAGATCCATGCATTGGATGCCGAAGGCAGGGGCGTGGGTTATCTGCCGGATGAAACCGGGAATCCAGGCGGTAAAGTTGTTTTTGTTGAAGGCGCTTTGCCCAGGGAAACTGTTGTTGCAGAAAGCTGGAAAAAGAAAAGCCGCTGGGAACTGGCAACGACAGTTGCCATCCTGAAAGCTTCATCCCTCCGTATCCAGCCAAAATGCCCGTATTTCGGGAAATGTGGTGGCTGTTCCATGCAGCATCTGGAGCCATCTGCCCAGGTTGCCGTCAAGCAGCGGGTATTGGAAGACAACCTTCAGCATATCGGCAAAGTCAAGGCAGAAAGCATCCTGCCGCCTATCCATGGTCCTTACTGGGGATACCGGTTCCGTGCACGCCTTTCCGTCAACCACGTGCCCAAGAAGGGCGGTATCCTGGTTGGCTTCCGGGAAAGACAGTCCCGTTACATCACCGATATGACCCAATGTCCGGTACTGCCACCGTATATGTCAGCGTTGCTGATGCCGCTGCGGGAACTGATTGGTTCACTCAGCATCTTCAATCAAGTGCCTCAGATTGAAGTTGCTATCGGTGATGACGGTATCCAACCCATCACAGCATTGCTGCTACGCATCATGGCACCGTTGAGCCAAGATGATGAAACCAGACTCAGGCGGTTTGCCGATGAGCATCATGTCCAATGGTGGTTACAGACAAAAGGACCGGATACGGTCCGCCTTTACTATCCAACTGAAAACCGGTTGCAGTATGTCTTGCCAGAATTTGGTATTACGATGCCGTTCAAACCTGGCGATTTCACCCAGGTCAACTATCACATCAACCAGGTACTCGTTTCCCGGGCGTTGACACTGCTGCAGATACAACCTGAAGACCGGGTTGCCGACCTGTTCTGTGGACTGGGCAACTTCTCGTTGCCGATTGCCCGCAGGGCAAAAGAAGTTGTCGGCATTGAAGGCAGCGCGATACTTACTCGGCGTGCCCAGGAAAATGCTGTCCTCAACGGCTTGCAGGACAAGACCACATTCCGGGAACGCAACCTGTTTGAAATGACGGTTGACGAATGGAAAACCCTCCAGCCGTTTGACCGTATCCTGATCGATCCGCCACGTGATGGTGCAATGGCACTCTGCCAGACCTTGGCTGACATCCCGGATGATGCGGCGCAGTACCGCCCGAAACGCATGGTCTATGTCTCCTGCAACCCAGCGACTTTGGCAAGGGATGCTGGCATCCTTGTCAATTCAGGCAGGTACCGCCTGCTGCAGGCAGGGGTTGTCAACATGTTCCCGCATACTTCCCATGTCGAGTCGATGGCGGTCTTTGAGGTAAATATCTGATAGATATTTTATTGAAAGGATAAAAATGGCAATTCCTGATTTTCAGACGTTGATGAGACCCGTTTTGGAAGTAATGTCTGATGGAGACACATGGAAATCGACTCAACTGATTAACAAATTATCGGATCTGTTCTCTTTAACAGAAGAAGAACGACAGCAGCGGCTTCCAAGCGGGGCACAGTGTACGATAGATAATAGAGTTTTATGGGCAAGAAGCCATTTGAAAATTGCAGGTCTTTTAGAAAGAGTTGAGGATGCGGGCAGAGGGGCGTACAAAATCACTGAAAAGGGATTGAGTGTCTTGCGGACGGGACCAGAAAGGATTACCCGCAAATATTTGCATTCATTGGATAGTGATTCAGAGAATCAGGAGTATGAGTCTTCAGGAATCGATGAACAAAAAACACCTAAGGAATTGATTACTGAAGCACAGTCTATGTTGGAAGAGAGCCTGCGGAAAGAGTTGTTGCAGCGGTTAAAGCAGACAGACCCAATCGAGTTCGAAAAGATAGTATTGTCTTTGATGGAAGCAATGAATTATGGCGTTGGCTCGATGACGAAGCAAAGCCATGACGGAGGAATCGATGGCATTATCAATGAGGATGAACTGGGGCTTGAAAAAATCTTTCTTCAGGTTAAGCGGTATTCAGACAATAAGGTAAATGCCAAAGAAATGCAGAATTTTATTGGTGCATTAAGTGTTTCTTCAGTTCGAAAAGGCGTTTTTATTACCACAAGTGTTTTTGATGAGAAGGCAAAAGATAAGGCGAATTCCGCCCAGAACATCACTCTGCGTTTAATAGATGGCAATGAACTGACACGACTGATGATTAAACATAATGTTGGGGTTCAGATAGAACAGACGATAATCCTGAAACGGATTGATGAAGATTTTTTTGCAGAATTTTAGTTTTTTGACTAAACCAGTCCATCTGCATGTTAAATAGTTTAGTATGTCGGGCGTATAAGAAAACTGATGCTAAGTTATGAAATTCCTGTTTGACCTGTTTCCCATCATCCTGTTCTTTGTCTCTTTTTCATGGGCAGAGAAGAACATCACTTCTGCCCAGGCAGTTGCAGACAAATACCTGTCGTTTTTTACCGCAGGGCAGGGTATTCCGGAATCATCTGTCCCCATCTTGATTGCCACATCACTGGCAGTCATTGCCAGTATCCTGCAGATTGTCTGGCTGCTGGTCCGCCGTCAGAAGGTGGAGGCGACTTTATGGATTTCAGTGATTGTCGTGGTGGTTTTCGGTGGGGCAACCATCTACTTTGGCAGTGAAGAATTCATCAAATGGAAGCCGACGGTCCTGTATTGGCTGTTTGCCGTCATCCTGTTCGGGGCGAACCTGCTGTTCAGGAAGAACCTGATCCGTGCGATGATGGAGAAGAAGGTTCAGCTGCCGGATGCAGTCTGGGGAAAGCTCAATACGGCATGGGTGGCATTCTTTGCGTTCATGGGCATCCTGAACCTTTATGTCGCATTCTGGGGTGGTTTCGCTACCTCGACCTGGGTCAGTTTCAAGCTCTTTGGCGGGATGGGACTGATGCTGGCTTTTGTCATTGGGCAGAGTGTCTATCTGTCCCGGTATATGCGGGATAAGCAGTAGCGGTATCTGTTATTTCCCTTTGAAAACCGGTTTCCTGTGTTCCTTGAAAGCCTGGCAGCCTTCTGAATAGTCCTCAGTATCATAACAGTCAAAGCAGATGGCTTTTTCAGTTTCTGACAACGGCTGATGGTTGGTAAGGCGGTGGATGAACTGCTTGTGCCAGCGGGCGGCCAAAGGGGCGCCTGAGGCAATGGCATCCACGGTTTCTTGGACAATGATGGCCAAATCATTATCTGGAACGACACGGGTGACCAGATGATGTTCAAAGGCTTCTCCAGCATTGTAGATCCTGCCAGTCAGCAGCATATCCAACAAAGTGTCTTTGGGCATGATGTCCAGTAATGGGGAGAGTTCTGGATAAGCCATCACCAGCCCCAGGTTCTTGATGGGGGCTCCGAAACGGGCGGTGTGTCCGCAGATGCGCAGGTCACAGACGGAAGCGATTTCAAGACCCGCACCGATACAGATGCCCCGGATTTCTGCCACTATGGGAATGGGACAGGCGAGGAAAGCATCCAGGGTATCGTGCATCATCCTGCCATAGGTCCTGCCTTGGCCGCTGTTGGCACGGAGGGTGTCAAATTCCAGGATATCACAACCGGGAGAAAAAGCTTTTGGGCTGGTGCTCCTGACCAGGATGCAGCGCAGCTGAGGGTCATCGGCAAGGAGCCTGATGATATGGTAGAGCCGACGCCACATGGCGGCTGTCATGGCGTTCAGCCGTTCAGGACGGTTGAGGACAATCTCTGCCGTGAGTCCCTTGTGGACATAGAAAAGCGGTGCGTTGCTGGCGTCCAGTGCCAAGGGTTCCATTGGCAGGCTGTCCTTTCTTATCATCAACCGGTATTACGCATCCCGGCGGAGATGCCGTTGATGGTCAGGTGGATGCCCCGGGTGGCGCGGGCGTCCATGTTTTCCGGATTGCCGCCAGGGTTGCGGTGACGTTTGATCAGTTCGACCTGCAGATAGTTCAGTGGGTCGATATAGGCAAGCCGGTCTTTCAAGGCGCGCGCCAGGTTCGGATTGTTGACTAAACGTTCCCGTTCATGGGTGATGATTTCAAAACTGTTCAGCGTCCGTTTATGTTCTTCACAGATGGCTGAGAAAACGGTTTCGCGCAGTTTTGCATCCTTGACCAGTTCCGAATAGCTGTAAGCGATGGCAAGGTCGGTTTTTGCGAGTACCATGTCCATGTTTGACAGGGTGGATTCGAAGAACGGCCATGACTGGTACATCTCACGCAGCAGAGCAATTTTCTGTTCCCGTTTCCCGGAATCCTTTTCATCAATCCATTCTGTAATGGCAGAACCAAATCCATACCAGCCTGGCAGCAGTACGCGGCACTGTGCCCAGGAGAAGCTCCATGGGATGGCCCTGAGGTCTTCAATCCGGCGGGATTTCTTACGGGATGATGGACGTGAGCCGATATTCAGTGCTGCGATTTCAGTGATGGGCGTCGATTCAAAGAAGTAATCGGTGAATCCTGGGGTTTCATAGACCAGTCTGCAATAGGCGTTGTAAGCCAGTTCGGAGATTTCCTCAAAGGCATTTTCGAACGACTGGAGTTTGGCAAGGTGCTCGGCTGAAGGGTCTTCTGGAACAAGGCTGGCTTCCAAGGTGGAAGCTACCAGCAGTTCCAGGTTGCGGTTGCCGATTTCTGGATCGGCAAATTTGGAAGCAATCATTTCCCCTTGTTCTGTCAGGCGGATCTGGCCATTTACGGTACCATGGGGTTGTGCCAGGATGGCTTCATAGGTAGGACCGCCTCCCCGGCCGACAGTACCGCCTCTTCCATGGAACAGGCGCAGTGTGATTTTCAGGTCACGGAACAGCTTGACCAATTGGCGTTCTGCTTTATACAGTTCCCAGTTGGAGGTGGTATACCCACCATCTTTGTTGGAATCAGAATAACCCAGCATGATTTCCTGAAGGTCTCCCTGTCCATGGATGAGTTTCCGGACGAAGGGGATTTCCAGTACGGTCCGCATGATGGTATCGCATCGGCGCAGGTCAGGGATTGTCTCAAACAGAGGGATTGGGTGCAGGTCAAGCTCAGCATCATCCCAACTATAGAGGACACCGTTGGCATCATTGTGTTTTGGGTGCAACAGGCCACCTTCCCGCTGGAGTACAAGCAGTTCAAGGATATCAGAGACGGTTTCTGTATGGGAAATGATGTAGTTGGTGATGGCTCGGGCACCGTATTTTTCGCGGATGCTCCGGGCAGTCCTCATGATACTCAGTTCAGAGGTGGTTTCTGCAGAGTATTCCGCATAAGGGGTGTATAGCAACCTGGGTTTTTCAAGTTCTTCAACCAAAAGATTGATTTTTTCTTCTTCTGAAAGGACTGCATAATCTGGCGTGACTTTCGCTGTTGCCAGGATTTCAGCCAGCACCCGTTCATGGACATCTGAACTCTGGCGCATATCCAGTGATGCCAGATGGAAACCAAAGATATCGGCAGCGGCTTTCAGGGCTCCGAGACGGATGCGGACAATCAGTGCACCGGCATTCTGTGTCAATGAATCAACCAGTACCTGCAGGTCTGCGGCAAATTCTTCAGAGGTAGTGTATGGTTCATCTTCCCCGACTTCTTCACGGGGCAGGGAGGTCATACCGAAATGACGGGCTGTTGCCGCCAAGCGGTTGTAGATATAGATCAATGCCCGGCGGTATGGTTCATCCACCCGGTGTTCTGAATCGTCGGAAGACATATCTGCCAGAGTCTGTACAGCTGGGTTGACATGGTTCAGCAATGCCGAGACTGCCAGTTCGCGTCCCAGTTCATGGACTTCATGCAGATAGAAATCCATGATGATATGGGACTGGCGTTCCAATGCCTGAAGCATGGTTTCCGCATTGACATTGGGATTGCCGTCACGGTCACCACCGATCCAGCTTCCCATCTGCAGGTAACGGGCTTCAGAACCCGGTGACGGAACCTTATCCTCATTTTCAGGATAGCGTCCTTCAAGTTCTTCTTGGATGCTTTGGTAGAGGGCAGGCAGTTCCCGCAGGAAAGTCAACTGATAGTAGGAAAGGGCATTGTCGATTTCATCAATGACGGACAGGCGGGAATTACGGAGCATACGGGTCTGCCAAAGGGAAGAGATGTGGGCTTTCAGCATCTCAGTATTCTGTTTGTGTTCCCGTGGTGTCAGGTCGGAATCCCGTTCGGTTAGCAGCCGGGAAATTTCCCGTTCTTTGTCCAAGGTGCTTTTCCGTTGGATTTCGGTTGGATGTGCCGTTAAGACAGGACAGATGAAGGTCCTGTCCTGCAGCATCTTCTTGATGTCTGCACCTGGGACTTCAGCTTTGTCCAATAGGTTCAGTACATAAGCCATGCTGCCTTTCGGTGGAGGGTCTCCCACAATCCGTCCATGGCGGTAAGCCAGGTTGTCATGCTTGTCAACAGCAATGTTGGCAAGGTGCGAGAAATAGGAAAAGGCGCGGACCACGGAAATCGCATGGTTGCGTCCCAGGTATTTCAGCATATTCCGAAGGCTGTCTGAAGCAACTGGATTGGGACTGCGTTTCAGGCTGACTGCCATCCGGCGGACCTGTTCAACAAGGTTGAAGACGTCTTCGCCTTCCTGTTCACGGATGACTTCGCCAAGAAGGCGTCCCAGCATCCGGATATCTTCCCTTTCAGGGGATTCCTGCAAGGAGGATTGGTGTTCGTTTGTATGCATTCTTTCTTGATTTGTTAAAACGTTTCCTCAAGGTTCTGCTGGTGTCATGACCAAGTACCAGTTGGTTTTCAAGCCTTTATGCCCATGGCTTTCAGGCGTTTCTTGGCATCAGGATTGCCTTGTGCCGCAGCTTTTTTGAACCATTCAATGGCAGTCTTGCGGTTGGCTTCGACCCCGATGCCTTTTTCGTACATTACACCGAGGTTGTACTGTGCCTTGTCATAGCCTTTCCCAGCCGCACGGGCAAACCAGAGAAAGGCTTTGCTATCATCCCTGCCGATGACATTGCCTTTTGTATAGAGGGAACCAATCTTGTTTTCTGCCCTGCCATAACCATGTTTCCCGGCTTTGCCATACCAATAGACTGCCTGTTTTTCATTGGGTTCCACGCCCAGCCCCAGCTCATAGACGAGTCCCAGGGCGAATTCGGCATCGGGGACTTTCTGCATGGCTGCTTTCCGCAACCAGCTGACAGCGGTCGGATAGTCCTGTTCGACACCATCACCATAGGCATATAGGACACTTAGGTTGTATTCGGCATCAGGGTCTTCTTGTCTCGCGGCTTTTTCATACCAGTAGAAGGCTGCCTTGTAATCCTGTTTGACACCAGTGCCTTCGTAATACAGGGTTCCCAGGTAATTCTGAGCCCTGGCAAAATTGTGCTGTCCAGCTGCTTCAGTGAGCAGGCGGATACCCAGTTCAGGGTCTGTCCTGACAGAAATCCCATGTTGGTACAGGATGCCCAGCACATATTCGGCACGGGCGTCATGCTGGTTTGCCAGGTTCTGCAGCAGTTTGATTGCTTCCGGTCGCTGGTTGTTCTGGAACATGTCAATGGCGGCATCAAAATCATCTGCCATAGCGGGCGCAGAAAGCAGTGACAGCCCCAATGCACCAATGACAGAAAGCCGTTTCAGGTGTCGTAACATAAGGATTCCCAAGGAATGGTTCTTAATGGAAACAGGAAAAATACTACTTTACTACAAAACAGGAAAGGGAACAGCCTTGGATACCAGCTGTTTCCATCAACGTCCGGAAAGGAGTCCGGCTATGGAATACCTCATCAGGTATGGTTGCCTGATGAGGTATTGGATACTGGCTTCACGCATCAGGCGGACAGCAGCTGCCGCAGGACATACGGCAGGATGCCGCCATGACGGAAGTAATCAACTTCAATCGATGTGTCAATGCGCAGCAGGACTTCAACCGTCTGTTCAGACCCATCCGTGCGGTGGATGACCAATTGAGCTTTCTGTTGGGGCTGGATATTGTCCAGTCCTTTCAGGTCAAATGTTTCATTGCCGGTCAGCCCCAGGGATCCAGCACTGTCATTGCCTGTGAACTGCAATGGCAGGACTGCCATGCCAATCAGGTTTGAACGGTGGATGCGCTCAAAGGAACGGGCGACAACGGCTTTTACGCCCAACAACTGAGTGCCTTTCGCTGCCCAGTCACGGGAGGAGCCTGTGCCGTACTCTTCACCACCGATGACAATGGCAGGAACCTTAGCCTGCTGGTATTTCATCGCAGCATCAAAGATGGACATTTCCTGACCGTCTGGTTGATATAGGGTGTATCCCCCTTCACGGCGGTTGCCGTTTTCCATCGGTGGCAACATCAGGTTCTTGATACGGACGTTGCCGAAAGTGCCACGCATCATCACTTCATGGTTGCCACGGCGGGAACCGAAGGAGTTGAAGTTCAGTTTGGTGATGCCATGTTCAATCAGCCATTGGCCTGCCGGGCTTTTTTCCTGGATGGAACCGGCTGGGGAAATATGGTCGGTTGTGACGGAATCGCCGAAGATTGCCAGAGGACGAGCTCCTTTGAGGTTGCCGGTGGCAGATCCTGCTGTCATTGTGAAGCCATCGAAATAAGGCGGTTCGGCAATATAGGTGGATTCCGGCCAGTCATAGACTTCACCCGTCGCGAAACCGGAAATCGCCTGCCATAGTTCGCCAGGAGCGTTCTTGATGTTGCTGTAGTTGGCACGGAAAGCTGGAGCATCCAAGGCGACTGCGACCAGGTCCGCCACTTCATGGGAAGAAGGCCAGATGTCTTTCAGATAGATGTCTTTGCCATCTTTGCCTTTACCCAGTGGTTCAGATGTCAGGTCACGGGTGACATTGCCAGCGATGGCATAAGCGACAACCAGTGGAGGGGAAGCCAGGAAGTTTGCACGGATGTTCGGATGGATGCGTGCTTCAAAGTTCCGGTTGCCAGAGAGGACGGCAGCAACAACCACATCATTCTTGAGGATGGTTTCATTGGTGGCTGGCGTCAGGTCACCGGCATTGCCGATGCAGGTGGTGCAGCCATAGGCAGCAACATTGAATCCCAGTTTTTCCAGATAAGGCAGAAGCCCTGTTTTCTGCAGGTAGCCAGTGACGATACGGGAACCGGGAGCCAAGGATGTCTTGATGGTTGCAGGGACTTCCAGCCCAGCTTCTACCGCTTTTTTTGCCAACAGACCGGCAGCCAGCAGGACAGCAGGATTGCTGGTGTTTGTGCAGGAAGTGATGGCGGCAATTACGATATCCCCGTTTTTCAGGTCGTTGCCATCAGCTGTTTTATAGGTTGCAGCCAACTCTTCAGGTTTCTTGTTGAAACCGCCATCAGCTACGGGAGTACTGAACAGTTCAGTAAAACGGTGTTTCAAGTTGCCCAGTTCAATGCGGTCCTGAGGCCGTCTTGGGCCGGCAACTGATGCGGTGATGGTGGACAGGTCCAGATTGACGACACGGGAGTAGTCAATCTGTCCAGCCTGAGGGATGCCATAGAGGCCCTGTGCCTTGAAATAGGAAGCCAGTGCATTGACTTCATCTTCTGTCCTGCCGGTATTTTTCAGGAAACTGATAGTGGCATCATCGACAGAGAAGAAACCGATGGTTGCACCGTATTCCGGCGCCATGTTCGAGATGGTGGCACGGTCGGTTGCTGAGAGGGAAGCAGCACCTTCTCCAAAGAATTCGACGAATTTACCGACAACCCTTTCCTTCCGCAGGATTTCTGTGATGGTCAAAACCAGGTCAGTTGCTGTACAGCCTTCCGGCAGTTTTCCGGTCAGGTTCATGCCTATGACGTCTGGGGTCAGGAAATAGACTGGCTGTCCCAGCATGCCGGCTTCGGCTTCTATGCCTCCGACACCCCAACCGACAACCCCGATACCGTTGATCATGGTGGTATGGGAGTCTGTCCCGACCAGAGTATCTGGGTAGTAGATAGTCCCCAGCCCAGCATCCTGTTTTTTATGGACACCACGGGCAAGGTATTCCATATTGACCTGATGGACAATACCGAATCCAGGCGGGACAACGCCGAAAGTATCAAAAGCCTGCATGCCCCATTTCATGAATTGGTAGCGCTCTTTGTTGCGGGAAAATTCCAGTTTCATGTTCAGGTCAACTGCATCTGGACGGCGGAAATAGTCAATCTGGACAGAATGGTCAACAACCAAGTCAACTGGAACCAAAGGTTCAATTTTCTTGGGATCTTTGCCAAGCCGTGCGGCAACATTGCGCATGGCAGCAAGGTCAACCAGCAGAGGGACACCGGTAAAGTCCTGCAGGACGACGCGGGAGACCACGAAAGGGATTTCGTTGGTACGTTCTTCATTGGGCTTCCAGTTTGCCAGTTGCCGGACATGTTCTTCAGTGATTTTCTGACCATCACAGTTACGCAGGACAGATTCCAGGACGATGCGGATGGAAACCGGCAAGCGGGAAATATCAATCCCCAATAATCTGCCTAATTCAGGAATAGAATAGAGTCTTCCTTCTTTCACTGGAGAGACCGTAAATGGTTTGAAGGTGTTTCTTACGAAATCAGACATATCGCCTCCTTTTACGGGAAACCTATGCCGGGGTTTCCCGCAAATTCAAAAAAATTAAACTGCTCAGAACGGCCACCAGCTTTTCTTCTTCTTTTTCTGTGTCTGTTGAGTCTTGTCTTTCTGGGTTATGCCGGCTTTTTCTTCAGCTTTCTTTTGATCCAGTTCTGCCTGAACCCGTTTCTGTTCAGTGTTACGGCATTCAGTCAGTACGGGTTTGCCTTGCTTGAAGTCAATCAACTGGGTCAGGTTGCTGACACCGATATAAGTCAGCCTTGCATCGGTTTCATAGCGTTCTGCCCCAGTCTTGGTCGGAACGTTATGCATCCGTTGCCTTTTGCCGGCCCAGTCAAGGATGACCGAGTTTCTGTTGTCAGGATAGCGGTAAAGGGTAAATGCCTTGCCCATTTCACAGTGATAACGGTCTGCAACCATTCCCTCTACACTGAGGACCGCTGGTGCCTGTACCTTGGTTCTTGCTGGTCTATTTGTGGTTTTCCGGACCGGAGCCCTTTTTTTGATGCTGGTTTTGGAAGGTGCAGCTTCGGCAACATGGTAGGTCAATGGGAGGATGAAGCCAGCTGCGACAAGGAGGGTTGCCAGTTTTTTCATGATGAATAAGCCTTGAAGAGAAAAACAAATATCACAGAATGATAATTCGTGCCATGTAGTCCCTGCAAGCATTATTAGGACCAATGCTTCCAGAATAAGCCATCCGCCACACATAGGAATGATGTGTGGCGGAAGCCCCCTCAAGTGAAAGGAAGGGGCAGGATTCCTTGAGGGAAAGAGGGGATGACAGAAAAATCCCAGTATCAGTACAGGCCTGCCTGCCTACCGCGTTCCTGCACCAATGCGAGAAGGGTATCCACGGTTGGTGTTGCGATACCTGTCATCTGTCCTAATTCATGGACGACAGTGACCAGTGCGTCGATTTCCATCGAACGGTTCCGTTCAAGGTCCTGCAGCATCGACATCTTATGACCGACGGCTTTTCCGGCAACTGTCAGCCTGCGTTCAATCATGTTCTCAGGGATAAAGACATTCAAGGCTTCTGTTACAGCTTTTGTCTCGTACATGGCGCGCCGGCAGACTTCTCCCAAAGCGCCTGAAGTGATGGTGTCCAACGGGGCATGGGTCAATGCACTGATTGGATTGAAACAGACATTGCCCCATAGCTTGAGCCAGACATTCCAGCGGATGGCATTCCGGATCGGTGCGTCAAATCCAGCGTCAATCAGGATTTTCTGGAGGGTCTTCACCCGTTCAGATTCTGTCCCGTCAGGTTCCCCGATGATGAAACGGTTGAATTTCTCATGTCTGATGACACCAGGGGCGATCACTTCACAGGCAGGGTCAACAACACAGCCGATTGCACGTTCAGGACCAATCAGGTTCCATTGCTTTGCACCAGCATCGACCGATTCCAGATGGCTTCCTTCGAATTTTCCACCTTCTTTATAGAAATACCACCAAGGAATGCCATTCATTGCAGTGACCATTGCGGTGTCTGGTCCGAGGAGCGGTGCGAACTGGTTGACTGATTCCAGCGACTGGTGGGCTTTCAGCGTACAGATGACATAGTCCTGAGGACCGAAATCAGCAGGATTGTCACTGGCTGGCAGACGGATATTCTTCACTTGGCCATTGATATGCAGGGTCAATCCATTCTGTTTGATGGCTTCAAGATGGGAACCACGGGCAATAACACAGACATCATATCCGGCAGAAGCGATTTCAACCGCCATATAGCCGCCGATGGCGCCAGCACCGAAAACACAGATTTTCATAATGGAATCCTCCTGATATGGGAAATGTTTCTGGGAAAAGTATATAGAATCTGTATTTATATTTATAATATTTTTTATATTTAAGATAAATATGTTTTAACTATAAATCAACGCCGTGGATATCCGTCAGCTCCGTTATTTCTGTGCCATTGCGGAAGAAGGGCAGATCAGCCGTGCGGCAAAACGCCTGCATATTGCACAACCGCCCTTGAGCCATCAGCTTAAACTGTTGGAGGAAGAACTTGGTGTCCAGCTGATTGAACGCAATACACGGCGCATGTCGCTGACCCAGGCAGGACACCTGTTCTATCAGCGGGCCACCCAGATACTGGGCCTGATGCATGCTACTGTCGATGATGTGCGGGATATGGAGGAAAACCTGAGCGGCACATTGGCGGTTGGCAGTCCACCTGCGGTGGGGAGCCTCTATGTACCTGACCGGATATGCCGGTTCCATCAGGAATATCCCCAGGTGCATTTCTGTTGGCGTGAGGGGAATACTTACCGGGTGCTTGAACTGCTTGAACGGGATATGGTCGAGGTCGCAATGGTCCGGCTACCGGTTCCTATGGGGAATTATGAATCCCGATTGACCCTGACGGAACCTTGGGTGGTTGTGGCTTCACAGGATGACAGCGACTGGAAAAGCCGGAAGTCCCTGTCATTGATGGAACTGGCAGGAGTCCCGCTGATCCTGATGCACCGTCAGGAAGGGATTTTCTGCCATGATATGGCAGTCAATGAAATGCAGGCGAGGCAGATTCCCATCAATATTGTCTGTGAAAGCGACAATATCTCTGCCATCCTGTCACTGGTGGAAAGGCGGCTTGGGCTTGCGGTTCTGCCTGAGTCAACCTTGTGTGTACGCCCCGCCGCAGATTTCCACAGGATGACGGTGTCTGACTGTGTGCTCCAGTCTTCAGTCGCCTTGATTTGGAAAAAATCCCGGCGGCTGTCACGGGCTGCCACGTTGTTTATCGAGATGTTTGACTGATTTCTTGGGCTAAAATGGCCATATCGTAGCGAGGGATCGAATGTTCAGTTACCGCCATGTTTTCCATGCAGGCAACCATGCTGATGTGTTCAAGCATATTGTCCTGCACCAGACATTGCTCTATCTCCGTCAGAAGGAAACGCCTTTTTTCTATATTGACACCCATGCTGGTGCCGGGGCTTATTCCCTGAACAGTGTGCAAGCCAAGAAAAGCGGCGAAGCAGAAATGGGCATCCTCAAGCTGCTGGCTGCGGATAACCTGCCTCAGGCGGTCTTGGATTACCTGGAACTGGTCCGGACCATCAACCCGGGAGGACGATTGTCCATTTATCCGGGATCACCCTATATTGCAGAGTTGCTTTTGCGTGCCCAGGACCGCCTTCGCCTGTTTGAGATGCATCCATCCGATAGCCAAGCCTTGGAGGAAAATGTCAGGCAATGGTCAAGACTCAAAAGCATTCCCCGTCCAGAACGGGGTAAACGCATCATTGTTGCCCGGAAAGACGGGTTTTCTTCACTCAAATCCCTTTTGCCCCCCCCTTCACGGCGTGCGCTTGCCTTGATTGACCCTTCTTATGAGGTCAAGCAGGATTACCGTCAGGTTGTTGAAACCCTGTCAGATGCCCTGAAGCGTTTCCCGACAGGGACTTATCTTGTCTGGTATCCAGTCCTGCAACGGATGGAATCCCGCCGTTTTGCTGGGCAGCTGAAGAAGGTTTCTAACAGGGAATGGCTGCATCTGGTTTTCCGGGTTGCTTCCCCTGTCCCTGACGGCACAGGTTTTGTTGCCAGTGGCATGTTCATCATCAATCCACCTTGGAAGCTCAAGGCGCAGCTTGAAGAAGTTTTGCCTGCCTTGGTGAAAGTCCTTGGCAGGGATGAAGGGGCTGGGTTCACGGTTGAGACGGGCCCTTTCGAAGGGAATTGACAGTCTCGACTGAACAGCCTTGGAGGAACATATCGATAAAACTGGTTTTTATCAGTCAGTTGTTGATGCCATAATAACGACATATCTGTTCAAGAGCTTGTCGTATATGCTCCAGCAAGCCGTGCCCCACCATTCATGGCCGTCATCGAAGTAGTTAGACCAATCAGTCGTCCACTCATACACTTCAAGTGTTTCTGCACCCTTCGGGAATAGGACCTCATTGACTCTGCGAAAATCATCAGGACCATAACCTGATGGATGCGGCGGTTCCAGAAAGGCATACCAATAAGGTATCTGTTCGCCTTTGAGAGGATCCGGCCATCTGCAGTCATATTTTTCCATTATTCTAGATTGATTTTTGCTGACCTCCGGCACGCGGAGGAATGAAGCAGGATCGATTAAGTTGGCTTTTGCTTTCCCTATATCCAGATTCCAGGGAAACGGTTCTTCATCGATTGCTTTTCCATACCTGATTTCGTCTTTCAGCTGTGTGTCAATATCCCGTTCGATTACTTTAAGCATCGCAAACAGTATTGCGTCTTTATGAGAGCGCTCCCCCTGATAAGGGGCATCATCTTCAATAAGGCAATAATCGATGATACTTCTTTTGTATTCTCCGATTACCTTATAAAACTGATCATTTATCAATTCATGCATATATAGACCACGATTTGAATTAATGAAACCTCTTTGTCCTGTCCTCTTTGTATGCCTTCCTCCAGGCTTATAATCCATTTGAGGGGCTTTTTGCCCGTTCCGCTTCTTGGCAAAGCAGGAGGATTGCCTACAGGTGCCTGTTTTCAGTTTGCCAGGAACAGGAAGACGGTCGGTTTCCGCTGGAAATCAGGTTGTTTCCCTTTTTTCAGGCGTTCCCGCCATGCAGCAACCGTCAGTGTTTCGATGGATTCGTCCGGAAGGGATACGTTTGTTGCGATGCATAAACGGGTGTCTGGATGGCAATGTTGGCAAAGTGCGTTGAGCAGGGCGGCATTGCGGTAAGGCGTCTCAATGAAGAGCTGTGTCTGATGGTCTTTATGTGAACGTTCTTCCAAAGTGCGGATACGTCTGGCGCGCTGGTCACTGTCAATCGGCAGGTAACCATTGAAGGCAAAACTCTGTCCATTCAGTCCACTTGCCATCAGGGACAGCAGCAACGAGGACGGTCCGACCAATGGTCTGACAGGAATGCCTTTTTCCTGTGCAAGCCTGACCAGTTCTGCGCCCGGATCCGCTACTGCAGGAACCCCTGCTTCAGAAATCAGGCCGGCATCCCTGCCTCCTAGGAGAGGCTCCAGCAGTGCCGGCAGAGAGGCTTTTCCTGTCCTGACATTCAGTTCAGCCATATCAATCTGCTGGAGCGGTTTTTTCAGGGGATGGATTTCGGCAACCCGTTTCAGATGTGTCCGGGCTGTCTTCCTGTTTTCAGCAATGAAATAATCCAGCATGGCTGAGGTTTTCAGCACCTCATCGGGGATGATGGCGGGCAGGTCAGCCCCCACTTGGCTGCTGCCTAATGTGTTGGGAATAAGATACAGTGTGCCTGTTGTCATGCTGCTGCTCCAGAAAAGAACCGCAAGCCGCATTTACGCAGCATAGAGGTCAGGGCAATCAGGGGCAATCCTGTCAGGGCAGTGGGATCATCGCTTTCGATTTTTTCCAGCAGGGCAATGCCCAGGCTTTCATTCTTGGCGCTGCCAGCACAGTCGAAGGGTTTTTCTATCATCAGATAGTCGACCAGTTCCTCATCTGGCAGGTTACGGAAGACAACCCTGGTTGTCACCACGGTCTTCTGGAGGGTATTGCCACGCCGTCCGTCCAATACGCAGAGTGCAGTGTGGAACAGGACCTGTTTTCCGCGCATCTGCCTCAGTTGGTCCATTGCCCGGTCAAAAGTACCAGGTTTCCCGATTGGATGTCCTTCACATTCAGCAACCTGGTCAGAGCCGATGATGATGGCATCTGGAAAGTGGGTGCTGACAGCTTCAGCTTTCAGGCAGGCAAGCCGCAATGCGGTTTCCCGGGGCTTTTCTCCTTGAAGTGGTTTTTCGTCAATGGAAGGGCTTTCAGTGCTGAATGGTATGCCAAGACGGGAAAGCAGTTCTTTCCGGTAACGGGAAGAAGAAGCAAGAACCAGCAAAGTGTTGGAGTCAGGTTGCATAATTGATACTTAAAAGCTTTTCAGTTGTGGGTAGTTTACTAAAGCTTTGACTGAAATAAAATGTTGTTGTTAAAATTGCAAATTTTATGCCTTAGGCAGATATGAGTCCTCATCTGATTGTTCCTTCTGAATTCTGTAAGACTGGAGAAAGCCTTGAAGGGAGTATTCCTGTCGCTGGGCTGGAACGGTTGGCATCAGTCTGTGCTGATGCCAATGGGGAACTGGCTTGGAAAGTGGAGGGTTCATTGGACATCCATCGGAAACCCAAGCTGCTGCTCAAGGTTTCAGGCGGTATCCGTCTGGTCTGCCAGCGTTGCCTTGATGTCATGCCGTATGTGCTTGATACTGAAACAGCCGTTGTCGTGGCTTTTTCCGAACCTGAGGCTGATGAAATCGAGTCCGCGCTGGATGATGATGACAGGACAGAAGTGGTTGTTTCTGACGGGAAAGTGGATGTTATGGCTTTGATTGAGGACGAGGCGTTACTGGCGTTGCCTTTGTCACCCCGCCATGATGTCTGCCCAGACAAGGCAGCAGGTCGCTGGAGAGAGAAAAAGGATTCGCCGTTTGCAATCCTTGGACAGCTTAAACGTGGAAACGGCAACAAAAAGTAAAAGGTTCTCCATTTAGTTCCAATGGAATTGGATGGATGTGTTAGAATTCTCAAAATTTTGATTCAGGAGTAATTATGGCAGTCCCACAAAATAAAACTTCGCCTTCCAAACGTGGCATGCGTCGTTCGCATGACTCCCTGAAGGCAGTCAATCTGTCGGTTGAACCGACTACCGGTGAAAAGCATCGTCGCCACCATATCAGCCCAAGTGGTTACTATCGTGGCAGGAAAGTCTTGAACACCAAGAATGATGAGTAATCATTTGGCATGATAATGGATTCAATGGCGCATTGGGCTTGATTGCCCACGCGCCTTTTTTATTTTTTGGCTAGACATCGGTAACGTGAGGGGACGGATTCATTTCCGGTTTTGACGTGCTTGAGAACGGATCAGACATCGTTAGGATTTCAATTGACTGTATGGGCGGAGACCATGGTGTTGTTGTCACCATCCCCGCATCCCTAGCTTTCCTGAAACAGGTGAATGATGTCCACCTGACTTTGGTTGGACGCAAAGACCAGGTTGAGGCGGAACTGAAGAAAAATGGGGCACTTGGCCATCCCCGTATTACGGTCAAGGATGCCGCTGATGTAGTGGCAATGGATGCCCCGTTGATGACAGCACTCAGGAAACGCCGTTCCTCCATGCATCTTGCCATCCTTGAGGTCAAGGATGGCAATGCTGATGCTTGTGTTTCTGCTGGCAACACCGGTGCCTTGATGGCGGTTTCCCATTATCTGCTGGATACAATCCCTGGCGTTGAACGTCCTGCCATCTGTGGCATCATGCCAAATGAGAAGGATTTGCCGACCTATGTCCTTGACCTCGGTGCAAACGTGGACTGCGAAGAAGAGCACCTGCGCCAGTTTGCCTTGATGGGTTCTGCACTTTATACAAATGTCGAGAACCGGTCTTCTCCAAAAGTGGGGCTTTTGAATGTAGGGACAGAGGCTATCAAGGGCAATGAAGTCGTAAAAAAAGCGGGCAGACTGCTCCAAAAAGAACATCAGGATGGTACACTCAACTTTTTAGGTAATGTTGAGGGCAATGATATCTTTGAGGGTACTTGTGATATCGTTGTCTGCGATGGTTTCACCGGTAATGTCATGCTGAAGGCTGTTGAGGGGTTGGGGCATTTCTTCAGGAATGTCTTGGTCTCCCAGCTCAAGAGCAGTGCCTTGAACATGCTGGGAGCATTGCTTTCCAGGAAGGCGTTGAATGCGGTGCGCCAAAGGCTGAACCCTTCGCGTTACAATGGCGCCTGTATGCTGGGGTTGAGGGGGCTTGTGTTCAAGAGCCATGGCGGAGCAGATGCCTATGCATACGGTTTTGCCATCAGGCGGGCATATGATGCCGTCAAGGGTGATGTGCTTAACAAGATATATTCCGCGATGGCGGATTTGATAAAGGATTCAAAGGGACTCAATCCCTCGGAAAAGACTGAAAACGCTGAACAGGATAAGTGACAGATGACTATCTACGGCAAAATAATCGGTACCGGCAGCTATCTTCCTCCTAGACGCTTGACCAATGATGATATGGCAGCTTTGCTTGCTGAAAAGGGGGTTGAGACATCAGACGAATGGATCAAGACACGCAGTGGGATTACTGCCCGCCACTATGTAGATGAAGGGGTATATTCCAGTGACTTGGGGGCTCAGGCTGCGAAGAATGCTCTTGAGATGGCAGGATGCAATGCGGATGATATTGATATGATCATCTGTGCAACGACAACCCCTGACAATTTTGGAGGGTTCCCCAGCACAGCCTGTGTCATCCAGCATAAACTGGGTATCCAGTCCCATTGTGCAGCCATGGATGTTTCCGCAGTATGCTGCGGATTCCTTTATGCAATGTCTACGGCAGACAGTTTTATCCGTGCTGGTGTCTGCAGGAAGGTGCTTGTTGTCGGGGCGGAAACCTATTCCCGTATCATTGATTTCCATGATAGGACAACCTGTGTCCTGTTTGGTGATGGTGCTGGTGCCGTTGTCCTTTCTGCTTCTGAAGAGCCGGGTATCCTGGCGACAGCGTTGCATGCTGACGGTGGTTTGGGGGATATCCTGAACTTGCCCGGCAGGCCGAACAATGGGGTTATTGAAGGCAGTCCGTATGTCTATATGGATGGCAAAGCGGTTTTCAAGCAGGCAGTTTCCTGGATGGACCGCGTTGCGCTTGAAGCACTCGAAAAGGTCGGGATGTCCACTGCTGATGTAGATTGGCTGGTCCCCCATCAGGCGAACCTGCGTATCATGCAGAGTTCTGCCAAGAAATTGAATATCCCGACTGAAAAGGTCATTGTCACCGTCCATGAACATGGCAATACTTCCGGTGCATCGATTCCATTGGCAATTGATGCCGGGATCCGTAACGGGAGCATCAAACCGGGACAGAATATCCTTATGGTTGCTATCGGTGGCGGCCTGACATGGGGTGCCATCGTGGCAAAGATGTAATCTGAAAATCTGAATAACAGGAGAAGCAAGGATTGACCATGGCTAAATTCGCGTTTGTATTTCCGGGACAAGGGTCTCAGGCAGTTGGCATGTTGAATGGTTTTGCCGGAAATGCTGCCGTACAGGAAACCGTTGCAGAAGCTTCTGAAGCGCTTGGTTTTGATATTGGCAAGATGATTGCTGAAGGACCGAAAGAGTCCCTTGACCTGACAGTCAATACCCAGCCTGTGATGCTGACAACTTCCATTGCCTTTTACCGGGCATGGCTGGCAGCAGGCGGCGCTGTACCTGAAGTGGTGGCAGGGCACAGCCTTGGTGAGTTCTCTGCATTGGTTGCTGCTGGCGTGATTCCCTTGGCGGATGCCGTCAAACTTGTCCGTTTCCGTGCAACTGCAGTGCAGGAAGCGGTTCCTGTCGGTGTCGGTGGGATGGCGGCTATCATTGGCCTTGATGCAGAGGCATTGAAGGCTGTCTGCGCCGAAGCTGCTGAAGGTGATGTGGTTGAACCTGCAAACTTCAATTCACCGACCCAGACTGTCATTGCCGGCCATAAGACAGCATTGGACCGTGCCTGCAAGCTGGCGAAGGCAAAGGGGGCGAAACGTGCTTTGCCACTGCCTGTATCTGCCCCTTTCCATTCTTCCCTGCTGGTACCGGCGTCTGAACGTCTGGCTGAATATATGAAAGGTCTGGTTTTCTCTGCACCGAAGATCCCAGTCATCAACAATGTTGATGTTGCCATCCAAAACGACCCAGAAGCCATCAAGGATGCATTGGTCCGTCAGGTTGCAAGCTCTGTACGCTGGGTTGAAACAGTCCAGAAGATGGGCAGCATGGGCATCACCCATATCGTGGACTGCGGTCCTGGCAAGGTGCTGGCAGGTATGGTGAAACGTATTGATGGCTCCATCAATGGACTTGCGATTGTCGATCAGGCGTCCCTTGACGCCGCTTTGGAGGTGCTTAAATGAAAGAACAGAATCTCGCCGGCAAGGTTGCCTTTGTAACCGGGGCTTCCCGTGGTATTGGTTGGGCGATTGCCATGGAACTGGCATCCCGGGGTGCTATTGTTGTCGGTACCGCTTTGGATGAATCCAGCGCACAGGAAATCACAAAAGCCTTGAATGCTGTCCGTGAAGGGGCAGGCAAGGGAGTTGTCCTTGATGTCCGGGATTCCGATGCATGCCGTCAGACCATTGATGCCATCCAGAAAGAATTCGGTGCATTGCATATCCTGGTCAACAATGCAGGCATTACACAGGACCAGCTGGCAATGCGGATGAAGGATGAAGATTGGGCGAATGTCCTGTCCATCAACCTGACTGCTGTGGCAGCATTGTCCAGGATGGTGCTCCGCGGCATGATGCGTGCGAAGGAAGGCCGCATCATCAGCATCTCCTCGGTTGTCGGTTCCATCGGCAATCCAGGGCAGACAAATTATGCAGCAGCCAAGGCAGGCGTTGAAGGGATGAGCCGTGCTCTGGCACGTGAAGTCGGCAGCAGGAACATCACTGTCAACTGCGTTGCGCCTGGCTTTATTGATACAAACATGACCCGGGTCCTCCCTGAAGAAGTCAAGGAAAACCTGGTCAAACAGATTCCATTGGCACGTTTGGGCAGTCCAGAAGATATCGCTGCTGCCGTTGCATTCCTGGCGTCGCCACAAGCAGCCTATATCACCGGTAGTGTATTGCATGTCAATGGAGGGATGTTCATGAACTGATGGCGTGATACGCTGACAGTTCAGGATTTTTATGAAAATTTGTCCACTGATAGGGTTAATTGACCAATGCAGTGAATAAATCTGGCGCAAACCTGTTAAAATGCGTCAAGTTAACTTTGTTTTTTTACTAACTGGAGCCAAGAAATGTCGGAAGACATCGTAAATCGCGTAAAGAAAATCGTTGCTGATCAGCTGGGTAAACCAGAAGCAGAAATCAAACTGGAATCTTCTTTTGTGAACGATCTCGGTGCTGATTCCCTTGATACCGTTGAACTCGTCATGGCACTTGAAGACGAATTCGAAATTGAAATCCCTGACGAACAGGCTGAAAAAATCACCACTGTTCAGCAGGCGGTTGATTTTGCAAAAGCACAGATGGAAAAATAAATCCTATTTAGGATACTGATACAGGGAGGGCACCTTGAGCCGCAACGGAAAACGCCGGGTCGTCGTTACCGGGCTGGGTTGTATTTCACCAGTAGGCAATACAGTTGCTGACATGTGGAATGCTGTCACTGCTGGTAAATCAGGCATTGCGCTGATTACCAAATTTGATGCATCTGCTTTCAGTACAAGGTTTGCAGGGGAAGTCAAAGACTTCGAGCTGGAAAAATATATTCCAGGTAAAGAATCGCGCCATATGGATACTTTCATCCACTACGGGATGGCAGCAGGTATCCAGGCAATTGAAGACAGTGGTCTGGTGATCACCGAGGAAAATGCTGACCGGATTGGTGTCAATATCGGATCGGGTATCGGTGGTCTGCCAATGATTGAGAAGACCCACGCAGAACTGGAAAAACGGGGCCCACGCCGCGTCAGTCCATTCTTTGTGCCTTCTTCAATCATCAACATGACATCAGGTTTCCTGTCCATCCGTTACGGATTGAAAGGACCCAACCTGTCTTGTGTGACTGCATGTTCAACTGGCCTGCACTCTATCGGCTATGCTGCGCGCACCATTTCATATGGTGATGCTGATGTCATGATTGCAGGCGGTGCCGAGTCCACAGTTTCCCCATTGGGTATCGGTGGCTTTGCAGCAGCAAGGGCACTTTCTTCCCGTAATGATGATCCTGCAACGGCTTCCCGTCCATGGGATAAGGACCCTGATGGTTTTGTCATGGGTGAAGGGGCTGGTGTGCTCGTGCTTGAAGAGTATGAACATGCCAAGGCACGTGGTGCCAAGATTTATGCAGAGCTTTGTGGTTTTGGTATGAGTGCTGATGCCCATCATATGACTGCACCGTTGGAAGACGGCAGTGGGGCAAGCAAGTGTATGACCAATGCCATCAATGATGCAGGCATCAACCCTGATCAGGTCAATTACATCAATGCTCATGGCACTTCCACACCGTTGGGAGACAAGGCAGAAACCATTGCGGTCAAACGCTCTCTGGGTGATTCTGCCAAGTCGGTTGTCATGAGTTCTTCCAAGTCCATGGTTGGCCACCTGTTGGGAGGTGCTGGTGGTCTGGAATCAGTCATTACTGTCCTGGCAGTCCATAACCAGATTGCCCCACCAACCATCAATATCTTCAATCAGGATCCTGACTGTGATTTGGATTACTGTGCGAATGCTGCAAGGGACATGCGTATTGATTATGCATTGAAGAACTCTTTCGGCTTCGGCGGAACCAATAGCTCACTGGTCTTTGGTAAGATCTAAGACCTTTGATCCATGGATGGCAAAGCCACATTCACAACGTGAATGTGGCTTTGTTGCTTTGAGGGGCTTGCAGTGTCCTTTGCACAGACCATTGCCGTCAGGAAATCCAGGATACATTCGTTCCTGATGCTGGGGATGGCATCATTCTGCCTGGTGACTGCCGGTTTGATGCCAACAGGGAAAATCGGTGCTTTTGCCTATGGATCAGCATACTGGATACCATTGGTTTTATTGATTTTGGCATTTTTCCTTATTTTCCAGTGGTACAGGATACCGGCGGGCTATCAGTTGACGGTGACTGCTGACGGTTATTTCCAGATTGACCCAGACATTCTTCCATCGGCAGATGACAGTATGCCGGAACGATGGGAAATGCAGGCTGGTTCTACAGTCTGGATATCGGTCATCATTCTGTGCCTGAGGACGGAATCTGGCAGGAAAAAGACATTGGTGCTGTTTCCTGATGCCATGGCAGTGGTTTCGTTCCAGCGTCTTTATACAGCCTGCAACTGGCGCCTGATGCATCTGCGGTCTGAAACACCGCAGTCATAGGGGTGATTTGAAGCATCTTGCCAGTGATTTGTAAAAAACTGTTTAAATCCTTCAATTATCAGGGACAACAGGGTATTCTGGACTGCACTATCAGTTCCTGTCTCAAGACAGGTTTTTTCTGTACTTATTGGGTTGGAAAAATGCAGGAATTTACTTTGAATCCTATCAAGAAACTGACGCTTGCCACATTCTTTGCGTTATCTGCTTTGGGTATGTCTGTTCCCAAGCAGGCATTCGCTGCTCCTCCTGTTGCCGTGAGTGGGCTGCCTGACCTGACAGGGTTGGTTGAACAGGTTGCACCGGCGGTAGTCAATATCCGGACGGTTGAAAAAATACAGATCCGTCGGGGACTCAGCGAGTTCGATGATTATTTTTTCCGTTTCTTTGGCATGCCTGTTCCTGGTATGCAGCAGCGCCAAAGGCAGGAACCTGAAGAACAGGTCAGACAGGGGATGGGATCTGGTTTCATCATCTCTGAAGATGGCTATATCCTGACCAACCATCATGTCATCAATGGGGCAGATGAGGTTTTTGTCCGTTTGACGGATAAACGGGAATTCACCGCGAAGGTCATCGGTTCAGACAAGCGTACAGACGTTGCATTGCTCAAGATCAATGGCAGCAATCTGCCGGTGCTGAAGACGGGCCACTCTGCCGATATCAAGGCAGGGCAATGGGTATTGGCCATCGGTTCGCCTTTCAAGCTTGATAATACTGTTACGGCAGGTATTATTTCAGCGACAGCCCGTGATACTGGGGATTACCTCCCATTGATCCAGACGGATGTTGCTGTGAATCCAGGCAATTCAGGCGGCCCATTGATCAACATGAATGGTGAGGCAATCGGCATCAATTCCCAGATATTCAGCCGTTCAGGTGGTTATATGGGTATCTCATTTGCCGTACCGATTGATGAAGCATTGCAGGTAGCTGACCAGTTGAAGAAAACCGGTAAGGTCAAGCGCGGACAGATTGGTGTCCATATCAGCGAAATCAATGAAGAGACAGCCGAGGCAATGAACCTGCCTGACAGCAAAGGGATATTGGTTGCCCATGTTGAAAGCGGTTCTCCTGCAGAAAAAGCCGGGATTGAAGCCGGTGATGTGATTCTGAAATACAACGGGCATGCTGTTGAAAAAGCTTCTGAAATGTCACGTCTGGTTGGTGAAACACCGGTTGGGACAACCGCTTCAGTCACCGTCTGGCGTAAGGGGGCGACCCATACCCTATCGGTCAGGCCGAAAGTGATGGACAGTGATGGCAAGGCTGACAAGAAGGTTTCTGCCAAAGCTGCCAAGGACAGCAACCGTTCCGAAAAAGTGTTGGGCCTGACCGTCGATGAATTGGATGCTGACCAGAAAAAGTCCCTGGGTGTAAAACATGGGGTTGTCATTACTTCCACAAAGAACCGTGCACAGGCAATCGGTTTGCGGAAAGGCGATGTCATTGTCCGTATGAACAATGTGGATGTCACCAGTGTGGATGCTTTCCAGCAGGCTGTCGGTGCCTTGGACAAGCGGAAAATGGTGCTTTTGATGGTTTTGCGTAACGGCATGGTCAACTATGTTGCTTTCCAGCCGTCATCGGACTGACAGGCATCGGGTAAGATAGGGTACGGTCCTTCTGAATGGGGCATCAATAGCCTTAACTTCCATGATAAAATGAAAGGTCAATCTTTTTGATTTTTTTCTATTTTTTATTGGAGTTTATCAAATGGCAATCGAACGTACCCTGTCTATCGTCAAACCGGATGCAGTCGCTAAAAATGTCATCGGAAAAATCTACAGCCGTTTTGAAGATGCCGGCCTGAAAATTGTTGCAGCCCGTATGGTTCAGCTGTCCCGTGCTGAAGCCGAAGGTTTCTATGCTGTCCACAAAGAAAGGCCTTTTTTCAAAGACCTCGTTGATTTCATGATTTCCGGCCCAGTGATGGTTCAGGTTCTTGAAGGCGAAAATGCCATTGCCAAAAACCGTGAACTGATGGGCGCAACAGACCCTAAGAAAGCAGATAAAGGCACAATCCGTGCTGATTTTGCGGATTCCATCGATGCCAATGCTGTCCATGGTTCTGATGCTCCTGAAACCGCTGCGGTTGAAATCGCTTTCTTCTTCCCATCCATGCAGATCTGTTCCCGTTGATTGATGGGGTTCCCTGTATCCACAGCTGATGGGTGCAGGGGAATCTTGCGAAGCGGATAGAAGATATGGATGAGGTACGGACCAATATACTGGGATTGACGCCAGAGCAGCTGGTTGATTACTGCAGCTCGCTTGGCGAAAAGCCTTTTCGTGCCCGGCAATTGCAACGCTGGATACACCAGTCTGGTGTCAGTGACTTCAATGCAATGACTGACTTGGCGAAGTCCCTGCGCAGTAAATTGGTGGATAAGGCAGAAATCAGGGCGCCGGTTGTCCTGAAAGACCATATCTCTGCGGATGGTACCCGTAAATGGCTGCTTGATGTCGGTCAGGGCAATGCCATTGAAACCGTATTTATTCCTGAAGATGACCGGGGGACACTCTGTGTTTCCACACAGGCAGGCTGTGCTGTCAATTGCCTGTTCTGTTCAACCGGAAAACAAGGGTTCAACCGTAACCTGACAGCACATGAAATCATCGGGCAGTTATGGTTGGCAGAGGCTGCCGTACGGAAGTCCAGGAATGTACCACCTGGCAAGAACGACAGGCAGATATCGAATGTTGTCATGATGGGGATGGGCGAACCCCTCCATAACTTTGAAGCAACGGTCAGTGCACTCAAGCTGATGTTGGATGACAATGCCTATGGGCTTTCCAGAAGGCGTGTGACGGTATCGACCTGTGGTGTTGTCCCCATGATAGACAGACTGGCGCAGGAATGCCCTGTGGCATTGGCAGTATCCCTCCATGCACCGAATGACCGGCTGCGGGATGTCCTTGTCCCATTGAACAGACGGTATCCATTGGCAGAGTTGATGGCGGCGTGCAACCGGTACCTTGATTATGCGCCACGTGATTTCATTACATTTGAGTACTGTATGCTGGATGGTGTCAATGATACCGATGCCCATGCCCATGAATTGGTTGATTTGGTTCAGGCAGGAGCCACTCCTGTTTCGTGTAAACTGAACCTGATTCCATTCAACTCAATCCCGATGCCTGGGTTACGCCGTTCTACAGATGCGAGGATCGCCTCGTTTGCAGAAATCTTGCGGAATGCCGGTATTGTCACCACAATCAGGAAAACCCGGGGCGAGGATATTGAAGCAGCATGTGGCCTGTTGGCAGGCGAAATCATGGACAAGACAAGGGTCCAGGAACGGATGGCTGAAAAGGGAATCGGTTCCGAAGAATATATAAGAAGTTATCAATTTAAGAATATCTGCAGTTGACATCCTGTCAGGGGGAGTCAAGGTTTTTTCGATCTAGGATTGGAAATGGAAAACGCAAACCAGAGCAGTGTCAATCAACAGCCGGATAAGGCAAAGGAAGTCCAGTCGGCAGATTTTGTAAAGTCGCCGTGCAAGGCATTGGCTGCGAAACGTCAGGAATTGGGGTGGAGTGAAGAACAGGTCGCTGCCCGCCTGAAAATGACGGTCCGTCAGATACAGGCCATGGAAGCCGGAGATTATGAGGCATTTCATGGTGTGGCCATTGCCAGGGGGTTTGTCCGTTCCTATGCGCGCCTGATGGGGCTTGACCCAGAACCATTGGTTGCTTTCTTTGCCAAAGGGGAAGGTGCAGCACCATCCCATAAACATGTGAAGAATGTGGCATCCATGCCGAAAGTTGCGCAGTCGTTTGATGAAAGCCAGATGACTTTCCGTAAGCAGTCTGGCAGTGGCGGGAAGTTGCTGGCATTTGTTGTCTTGGCGGTGATAGTTGTATTGGGTGTCGCTTGGTATATGAAATTGATTCCATGGCAACGCCCTGCACCAAAGGCGCCGGTTGTTGAAAAATCAGCAGTCCAGCAGCCAGCAGAGCAACCCAAAGAGAATGTCCAGCAGCCACCCGCACAGGAACAGGCTAAACCTGACGCAAAAGATGCCCAGACAGTGGCAGTACAGCCTGAAAATCAGGGAACAGCACCACTGGTGTTGAAGTTCAGTGATGCTTCCTGGGTACAGGTCCAGAGTGAAGATGGCAAGAAGACTTTTGCCCAGTTCACTTCCAAGGCAGGGGAAACCAAGAAAATCGATGTCCAGGTTCCTGCTGTCATTGTGATTGGCAATACCAAAGGCGTCAGCATGATGGAATACCGTAATGCCGCTGTTGACCTGAATGCTGTGTCTAAAGGCAATACGGCAAAGATCCCATTGAAATAGGAACATCATGCAAGGTCAGGTTGGACTGGAAGCAGGGGCTCCTTTCCCGCGGAAACCAACCCACCAGGTTGCTGTCAGGTATCAAGACAGGACGGTATTGGTGGGGGGAAGGGCGCCTATTGTCGTCCAATCGATGACAGATACCCTGACAGCTGATGTCAAGGCGACATCCCATCAGGTTTCCCTGCTTGCCCGGGCGGGGTCTGAATTGGTCCGGATCACCGTCAATACCCCAGAAGCCGCAAAAGCGGTTCCTGCCATCCGTGAGGAATTGGATAAACAAGGTTGCGATGTACCGTTAGTGGGGGATTTCCACTATAACGGCCATCAGTTGCTGACACAGTATCCAGAATGTGCAGAAGCCCTGTCCAAATACCGGATCAATCCAGGGAATGTCGGCCGGGGTGGTCAGAAGGCAGGGCACTTTGCCATGATGATAGAAACAGCATGCCGTTATGACCGCCCTGTGCGTATCGGTGTGAACTGGGGGAGTCTTGACCAAAGTGTCCTGGAGCGGCTGAGAGCTGAGAATTCAGCAAAAGGGAATCCTTTGCCTGCCGATTTGGTTATGCGGCAGGCGCTTGTGGCATCTGCGGTGGAAAGTGCTGATGAGGCAGTGAAGCTTGGCCTGCCGGCAGAAAAGGTCATCCTTTCCTGTAAAGTCTCATCGGTGCAGGACCTGATTGCTGTCAACCGTATGCTTTCTGACAGATGCCGTTATGCATTGCATCTGGGGTTGACTGAAGCGGGAGGCGGTTCCAAAGGGATTGTTGCTTCATCTGCAGGGCTTGCTGTGTTGTTGCAGGAAGGAATTGGCGATACAATCCGCATTTCACTGACGCCGGAACCAGGGGAAGCAAGAACGAAGGAAGTCTTGGTTGCACAGACACTCTTACAGTCTATGGGACTCAGGAGTTTTTCCCCTCAGCTGATATCCTGTCCCGGTTGTGGCAGGACAACGTCAGAGCGGTTCCGGGAACTGGCACACAACACTCAGCAATACCTTCAGGAGCAGGGGACAGTCTGGCGGGAACGGTATCCTGGTGTGGAAAACCTGAAGGTTGCTGTGATGGGCTGTATTGTGAATGGTCCTGGTGAATCCCGCCATGCTGATATTGGAATCAGCCTGCCAGGGACAGGGGAATCGCCTGCGGCTGTTGTTTATGCAGATGGGGTCAAGGCAGCAACCTTACGGGGAAAAGATATTGAAGGACGTTTTCAGCAGATGATTGCTGAATATATTGAAATGCATTATGGCAAACAGGTGCATCCTGGCATGAAAGCATCCTGAACCATAAAACAGAAGAATATGGCAGAAGAAAACAAAAAGAAAAAGGTCAAGAAGATATTGGGCATCAGGGGCATGAATGACATCCTGCCGGAAGATGCTGCAGTCTGGGAGCTGCTCGAAGGAACGGTCGAGTCCGTCCTGCGCAGTTATGGGTATCAGCGTATCAGGACGCCGATAGTGGAAGATACCTCGCTGTTTGCCCGGGGACTGGGGGCAGTGACCGATATCGTTGAGAAAGAGATGTACTCTTTCGAAGATTCCATGAACGGTGACCAGTTGACATTGCGTCCAGAATGTACGGCAGGGGTTGTCCGTGCTGCTGTGGAACACAACCTTACCTACAATGGTCCCAAACGCCTTTGGTATGCTGGACCAATGTTCCGCCATGAGCGTCCACAACGTGGCCGTTACCGGCAGTTCCATCAGATTGGCTGTGAGGCATTGGGATTTCCTGGGCCAGACATTGATGCCGAGATGATTCTCCTCTGCCACCGTTTATGGCAGTGCCTTGGTCTGGAAAATGTCCGTCTGGAAATCAATTCCATCGGGAATGCTGATGAACGTGGCCGTCACCGCGTTGACCTGATTGCCTATTTTGAAAAGCATAAAGGACTGTTGGACGATGATGCGCAGAGACGCCTTTATACCAATCCATTGCGTATCTTGGATACCAAAAATCCAGAGATGCAGGACATGGTCAATGCTGCACCGAAACTGATTGATTATCTTGGAGAGGAGTCCCTCAGGCATTTTGAAGGATTGCAGAAAATCCTGACAAACAGTGGTATTGGATTCACAATCAATCCCCGCCTGGTACGGGGCATGGACTACTATAACCGTACTGTTTTTGAATGGATCAGTGATGAGCTGGGTTCTCAAGGAACCATCTGTGGCGGTGGCCGTTATGACCCGTTGTTTGAAATGTTTGGTGGTCGTAATACCCCTTCCTGTGGTTTCGCAATGGGGGTAGAACGTATCATTGAACTGCTCAAAGTCCAGGGGGGGATTGAACCCCAGCGGCAGGCAGATATCTATGTTGTCCATCAAGGGGAAAAGGCAGGGCTTCAGGCTGTTGCTGTTGCAGAAGCATTGCGTGACTGCAATCTTGATGTCATCCTCTATTGCGGTGCTGCAAATTCTGGAGGCAGCTTCAAGTCGCAGATGAAGCGTGCGGATGAAAGCGGTGCGCTTTTCACCGTTATTATCGGTGAAGATGAGGTTGCCAGCGGTAAGGCGACCGTCAAGGAAATGCGTTCAGGTGATACAGGTGGTGCACAGACAAGCATTCCGTTTGAAGAGCTTCCCGATCATCTGCTGCAGCGGGCAATCGAAGCCTGTGGCGTGGATGGTTTATGCAGTGTTGATGGTGGTTTACAGGAACAGTAAGTAAAGTTTTTCCCGGGGAAATGAAATGGCTTTCAATTTAGAAGAACAGGAACAGATTGATTCCCTTAAACGGGTATGGAAACGTTATGGCAATATTGCGACTTGGGTGCTGATTGTCATCCTTGCCATTTACGCAGCAATCCAAGGATGGAACTGGTATCAGCGCAAGCAGGCAGCACAGGCCTCTGCCTTGTACTATGAAATGCAGAGTGCCGTACTGTCAGGAGATTCCCAACGTGCTTTACAGGTTGCAAAGGATGTCCAGGATAAGTTCAGTGGGACAGCCTATGCGCCGATGATTTCATTGGTTGCGGCAAAGATGGCGTATGAAAACAACGATATCGCCACAGCGAAAGCCCAGTTGAAATGGGTTTCCCAGAACAGCAGTGAAGAAGGGTATAAAGCACTTGCCCGTATCCGTCTTGCAGGTATACTGCTTGATGAGAAAGCCTATGATGAAGCACTGGGGGCCTTGTCAGGTAGTGCGCCCGAGCAGTTCATTGGTCTGATTGAAGACCGTAAGGGGGATATCTATCTGGCACAGGATAAGCTTGAAGAAGCCAGGAACGCCTACAAGACTGCTTATGAAAAAATGGCGCCTGAAAATCCAGGCAGGCAGCTGATCAAGCTGAAACTGGAAGAGGTCGGTGTTGATATCACGGCTGAGAATACATCTAACAAAGGGTAAATCTGTGAGAAAGGTCTGGCAACGGTTCCTGTGGGTCTTCTATGTGGTGCTTTGCCTGCCGCTTGCAGGCTGTTTCAGTTGGTTCTCATCCCCGCCTCCCAAGCATCCACCGGCAGAATTGACGGATATCGAGTCTTCAAGGAATGTCCGTCAGCTCTGGTCCGTCAGTATTGGGTCTGCTGAAAACGGTATGTTTGTCCCTGCAGCATCATTCGATGTCATTTATGCTGCATCAGGTGATGGCACAGTGACAAAAGTCGATGCATCGAATGGCGATGTCATCTGGCGCAAAGACCTGGATACCGCATTGACTGCAGGTGTCGGTACAGATGGCGCAACAGTTGCTGTCGCTGGCGAGAAAGGGATATTGATTGCCCTTGGCTCAGATGGTCAGGAAAAGTGGCGTGCCCAGCTGTCCACGGAAGCGATGGCAAGTCCCCTTGTTGTCAAAGGACTGGTGGTTGTCCGCAGTATGGATAACCAGATTTCTGCTTATGATGCAGATACCGGTGAACGCCGATGGAATGTCCCTTACCGTTTGCCGGCCTTGATGATCAGGCGTGAACCTGGGATGGCAACCGTTGGCCCGACTGTGGTGGTGGCAACCCCAGGTGGCAAGATGCTGTCCATGATGCTGAACAATGGGGCAATCCGGTGGGAGGTTCCTGTCGGTATACCGAGAGGAACCAGTGAGCTGGAACGGTTGGCAGACATGACGGGTGTTCCGGTCATCTTCGGGCAAGGGGTATGCGTCACTTCCTGGCATGGACGGATTGGCTGTTATGACGTGGTCTCTGGCAATGCTTTCTGGGTCAAGGATTTTTCCAGCAAGGTTGGTGTCAGCATTGACCAGGACTATGTGTATGGCATTGACCAGGCTGACAAGGTCTATGCTTTTGCCAACACCAGTGGGAACAGTGTCTGGCGGAATGAGAAACTGACATACCGGAACCTGTCTTCACCGGCGACGTTCCTGTCGACGGTAGTTGTCGGTGACCAAGACGGTTATGTCCATTTCCTGTCCCGTTATGATGGCAGCTTCAATGCCAGGACTTCGACAGATGGATCGCCAATTGTTGCAGCACCGATTGCTATGTCTGACCGTGTCATCGTACAGACAACCGGCGGGTCACTGCGGGCATTCAGCCTGGATTGATTTCCCCCTACGGATTTGATTGATGGTCCGTATAAAACTGTATAACAAGAACAAGAAAGAGAAGAATAAGAAGAAATGAAACCCGTTATTGCGCTGGTGGGGCGCCCCAATGTCGGGAAATCCACCCTGTTCAACAGGCTGACCCGTTCACGTGCCGCCTTGGTTGCCGATTTTCCCGGATTGACCCGTGACCGTCATTATGGTGAAGGCAGGATTGGCAACAGGCCATTCCTGGTCATTGATACCGGTGGTTTTGAACCGGTCGTCAAAGAAGGTGTCGTGCAGGAAATGGCAAAGCAGACACAGCAGGCGATTGCAGAAGCTGATGTTGTTGTCTTCCTTGTTGATGCCCGTCAGGGCTTGTCTCCGCATGACCGGGTGATTGCCCAATATCTCCGCCGTTGTGGGCGTCCAGTCCTGCTGGCAGTCAACAAGTCCGAGGGCATGAAATATACAGCCGCTGTTTCTGAATTTTATGAACTGGGGTTGGGGGAACCAGCATCAATTTCATCAGCACATGGTGATGGCGTCTATTCTTTGGTAGAAGCGGCACTCAAGCATGTCCCTGAAGAAGAAACCTTTCCTGAAGCAGATGATGACGGTGAAGGGTTACCAGATGAAAAGAAACCCATCAGGCTGGCAATTGTCGGGCGTCCCAATGTCGGTAAATCCACTATGGTCAATGCCCTGCTGGGAGAAGAGCGTGTCATCGCTTTTGATATGCCGGGTACAACCCGTGATGCCATTGAAATCCCTTTTGAACGGAATGGCAGGCATTACACCTTGATTGACACAGCAGGGTTGAGGAAACGGGGCAAGGTTTTCCAGACGGTCGAGAAATTCTCTGTCGTCAAGACACTTCAGGCGATTTCAGATGCCAATGTTGTCCTGTTGCTGCTGGATGCCCGTCAGGATATTTCCGAGCAGGATGCACATATTGCAGGCTTTATCCTTGAAAGCGGTCGGGCGCTTGTTGTCGGTGTCAACAAATGGGATGGGCTTTCACAGGACAGGCGCCGAGCCATCAAGGAAGATGTGGAATGGAAACTCCATTTCCTGTCGTTTGCACGTTTCCACTACATATCTGCCCTGAAATCAGCTGGGATAGCATCATTGATGCGTTCAGTAGATGCCGCATATGCAGCGGCTACGGCAAAGCTTGCAACCCCTAAACTGACCCGTGTCCTTCAGGAGGCGGTTGAGCATCAGCAGCCGCCCCGCCGTCAGGCAGGTATCCGGCCGAAGATGCGGTATGCCCATCAAGGCGGTAAGAATCCACCGGTCATTGTCATCCATGGCAACAGCCTTGAGCATATTGCAGATGATTACCGGCGTTACCTTGAACGCCATTTCCGTGATGCGTTTTCCCTGACAGGAACGCCATTGCGCATTGAATTCCGTTCAGGGGAAAATCCTTTTGACAAACGGTGAAACCGGCATAGGACCGGTAAATAGGTTTCCAGACAAAAAACCATCACAATAATAAGCGAGTATGGAGGCAAAAATGAGTATCAATAAAGGACAGATGCTGCAGGACCCTTTCCTGAACATCCTGCGAAAAGAACGTATTTCCGTATCCATCTACCTGATCAACGGCATCAAACTGCAGGGACAGGTTGAATCATTCGACCAATATGTTGTCCTTTTGCGCAACAGTGTTACCCAGATGGTCTATAAACATGCGATTTCCACCATCGTACCATCCAAGGCCATCAACCTTAACGGAGACAGCAGCAACGCCTGAGGTTATGGGAATTCCTGGAAAGACTGCGGTGAAAGCAGTCCTGGTCGGTGTTGATTTTGGGAAAGGCGGTTTCAATGCCAGCCTTGAAGAATTGTCACTGCTTGCCAGGTCCGCAGGAGCCGAACCGGTGCAGACTGTGACTGCCAAGCGGGCAAGTCCTGATGCGGCTTTCTATGTAGGAAGCGGTAAGGTTGATGAAATCATCCAAGCAGTCCATCTATACGGGGCTGAAATGGTCATCTTCAACCATGCACTGTCACCAGCGCAGCAGCGTAACCTTGAAAAGAGGCTGAATATCGACATCATTGACCGTACCAGCCTGATCCTTGATATTTTTGCACAGCGTGCAAAAAGCCATGAAGGCAAGGTGCAGGTTGAGCTGGCCCAGCTGCAGCATCTGATGACACGCCTTGTCAGGGGATGGACACACCTTGAACGTCAGAAGGGGGGCATCGGTCTGCGTGGACCCGGTGAAACCCAGCTTGAAACTGACCGCCGTCTGATCGGCGACAGGGTCAAGATGCTTCGTTCCAAATTGGACAAGCTGCAGCGCCAGCGTGAAACACAACGGCGTTCCCGCAACCGCAGCCAGACTTTTTCCATGTCACTGGTCGGCTATACCAATGCCGGGAAGTCCACGCTGTTCAATACGATTACAAAAGCCGGGACCTATGCAGCAGACCAGCTGTTTGCGACGTTGGATACGACATCAAGAAGGGTCTATATCGAACCGGTCGGCAATGTTGTCATATCGGATACAGTCGGGTTCATCCGTGAACTGCCACACCAGTTGGTTGCGGCATTCCGGGCAACACTTGAAGAAACCATCCATGCTGATTTATTGTTGCATGTGGTGGATGCATCCAGTGATATGCGGCTTGAACAGATTGAACAGGTCAATCAGGTTTTGGAAGAAATCAATGCGCAGCATATTCCGCAGTTGCTGGTCATGAACAAGATTGACATTGCAGGGCTTGAGCCAAGTATAGACCGTAATGAAGCAGGCAAGGTCCGTCGGGTATCAGTCAGTGCGGTGACTGGTGCAGGGCTTGACCTGCTGCGCCAGGCAATTGCCGAGTTTGTGGCAGATGCCGCCAAGGGACGTCAGGATAATGCCGGGGAAAAGGGAGCAGTGCCGGATCCGCGTTGGGATGTTCAGGTTTCCTGAGACAGCTGCCTGTAGGTTTTTTATGGAAAAGACAGCAGATATCTTCAATCCAGAACCGATAAGGGATGACCTTTTCGGTCATGGCAGCAGCTTCAACAATGAAGAACCACCGCCGGATGTGGACAAGGCGTGGAAGAACTTCAATAAAAAGCTGAACAACCTGCTGGGACTCAAGAAGAAAAAAGGCAATGGCGGTGATGGGGAAAAGCCAGAGAACGATGATCCGTACAATGATGCCCGTGGTTTCCGGATCGTCCTGCTGCTTTTTGCGCTGTTGGTGATGGTTTTCTGGATGGTTTCAGGTATCTATATCGTCGATGAAGGCCAGTCTGCCGTCATCTCGACATTTGGCCGTTATACAAAGACAACTTCATCAGGGATGAAGTGGCATTTCCCTTGGCCAATCCAAAGCCATCGGTTTGTAGAAACTGGACATATCCAGACTGTCGAAGTCGGTTACCGGGAAAGCCTTTCTGCACGCAAGACGGAAGAAGCGTTGATGATGACATCAGACCGCAAAATGGTGGAAATCCAGTTCTCTGTACAATACCGTATCACTAATCCGACAGACTGGGTATTCAACAACAAGAACCCTGAAGATATCATCCGGCTTTGTGCCGAGACAGCCTTCCGTGAGATAGCAGTCAGACGCACTTTCAAGGAACTGTTTTATGAAAACCGTGACCAAGCGACAGGTCAGGTCCGCCAGCGGTTGCAAGAGATGCTTGAAAAGTACCGTATCGGGATTGAAATTTCTGGCATCACAGTCCAGGATGTCCGGCCTCCTCAACCTGTCCAGGAAGTATTTGCCGATGCAGAGCATGCGCCCCAGGATGTGGAACGCATGAAGAATGAAAGTGAAAACTACGTCAGCAGTATTGTGCCGAAAACCAATGGCGAAGCCGAACAGCTCAAGACAGAAGCTGAGGCTTACAAACGGCAGGTGATTGTCCGTGCTGAAGCTGAGGCAGAGCGGTTCCGTCAAATCCTGCCAGAGTATAAACAGGCGCCCGCAGTCACCAAAGACAGGCTGTATCTGGAAACCATGGAACAGATATATGCCAATACAGACAAGGTCCTGATTGATTCCCAGAAAAAACCGGTTGTACGCCTGCCTGTCTACAATAGCGGCGGTTATCCTGTCCGTGCAGAAGAACAGGGGGAATGTACACAGCAGACACGTACAGCGACGTTGCCAGACGGTTCACCACAGCCGGCAGTCCAACAGGAAAACACTGCATCAGGCCGGAATGGGACCGATGGGAACAATGCTGCTCCTGGCCATGCTGGTGCTAATGGGCAAGACCGTTCTGATGGTGGTACCCGAAGCCGTGAGAACCGTTCAAGAGGAGGCCGTTCATGAAATACATCGGTATTCTATTGGCTTTTATCATCCTTGCGACTGAAGCATACACAGGCTTTTATGTGGTTGACCAATGCCAGTATGCGCTTGTGTTCGGATTTGGGCAGGTCCAGGCAGTTGCAACAGAACCAGGGCTCTATATGAAATGGCCGGTTCCCATCCAGAAAGAGATGCTGCTGGACAACCGTATCCAGACAATCAGTACAACGGAACCAGAGCACATCGTTACGGTTGACCGTATCCACATCCAGGCAGACTCCATCATCAGGTGGCGGATATCCGATCCCCAACAGTACTATGTCTCGTTTGAAGCCAAGGAAGAAGTGGCCCGGGACCGGATTATCAAGGCTGCCAAAACGGCAATCAGCGAAGTGATGGCACGCCATACCTTTGCAGATACCCTGACTGGCGAAAAAGGAGGGATTCCCCAGGAACTGACAGTCCTGTTGGCAGAAAAGACCAAAGATACGGGAATTGAGATTGTTGAGGCGCGTCTGGAACGTGTGAATTATACTGATGAGACAGCTGCCACCATCTATGAACAGATGAAATCCGAAAAGGCGAAGGTTGCAGCCGAAATCCGGGCAAAAGGCGAGGAAGAAGCCAAGAAAATCCGGGCTGAGGGTGACCGTCAGCGGGTGGCAATCCTGAACGAAGCTGAACGGGAAGCTGGCAGGATCAGAGGTCAGGGGGATGCTGAGGCAGCACGGATACATGGGCTGGCTTACAGGGAGGACCCGGAATTCTACCGGTTCTACCGCAGCCTTCAGGCTTACCGTGAAAGTTTCAAGAATGACAAACAGAATGTATTGGTGCTGGATGCTTCTTCGCCGTTCTTCAGGTTCCTGAAACACCGGACAGGCGAAAAATAGCTCAACATATGGTCCTGATTGTATTATCATTTAACCTTTTTGCTGGAATGCTTTAATAATCATGCCCAATTGGCTTTTACCGGAGTTCATTGCGGATGTGCTTCCTTCTGAAGCCAGGAAGATGGAAGACCTCCGCCGACGGGTTCTTGATGAGTTCCGTTCCTATGGATATGAATTCGTCATCCCGCCTATGCTGGAATACCTTGAATCCCTGTTGACTGGGGTTGGCAAGGATACAGAGCTGGATACCTTCAAGCTTATTGACCAGTTGTCAGGTAAGACCATGGGAATCCGGGCAGATATGACCACCCAGGTGGCACGTATTGATGCCCATCTGATGAACCGTAGCCGGGTCGTCCGTCTCTGTTATGCCGGCAGTATCCTGCATACACGGCCTTCCGGGCTCCAGGCGACCCGTGAACCTTTGCAGGCAGGTGCGGAGCTTTTCGGTTGTGCAGGCATCCAGGCAGATGCAGAAATCCAGAAGCTGGCGCTGTCTACCCTGAAGGCGGTTGGGCTTTCTGAAATCTGCCTTGACCTCAGCCATGTCGGTGTACTCAAGGCGATTGTTTCCTTGGATCCGCAGGCAAAAGCACATGAAGCGCAGCTTTTTGACATGCTTGAAACCAAGGACATGCCAGGTCTGTCAGAACTGACAGCAGATTTCCATGAAGACACCCGTCAGGCATTGCTTGCATTGCCGGAACTTTATGGCGATGTTTCTGTCCTGGCGAAGGCCAAGGCCGTACTGCCGGCAGTTGATGGTGTTTCCAATGCACTGCGTGAACTTGAATACTTGGCTGGGCAGGCAGAAAGCGACAGGGTTACAATCGACCTTGCTGATATGCATGGCTATCATTACCACAGTGGCATCATGTTTGCTGCTTATATTCCTGGCTTGCCCAATGCAATTGCCCGTGGGGGGCGGTATGACCAGGTTTCAGAGGCCTTTGGGCGTTCCCGTCCAGCGACCGGGTTTTCTTTGGATATCCGGGAACTTGCCAGGGTCTTGCCGGCTGCTGAAAAACGTCAGGCTGTCATGGCGCCATGGAGCGATGATCCAGTTTTGGCAGAAAAAGTGCGTGAACTCCGCAAGGCAGGTGTTACAGTCATTTATAATTTACAGAACTCTGTCCATCGGACAGATGAGTTTGTTTGTGACCAGCGTTTGGAACAGGATGCATCCAGTGGAGACTGGGTACTGAAAACCATAAGTAATAAATGAGTTGAGAAATGGCCAGAAATGTAATTGTTGTCGGAACCCAATGGGGCGATGAAGGTAAAGGTAAAGTCGTTGATTGGTTGACAGACCATGCTCAGGGCGTCGTCCGTTTCCAAGGTGGTCATAACGCAGGGCATACCTTGGTGATCGGAGGGCAGAAAACAGCGCTCCAATTGGTGCCTTCTGGCATCATGCGTCCAGGTACTGCCTGCTATATCGGCAATGGATGTGTGCTTTCCATCCCAGACCTGCTCAGGGAAATCGACAAACTTGAAGCTGCTGGCATTGAAGTCGTTTCGCGGCTCAAGATTTCAGAGTCATGCCCACTGATCCTGCCATACCATGTTGCCCTTGACCTTGCCCGTGAACTGAAACGGGGCAGTGCCAAGATCGGTACCACAGGCAAAGGCATCGGACCAGCCTATGAAGACAAGGTCGCCCGTCGAGCAATCCGTGTTGCTGACCTGCTCAAGCCAGATGTTTTTGCTGAGAAACTCAAGCAGAACATGGACTACCATAACTTTGTCCTGGAAAACTATCTGGGCGCAGAACCTGTCAGCTATAAGAAAACGCTGGATGATGCCTTGGCAATGGTTCCGCGTGTCAAACCATTGATTGCCGATATTTCCTCAGCCCTTAACAAAGCCTATGCAGAAGGTGCAAACCTCCTGTTTGAAGGTGCACAGGGCAGTCTGCTTGATGTCGATCATGGCACTTATCCTTATGTCACTTCCAGCAACTGCGTGGCAGGCAATGCTGCAGCCGGTTCTGGCATTGGTCCTGGCATGCTGCACTACATCCTTGGCATCACCAAGGTTTATACCACCCGTGTCGGTGCAGGACCATTCCCATCTGAACTTGACACGACTGTCGGGATTGGCAAACACCTGTCAACCGTTGGCATGGAATTCGGGACAGTGACTGGCCGTCCGCGCCGTTGTGGTTGGTTCGATGCAGCACTTTTACGCCGTTCCGCACAGCTCAATGGCCTGACAGGCCTTTGCCTGACCAAACTCGATGTGCTGGATGGCTTGGAAACCATCAAGATCTGTGTCGGTTACAAGGTGGATGGCAAGGTGATTGATATCTTCCCGTCCAATGCAGATGATGTCGTCCGCTGTGAACCGATTTATGAAGAAATGCCTGGGTGGAAAGAAAACACCATCGGTACCAAACGTTTTGAAGACCTGCCACAGAATGCCCAGAATTACATCCATCGTATTTCTGAACTGGTCGGTCGGCCGATTGCCATGGTTTCCACTGGTCCTGACCGGGAAGAAACCTTGGTATTGCAGCACCCATTCAAAGAAGCTGGCCAGTGATCCTGCAATAATCCCGGGATTTCCAGAGCAAGAGCAAAAGGGCAGGAAAGTAAAGCTTCCTGCCCTTTTATCATTTGGCAAGTCAATCCGGTATCAAGCTGTCTGCGATGACTGCCGAAGCCGACATATCTGTGACGTCCTCTTATTTTTAAAGGGAAAATTCTTAAATAAGAATAATTATTGTTTTCATTTGCTGGAAAATAGGATAGAATGATACCCGTAGACTTGAAATGCATTGGACAGAAAGTCTCCTCTGCCCAATGTCTGTCTGCGTTATGCCAGTCTTTTTACCTTGCCCGCTGAGTTGTCAGCGGGTTTTTTTTGCCAAAAAGCCACTTATCCACAGGCATCTGTTGAAAATCCTGGTAATAACCTTTGTATAACCAGCGGATAACCTGTAGAAAAACAAAACAGGTTCCAGAAGAGGGAAGTGGGCTGTCATTTTCCCCGCCTCTTTATTGCAGGTTTCCCGCAATTCCTGTTGTCCAAAAATGGAACGCCCGATGTACTGATGGTGCATCGGACGCTTTCTTTTCCTTGTAATCAGGTTACTTTTCAGAAGTCTGCTGGAAGACGGTCTTTGAGTCAGGCTGTCCATTAGGCGTTCCACAAAGGAAATCCACCCGTTTAACAAGCTGGCTGTCATGATAGGCATCGCCCGTCATTGTCCGCCATTCAGCTTTCTGCAATGCATGTTTCTGGTTTGACCATTCGGTGGTTGTTTTCCCGTTCAGGTAGTTGAATTTGCTGGAAAGCGTGATGACCTGTTTCTGTCCACAATCTGCCTGTTCATAGCCTAGGTACATCGTGTCCCCGTCTTTGGGATTGACAGGGATTTCGATGATGAGGCCTGTATGGTCTTGGATATCCTGGGGAGTTGGCGCAATGGCATAGATACGGTTGCTTACAGTGGTGTCAATCAACTGAGCATGGCTCTTGACCCAGCTATAATCCATGAATACGCCATCTGCCAGTCCTGCTGGATAAGCAGGGAAGGCAGACAGCAACAGTAAAGGAAAAACGGCGAAGTGCCTCATGTTCCGTTTCCTGCCGGCGTAGAAGGGTCAGTCTTTGATGACCAGCATGTCATCCAAGGCAGCCCTTGGAGAACGGTAGCCGTTCATGGCATTGTCTGAGACGTAGCCAAGCCCAACCCCGATGGCAACCAGCTCATTTTCAGGAATACCCAGATAACGGCGGACCATATCTGGATATTTCACAAATTCATAGGCAGGAATTGAATCAATGCCTTTATTGGCAGCGCTCAGCATCAAGGTCTGTTCAAAACCGCCCATGTCCATAATGGCCCATTCAGGAGCCCCTTTAGGGATTGTGATATAGACTGCGGCACCACAACGGTACAGACGTCCTTGGGCAGCACTGAATTCTGAAAAGTCATTCTTCAGGTAGGCGCCAAGGTCAGCATTAAGGATCTGCATATTCTTCAGTGGATAAGCGCCAAAGGATTCTCTGGCGGCGTGCTTGAAGTCGGAATAACCGTTTTCCCCTGCCTGTACCTTGGCGAGATGTTCTTTCTTGATGGCTTTCAGGGTTTCCCCTGTTGCGATATAAACCTTCCAAGGCTGGGAATTGACCCAGGATGGTGCCCACTGGGCTTCTTCAACAATGGCTTTCAAGATAGTCTTGTCAATGGGTCTTTCATCGAAATCCCGGATAGAACGGCGTTTTCTCACAACTTCACTGAATTCCATGGTCTTTCTCCTTGAATGGTAGGTATAGATAGGACAACTATAGAGAAAGAAGGGGGAATGGGCAAGGCTTGCCGGGCAGGCAGGATTGGACTGGGGAGGCAGATATGGAAAGTGGCAGTTGCCTGTTTCTTGGAAAACAGGCAACCAGAAAAAAACTCAAGGAAAACAGGGGGCGTCAGTTATAGAAATCATCTTCATTGAAAGAAGATGCTGTGCTCCGGCTGGATGAAGACCGGCTGCTGCCGAAGAATGAACGGGATGTATCCTGGGCCAGCCAACTCTTGATATTCTGGGCATCGACGATACGTGCGCCTTTCGGGCCCACCACATTCAACAGCACCATCACAATTGGACGGCCGTCAATGGTCGTTTTCATGACCAGGCATTGCCCTGCTTCCCGGATATAACCGGTTTTCTGGACTTGGATTTTCCAGTTTGAACTGTGGGTCAACCGGTTGGTACTGCCATAACTCAACGATTTTTCCCCATCATAAATGGTATGGTATTCCGCTGTAGAGTATTTCCGGATAAGCGGATGTTCTGCGGCAGCCATCACCAGTTTGGCAAGGTCCCTTGCACAGGAAACATTCTGGGGTGAAAGACCATTGGAATCCACATACCGGGTATTCGTCATACCAAGTACGGCAGCTTTCAGGTTCATGGCATTGATGAATGCCGACCTGCCACCCGGATAGTAGCGTCCCAAAGCAGAAGCAGCACGGTTTTCAGAACTCATCAGTGCCAGGTGCAGCATTTCCCCACGGGTCAGGCGGGTGCCGATCCTGAGCCTTGAACCAGTGCCTTTCAGATGGTCGATGTCATCCTCAGTGATTGTCAGGACCTCTTTCATGTCCTGCATGGATTCAACCACTACCAAAGCCGTCATCAGTTTGGTGATGGAAGCCATCGACATCCGTGAAGTACTGTTACGTTCGTAAAGGATTTTCAGGTTGTTTTCATCCAAGACCAGTACGGATTTCGCACGGGTGTCAGGCCCATTCGGTGTCTCATTCACATAAATCGGCTGTTTGCTTGGCAAGGATGTATTGTATGGCGTATTGAAAACTGCCGGCATGCTGCTGGCCTTGCCGAAAGCGGAAATCGGTGGCGTGACCGAAGCCGACTGCGGTTTTGCCTGGGGAACCGCTGAATTATAGGCACTGCCTGTACTGTAGCTGCTGCCAGAAGTCCTGAAGGCAGGCAATGGATCCGCAGAAGCCGTATGTACTGACGAAACAGGAGCCGTATAAGTATTCCGGACAGCGGGCTGTTTGGAAGAATAGGTTGGCGTATAAGCTGTCTTGGTCACAGCTGATGCAGTTTTATTTGGAGTATGCTGTACTGCCGTTTTAACAGGGGTATGGGTCTGTTTCGTGGCAACCGGTTTTGCTGAAGCCGTTTTCAGGGCTGGTTTTACAGGCGTAGGCTGATGATGGCCCTTGTCATGTTTTGCAACAACGGTCCCCTTTTTCGATGCAACCGTTTTTTCATGCTTGGGATTGGTTTTGCCTTTGGCTGGTGCAGATGCCTTGGCATTGGCAGGCTTTGCCGAGGTTTTTGCGGCTGGCTTTACCGGGGCGGCTTTTTTTGCGATGGCTTTTGCCGGTCTGCTGTCTTTGGCTGCAGCCGTTTTCTTGGTCTCCACCTTCTTGGTTGGAGCCATCATGATTTTTTTCACAGACGCAGAAACAGGGGATGCTGCGAAGATACCTGAAACCAACATTGCCAACAGTCCCGCTGAAAATTTCTGCATAACCCGATACCCCCCATCATGAAGTATTCCAGTATACCGAAAATCGAACGTCATAAGAATTGAAAAAATGTAAAAAAACGTAATATCTGTGCGTTGATAGCCGTCATTTTTCATTTTTTCCATAAAGAAAACAGAAAAATGGGTAAAACGGGGAAAATGAAGGGGCGGTATGCATCAAAAAAGGAGCATATCCGCAGAGATTCCCTGCTGGATGTTATGATATTGCTTTCCATCAGAGCCATCCTTTGTCCACGTGAAATTAACATCCATCAAACTGTCAGGATTCAAGTCATTTGTTGATCCGACAACCATCCGTTTTCAGGGTAAGCTGAACGGGATTGTCGGACCGAATGGCTGCGGCAAATCCAACATCATGGATGCCGTCCGTTGGGTCCTCGGTGAATCCCGTGCATCTGAATTGCGTGGTGAGTCGATGAAAGATGTGATTTTCAACGGCACCACTACCCGTAAACCGGCTGGCAGGGCTTCAGTTGAGCTGGTCTTTGACAACAGTGATGGCCGTATCGGCGGTCAATGGGGAAAATATACCGAACTGGCAGTCCGCCGTGTCCTGACCCGTGAAGGTGGCTCCACCTATTCCATCAACGGCATCACAGTCCGCCGGCGTGATATCCATGATATTTTCTTGGGGACAGGGCTTGGTCCCCGGGCATATGCCATCATCGGTCAAGGCATGATTTCCCGGATTATCGAAGCCCGTCCAGAAGAACTCCGTACATTCCTTGAAGAAGCGGCGGGTGTCTCGAAATACAAGGAACGCCGTAAGGAAACTGCCCGTCGGCTGACTGATTCGCAGGAAAACCTCAACCGTGTACTGGATATCCTGGCTGAACAGGAACAGCAGCTTGAAAGACTGCAGCAGCAGGCAGAACTGGCGGAACATTACACCAGCCTGTCTGAACGCCGTGACCGCCAGCAGCAGTTCCTGTGGCTTCTACAGAAACAGCACAGCGAGCAGGAACAGGTTTCCCTGAACCTCCAGACTGAAAAGGCCCGTACCGGATTGGAAAGCATCCGTACAGGGATAACACGCTGTGATGCCCGGTTGGCTGGGCTCCGTGTCGAGAATGATGACGCCAACAAGGCACTGCATGAAGCCCAGGGCAACCTTTACAGCATCAATGCAGAGATTGGCAGCCTGAAAGCCCAGATTGATTATATTGCTGAAACCCGTAAGCGCCTGGAATCCCAGATTGCTGCTTTTGAATCCCAGAAAGCGGAATGGTCCAATCAGTTTCCCACTTTCACCGCTGAGCTGGAACATATCCAACAGACATTGTCAGAACAGCTGGCAGTCCAGGAACAGGCAGAAGAACGTCTGGCAATCCAACGGGATGAACTGCCGCAGTATGAAGAAGCTTTGGTGCAGCGGCGGCAGGAAGAACAGGTCTTGAAAGAAGCCTGCCAGCAGGTGCAGCGTCAGATAGCGGTTGCTGCCAATACCCACCGGAGCCTGCGTGAGGCATTGGCAGCGTACAGTCTCCGGCGTGAAAAAGTGCTCCAGCAGCGCCAGCAGCTTCAGGCACCTGACAATATGCTGTTGCAGGAACAGGTTACAGCACGGGAAGAGACGGACCTGCGTCTGCAGGAACTGCAATACCAACTGGAAAACCTTGAAGGAGCATTGCCGGAACTTCAGCAGGCCAGGGACCAGGCCGAAGCCCATGCCCGTCAGTGCCGGGAAACCGTCATCCAGCATGAAACCCGGCTGAAAGCACTCAGGCAGATAACAGAAAAGGCAGGGCAGCATGGCAGGCTTGATGATTGGCTTCAGGAAAACCAGTTGGATGGTTTCCTGCCATTCTGGCGCCATATCAGCAGTGAGCCGGTATGGGAAAATGCAGTGGAGATCGTCCTTGCAGAAAGGATGCAGTCCATTGAACTGTCCAGGCTTGAATGGACTGAAGCCTTCGCACGGGGGAAACTGCCTGCCAGACTCAGTTTCCATTGCGTCCAGGAAACCGGCAGTCAGGTAGAAGCAGACCTTGTGGAAGGACTGGATTCCCTGTCATCCAAGGTTGTCCTTGACCGTCCCTATCTGATGCCACTTCTGCGTACCTGGTTACAGGGAATCTATACCGCCCCTGATTTGGGGACAGCCATCCAGAACCGCCATCAATTGCCGGAAAGCGGCTGTTTTATCGTGCCAGAAGGGCACCGGATCGACCGGTACAGTGTCCGTCTCTATGCTGCAGAATCCGAATCTGAAGGCTTCTTTGCCCGCTACCAGGAAATTGCCCGTCTTGAAGCAGATAAAAGGCAGCTTGATGAAGCACTCAGGGAAGCTACTACCCATTTCCAAGAAACAGAACGCCAGCTGGATGACAGGCAGATGATGGTGCAGCGGATAAGCCAGGATATCAGGAAGCAGACAGGGCAGCTGAACGAAATCCGCTTTGCCATCCTCAAGGCAGAAGAACAGCAACGTCAATATGCCATGCAGCAAGAGCAGATTGACCGGCAGCTGGAAACATTGGATGCAGACAACCAGGACAGGCAGGCAGAGATTGCCGTCCAGGAGCAGCTGTTGGAAGAACTGGACCTTCAGCTGGTCGAAAAACAGGAAAAAGAAGATACATTCCACGATACCGTAGTTGCTGCAGAAGAAAAACTGATGCAGATGCGTGATGCCTGCCATGACATTGAGAAACAGGTGCAGCAGGCTGCTTTCAATCAACAGACATTGAAGCATCGCCGGGAAGAGATTGACCGCCAAGCCAGTATGGCAACCTTGCAGATACAACGTGCAGAAGAAGGGATTGCCGCCCATCGCCAGGAACTCGAGGACCTTGAGAACAGCATCCAGGAAAACAGGCTCCAGTCATTGTTGGACAAGCGTCTCCAGCAGGAACAGCTGCTGGCCGACAGGCGCAATACATTGGATGGCATTGCCCAGCAGTTGCGAGAAGTCATGGAAGAACGGATGCAGCTTGAGCAACAGTTGCAGCCGCAGCAGGACCGGATTGTTGCCTTGCAGCTCAAGGAACAGGAAGCCAGGCTGAATGCTGAACAGCAGGCCCAGAAACTGAAAGATGCCGGAGCAGTAGAGGCAGACCTGATGCTGCTTATGCCAGACAATGCCAAGCCAGCAGCCCTGCAGGCAGACATCACCAGGCTCACATCGGCAATCAATGCATTGGGACCTGTCAACCTTGCGGCTGCCCAGGAGCTCAAGGAAGGGCAGGAACGCCGTCAGTATTTACAGGAACAGCATCAAGACCTGACCGATGCCATCACGACACTGGAAGATGCCATCAAGCGCATTGACCGGGAAACCCGGCAGCAGTTGCGGAATACTTTCGACAAGGTCAATGAATCACTGGATGAACTGTTCCCCATCCTGTTTGGTGGCGGCAAGGCCCAGCTCATCATGAGTGGTGATGAAATCCTTGATGCCGGTATCCAGATAATGGCACAGCCACCCGGTAAAAAAAATGCGACAATACACCTGCTTTCAGGGGGAGAGAAAGCATTGACGGCATTGGCATTGGTCTTCTCGCTGTTCCAGCTGAATCCTGCACCGTTCTGCCTGCTTGACGAAGTGGATGCACCGTTGGATGATGCCAATACCGTCCGGTTCAGCAGTCTGGTGACGAAAATGTCAGGGCAGACCCAGTTCCTGTTCATTTCGCATAACCAGATTGCCATGGAAATGGCAGAAGAGCTTATCGGCGTAACCATGCAGGAAAAAGGCGTCTCCCGCATTGTCAGTGTCGATCTCAGCAATGCTGGGGAGTTCGCAGAAAAGGGGTAACCGCATGACAGGTCTGACAGATTTACAGATGATCCTCATTGGAGGGGGATCCATCCTGATTATATTCATCATCATTTATAACCGTATCCGTGCCAGCCGTCTGCGCAAGGCAGAAATTGCCCGTAAGCAGGCAGAAGAGGCTGCCGGAACGGCAAGTGCCCCTGAAGCCAATGGCGGGGATGGGGAAGAGAAGGTGGAAACGTTTGATGCCGTGGTTGCCCAGATGGCGGAATCAGACAAGGCTGCCGCTGAGGAATCCCTGGTTTCCGGCATGCGGGAATTCCCGGTCGATGACATCATCGAATGTGTCATTACCATCATTCCGGAAGCCGAAGTCCCTGCAGAAAAGATACTGCCATTGATCCAGTCCTGGCTGTATGCCGGCAAGATGCCGGTACGTTTTGTTGGGCTGACTGATGATGAGGGTGGGCAGAAAAACTGGCATGCCATCCGTCCGGGGCAGTCTTATAGCCAGTTCCGTGCATGTGTCCTGCTGGCAAACCGTCAGACAGCCTTGACAGACATCGACTTCTCCAGCCTGATTGCCCAGCTGAACCACCTGACAGCAGACATCAATGCTGAAATGGAAGTCCCGGATATGGAAAAAGTGATTGAACAGGCGAACCAGCTGCATGGGTTTGTTGCAGACCACGATGCGAAAGTCTGGTTCAGCATCCGGCCAAATGGGCAGCCATGGAGCAAGGAACAGGTCGAGCAGGCATTGGAAAAATACCAGTACCAACGCCGTCCAGATGGGACCTGGGTCAAGAATGACCCGGATGAAAGTGCAGAATGTGAACTGTTCCTGTTGGGGACTTTCAGCAAGAAAGATTCCGGAACCGTCCTGAGCCTGATCCTGTTCCTTGATGTGCCTTGCATCCCCCGTGAAAAAGACCCGTTCGGTCAGATGGTTGCCTGTGCCCAGACACTCTGCAAGGAACTGGATGGGACATTGGTTGATGAAAAGGGCGGTATCCTGACCGAAGAATCTGTCGCTGCCATGACGGAGCAGCTTGAACAGTACTATCAGGTCATGCAGTCTGCATCCCTCCATGCAGGTTCCCTGCGTGCCCTCCGGCTTTACAGGTTGCAGGTGGCATGACAACCCTGGACCTGTTCACAGACCTGCCACAGCCTACGCCTGCGGAAAAAGTCCGGCAGCTCCGCCGGGACCTTGAACGGTACAGCCACGCCTATTATGTGCTGGATAACCCGATTGTCCCCGACTCGGAATATGACCGGCTTTACCGGGAACTCCAGGCATTGGAAGCCAGGCATCCTGAACTGGTGACACCGGATTCGCCGACCCAGCGGGTCGGTGGGGCACCGCTTGCACAGTTTGAGAAAGTCCAGCACCGTATCCCGATGCTGTCCCTCCAGAACGGTTTCGATGAGGCTGAAATCGAGGCATTTGACCGGCGGGTGTCAGAAGAGCTGGGCATTCAGGCTGTCGAATACACAGCAGAACTCAAATTTGATGGATTGGCAGTCAACCTCCGTTATGAAAAAGGGCAACTTGTCCAGGCAGCGACACGGGGGGATGGGACCACTGGCGAAAACATCACTGCAAATGTCCGGACCATCCAATGCATTCCCCTGCGGTTGGATACAGAACAGCCTCCCCCGTTGCTGGAAATCCGGGGCGAAGTCCTGATGTACAAGCAGGACTTCCAAGACCTGAACAAACGTCAGCTGGAAAATGGCCAGAAAACCTTTGTCAATCCACGCAATGCTGCAGCAGGCAGCCTGCGTCAGCTGGATTCCCGGATCACCGCTTCCCGGCGGCTGCGCTTCTTTGCCTATGGGCTCGGTGAATTGGAAGGGGCTGCACCTTTACAGTCCCAGCAGCAGATGCTGGACTGGTTCATGCAGATGGGGTTGCCGGTCTGCCCTGAAAGGCGGACAGTGACCGGCTATCAAGGCCTCATCGCTTTTTTCAAAGAAATCCATGCACGCCGGGATACACTGCCTTATGAGATTGATGGCGTTGTTTATAAAGTCAACCGGCTGGCACAACAGCAGAAACTGGGCTTTGTCTCGCATGCACCGCGTTTTGCACTGGCGCATAAGTTCCCTGCCCAGGAAATGCTGACCCAGGTGCTGGATATTGACGTACAGGTCGGACGTACCGGCGCCATTACGCCGGTTGCACGGTTGAAACCGGTCTTTGTCGGTGGGGTCACCGTCACTAACGCCACCCTGCACAACGAAGAAGAGGTCAGGCGGAAAGACATCCGTATCGGTGATACCGTCATTGTCCGCCGTGCAGCTGATGTCATTCCCGAAGTCGTTTCATCTGTCTTGGAAAAGCGTCCGGAAGATGCACGGGAATTCATCATGCCGACCCATTGTCCGGTCTGTGGCGCCCCCATCATCCGCCCAGAAGATGAGGCGGTTGCCCGTTGTTCCGGTGGCTGGATCAACTGCCCTGCCCAGAAGAAGCGGGGACTTGAACTGTTTGCCTCCCGCAAGGCCATGAACATTGAAGGGCTTGGGGAACAGCTGATTGACCAATTGGTCGACAAGGCAGTCATCCAGGATGCCGCCGACCTCTTTACCTTGGATGTCCCGACATTGGCAGCCTTGGACCGTATGGCAGAAAAATCGGCTGCCAACCTGGTGGCAGAATGTGGAAAAGCCAAGGAAACCACCCTGGCAAGGTTCCTGTACGCACTGGGTATCCGCCATGTCGGGGAAACGACAGCCCGGACATTGGCAGAACACTTCGGCAGCCTTCAGGCAATCATCGATGCCCCTGAAGAACAGCTTTTGCAGGTTGAGGATATCGGTGCCACCGTTGCCGCATCCATCAAGGCTTTCTTTGCCGATGGACATTCGATGGCATTGGTCAACCGCTTACAGGCAAATGGCGTCCATTGGCCAGAAGGCGGAGGGAAAAAGCAGGACCAGGTCCTGGCGGGCAAGCGTTTTGTACTCACAGGCACCCTGCCGTCGCTGACACGTGACCAGGCTTCAGAGATAATCCTCAGCCTGGGCGGCAAGGTCAGTGGCTCTGTCTCCAAGAAAACCGATTATGTATTGGCGGGTGCTGAAGCGGGCAGTAAACTGGAGAAAGCCCAGGCCTTGGGCATCACCATCCTGACTGAAGAAGACTTCCTGGCAATGACCAAAACAGGAAAACTGGTATAACCTGATAACACAAAACAACAACACTGAAAAACATGAGCGTCCGGAAAATCCTGAAAATGGGCAGGCAGCTCCTGCTCGAAGAATCAGAACCCATCACTGAATTCAATACCCCAGAACTCCATCAACTGATTGCCGACCTTTGGGAAACCATGAAAGCCACTGACGGGGCAGGGCTGGCTGCGCCGCAGATCGGTGTGCTGAAACGGGTGGTCGTATTCGGCTATGACAAGGATTACCATCCAGAAAACATGGCTGAAATCCCGGCGACCGTCCTGATCAACCCCAAGCTGACGCCCTTGACCGAAGAATTCGAGGAACGTTGGGAAGGATGCCTTTCCATTCCTGGGATGCGGGGGGCGGTTCCCCGTTATACCAAAGTCCGTATCGAGGCCTATGATGTGACCGGCAAACCTTTTTCCTGTGATGCAGAAGGCTTCCACGCCCGTGTCGCCCAGCATGAATGCGACCATTTAGACGGCATCCTCTATCCGATGCGGATGCTGGATTTAGACTGCTTCGGCTTCAATGATGCGTTTGAAGAAGACGAACAGGCTGAACGTGCTGACTGACCTTGGACAGGCGTGACTGCGAAGGGGCCTCCTTCACTCATCATTGCCCATCATCAGGCAGACCATCTTGCCAGGGAAGGCGATGAAGAAAAGGTCTTCCATGAAGAAAAAGCGTCCCCGTCCCCGGTTGCATCCGCTTAACCTGTCAGTCAGCTTTTCACGGTGTTTCGGCCTGAAAATGCCGGTTGCCTTCCCAAGGTCGAACTGCATCCAGTGGAGTAAGCCGTCCATCATTTTGGGTTGGTCTTTGCCAAGCCACTCGGTCAGGGCATCTTCCAGGGATTCATCTGTCTGGGTGTTTTCCAAGAGTTCAACCGGAACACGGTATAACCCGGCGAAAACCTTGGCGTAGTTTTCCTGGTCCATGCAGATTGTCTCGATATAAGAAGGTCCAATCCAGGTAGAACAGGAAGAGGCCATATGGAAAAGGCCATCGAGATAATTGGTGATACGGATATTCTCTTCGGAGAGCCTGAATTGAGGTCTGTTCATCGGTAGGGCCTGTTCAAAATGATTCATCGGGGCGCAGGTAGCGCCATTTCCCCGGGGGCAAGGCACCCAGCCTGACCTTGCCGATACGGACCCGTTTCAATCCGACAACCTTGAGTCCTACGGCTTCACACATCCGGCGGATCTGGCGTTTCCTGCCTTCCCGCAGGACAAAACGCAGCTGGTCTTCATTCTGCCATTCCACTTTGGCGGGCTGCAATGCCTTGCCGTCCAGCTTCAGTCCATTGCGCAGCAGCTGCAGGTCCTTGTCCGGCAGACGTCCCGGTTTCTGGTAACGTACCCGCACCAGATATTCCTTCTCAGTCGTTGAATCCTCACCGATCAGCTTTTTGGCAATCCGTCCATCCTGTGTCAGGACAAGCAGGCCGACCGAGTCGATATCCAGACGGCCGGCAGGCACCAGTCCCCGTTTCTGGGACGGCCTGAAACGGATCTTGGCGGTATCTTCCGCCCAATGGGAATCCGCATCCACCAGGGCAACCGCCGGGGTATAGCCATCCTCTGCCTGACCGCTGACATAACCGACCGGCTTGTTGACCAGGATCGTCACCCGTTCAGACTGTTCTTTCGAGGCACGTTTATCGACAGTGATTTTCTGATGGGGCAATACCTTGCTGCCCAACTGGGAAACCACCTCACCATCGACACGGACCCATCCCCGTTCTATCCAGGCATCGGCTTCCCGGCGGGAACAAAGCCCCAGTTCAGACATACGTTTTGACAACCGGACAGGTTCACTCATCAACATCACCTCTTAGACAGGAATCATTCATCGTGTATGCGCAGGACTTCGACCATGTCCCGTTCAAACCTGATCTGCTCACGGGGCTGCTGGAGGCTTTCCCCGTCAATCAGGAACACATCCTCAATCCGTTCCCCCAACGTCATGATCTTTGCCGTATGCAGGTTGATATGGTGGCGGCTGAAGACCCACGCAACCGCATACAGCAGCCCCCGGTAGTCATTCCCCGTAATGCTCAGGACAAACCGGCCACCGGCATCCGGGCGCAGGTCAATGGAAGGCGTAATCGGGAAAACCCGTGACTTGCGCGACAGCTTCGGTTGAGAAGGTTCTGGCAGGACACCGGGAGCCTTCAGGATACCGGCGAGGTCATGCTCGACCTGTGACGTAATGTCCCGGTACCGTTTCTCAAAACCCTGCCGGGTCACCAAGAACGTATCCAACGCATACTGCTGGTTTGTCGTATGGATCTTGGCATCCAGGATGGCAAAATCCTTCCGGGCAAAATAGCTGCAGATCCAGGCAAACAGGTCAGGGCGGTCCCGCATATACACCACCACCTGAAGCCCTTCACCGGTCGGGGAGAGGCGGCATTGGACAACCGGCTCTTGGGCATCCATCCGCCAGTAAAGCGTCCGGGTATGCCAGGCGATGTCTGACGCATCATTGCGCAGGAAATACACGATATCCAGCTGTTTCCAGAAAGATTCATGCGCAGATTCCGGCAAGCCATAAAACCGGAGCTGCGCTTTGGCGCCCTGCTGCCGTTTTTCCAGCTCATGGGCAACAGACAGGGTTTCACCGCCAAGCACCCGCTTGGTCTGGTCCAGCAGGTTTTCCAACAGCTTGCCTTTCCAGGTATTCCAGATATTCGGTCCCGTCGCCCGGATATCCGCCACTGTCAGCAGGTACAGGGCGGTCAGATGACGGTCATCTTTGACAATCCTGGCAAAATCCTTGATGACAGCCGGGTCAGACAGGTCCCTCTTCTGGGCATAAGTCGACAAGGTCAGGTGTTCCCCGACCAGGAACACCACCAGCTCCGTATCGGCTTCCGTCATCCCATGCTGGACGCAGAAACGGCGGGCATCCTGCATCCCCAGCTTCGCGTGGTCTCCGCCACGCCCCTTTGCAATATCATGGAAGAGGGCAGCGGCATACAGCACCCATTGACGGTCGAAACCCGTCATCAGGTGGCTGCACAGCGGATTTTCATGGGCATACCGTGCCCGTGAGAAATGATGCAGGTTCTCAAGCACCTTGAGGGTATGCTGGTCCACCGTGAACTGATGGAAAAGGTCATACTGCATCTGCCCGACAATCCTGCCGAAGTTCGGCAGATAACGGCCCAGGATGCCCATGCGGTTCATATATTCCAATGTGCGGACAGCAAACCGTTCCGACTGGAGGATCTTCAGGAAAAACGCATGGTTCGTCCGGTTGCTGCGGAAAGCCCGGTCAATATTCATCCGGGCATGCCACATCGCCCGCAGCGTCCGTACCGTCATTTCCTTCAGGTCTGCCCGCTGTGACAGCAGGAAGAATGCCTCCAGGATCGCTGAAGGCCGTTTCGTGAATACATTGTCCGAAGCAATGTCCAACAGCCCGTTCACTTCATTGAAATGGTCATTGAGCCTGACCGTGACCTGCGGTTTCGGGAACAGCCGTGCCTGAAGGTTCTGGAGCAGGATCATGTTCAGCTGGCAGACCGAATGCGCTGCCCGGTAATACCGCTTCATCATACATTCGCTGGCAGTCCGGGCATCCAGCAGGATCCCTTTTTTGCGGAAACCGAACGTCGCGGCAATCGGCATCTGCATATCAAACAGCAGCCGGTCTTCAGCCCGTTTAGCCTGGATATGCAGACGGATGCGGATATCCTTGAAAGCCCGTTCCTTCTTGCGGAGCTGCTGGGCTTCAGAAGCCGTCAGCAACCCTTTTTCTGCCAGCTCATTCCAGGAAAAACCGAGTTTTGCCGCCTTTGCCACCCACAGGATCACATGCAGGTCACGCAGACCGCCTGGCCCTTCCTTGCAGTTCGGCTCAAGGCTGTAAGGCGTATCACCGAATTTCAGGTGCCGCTGCCGGGTTTCCAAAGTCTTGGCAATGAAAAATGCCTGGGGATTCATCGCAGCGTCATAGCGTGCCTGCATCTGGCGGAACAGCTTCCGGTTCCCTGTAACCAAACGCGATTCCAGCAGGCTTGTCTGGATCGTGATGTCATTGGCAGCTTCCTGGACACATTCATCCACTGTCCGGACACTGTGCCCGATTGTCAGTCCCAATGACCATAACTGCTGGATGAAGGATTCCAGTTTGGCATTCAACGCATCGTCTGGCGGGGCGTCCAGCAAGACCAGCACATCGACATCCGAATGGGGAAACAGCTCACCCCTGCCATAACCACCCACGGCAACCAATGCCAGTGAAGACGGAAGCCCCACAGAACGCCATATCGCCGACAGCACCTTGTCCACATCGCGGCAAAGGGTCTTCAGCAGCCATTGCGGGCGTGGATGCGTCTGGAAATCAGCAACCGCCGACTGACGCAAGGCAGCCAGCTGCTGCTGGAAAGAAGGGACCGTTCCTGTTGTCATCACCTATCCTTGGCGGATATTCCAATAACAACAGTCTATACCAGATTTATTTACCGTCGGTAATGAACTTCGGCGGGGCGGGCATATTCGGGGAAACCGTCAGGATTTCATAACCCGTCTCAGTCACCAGGAGGGTATGCTCCCACTGGGCAGACAGGCTGCGGTCTTTCGTGCGGATAGTCCAGCCATCCGCCAGTTGGGTGATGGCACGGCGCCCTGCATTGATCATCGGTTCAATCGTGAAAATCATCCCGGGCTTGATTTCAGCCCCCGTTCCCCGATGCCCGTAGTGCAGCACCTGCGGTTCTTCATGGAACTCGATGCCGACACCATGGCCGCAGAATTCCCGGACGACACTGTAACCGGCATTTTCGGCAAACTGCTGGATGACATAGCCGATATCGCCGAAATGGTTGCCAGGTTTCACTTCACGGATACCCAGCCACATACTCTGGTAAGTGATGCGGGCAAGGCGTTTCGCCATGATGGAAGGTTCCCCGGCAAAGAACATCCGGCTCGTATCCCCGTAATAACCATCGAGGATGACCGTGATATCGATGTTCAGCGAGTCACCTTTCTTCAGGCGTTTGTTGAAGTTCGGAATCCCATGGCAGACCACCTCGTTCAGCGAAATGCAGGTTGCCTTGGGGTAGGGCGTGTAACCGTCCGGGCAGTAGTTCAACGGGGCAGGGATGGCATTATGCCCGGTGATGAACTCATGGCAGAGCCTGTCAAGCTCGCCGGTTGAAATACCGGGCTTTACAAAAGGTTCAATATAATCCAGGACTTCTGCCGCAAGCTTGCTTGCTTTGCGGATACCTTCAATCTGTTCAGGGGTCTTGATGTAAATGCCTGCCATAACAGTCACCAGCCTTTAAGAATCCAAATGAGAGCCATTATTATATGCCACGCAGGCAGACCTGCCAAAAACGCCCATCGGGCATCCTCGAATCCTGCTATAATCCCGTCCATCAAACCGACACGGAGAGGTGGCAGAGTGGTTGAATGCGCCGGACTCGAAATCCGGTATACGGGCAACCGTATCGGGGGTTCAAATCCCTTCCTCTCCGCCAGATTCAAGTCCAGCATATTCCGATGAAGTGCTGGACTTTTTTATTTTTATATTGCAATTCAACAACTTACGATTCTTGTACTTTCCGATGCGGTCTGAAAAGCATGCTGAAAGCCGACTCTGACTGGTATTTGAGAATGAAGGTAGTAGCTAGGCTGTTCTTAATCTGATAATACATATTAAGCAAAACCTATTTCAGACTGATGATACAAATATGAGAGTTCTGTTGATGGTTGAGCGACAGCGATGACACCATGGATGATGTCTCCCTTGAAGAGTGTTTTTTTCACGAGACCTTCAGAACTAACCAAAATTTTTCATCACAAGATGGAAGCTTCCCTCTTTGACGCAAAATTCCAATACTACCTAGCCTAATGTAAGTTAGGCAGGAGCATATATATCTTGAGCCTTATTCATCTTTCCTGGAGCTTAATAAAATATTTCCTGGAAATAAAAAATACATTCCAGGTGTTGGTACGTTGTTTTTTTGACATAAGAATTCAATATCCTGGATATTTTTAAAAATTTTGTATATTCTATAGCTGTTGTAATTGTTTTCTCAAGAAAGGACAAGTTATGAATGCACAGGTTGGAACAGGTATTCCTAAAAAGGATATTAAAAGTAAGCCGGTTTCTTTAGCTTCTATCCCAAAGGGAAAAATGGGGTCGATGAAAGTAGAGATAAATTCTTTTTTGGGATGTAATCTGGGTTACAGAACCCTTATTGCATGTTTACCTTTGGCTAAATTTAAAGAGTTGTCCCTAGTTGCTAATCGTGAACAGACTGATTCTGCTGATCAAGTTGCGCAGCGTCCTTTGGATTCAAATCATGCAAGAAAACTTGCAGTCTACATTCTTAAAGGATTGGTGGCAGCGGTTATCCAGGTGGAAAAAGAGAGAGGACTCTCGTATCCTGCAATATGGGATGAAATCTATGAAAAACTTGGAAAACAACCTTATACAGGCTTACAACCTATTGTTGTGAACATACGAGAGTGTGCTCCTGATGCGGCTGATTTAACTGTTATGTCCAATGGTGGATGCATGATTGTACAGCTTGAGCAAACGCATAAACTATGGGTTATTGATGGTCAACATCGTCGCAGAGCTATGGAATTGTTATTTGAATTTCTTGAAGAAGTTAGGATGAAACCAACTTATCCAAAAAGAGGGACTGGCGGAGGTTTGTTTAGTGCTGATGGTGCAATTATCCGGCATGCAGAAAGGCAGCTTTGGGAAAGTTGTTATTCATACGCACATCAAGATGCAACCATAGCTGTTGAGATTCATTTGGGTTTAAATGTTGACCAAGAAAGACAACTTTTTCATGATCTTAATCAGTTAGGTAAAAAAATTGATGCGAATCTAGCATTGCGATTTGATACATCTAATCCAATCAATACCTTTACTACTGATGTTCTGATAAATAAACTTGGAATGAATGTTTCAGACGCAGAAACTAAAGATTGGAGCAAGGATGAGGGGGCAATTACAAGAAAAGATCTTGCTTCTGTTAATGCACGCCTATTCTTAAATAGAAATTCAATTAATGGTGCGACAGCTGAAGATGTGCGCGCTGGGTCAGAAAAAGTATTTAGATTTTGGGAAGCGGTTAAGAAAATCCCTCATTTTGGTATGCCATTGGCTAGACAGAAAACAGTTGCTGCTCAACCGGTTGTTCTAAGAGCACTTGCAAAATTGGTATATGATTTTGCATTATCAAAACGTCGACCAGATAATGGAGACGAATTATTTGAGAAATTGCTGGCTGGCATTAATCAAACAGGGATTGAAAAAATTGACTTCAGTCATAGTAATCCGATGTGGCAGTATTATCAATTAAGCCCAGAGGAACGCATAGCAAAGGGATTGGCTGGTCTTGAAGCATATTTGCCTTCGGAAGAAACTGGTAATCGTGACATAGGAGGGTATCAGGAACCATATTTCAGGTTCGGTGCGAAGTCCAATGACATTTTTCCAATTATTGGGGACATGATTCGCTGGCAGCTTGGACTTCCAAATCGCCAGAAAAAATCATAATTGATTAGACAATTAGCTAAATCCATTTTTTAAAATTAAGTATTAGAAAAGCGGTGGCTGGGTTAAGCCATCGCTTTTTAATTCACCAATTGCATATTAATAAATTCCCCTATCTTGTTGTATATTCAGGATAATTTTTATTTTCTTTGTTGCCAGAGGCATGTGTACGTTGTGGTTGGGAATGCAGGCTACGGATGATGCAGCCTGCATCGGGAATCAACGGCAAAGATATCTGATAAGGGCCCTGTCACCGGCATTCTTGGCGGTCTGCCAGTCAGGATTTGTTGGCTGCGCTTCCTTGGCATAGTTGCCGCTGGCGTTGTACCAGGATACGGTGGAGACGGTCCTTAGCATGTTGGAATAACAGTCAGCTTCTTTCCGGTAAATCAGGGACCAGCCATCCAGGTTGCCATATTCCAGTGTTGTCCTGACCAATGAGGAGTTGCCTACCTTGGTTCTCCTGTCGATATAGATATGGTTGGTGGTTATGCCGTTGATGTTCGGGAAGCTGGCAAGGTATGTCCAGTGTCCTCTGGAAAGGGCATTGCCTGAACCTTGTGAAGGCGCCGGTGCAGGTGCAGGGGTTTTGGTTTCTTGGATGCTTTGAAGTCCCTGTTGCCCATTGGAGGTGCTTTGGATGATTCTGCAGCCTTTATTGACCGGTGTTTTGGCATCATCACCGTCACCTGTGCAGATTACAGTGAGTTTCTGACCTTTCTGCAGCATTGCCAGTTCATCCAGGTTGTTCTTGTCAAACTGGAAGCGCGGGATATTCTTGAAACTGCCGCTTGCCATGGTGATATATGGATTGCCGTTGGCGTCATTGCTGATTTCGGAAACAGTGCCTGAAACCAGGATGAGTTTGCCTTTGAACTGTTGGTCAGCAGAGACGGAATTGTCAGCATAGGCTTTTGCCATTTCTGCCGGGGTGGTTGTGACATCCGGTAATTTTGCATCAACCTGTTGGGGTTGGTCTGTTCCTTGATTTGCCTGGCTTGCACTGGGTTTTTCTTTGTTGCCACAGGCAGACAGGCAGATTGCCATTGACGTAGCTGTCAACAGCAGAAGCCATTCCTTGAGTTTCATATGTCCTCCCTATTGAATCAAGCTGAATACATTCTGCCATGATACGGCAATCTCAAGGATTTTGTCTTTCAAGACGGAAAGTGCTTGGCTGTAATGTCCGTTGAAGATCGGGAAGGAAGGCTGGCAGACTGTTCTTCTGGGATTGATGGGCAGGCAATCGAACTGTTTTCTATTCTTCAATAACAGATTAAGAAGTCGCTCCATCTTGTTGTATATTCAGGAGAAATTTTTTCTTTTCGTGGCTGCCAGAGGCGTGTTTGTGCATTGTTGCTGGCAACGCAGAGGGTGTTGGGGCCGAAGCGCTGGTTGATGGCATCCAGGGTGGCGGTGAGGGCTGGAGAGCTTCGCTGGGTGAAGAGGTCAGGGGTGATGTCGGTGGCAGGCATCAGCCCATGCAGGCAGACACCGGCTTTCTTGTAGGCAACGAGGGGGCAGGCGATGTCGCGCAGTCCGGCGATGGCGGTCTGGGTGATGGTGAGGGTGTCATCGGTCGGTGCGGGGAATGACTGCCAGACCTGCGGGGCGTGCTGGGGCAGGTCGTCCCGGAAGCGGTCGGTCTGCAGGAAGACCTGGATCAGGTTGGCAAGGCTTTTTTCTTTCCGCAGTGTCTCACTGACGTGGCTGGCATGGTATGCCACGGCGTTTTCCAGGACATCCAGGCGGCTGACCAGATGCCCGAAAGACCGGCTGGACAGGATCTGCTGCCGGGGCGGGCGCATTTCCACAAGGTCAAGGCAAGGCTCTTCGCGCAGTTCAGAGACCAGCCGGGCGAGGATGACGCCGTAGCGTGACCGTATCATGTCCAGATTGGCGGTTTTCAGTTGCCAGGCGGTTGTTATCTGCTGTCTGGCAAGATGGCGGCCCATCTTTTTGCCGATACCCCAGATTTCACTGATGGGGATGGCAGTTAATAAGGTCTGTTTCTGGCGCTCTGTCAGGCGGTTCCAGGAAAATACGCCCCTTGAACGGGGGTGTTTCTTGGCGATGTGGTTGGCAAGTTTCGCCAATGTCTTGGTGGGGGCGATGCCGATGCAGACGGGGATGCTGAGCTGCCGCAGCATTTCATGGCGGATGGTGAAGGCCCTGTCCCAGACATCCCTGAAGCCGGTCAGTTCGAGGAAGGATTCATCGATGCTGTAGCTTTCCTGGATGGGCGAGAAGTCCGCCAGCAGCCGTTTGACGCGGCTGCTTATGTCGGCATAAAGTTTGAAATTGCTTGAGAAAGCCGTTATAACTGAATGATATTTTTGAAGTTTAAACCAAGGTTCGCCCATCTTGACACCCATGGCTTTGACTTCTTTGCTGCGGGAGACGACACAGCCATCGTTGCTGGAGAGCACGACTACGGGACGTGTGTTGAGGTCGGGTCTGAAGATGCGTTCGCAGGAGACGAAGAAGTTGTCGCAGTCCACGAGGGCGATGTCACGCTGGTTTTCCATCTCTGTTTTTCCTGAGGAGCCGTTTGATGACGGTGACGGCAACACCCCATAGGATGATTTCATGGCCTTCGCGTGGCGTGATGATGGGGTAGCGGTTGTTGGCAGGATGGAGTTCGGCGGTGCCTTGGTGGATATGGAGCCGCCTGACGAGGAATTCGCCATCCACGACAGCCAGGACAATCTGGTTGTGATGGGGTTCGAGGGAACGGTCAACCAATAGGGTATCGCCTTTGAAGATGCCCAGGTCCCGCATCGCCATGCTGCCGACATGGACGGGGAAGGTGCTGTTGGGATGGATCATCAGATGGTCGATGATGTCCTTCAGCAGGCGAGATGGTTCCCCCTGGGGGAGTGAGAATCCACCGGTCAGGTTTTCGACAGGGGAGGCAGGGCGGTTTCCTGAGTCCATGATGGGCTGTTGTTAGCTGATATGAAATACAGTTTATATGATGGTATTTTATACAGTTATCTGGCTGGGTCAAGGGAATGATGCAGGCCTGTGCCTGGATGTTGTATCAGCTCTGTCAGTCTTTTTCTTTGAGGGGGCTGCTTTGGGGCGGGGTTGTTTTCCGGAGGTCATCAGAGGGTGGCCTGCCGAAGAAACGTTTGTATTCCCGGCTGAACTGCTTGGGGTTTTCATAGCCCACTGACAGGGCTGCGGTTGTCGCGTATTTTTTCTCGACCAGTATCAGCCGCTGGGCTTCATGCAGCCTGAGTTTTTTCTGAAATTGGATGGGACTTGTCTGGGTGACTGCCTTGAATTTCCGGTAGAACGTTGATGGCGCCATGTTGACCTGATGGGCAAGGTTTTCGACAAACAGGGGTTCCCTGAAGTGTTCCCGCAGCCAGAGGATTGCCCGGGCGATCTGGTTGCTTTGGGTGCCGAGGGTGTTTGCCTGCCTGAGGAATTCCCCCTGCCGTCCCTTAAGGATCCAGTAATGGATTTCCTTGATGATGAGCGGTGCCAGGAAAGGGATGTCGTCAGGTCTGTCGAACAGGTCGGCAAGACGGTCGAAGGCTGCCAGGACATTGATGTCAACCTGGCTGACGGAAACGTTCCTCAACAGGTCTTCCTGGATGGTCTTTGGGGGGATTTCTGATGCCAGCTGTGCGGTCAGGTGCCGGTCTATCTGCAGGGAGATTGCGAGGAAGGGTTTTTCCGGTGAGGCTTTCGTTGCGTAGTTGATGCTTGGGACGTCGGTGCTTTGGACGATGCATTCCCCTTCTTGGTAGCGGTATTCGTATTCCCCGAGGAAGGAGCTCCGCTGGCCTTGGGTGATGATGGAGATGGCTGGCGGGTAAAAGCGGTTTTCCGGCAGGTAGTTCCAGTCCCGCCGGTAAATGAAGACTCCCTTGATGGCGGTTGTCCAGTCTCCTGACTGTGGGGCATAAGGGAGAATTTTCTGCGTGATGGACTGGTTCAGGGCAGCAATGCCTTCACGCATTGAACCATCGCCTTTCAAGGGGAAAACCTGTTTTTTCAGTTCTTTTTTCACAAATGGCTTTTTATCAGATTTTCTGGCAGTGGATTTCAAGTTGAGAAGATTGTGTACCTAATCGGTAAAATCAGGTGTCCAATTCCCATATGATGGAACATATAGTTGCCGGGTGCTGCCGCCAGCGGTGTGATGGCTGGTCCAGTGTTTTTCCTTCGTTTCCATCATGCAGAACTGGTTTACCCGGGAAAGTGTTGTTTTTTCCCTTAAGAGTTTCATTGCCGCCATGTTGGCGCTTTATCTGGCACTGAAGCTGGGTCTGCCACGTCCGTTCTGGTCGATTGTCACTGCCTATGTTGTGTCCCAGCCTTTTGCCGGCGCAACAAGGTCCAAGGCGCTGTACCGGATTGCCGGTACGGTGACCGGCGCCATTATGACAGCCTGTTTCATCCCGCCTATTGTGGGGGACCCTTTCCTGGTTGCCTTGTTTTTCAGTGTATGGCTGGGGGGATGCCTTTATTTCTCCATGCTGGACAGGACCCCACGGGCTTATGCGGTTATCCTCGCGGGGTACTCGGTGCCGATCATCGCGCTGCCCACCATGGCTGAAATAGCCAATTTTGGGGCGGCAACCCTGTTTGATGCAGCGCTTGCGCGGGCGGAGGAGATTATTGTCGGGTCTGCCTGCTGCTGTCTGGTGCATTCTGTTTTCCTGCCAAGGGGCATTGACCAGACAATCCTGGACAGGCTGGATAATGCGATGGTCCGCGTCAAGCAGCTTGTTGGCGGTATCCTGTCTGGGGAGCGTGGGGAAAGGGCGAAGATGGACAGGCTGATCTGGTTCCAGTCTTCTCCTGAACGGAACCTTTCCCCGGCGTGGGGGAGAACGCTTTCTTTCCTGGAATCCTGGATACAGGCGGGCAGTAAGAACCATCCTTCTGCCGCTATCCGGCTCCGTCATGAGATTGACCGGACTGCCCCCCATGAGGGAGCGGTTCTGTCTGAACAGGAAAAGATGCAGTTCAATTTTGCGATGGAGCTGCATCATCTTGTCAATGAGTGCGAGCGCTGCTTTGCCTTGAGGAACCGGATTGAGGAGGCACGGAAGGGGAATGTCCCGGATATGAAACACCGCCCCATTAAAAAGACGGCGGTTTCCCTGTTCACTGATAAGCGGATTGCGTTGATCTCAGCCATTGCCGCTGCGATGGCCCAGGCGCTTTCCTGTCTGATGTGGTTCTATTCCGGCTGGCCGACAGGTGTCTGCGCTCCTGTGATGGCAGGTATCTACTGTATGTTCTTTGCCACGATGGATAACCCTATCCCGGTCCTGAAGATGCAGTGCCTCTATATCGGACTGTCAACAGTGACTGGTGGGATGTACCTGCTCTGGTTGCTGCCGTCTTCCCACAGTTTTGAAATGATGATGATGTTTTTTGCACCGTTTCTGTTGGTGCTCAGCGCATTGACTGCCAATCCGGCGACGTCTGTGCGGGCAACGCCATTCATGATGCTGACCATCTGTTCGATGACCATGTTCGATATGGGGACATCCGATATGATGACGTTCATGAATACGGAAATCAGCCAGACCCTGGGTGTGGGCCTTTCGGTGGTTTCCATGTACCTGTTCAGGACCCTGAACCTTTCAACTGTCAGCCGGTCCCTTGCCAATATGATGTGGAAGGATCTGGCTGCGTTGGGCAGGACCACGAAGACGCCTTCTGTGATTGCCATTTCCATCAAGATGATTGATGGTATCAGTCTTCTGACTCCCCGGCTGGCTCAGTTGGAGAAGCAGAAAGCGGTGCTGCAGGCGGACAACCCGTTGTCTGTCAGGCATATCCTGGCAGACCTGTGTGTCGGGTTGAATATGGCACGGCTTTTACGTTTGGAAAAACGTCTGCTGCGCTGCCAGGTCCCTATCCGTTCCCTGCTGGCGGTGCTTTCAGATTATTTTGTCCTGCGCCAGAAGGACGGGGAAGCTTCCCTGACGGCTCTTAAGGATCAGCTGGATAGCCTGATTGATGAGACAGCGGCTTTGCCTGAGGAGGGGCTTAAACGGCAGGCGGTTGCCATCCTGTCCGGTATCCGTCATGACCTGCTGTATAGGTGAGTCTACATATAAAGCAGGTTTTCTGTTGCAAAGCGTATTTGGTACCTGATAGAGAGAATCAGATACCCAATAGGGAGAATCAGGTGATTGCGTTGCTTGGTGAAAAAGCATACATTCATGTCTGTATGTTTTTTCTTTCTTCTTTTTGAAATTTCTTTTTTATCGATAAGGGACAATACACGATGAGTATCGAACTGAAAAAAACCGTTGCTGCTGCAGTAGTCGGTCTGGGTTTCTTGGGTCTGGCTTTGCCTTCTTATGCTGCCGAAGCTGCTGCACCTGCTGCCGAAAAGGCTGCTCCTGTTGCTGAAAAGGCTGCTCCTGTTGCTGAAAAGACCGCACCTGCTGCCGAAAAGGCTGCTCCTGTTGCTGAAAAGGCTGCTCCTACCGCTGAAAAGGCTGCACCTGCTGCAAAGTAAAGAAGGATTGAGCATCGCAGGCAGAAGGAACTCCCTTCTGCCTCTGTTTTTTTATATTGACTCATCAAGGAGCCTGTATGTCCCAGCAGTCTGAATCGGTGGAAGCTTTGGTCTGGCAGGCGGCATCAGGGGATGCCGGTGCGCAGTATGCGCTTGGGATTGCCCTGCTCAATGGGGAAGGGGTTGATGCAAACCCGGAGAAGGGTATCGAATGGCTGAAAACGGCGGCATCAGCCGGTCATGCTGAAGCGGTTGAGAAGCTGAAGCTGTTGGGGTGACGCCAGCGTCAGGCTTGGATGTTGCCTTTGGCATCTGATGGCTTGCACAATGCCATGATGAACTCGATCAGGGCGATGATGCTGGGGATGCCTGTCCAGCAGAACAGGAGGTAAAGGATGCCTTTCCCGATCCTGCCTGCATAGAATTTATGGATGCCCAGCCCCCCAAGAAAGAAAGCCAGCACACAGTAGATGACTTTGTTCACGACATGGGGACCTATGTAGGTGGTCTGTCTGTATGAGGTGCCTTGGTAACCGTCCTGAGGGTTCTGCCTGCCTGCTGAGGGATTGTTTTTTTTCGATACGATGGTCTGCTGCCCGTTGGTGTAGATTTCAACTTCATCACCGACAGATGGCACGAAACTGAATGCTGTCAGGGGCAATGTCTCGAATGTGCCGTCATCCTTGCCGATATAGACGGTGCCGCCTTGGATCTGGATCACTTTCATTGCCTGTTCCCCGTTTTTTCCTGTCATTCTTGCCCAGGCCGTTTGGAAAGCTGGGTCATGCCATCGACTGTTGTTGTGCCACCGACTTCGGCAAGTCCGAATACGGAAGCCATGCCAGATATCCTGGCATGGTCTCGCACCCGGGCATTGTCATAGACCAGTGCGTTGCCGGAGATTTCTGCGTTGCCGGAAACCAATGCCTTGCCGCCGACCCGTGCCCGTCCCCAGACTTTGGCTTCATCGGCTATCCATGCTTCGCTCAGTACCGCCAGGTTGGATTCATTCTCGACCCAGCCACCCAGGTCGCCATCCCTGACATGATGCAATGGGTTGTCCATGGTGGCCTGGATGCGGTAAAGCGTTGCCTTGCTGCTTCCTGAGCCGATTTCGATGGATTGGTCTTTCAGCAGCCGGAAGCGGCTGCCATCCCGGACGGATTGACCGTCAATCAGGGTGAATCCACTGATTTTTGCAGAGCCGCAGACAACGGCCTTATCGGTCACGACCGCCGAACCGCTGACTTGGGCATTGCCGGAAACACGGGCGGAACCGGAGATAAGTGCGTTTTCGGAGACATGGGCCTGCCCATAGACCAAGGCATCATCGGCGACCCAGGCGCTGCCGTTCATCGCCAGGTTCTCAAGGTTCTGGATGTAACCGCCTTTATCGCCAGCGGTGACACCATGGAAAGGGTTGTCAATCAGTGCCTGCACACGGTAAAGGGTTGCGCCGTCCATTTCGATGAAGTCGTCTTCGAGCAGGGCATAACGGGCACTGTCGATGACGGTGTCTCCGCCGATGAAATCGTAACTGGACAGTTCGGCAATCCCGGCAATGCGGGCACTGCCGCCCAGCATCGCGTAATCGGCGATTGTGGCATCGCCGGCGACTTCTGCATTGGCAAAAATCCGGGCATGGCCACGGACGACTGCACGGTCATGGACCAGGGCGTGACCGAATACTTCGGCATGACCTGTCACCAGTGCATCGCCGGTGACGATGGCGTTTCCATAGACCAATGCGTATTCATCGACCCAGCCGTTGCCGAGCTGCGGGAGGTTGTCTGGGGATTCAATCCATCCGCCGAGGTCGCCTTTATGGATCTGATGCAGGGGCATGTCCACAGCCGCCTGGATACGGTACAGCTTTCTGCCGAACCGTTCAATGGTATCGTGCATCACCAGTTCATAGCGGGTTTCCATGGATAGGCTTTCATTCGGAAGACTTTCAGGATGACCATTCTGATTGATGGTATGGTGATGTGTCAATCAAGCCTGTTGGCGGCGTTGCCTATGCAGGGGCTGGTTTTTTATGGCAGGAACCTGGGCATGCATTGTCCGCAGATGCATGCATAGGCATGGGAACCGGTGGTGACGATACCGAGCCTTGTAAACCATTTTGAGACTTCAGTTTCAGATGGCATATAGCCGGCGGCGAAGACTTTGCCGTCAATGCAGATGGTTGGATAGGAAAAGATACCTGCCTGAGCCAATGCTTTGCCATCGGAAATCCCTTCAACGGTGATGCTGGACGCAATGCGTTGCGCCACTCTGCTGATAATCTGCTGGATTGCCTGCTGGCGGTCGGTGTTACGGTCAAAGATCTGGATATGCATGGCAGTGGTCAGAGGTTCTTGCCTTCAAGGTAATACCGTCCACACCAGCAGCAACGTCTACCAGATCCACAGCAGCAGCGGGGTACATTCAATACTTCAACATCAAGGTTCAGCCATTCTGTCAGTTCCCGGCGGTCTGGGTAGCGTCCTGCCAGGACAAGCTGGCCATCCAGAATGGTTGCTGGAAGGTTTTCTGGAAGGGAGAGCCTGTTCAAGAGGGAATGGGTGTCCGCAAACTGGATGGCTGCCTGGCTGGGTGTCAGCCGGGCAATGGGGATACCGTTTGCTTCCAGGGTTTGGCAGACCGTTTCCGGGAACCGTCCTGATTCGTGGTTTTCCGACGAGGGCTCAACAATCTGCAAGGAGGCCATCCGATATCCTTGTCCAGTGTTTGGCAGGGCTGTCACAGGGGTGGTTGGTCAGGCATGTTCCTGGTTCAGGATCAGATCCTGTGGGTTCTGTGGTGTCTGCCACCGGAAATGCCATGCCTGTTGTGATGTCCACCTCCGAAGCCGTCATGCCTGCGGTGGGGATTCCCTCCAAACATGCCTCCTCTGCTTTGCCGATGCCCCCTGTCAAAGAAGCCGCCACGGGAATCGCGTCTGTTTCTGCTCCCGAACATCCCTTCATGGGAACCATTCCTGTCACCGAATATGCCTCTTGGATGGTCTTGGGTATGCCTGTTGCCGAACGGCCTTTCATGGTGCTGGCGTTCGGAGGAACGGCCATTGCCGTCAAACAGCCCTTCCCGACGGTTGTCAGGATGGTGTTCTTGATAACGGTCATTGCCGCGGTCCCTGATGGAAGGCCTTCCATTGCGGTTGCCATCTTGATTGCCTTGGTAGCCAGGACGGTCCATCCTTTTGTCTTGGCCATCAGGGCCACCCTGCGGATTGCCCATGCTGCCATGCCGTTCTGGTCTGCCAATGATGCCATCATGGCCTACCCGTTTTTCTGTTTCAGGCTGTCCCATCCTGCCCTGTGGACCATCTGGGTATCCGGCGCGGTGCCTGGGGAAACCATAGCCGTCACCTGGTTCTTGGGATGGATAAGATGGCCTATGCCTGTAACCATAGTCAGGGCGTTGCGGTGGATAGCCATAACCGCTGTACCTGTCATCATAGCCATCGTTGTTGTAATAGCCGTCGTCGTAATAACCATCATCATTGCTGTTGCTGCCCAACATGTCATTGATATCCTGAAGGACCTGGATGGTATCTATGATGGTACCGATTCCTCCAGCTTGGGCATATGAAGGAATGCTGATTGCAAAGGCGCCCAGTAAGGCAAGAGTCAGTTTTTTCATTTGTACCCCGCAGACTTGATTGTTCAAATGAAAGATAATCTGGGTCAGTTGCGGCTGATGCAGACATCCGTTGATGGATAGTGTCATTATAATGACAAGGCATACCTTCTGCTGGAATTGCCATATTTTTTAACATTTTGTTTATGGACAGGGGGGATTGCCTGTGGTACTGAAGCAAAAAAGTCCCACATCGGCGATATGGGACTTTTGAAAGGAGAGTAGTGCTGTCTGGTCAGTTTGAGAGGATGACCGCTGCTGTCACAATCGCTCCTCCGACAATCACGGCTTCTGCAACATTGCTGCCGTGATAGTGTTCATGGTATTCCACATGATGGCGCGGTGGTGGCGGTGGCATATGTGGATGTCCATGGTGATGATGTGGACCGTGGTGCCTCATTGCATGGTGGGGATGATGATGACCATGTGGATGATGAGGACCATGGAAATCATGGGCAAATGGTGCGGACATCACGGCCATTCCCAGTAATGCAGCAATCAGTTTTTTCATGGTAGCCTCCTGTTTTCCAGTTAGGTGTTCTGTTCTGTTTTCTGTGCTTTCTCTGTAGCTGTTGAAGCCATCTTATCGGTTTGCAAAGGAAAATCATGCACCTGTTTCAGTGTTTTACCTTTATTACAATCGGATACACTTGAAAGGGATTTTCCTGTCTGTTTTCTTCAGGGGGATAGCGTTTTACGTTTTTGGAATAGCGGTTGTATAATGCGCCACAGGAATGTTCTTATCCAGTCCTGAAATATTGAGGTGGAAAATCATGAAAAGGCTGCTGGTATATACTGCTGTTCCTGCTTTGCTGTTTGCCTTGACGGCATGTGGTGGCGGGAAGAAAGACGGGGTTGTGAAGACGACCCCGGAGGAAATCCTGAAAACCTATCAGGCTGGCGCCAAGGCAGGGGACCAGAGATTCAAGGGCGTCAAGGTTGAGGTCACTGGTGTTGTTGGAGAGGTTGACCAAGATATCAATGGTGTACCCTTTATGACGTTTGCCTTGGACAACGAGGTTCTGCCGGTATTCAATTTCAAGAAAGCACAGGCACAAGCCGTTGCAGCACTGAAAGTGGGGGATAAGGTGACGTTGGCCTGTACCGGTGCCGGAGAGTTGGCGAGGACACCGGCTTTCAATGATTGTGAGATTGTGGGTAATGCATCAGTTGGCAGTGGAAAATGATCTTTGCCGGCAACAAGGATAAACAATCTCAGGCGGAATCGGTTGGTTCCGCTTTTTTGTCTATTGAAAAAGCAATGCCCTTGAATGGACCAATACAGTTTTTCAGCAGGCTTTGTTGGCAGATGGTAGTAATAGATGTTTGATTTTTAAGGTAATTTATGAAAGATTCATTGGAGCGGTGGGTCAAGTCAAAGTTTGCTGGCCGCAAAGACCATGCCGGGAAACCGTATTATGGGCATTGTGATTTTGTCGCCAATTTCGCCCGGCAATATGCCCGTGCGTTGGGTTTGCCGGAAAACGAGGTGGTGACCGTCTATCAGGCAGGGTTATGCCATGACCTGTTTGAGGATACCGATACTTCGGAACAGGAACTGCTGTCGAGGACGTCTTTGAAAGTGTTGGAACTGGTGAAGGTTCTGACGCATCTGCCTTCTGATCCTTATGAAGATTATTTTGAACGGATATTGCCCAACCGTTTGGCTGTCATCGTGAAACTGGCTGATGCGACGCATAATGCAATGGTGACACGGTTCGATGAAAAGGAACGTACTGAAGCGTTGATGGATGGATGTCTGGCATATTCCCGGCGTGTGTTGCGTCTGCAACGCAGGATAATGGATTTGTATGGGCAACAGTTGCCATGACATGTTGATGGATGCGTGGCATTTCTTGTTTTTCAAGGGCTTAGGGTAGAATACGGTCTTGTTGTTGCATACTGTCTGATGCCAGATGGCATGGAAGGGTTGTTCCTATGATTGGCATTGGATGCTGTTTATAGCTATGGATTTCAGAAAAATTTCTTTTTGTGCAGGCATTTCCCTGTTGGCAGTTGCATTGGTTGGGTGTGGTGACCAGAAAGGCGCCCAGCAGGGTGGTGGCAGTGCTGGAAAGACGTTGACATCCCAGGACCTGATGGCAATCGGGGATAAGGTCTTGAAAGAGACTTATCAGAAATTTGATGTCAAACGGCGTTGTTGGGTGACGGAGAATGCTGGCAATGTCAGCTTCTGTATGAAACAGTCGTCCATCAATGTCGTCTCGGATGGTAACGGGCAGACTATCTATCTGTTGGCGACGGGCGGGGTGCTCCACCGTCAGGATAATGCCCCAGGGATTGCCGGTATGTTTGTCATCAAGCCTGAAAATGGCGGATACCGGGTGTTGGCGCAGTCGGCCCATACAGAAACCGGTATGGCATCCAGCGTACCGGAAGGCAGGTTTATCCAATTGGGGGCGTCTATCGGTGGATGGGTGTTCAACAGTCCTGAAGTTGCCGGTAATCCAGACCGTTCATGGCATCTTTTTGGCATGGGGAAAGATGCAATCCAGGACTTGGGTGTCCTGAAGTTCCATTATCGGCGTAACGCATTCAATATCCGTGGCCGTCCTGAAATCAACCTCGAGGCGGATACCACAGAGGGGACTGCCGCTTATTATCCGTTGAATGTGACCATCAGCAGTTCCAAGGCAGGCAAGACGTTGGCGCAGAAGAAATATGTGCTGACGTTTGATGCAGAGGCCGGTCAGTATGCCCTGCCTAAGGATTGGCCAGCAGAAAGGAAACCGGCTGAACCGGTTTCCCAGGGAACACAGTCTGTTTCATCGCAGTCCCAGCAGGCAACGGAACCAGCATCCGCAGACCAGCAGGCAGTAGGTGTGAAACCGGTGGAAACGAAGAAGGTGGAGCAGAAACCGGCAGCTGCGCCTAAGCCTGTTGAGCAGAAGAAGGTGCCAGCAGAACCTGAAAAACGGGCGGAGACCAGCAACAGTAAATGAGGAAAGCCCGTTTGCTGGGGAAGGATAAAAGGAGTCGTAAGGCATGAAAAACAGATACTTTCTTGGATGGGTTGCCATTCCTGTCATGGCATTGGTATTGGCGGGTTGTGGCAAGAAGGATGAGCAGCCTGTTGGGTCAAAGCCCCAAGGTACCAAGCTGTCCAAACAGGAACTTTCGGATCTGGGGACAAGGGTTCTGAAAGATACCTACAAGAAATATGACAGCAATAAATCCTGTTGGGTGGTCCAGGCTGCGGACAAGACCAATTATTGCATGAAGGTGGCTTCCGTTGAGTCGGTGATGACTGATGAAGGGGAAAAGGTCTATCTGCTGGCAACCGGTGAGAGTGCAGACAGCACAAAGCCTGAGCAGGAAAAAGGTATGGTCGGTATGTTTGCTGTCAAGCCTGAAAACGGTGAATACAAAGTCATCGCCCAGACCCAGAGTGAGGAAGTCCAGGGCAATGCAACTGAGGGGACGTTTGTCCAGTTAGGCAAGGATGTCTATGGCTGGAAGATCGATAAGAATGTTTCCGACCAGGGACAGACGCTTGCCGGGGTCTCTTTTTATGGTGTCCAGGATGGCCAGGTCAAGGATATGGGCAGTGTGCAGACCGTGTATGACGATACGGCTGCTGCAGAACCAGACGCCAAGGTAAACCGGGTCACTAAGCTTGAAGGCAAGGTTGAAGTCGATAAGACCGATGAGAATGCAGAACATTATCCATTGACGGTGACGGTCAGTGGTGAGATGGATGGCAAAAAGCTTTCACCCAGGAAGTACGCTATCCAGTTCAGTTCGCAGAAAGGACAGTATGTCCCTCCGAAAGATTACCCGATTGTTGAGTGACCTTGCGGTGTTTGGATGATGGACAGAAGGGGTATTCCATGCCCCTTTTTTATGCCTGAGGCTTTTGCTGTCCTTCTTTCTGAGTAGGGGCTGCCTTGCCGTTTTCCATCTGTTTCCGTTGATGCCAGAGCTGCCATGAATTGATGATGTTCTGCCAGACAACGTAGGCACCTGCCCCAATGGCAGATACCGGTGTCATATAGGTATGGGCGAGCCAGATGGCGAAAACCGTGTTTTTCTGTCCCAGTGCCTGGCCACTGGTGATGCGCATGTTCCAGTGTGTACCGATCAGTTTTCCGATGCCGAATTGCAGGCAGCATACTGCCAATGATGCGATGGCAATCCATAGCTGCAATATCAGGTTTTCCTGTTCTTCAATGGCTGCTGCGATGGTTTTTCCCATCAGGATGGTAATGGTGACCGCCCATAGGTAAAAGGCTGTATCTGGGAAGTCCAGTATGCGGCTGTTCAGTTTTGGAAAGAATCGCCTGAGGCACATTGCTGCCAGGAAAGGGCAGATCAGCAGGGGGAATACCTGCTGCATGATGAGCAGTACCGAATGCCAGTAATCTGTTTCCACACCTAATGGATGGATGATAGGGAACAGGGCAGGTGCTGTCAGTGCACAGCCGATATTGCTGAGTAGGGTGAAGCTGGTGATGGATGCTGCGCTGCCCCCTAATTTATCCGTGATGACCGCAGCTGCTGTTGCCGTTGGGGCAATGATGCAGATCATCATCCCTTCAGCAACCCATACATTGATATCATGCAGGGCGTAATAGATACCGATGGCACCGGCAATCTGGATGGATAGCAGGATTATATGCAAGAAGGTGATACGGATATCTGTCAAGGCAACTTTGCAGAATGTCACTGTCAGCATGACAAAAATCAGGTAAGGCAACAGGGGGGAAAGGTGCTGGAAAAACGGGTAACCGATGCCGCCAGCCACCATCGCGATTGGTAAGGTCCAGTTTCTGAAGGTACGGATGACGGATGACAGCATTTCCAAAGTTATCCTGCCGATGCTGCCCTGTTCAGGAGAGGCTCCTTATGCCAGCAGGGACAACGGGTTCTGAAAGAAGCCAATTATATACCTTGGGGAAAGATGGGTTGCCGGCATTCCAGTCCAGCCCTGTCGCCAGATATCTGTCCTGAAGGGGACTGTCTGGCAGTAAAAGTGAGTCCGTGCTTGATATATGGCAAGGCATGTTGACAAGGGATGCCGTAAAATACAGCACTGGATTGTTGTCCATTGTTTTTACCGGTGGATGGCAGGATTGTATTTATTTTTTTGGAAGTTTCGGTTTGCAGGTTATGTCTGATTTACAGCAAGCGGCAGTGGCAGAAAAGGAACAAGGTGGTTTCAGCCAGTTTGGTTTGTCTTCAGAAATCTTGAAGGCTTTGGCGGATTTAGGGTACAAGACCCCGACACCGATTCAATCCAAGGCGATTCCATATGTGCTGGAAGGAAAAGATGTCATGGGCGCTGCCCAGACAGGGACGGGTAAGACAGCTGGGTATTCCTTGCCGGTGTTGCAATCGCTTCTGTATTTTGCCAATACCAGCGTTTCCCCTGCCCGGCACCCTGTCCGGATGCTGGTGCTGGTTCCAACGCGTGAGTTGGCAGACCAGGTTTATGAAGATATCAAGAACTATGCCAAATACACAACGCTGAGGGTTGCGGTTGTGTTTGGCGGGATTGATATGTCGACCCAGACGGGCGCCTTGCGGGCAGGGTGTGAGGTGCTGATTGCAACGCCAGGCCGTCTGCTGGACCATGTCCAGCAGAAGAATGTCAGCCTGAACCAGACGCAGGTGCTGGTGCTTGATGAAGCTGACCGTATGTTGGATATGGGATTTATGCCAGACCTCCAGCGGATTGTGAGCCTGTTGCCCAAACAGCGCCAGAACCTGCTGTTTTCAGCGACATTCACCGATGAAATCCGGAAATTGGCAAAGCAGTTCCTGACTGATCCGGTTTCTGTGGAAGTGGCCCGGAAGAATGCGACAGCCGATACAGTCCAGCAGATTGTCTATCATGTGGCAGATGATGACAAAGGGGCATTGGTTGAGTTCCTGTTGAAGAAGCATCCAAATGAGCAGACGTTGATTTTCACCAATACGAAACTGGGGGCATCCCGCCTTGCCCGTTGGCTTGAACGCAGGGGGGGTATCAAGGCTTCAGCCATCCACGGCGACCGGACACAGCAGGAGCGTATGGCAGTGCTGGAATCTTTCAGGAATGGGGAAGTGAATGTCTTGGTGGCGACGGATGTGGCTGCACGGGGACTGCATATCGAAGACCTGCCGTTCGTCATCAATTTTGAACTGCCTTATGTCGCAGAGGATTATGTCCACCGTATCGGCAGGACTGGCCGGGCAGGAGCCCAAGGGACAGCTGTTTCTTTCTATACCGACAAAGATACGAAACTGCTGGCGGAAATCGAGAAGCTGACCCGTAAGAAACTGTCTCCAGTTGTGCCGGAAGGTTTCAATCCCAGGGAATATGCCATGAAACCAGGTGGTCATGCTGGACGGTATGAACGGCCGGAGTTGGGACCTTACCATTCAGTCGGGCTGATGAAGAAGAAATCTGAAGATCCTTGGTTTGACCGTCCTTATGAACCGGAAACCCAGACAGGGGCAAAACCGTCTTCTCCTGTGAAATCGAAGGAGAAACCATTGGCTTTCCTGCTTGGCGGGGGACCGAAGAAAACAGAATGATTGGTGGGGAACAGCCTCTGGACTGTGTACCATAACAGATAGGGTAGGCCATGACTGATCCAAGATTTGTGCATCTGCGTCTGCATTCCGAGTATTCGATTGTGGATGGGCTTGTACGCATTGATGAAATCATTGATGCGGCGGCAAAGGATGCACAACCGGCTGTGGCATTGACGGACCTTTCCAACCTGTTTGGACTGATCAAGTTCTACAAGGCTGCCCGCAAACAGGGAATCAAGCCCATTGCAGGGTGTGATGTCTGGATTACCAATGATGCTGACCGCGATAAGCCTTCCCGCCTGTTGCTGCTTGTCCGGAAAAACCAAGGGTATCACAACCTTTGTGAGCTGCTGACCAAGGCATGGCTTGAGAACCAGTATAAAGGGCGCGCAGAAGTCAGGCGTGAATGGTTGAGGGACCTGAAACGGGCATCTGGTGATACGGGCATGATTGCCTTGTCTGGCGCCATGATGGGGGATATCGGTCAGGCATTGGATGCAGGGAATGTGGCAGGAGCTGAACATTTTGCCCGTGAATGGATGGCAATCTTCCCAAATGCCTTCTATCTGGAAGTGCAGCGTTCCGGCCAGCCCAAGGAAGATGTCTATATCCGTCAGGTGAAACAGCTGGCACAGGCAGTCGGTCTGCCGGTTGTTGCAACGCATCCAGTCCAGTTCCTGTCCGCTGAACAGTTCCGAGCCCATGAGGCCCGTATCTGTATTGCAGAAGGTGAAATCCTGGCAAACGAAAAACGTCCGCATCTGTTCAATGAAAACCAGTGTTTCCAGACGCAGGAACAGATGGCTCAATTGTTTGCCGATATGCCGGAGGCGTTGCAGAACTCTGTTGAGATTGCCAAGCGCTGTTCACTGACTTTGGTGCTCGGTGAACATAAACTGCCTCAGTTCCCGACCCCGGATGGGATGTCGCTGGATGATTTCATGGCCCAGCAGGCACGTGAAGGGCTTGAGAAGCGGTTGGTGGAGCTTTTCCCGGATGAAGCAGAACGCAATGCCAAACGCAAGGTCTATGATGAGCGTCTGGAATATGAGATTGATGTCATCATCAAGATGGGGTTCCCCGGATATTTCCTCATCGTGGCAGACTTCATCCAATGGGCGAAGAACAATGGTGTGCCTGTGGGACCGGGGCGTGGTTCCGGTGCAGGTTCTTTGGTTGCGTATTCCCTGCTGATCACCAACCTTGACCCTATCCGTTACAACCTGCTGTTTGAACGTTTCCTGAATCCAGAACGTGTTTCCATGCCTGACTTCGATATCGATTTCTGCCAGCATGGGCGTGACCGTGTCATCCAGTATGTCAAGGACCGTTATGGGCATGATGCGGTTTCCCAGATTGCGACATTCGGTACGATGGCGGCAAAAGCCGCTGTCCGTGATGTCGGTCGGGTGCTTGACTTGGGATATGGTTTCTGTGATGGCATTTCAAAACTCATTCCTTTCAAGCCAGGGAAGCAGGTCACAATCAAGGATGCCCTGAAAGAAGAACCGCAGTTGGCGGAACGTGAAAAGAATGAAGAAGAAGTCCATGAACTGCTGGGACTGGCGGAGCAGGTCGAAGGGATTACCCGGAATGTCGGTATGCATGCCGGGGGGGTGCTGATTGCACCGGGTAAACTGACGGATTTCTGCCCACTCTATACCCAAGGCGGTGATGCCGGTGTCGTTTCCCATTATGACAAATATGATGTCGAGGCGGTTGGGTTGGTCAAGTTCGACTTTCTGGGGTTGACGACGCTGACTATCCTTGACTTGGCAGTGCGTTATATCCGGGAATTCGACCCGGGTATGGAAAATTTCTCACTGGATGATATCCCGCTTGATGACAAGCCGACATTCCAGCTGCTGACTGATGCCAAGACGGTTTCGGTGTTCCAGCTTGAAAGCCGGGGAATGCAGGGGATGCTGAAAGATGCGAAACCGGACCGGTTTGAGGACATCATTGCATTGGTGGCATTGTACCGCCCGGGTCCGATGGAGCTGATTCCTGATTATTGCCGGCGCAAACATGGGGAAGCCTTTGAATATCCTGATGAACGGACAAAGGGTATCTTGGAAGAGACCTATGGCATCATGATCTATCAGGAACAGGTCATGCAGATGGCGCAGATTATTGGCGGCTATACCCTTGGGGGCGCTGACCTGTTGCGCCGTGCGATGGGGAAAAAGGATCCTGCTGCCATGGCAAAACACCGTCAGGTCTTCCGGGATGGTGCAGCCAAGAACAATGTACCGGCAGCCAAGGCAGATGAAATCTTTGACCTGATGGAAAAATTTGCAGGTTATGGTTTCAACAAGTCCCATGCAACCGCCTATGCCCTGCTTTCTTATCAGACAGCGTATTTGAAATGCCATCATCCTGCTGCCTTCATGGCTGCGAATATGTCGTTGGCAATGGATGATACCGACAAGGTCCATATCATGGTGCAGGATGCCCAAGATGTCTGCGGGTTGACCATCCTGCCTCCCGATATCAATGAGTCGGTCTATTATTTCCGTCCTGTGCGTTCCCCGAAGGACAAGGAAGGGGATACGGCATCCCAGATACGTTATGGGTTGGGTGCAGTCAAGGGAACTGGAGAAGGCGCTGTCCAGGCCATTGTTGAGGGGCGGCAGTCTGAACCTTATAAAGACCTGTTTGATTTCTGTGCACGTGTTGACCGTCATCAGGTCAACCGCCGTACGATTGAAGCCTTGATCTGTGCTGGGGCCTTTGATCCGCTGGGAAAAGACCGGGGAGTCTTATTGGAATCTGTCGGATTGGCGATTGAAGCGGCAGACCAGATGGCAGCATCTGCCAATCAGGCAAGCTTGTTCGGTGATGAAGAAACAGTCCAGAATGTTGTCGAATATGCCAATGTCCCTGCTTGGAGCAACAAAAAGCGGCTTCAGGAAGAAAAGGCTGTACTGGGATTCTGTCTGACAGGGCACTTCTTTGATTCTCATATTGAAGAGTCCAGGCACTATACCCGTTCCCGCCTTAAGAACCTCAAGGCTTCCCGTGATGCGCAATGGTTGGCAGGTGTTGTCGCTGGTTCACGTATCCAGCAGACACAGCGGGGCAGGTTGATGGTTGTCACATTGGATGATGGTACTGCCAAAATTGATGTTTCGTTGTTTGATGACCTGATTGAAGAGCGCCGTTCATCTGTTGTGCAGGATGAATTCCTGTTGGTGTTTGGCAGGGTTTCTGAAGACAAGTTCTCAGGGGGACTGCGGGTGACAGCAGAGGAAGTCCTCAATCTTGAAGAATCCCGTTGCCAATTTGGCAAGTTCCTCCATTTCTCTCTGCCTGAAGGGCATGCTGTTGAAGCAATCAAAGCGTTGTTCACGCCTTATTTGGGAGAGAAAGGGTTGCAGGTCAGGGCGGATTATGCCACCCGGCAAGGGCAGTGCCAGATTGTCTTCAGTGATGCATGGCGCCTCAGGCCGTCGGATGATTGCCTGAATGCTGTCAAGGGCGTATTCCCGGATGCAGAAATCAAATACAGTTGATATCGGATAAGCCAGATGGAAAAGGTACCTTCACGGATTCTTGTTGTTTCTCCGAATTGGATTGGGGACGCCATCATGGCGCAGCCATTGCTCCAACGGCTCAAGCAACGGTGGCAGGATGTGGAGATTGATGTACTGGCACCTGCTTGGGCTGCACCTGTCTGGCAGGCGATGAAGGAAGTCCATACAGTCATTCCAACACCTTTCAAGCATGGCAAACTGCAGTTGGGAGAGCGCTGGAAAATGGCAAAGATGCTGAAGCAGAAAGGCTATGACCAAGCCTATGTTTTGCCCAATACCATCTAGTATGCATTGATTCCATGGATGGCAGGTATTCCAGAACGGATCGGTTATCTTGGGGAGAAACGCTATGGTCTGCTCAATGTCATCCACCATGATGACAAGGCACATCCCCGTCCGATGATTCCTTTCTATGCCGCCTTGGCAGAAGCTCCTGCTGAAACGGTTGGCAAGCGTGAAGATTATCCGGTTCCTGCCATGTTTACTTCAGAGGAAGAAGTCAAACAGACCTTTGAAAAGCTGGGACTGGAAAAGGGGCGCCGTCTTATTGCTTTTGCTCCTGGTGCAGAATTCGGTCCCGCAAAACGTTGGCCGGACAACAAGTTTGCAGCGCTTGCTGGACAGATACTTGCCGCCTATCCAGATGTCCAGATTGTCTTGATGGGATCCGGCAACGATAAGGCGGTCTGTGACCCTATCCAGGAATCGGTTCCTGAAGTCATCAATCTGGCGGGCAAGACATCCCTGAAGGAAGCCATCGCAGTCATTTCGCAGATTACCTTGATGGTCACCAATGATTCAGGACTCATGCATATTGCTTCGGCGTTCGAGAAACCGGTGATTGCCATCTACGGATCGACCGATTACCTCCATACACCACCTTTCTCGAAATATTCTGAAATCATTTCCCTTGACCTGCCTTGTGCCCCTTGTCAGAAGCGGGAATGTCCATTGGGGCACCACAACTGCATGAAGTTGCTGAATCCAGACAGGGTCTTCCCCGCTGTGGCGAAGTATCTTTAGGGAATATTCGATTGCCGAGTGGCAGTAAATGGCTACATCAGGATGACATCATATTGCGCCTGATGGTATGAAGGTTCAACCTGAAGGGAAATCGGTTTGCCGATGATGTCACCAAGTCCGGCAAGGTGTTGGGATTCTTCTTCAAGAAAACGGTCAATCACAATCTGGGAAGCCAAGATGCGGAATTCCCGTGGGCTGAACTGTTTGGCTTCACGGCTGATGTCCCGCATGATTTCATAACAGATGGTCTGTGCTGTCTTGATTTGCCCTTTGCCATTGCAGATGGGGCAAGGTTCACATAAGACATGTGCCAATGATTCACGCGTGCGTTTCCTTGTCATTTCAACAAGACCCAGTGAAGAAATCGTAGAGATGGATACTTTGGTGCGGTCAACAGACAGCGCTTTGCGCAGCTCTTCCAATACAGCCTGCTGGTGTTCTGGATTTACCATATCGATGAAATCCAGGATGATGATACCGCCAAGGTTGCGCAGCCTCAGTTGACGGGCGATGGCATGGGCAGCTTCCAGGTTGGTTCTGAAAATCGTGTCATCGAAATTCCGGCCATTGACGAATCCACCGGTATTCACATCAATGGTGGTCATCGCTTCTGTCTGGTCGATGATCAGGTAGCCGCCGGATTTCAGGTCAACACGGCGGGAGAGGGCCCGTTCAATCTCTTCTTCGACATTGTATAGGTCAAACAGGGGACGTTCCCCTTCATAGCAAGTCAATCTTCCCAGGATATCTGGCGTATATGATTCTGCGAATTCTTGCAGTTTGATGAATTCTTCCCGGGAATCAATCAGGATATGGTCGGTTTCTTCATGTACGAAATCGCGCAGTATCCTTTCAGACAGCGTCAGGTCTTTGTAAAGCAGGGTTGGTGCAGGGGAAATACGGGCTTTTTCTTTCAGGGAGTCCCAGATTTTCTGAAGGAATGTCATATCGGATTCCAGGTCATCATCAGAAGCTCCTTCAGCCATAGTACGGATGATGTATCCACCGGCTGCTTCATGCTGTACCAACTGTTGGATCCTTTTTTTCAGGCTTTCCCGTTCTTTGTCATCTTCGATACGCTGTGAGATGCCGATATGTTTTTCCTGTGGAAGATAGACCAACAGGCGTCCTGCAATGGAAATCTGCGTTGAGAGGCGGGCTCCTTTTGTCCCTAAAGGGTCCTTGATGACGCGGACCATGACAGACTGGCCATCATGCAGCATCCGTTCAATCGGGATGATTTTGTTCTGTCCTTCTTCGTTGTAATGGGCTTCAAGGATGTCATCAATGTGCAGGAATGCGGCCCGTTCAAGCCCAATATCCACAAAGGCAGACTGCATGCCAGGCAGGACACGGACAACACGTCCTAAATAGACATTGCCAGCCAGTTCCCGGGTCTGTGACCGTTCGATATGCAGTTCTTGGACATTCCCTTCAGAAACAATGGCGATACGGGTTTCCTGTGGGGTGATGTTGATGAGGATGTCTTCTTTCATTCGATGTGGATTCCTATTTCTCTCAACAGTTCAGCGGTTTCATACAGGGGAAGCCCCATGATGCTGGAATAACTGCCATTGATGCGGGAAATGAATTTCCCTGCCAGTCCCTGTATACCATAGCCACCCGCTTTGTCATAAGGTTCGTCTGTGGTGATATAAGCCTCGATCCGTTTACTGTCCAAAGGTGCAAAAGTCACGTCCGAAACCTGCACTGCTGACACCATTTTGTCCTGCCACTTGACAGCAACACCTGTCAGTACCTGATGCGTATGCCCAGACAGTGTTTCCATCATGATGCGTGCTTCGTCACGGTTGGCGGGTTTGCCTAAAATCCTGCCATCAATTACAACGGTGGTATCTGCCGAAAGGATTGGACGTTGTGGTTGTCTTGTCCTGACCAGATATTGCCAGGCATAGGCTGCTTTTTCCTGCGCCAACCGGTTGACATAATCATAAGCTGATTCACCCACATGGATGGATTCATTCACCATATCCTGGTTTTCTGCATCCTGTTCTGGTGGCTGCAGGACGTCAAATGCCACACCAAGCTGGGCCAGCAGTTCCTGGCGCCGTGGGCTTTTAGAGGCAAGCCAGATACGGTCAGGCAGGTGCTGGTTTTTCATATGTCAGCTCCGGTGATATGGATGGTTCTGCAGGATGGTATGTGCCCGGTAAAGCTGTTCAGCCAACAGGATGCGTACCATCCCATGTGGCAGGGTCAGTGAAGACAGGCGGATAAGCTGTTCAGATTCTTTTTTCAGCAATGGATCCAGTCCGTCAGCTCCTCCAATGATGATGGCAATGTCCCTGCCATCCTGCTGCCAACGTTTGATGTTCTCGGCCAGTGCCATGGTTGTCAGGTCTTTGCCGTGTTCATCCAACGCAATCAGCCTGGCATTTTTGGGAATGGCCGCCCGGATACGGACAGCTTCAGCTTCCATCACGGATTCTGCGGAACGGTTTCCATTACGTTCAATGGGTTTAAGTTCCCTGAGGGAAAAGTGCCATTCTGCTGGCATCCGTTTGGCATATTCCTTGAAGCCGTTTTCAATCCAGCCCGGCATTTTGTGTCCAACGGCAATGACCGTGATCTGCATGACGGTTTCCCCGTAATTACTTCACGGCTGCCTTGATGGTGGCCAGGTCGATCTGCTCGCCTCCCCAGATTTCTTCCAGACGGTAATAGTTCCTGATGGCTGGCTGCATGATGTGGACGATGATGCCGCCCAAGTCAACCAAGACCCATTCACCGGTATCCTCTCCTTCAATACTGACAATGCTGCCACCGGCTTCGCGGATTTTATCCCTTACAGAAGCAGCAAGTGCCTTGGTTTGCCGGTTGGAGCTGCCACTGGCAATGATGATGCGTTCAAAAAGACTGGTCAGTCTGGTAGTGTCGAAGACAACGATATCTGTGGCTTTTACGTCTTCAAGGGCATCAACTGCCAGAGCCAGTAAAACGTTGATGTCATTCATAATCAATTCCTATAAAGTTGATGGTCATTGATGTAGTCAAGGACAGCTGACGGCATCAATGGTCCGGGATTCTGTCTGTTCCGCAAGGCATTGCGGATATCTGTCGATGAAACTGCCAACTGCAGGTGATGGTCAATCAGGACTTTTCCAGCAGGCGTTCTTGCAATTTCATCAGATGACGCAATACGTGGAAGGACCATATCGGCCACTTCTTGGGATAAGCCTTCCAAAGGTTCCGGTGAGCCAGGCCGGGTTGTGACGGCAAAGTTTGCCAGCCCAAACAGTTCACGCCAGCGGTACCAGGTATGCAGGCGGTGCAGCTGGTCTGCCCCCATCAGGAACACCAGGGAAACCAGGTTTCCGGCTTCTTGACGGATATTCGACAGGGTGTCGAATGAGTATGTCGCACCTGGACGTTCGATTTCCTGCCGGTCAATGGTGAAATGCAGTCCAGAGCCGGCAAAAGCGCAAGCCAACATGGCAATGCGGTCGTCTGGAGAAACGGGCAAAGGCGGTTTCTGCCAAGGGTTTCCGGCAGGGATAAGACGCAAAGTATCCGTTTTGAAGAGCTGGCAGAAATATCTGCCAAGCTCAACATGTCCTGAGTGGACGGGATTAAAGCTGCCTCCAAGCAGCAGCATGCATTTTTGCGTCAATTCAATCCTGTTCCTTGCTGTTTCGACAGCGGTTTTCAATGCACCGTATCAGACGGTTTCATGGGGTTTCAATGCCCGCCATCCAATATCCTTACGGTATTGGGCTCCTTCGAAATGGATGGCTTCAACCAAGCTGTAGGCAGTCTGCTGGGCTGAACGCATTGTATCTGCCAGGCCAACGGCACAAAGGACCCTGCCACCGGAAGTCAACAGATGTCCTTCATTGTCCAGTTTTGTGCCAGCATGGAAAACCTTGCCGTTTTCTGTTTCAGCTGGGATTCCTGTAATGATGGCACCTTTCTGTGGGCTGTCAGGATAACCTGCTGCCGCAAGGACAACACCCAGTGCGGTACGCCTGTCCCAAGACAGTTCGACTTGGTCCAATGTCCCGTTTACACCATGTTCCAATACCGTGGCAAGATCGCTCTTCAGGCGTGACATGATTGGCTGGGTTTCTGGGTCACCCATACGGCAATTGAATTCCAATGTCTTTGGATTGCCTGCTTTGTCTATCATCAGTCCAGCATACAGGAAACCGGTAAAAGGGATGCCGTCACTGCGCATGCCATTCACCGTTGGTACAATGATTTCCCGCAGGATTTTTGCATGCAGGGCAGGTGTTACGATCGGTGCAGGGGAGTATGCACCCATCCCGCCGGTATTGGGACCTTCATCCCGGTCTTTCAGCCGTTTATGGTCTTGGCTGGTTGCCAATGGCAGGATATTCTTGCCGTCCACCAGCACGATGAAACTGGCTTCTTCCCCTTCAAGGAAATCTTCAATGACGACCCGGGAACCCGCATCACCGAATTTATTGCCAGACAGCATCATGTTCACGGCTTCGTGTGCCTGTTCGACAGAGGTGGCAACAATGACGCCTTTCCCTGCAGCAAGGCCATCTGCCTTGATGACAATCGGAGCACCTTTTGCATCGATATACCGGTGGGCCGCTTCAGGATCTGTGAAAGTCTGATAGCCGGCAGTCGGCACATTGTGCCGTTTCATGAATGCCTTTGCGAAATCCTTCGAGCTTTCAAGCTGTGCCGCTTCCTTGGTTGGCCCAAAAATCTTCAGTCCCTGGGCGCGGAAGGTATTGACGATACCTGCTGCCAGTGGTGCTTCTGGTCCGACAACGGTCAGTGCAATTTTGTTCTGCTTTGCAAAATCTGCCAGTGCTTCAGAACCGGAAACAGCAATATTCTCAAGCTTGCTTTCCAGAGCAGTACCGCCATTGCCAGGAGCCACAAACACTTTTTCCACTTTTTCGGATTGTGCCAGTTTCCATGCCAGCGCATGTTCACGGCCTCCGGAACCAATCACAAGGATTTTCATCAGATATTCCTAACGGTGTTGATCAGTTTTCAGATGCAGGTACAGACCTTATTCGTCGCCGTTATCGATGACAGCGTTGGTATAGACTTCCTGCACGTCGTCCAAGTCTTCAAGGGCATCAAGCAGTTTCTGCATTTTTTCAGCTGCTTCACCGGTGAATTCTGTTTCGTTTTCCGGTTTCATGATGACTTCAGCGACTTCTGGCTTGAAACCTGCTGCTTCAATGGCTTCTTTGACTGCAACAAAATTGTTGGGTTCGCAGATGACTTCGATACCGCCTTCATCGTCTGTAATGACATCATCAGCGCCTGCTTCCAGCGCAGCTTCCATCAAAGCTTCTTCATCGGTGCCTGGGGCAAACATCAATTGACCACAGTGTTTGAACTGGAATGCGACTGAGCCGGTTGTCCCCATGTTGCCGCCATATTTGGTGAATGCATGACGGACATCGGCAACTGTCCTGACACGGTTGTCAGTCAGGCAGTCTACGATGATGGCAGCACCATTGATGCCATAGCCTTCATAACGGACTTCCTCGTAGTTGACGCCATCCAAGGTGCCGGTGCCACGGGCGATGGCACGTTTGACGTTTTCCTTGGGCATATTGGCTGCAAAGGCTTTGTCTGCTGCCAGGCGAAGGCGGGGGTTGCTGTCGATGTCGCCACCCCCCATACGGGCAGCGACCGTGATTTCCTTGATCAGGCGGGTCCAGATTTTGCCGCGTTTTGCATCTGCCGCCGCTTTCTTGTGTTTGATATTAGCCCATTTACTGTGTCCGGACATGTTTTTCTTCCCATGAAAAGTTGATTCGGATAACCTCTAATTCTACCATAAACTAGGTCTGTTTTTGGGATACCAAATCAGGGAAATGACAGCTGCTATAGCAGTCTTTCAATGGCTTTTCTGTTTTTCTGGTTGCCCCATATCCCGAAGGCCTTTGGGTAAGCCAAAAGAAATGGTTTCCGGCATCCCTTCCTGTTCATGGACATCTTTGTAACCGTAGCTGACAAGCAGGGCAACAATTTCCTGAACCAGGATTTCTGGGGCGGAGGCACCTGCTGTAATCCCGATGTTTTCATGCCCTTTCAGCCAGGTGCGCTGGATTTGGGAGGCATTGTCTACCATATAGGCTTCAGCCCCGTTCCTTTCTGCCATTTCCCGTAAGCGGTTTGAGTTGGAACTGTTGGAACTGCCGACGACCAATATCAGGCTTGCCTGTCTGGCAAGCTGTCTTATGGCTTCCTGACGGTTGGTGGTTGCATAGCAAATATCACTTTTCTGAGGGGGGGTGATTTTTGGCCAGCGGTGTTTCAGGGCATTGATGATGGTTGCGGTATCGTCCACCGACAGCGTGGTCTGGGATACGTAGGCAATTTTTTCCGGATTGGGAACAGAGACTTGGTCAATGTCATCAATATGGCTGATAAGGTGCATACCGGTTTCAGACTGTCCCATCGTACCTTCAACCTCAGGATGTCCCTTGTGCCCGATGACAATTACATCGTGTCCTTCGCGTCTTCTCCGGTGGACTTCTGCATGGACCTTGGTTACCAGCGGGCAGGTGGCGTCAAACAGGGTCAGGTTCCGTTGTTCTGCATCTTGGCGGATGGCACGGGAGACGCCATGGGCTGAGAAAATCAGGATACTGCCTGAAGGGACCTCATCCAGGTCTTCAATAAAAACAGCTCCTTTTTCACGGAGATGTCCAACGACATATGTGTTATGGACGATTTCATGCCTGACATAAATAGGCGGTCCGAACAGGGCAAGTGCCCGTTCGACCGTTTCAATGGCGCGTTTTACACCGGCACAGAAACCACGGGGTTGGGCAAGAATCAGTTTCATGCAGGAAAATTCATTAAAATATCCTGAGCAGTACCGCAGATTGCGGTACAACCCGTTTCAATCTTCAACATTATATAAGACTCCTATGGCAATCACTGACTGGCCAACCGATGAACGCCCCCGTGAAAAACTGATGGAACGGGGACCTGGGGCATTGACGGATGCGGAATTGCTGGCGATTTTCCTGCGGACAGGTGTCAAAGGGAAAAGTGCAGTAGAACTGGGGCGTGAGATTATGGCGCATTTCGGTTCCTTTTCTGCTTTGCTGAATGCCACCAAAGAGGATTTGAAGACCATCAAGGGGATTGGTATCGCCAAGATGACACTTCTGACAGCGATTGTAGAGATTGCAAGACGGTTGTTGACCGAAGAACTCAACCAGAAGGAAACCGTCCTGACTTCTTCTGACAGTGTCAAACGGTATCTCCAGCTGCATTACCACAACCGGAAGCATGAAGCTTTTGTCATCTTGTTCCTGGATGTCAAGAACCGGTTGATCGAGGTAAAGGAAATGTTCAAAGGGACACTGACCAGAACCAGTGTTTATCCCCGTGAGGTGGTGAAGGAAGCGCTGAACCTCAACGCTGCCAATGTCATCCTGTCCCATAACCATCCGTCAGGTGTACCGGAACCAAGCCGTGCGGACATAGACCTGACCCAATTGCTGAAGGATGCGTTGAAGTTGGTGGATGTGACCGTACTTGACCATATTGTGGTCGCTGGCAACAGCACCTGCTCGTTCGCAGAGCAGGGACTGTTGTGAACGGGAAAAGGCTGGTCAAGCCTCAATGACCTCGATTTCAAAAATCAGGTCTGCATTCGGTGGGATTTTCCCGCCGATGCCATTGGGACCATATGCAAGGTCACTGGGGATATGCAATGTGCGGCGGCCACCGGCTTTCATGCCTCTGAGCCCAAGGTCCCAGCCTTGGATGACATAACCCCTGTTGAATGGATAGCGGAAAGGCATGCCCCGGTCGAGGCTGCTGTCGAATTTCTCTCCTTTGGAGCCATCTGGATTCTTCAACCAACCGGTATAATGCACCCTGATGAAAGGAGAACCCCGACCGACTTCGGTACCTGTCCCGATGACATGGTCGATGTACTGGATTCCCCTTGCCATTGTCTTCAATTCTTCCATAAATCAAAACCTCCTTGGAAAATCCGCTGGAAAGCGGAACAGAAAATCATTGGATAATACTACCACCGCTCTGCAGATATGTCAGAATGGGGGCAATTCAGGAATCCAAAAAGAAACATCATGGCAATTGGACTTATCATCATCGGTGACGAAATCCTTTCTGGTAAATATACAGACAGACATTTCAGCAATGTCATCAGACTGCTAGCGCAACGGGGACTTCAACTTGGATGGGCACGTTATCTTGGAGATGAGCCGGCCCGTATCACAGCGACCCTTAAAGAAACCCATCAGGCGGGCGATATCGTATTCTGTTGTGGCGGGATTGGCTCAACACCGGATGACTATACCCGTGCCTGCGCTGCGGAGGCATTTGGCAGGCCGCTGGTCATGCATCCGGATGCCCGTACTGAAATTGACAAGCGTATCCGTGAGGTGTCTGAAGACCCTTTACATCCGGATTACAGTTCACCGGATAATGTTCGCCGGTTGCAGATGGGGGAATTCCCTGAAGGTTCTGCAATCATTCCGAATCCTGTCAATCATTTCCCGGGTTTTTCTTTTGGGACCCATTATTTCGTTCCTGGCTTTCCGCAGATGGCGCATCCGATGATTGAATGGGTGCTGGATACCTATCACCGTGACCTGTTCCATACAGCAGACCAGTCGGAACTTGTGGTCAATGTATTTGGTGCCATGGAAGCCAGGATGACTCCCCTGATGGAAAGGATCATAGCGGATTTTCCAAAGGTGAAACTGTTCAGCCTGCCGCATATCGGACCAGAACGTTCAGACAATTATGTTGAGGTTGGTGTCAAGGGGCTGAAGGAAAACCTGCCGCCTGCCTTTGAGGTGCTGTTACAGGGATTGTCAGAATTAGGAGCCCATTACGAACGGCAGTAGGCAGGGCATGTGTCTGGCCAGTGCGATAATGCACCATATTGATGCGCTGTTGTGGACAGTGTGTGCTGTTATGGCATATGCTTTGCAGGTGGAGATGGAAACCGCCTTTTATCCAATAAAAAAAGGATGGCATTCTGGCATGGAAAGTGCTTGAAAGGTTTTTGGGCAGGGAAGCTGTTCCTCAGCTTCATTCCAGTATTCACCGGGCGGGAAGCAATAACAAGGAGAGAAGAATGTCAAAGTCAGTAGCGGACGTATTGGATATGATCAAGGAAAGTGAGGCGAAGTTCGTTGACTTCCGTTTCACAGATACCCGCGGTAAAGAACATCATGTCAGTGTTCCCGTTTCAGCATTTGATGAAGATAAGTTTGAAGAAGGTCATGCCTTTGACGGCTCTTCTATGGCAGGTTGGAAAGGGATTGAGGCATCGGATATGTTGCTGTTGCCTGACCCAGATACCGCCAATATCGATCCATTCATGGAAGATACAACAGTCTTCATGCAGTGTGATGTCGTTGAACCGACGGATGGCAAAGGCTATGACCGAGACCCCCGGTCTATCGCAAAGCGGGCAGAAGCGTATCTGAAATCTTCTGGTATCGGTGATACAGCATTCTTTGGTCCAGAGCTGGAATTCTTCATTTTTGACAATATCCGCTGGGGTGATGATATGTCCGGGAGCTTTGTCAAGATTGGTTCTGAGGAAGCACCTTGGTCATCCAGTGCTGAGATTGAAGGCGGCAATACTGGCCATCGTCCAACGGTCAAAGGTGGTTATTTCCCGGTTCCGCCGATTGACAGTTTCCAGGATATGCGTTCTGAAATGTGCCTGTTGCTGGAACAGATGGGTATTCCTGTCGAAGTCCATCATCATGAAGTTGCCGGTGCTGGACAGAATGAAATCGGTACAAAGTTTTCGACATTGACCAAGCGCGCGGATTGGACACAGCTTCAGAAATACATCACATGGAATGTTGCCCATACCTATGGCAAGACCGTGACATTCATGCCAAAACCGATTGTTGGGGATAATGGTACCGGGATGCATGTCCATCAGTCCATTTGGAAAGATGGCAAGAATCTCTTTGCAGGTGATGGTTATGCTGGATTGTCTGATATGGCGCTTTATTACATCGGCGGTGTCATCAAACATGCTCGTGCCCTAAATGCCATCACCAATCCAAGCACCAATTCTTACAAACGGCTGGTTCCCGGGTTTGAGGCACCGGTCAAACTGGCATACTCGGCGCGCAACCGTTCGGCTTCCATCCGTATTCCACATGTCTCCAATCCAAAGGCGCGCCGTATCGAAACCCGTTTCCCTGATCCGACAGCCAATCCATACCTCTGTTTTGCCGCATTGCTGATGGCAGGGCTTGACGGTATCCAGAACCGGATCCATCCAGGTGAACCGGCCACCAAGGACCTTTACCATCTGCCACCAGAAGAAGATGCACTTGTCCCAACAGTCTGTTCTTCCCTGGAACAGGCGCTTGAGGCTTTGGATAAAGACCGTGAATTCCTTACCCGTGGTGGCGTGTTCAGCAATGACCTGATTGATGCGTATATTGAATTGAAGATGCAGGATGTCACCCGTCTCAATATGACGCCGCATCCTATTGAGTTTGATATGTATTACTCACTGTAATTTTGCCAGACATCAACGGGAATCATTGACAAAGGCGGAAATGGTGGCGTTTCCGCCTTTTTAGGATAGATGATGCAAGGCCGGTCTGACACTGGGAATATCATGAGAAGCTTTCTGGGGAAATTGGTCTTTGCCTTTGCATTGGCAGCGCCTTTCGCCTGTCATGCAAAGGATGCTGTTACCTTGGCGTTTACGGGCGATATCATGATGGGTACCAATTATCCTGATGGCAGGTATCTCGCATCACATGGTGGGAAACACCTGTTCAAGGATGTTGCCCCGGTAATCAGGCAGGCTGATGCCGCTTTCGGGAACCTTGAAGGTGTCCTGATGGATGCGGGAGGTGAGGTGAAGCAATGCAGCAACCCGGCTGTCTGCTATGCCTTCCGTACACCGGTCAGCTATGTCGGCAATCTGGTCAATGCAGGATTTGATGCCGTTTCCATTGCAAACAACCATGCCAATGATTTTGGCTTGACAGGCAGGCTGTCAACCATGGCAGCGCTCCGGAAGGCTGGTGTTGCTTATGCGGGCCAAGAAGGTTATTGCGAAACTGCCATTTTCCAGAAAGATGGCGTCACTTATGGTTTTGCCGCTTTTGGCCATAGCATCGGAACACTCCATATCCAGGATATTGCAAAAGCGCGTCAGGTTATCCAGTCCCTGCAAGGCAAGGTTGATTTGGTTGTTGTTTCATTCCATGGCGGTGCTGAAGGGATGGGGACAGACCATGTGACGGGCAACCGAGAAATGTTCCTGGGAGAAGACCGCGGCAATGTCAAGGCATTTGCCCGTGCCTGTATTGAGGCAGGAGCGGATATTGTCTATGGACATGGCCCCCATCTGCCACGGGCGATAGAATTGTACCGTGGGCATCTTATTGCCTACAGCCTAGGCAACTTCTGTACACCACAGCGTATCCGGCTTGCCGGCCAACTTGCCCATGCCCCTGTTCTGGAAGCAACGGTCAATCTGGCTGATGGCACCTTTGTCCACGGAAGGATCCATTCATTCATCCAGTTCAAAGGTGTTGGTCCGCGTACCGAGGTTACCCATACTGTTGCCAGAAGAATCCGTGCATTGACCCTTGCTGACTTCCCAGACACCAATCTTGTCATTTTTCCGGATGGTAGGATTGAACGCAAAAACAAGGGAAATGAGGCTTCAGAAATCCACCATAAGCACCATCCCCCCTGGCAGGAGACTGCTACGCCGCCGGTTTCCCATCAGTCTGTTGGAATATGGGATCAGATAATCGCCTTTTTCCGGGAACTGTTCGGGATTTCTGATACGCAGTTGGCCTGATTGCCGACTGGACAGTCAATGCTTCCCATAAATTGCCAGCTGTTTTCTAAGAAGCCAAAAAAGAAGCATTTTGTTACAAAATAGCCCTAAAATCGGCAAAGATACAAGCATTTTGAATCAGTGGCTGGAGATTGTTTCCTTGAAATTTTTGGTGGATTCCTTTAGAATTCCTAATTTTTCAACTTTTATTGGGGACAGGATGTCATTGGGATGGAAAACATTGTTTCGAGCAATCTGCATTTCTGCACTTGCTGCCGTAATGGTGTCCATGCCTGTATCTGCTGCCAAAAAGACCAGTCATGGCAGTACTGCTGTCCAAAGGCATGCACCTGTAAAGCAGGCTGGAAAAAATGCCTCTGTAAAAGCTAAAGGTTCTTCCCATGGTGAAAGCCGTACAGCAGACCGTCACAGCCAGAAAAGAGGAGGGCATGACAGGGATGTCTCCAGGGACAGGCATCATTCAAGGAAAGCAGATGGCAGGTCTTCCTCCCAGGAAAACAACAGGAGTCACCGCCGTCATGACCAGTCAACGGCTTCTGACAGGCGGGAACGGCGTCATATCAGGCGTAGCAGGCGACATTCAAGGCATTACAGTTACCAATCGGATTTTTCAGGGGCAGATTATGCCAGCACAATGACAGCGGATGTGGTCAGCAAGCCGGCAACAGCCTCCCATAGTTATACGCCACGGGCAACGGATATCGCAATGACCGCCATGTCCTTGATCGGGACACCATACCGTTATGGTGGCAATTCGCCATTGACGGGGCTGGATTGCAGCGGTTTTGTCAAATATGTCTATAAAGAAACCCTGAATACCAATCTGCCAAGGACGGCTGCTGAAATGAGCCGGGTAGGGCAGCCTGTCAGCCGCGATGAACTGAAACCCGGTGATCTTGTGTTCTATAACACAATGCGGCGCAGCAATTCCCATGTCGGCATTTATCTGGGAGATGGACGCTTTATCCATTCTCCACGGACTGGACAGCGTGTCCGTATCAACAGTATGGATGAAAGCTATTGGCGAGGCCGTTTCAATGGAGCACGCCGTATTATCGGCGGTGAAGGTGTAGACCGTGCCAAGGTTCTGCAACAGTACAGCCGTGAGGCAGATACCACCCCAGATACCTATAATTATGATGAACCCGATGACCCTGGAGAACCGCCAAGGGAACGTTCTGTCAGCAGACATCATACAGAAAAGACTTTGGTGGATACCCGGAAACCTGCCAATGATGTCATTGTCCAGGAGACCGTTGCACAGGAACCATCGCACAATGGTGACCAGGAAGTCAGTCATGAACGCCGGAGCCGTCATAGGGGCGTAAGACATCAGGAAAGGGTTTCAAGGCATCATCATGATGCGGCAAAAGAAACAGTCAGGGACAATGGTTCCAGACGTTACAAGGAAGCCAAGCATAGTGGAAAAGAGGAAAACCGCCGTCATAAAGAGTCCCGTCACGGCAATGCTGACAGAGACCATAAATCAACGAGGAATGCGCATCATCGTGGCAATGACAGGGAGTTGAATACCAGAAGGATAAAAGATTCCCGCCACCATGAGGCAAAAGCAGATAAACGTGATGTCAGGAATCCGCATAGGGAAAAAACAGCTGACAGGCATCATTCAGAAAAAGCCAAAGCAGTAAAAAGCATTGAGCGGAAAGGTGCCTCAAAAGAAAAGGCAAGGCGCAGGCGTTGACTGTAAAAAAGCCGGGATTCCACTTGGCAGATTGTACTTACCGGTTTATTTTTTTGCAGATGCTGAGATGGATAATGCTATTGCCTGTGCTGCTTCAATACCATCTATGGCAGAAGAAAGGATGCCCCCTGCATAGCCTGCACCTTCACCGGCAGGGTAGAGGCCTTTGACGGAAATACTTTCAAAGCTTTCACGGTCACGCACAATCCTGACAGGAGAAGAGGTACGGGTTTCTGTACCGGTCAATATTGCATCAGCCATGGAAAATCCTGGGATGTTTTTCTCAAAAGCGGGAATCGCTTCGCGCAGGGCTTCAATGGCAAAAGCCGGTAAGGCGTCAGCGAGGTTGCAGGGAGTGATACCAGGTGTATAGGTAGGGATGACCTTCCCCAGTTTTTCTGACGGAACATCTTTCAGGAAATCCCCGACACGCTGGCAAGGGGCGTTGTAGTTCCTACCACCAAGGATAAACGCTTTCTGTTCCAGTTCACGTTGGAAATCGATTCCTGCAAGTGGATTCCCTTTCCCATTGAAATCATCCGGATTCACATCCACGACAATCGCTGCATTCGCATTGCGTTCGTTGCGGGAATACTGGCTCATCCCATTGGTCACCAGATGCCCGGGTTCAGAGGCCGCTGCAACCACGGTACCACCTGGACACATGCAGAAACTGTAAACAGTCCGACCGTTCTTGCAGTGATGCACCAGTTTATAATCCGCTGCTCCCAGCAATGGGTTGCCGGCATTGGGGCCAAGCCGGCAGGAATCAATCAAGGATTGAGGGTGTTCTATACGGAAACCGACAGAAAAAGGCTTGGCTTCCATGAAAACCCCTCGACGGTAAAGCATCTCAAAGGTATCCCGTGCACTATGTCCTGGTGCTATCAGAACATGGTCAGATTCAATGGTTCTCCCGTCGTTCTGGATAACTCCCTTTATGTATCCATTTTCAACCAACAGGTCATCAGCCCGGCTTTCAAAATGGAATTCGCCACCAAGCGCAATGATTTCTTCCCGCATCTGCTCAACCATCTTGACCAGCTTGAAGGTGCCGATATGGGGTTTCCCGATATAAAGGATTTCTTCAGGTGCACCTGCCTTGACGAATTCTTCCAGGACTTTCCGGCCATAATGTTTCGGATCCCGTATCTGCGTATGCAGTTTGCCGTCAGAAAAAGTACCTGCACCGCCTTCTCCGAACTGGACATTGGATTCAGGATCCAATTCGCGCTTACGCCAGAACCCAAAAGTATCCTGTGTCCGTTCCCGGACTTTCTTTCCCCGTTCGAGCACAATCGGCTTGAAACCACTTTGGGCTAGGATCAATGCGGCAAACATCCCGCAAGGACCAAATCCAACAACGATTGGCCGTTTGAAAGCGCTTGCTGGTGCCTGTGCAACAAAATGGTAGGTCATATCCGGCGCTTTACGGATATGCGGATGTTTGCTGAATTTTGTCAGCAGGACTTCTTCACAGTCTGTTTCCACATCGACTGAATAAGAGAAGAAAATCGCAGATTTTTTCCGGGCATCATAGTTCCGACGATAGACTGTCATCCTCAAAAGATGGGATGCATCGATATCCAGACGGTCAAGTACCGCCTGTTCCAATGCCTTTTCATCATGGTCAATCGGTAAACGGATTTCAGTCAATCGCAGCATGGTTGCTTTCAGCAGTAGAAGTGAGGATTATTGTACCGTTTCTGCTGAATCCAGTCTTTCTTGGGAAAGGGTTAATGGAAAAAACAAAGAGGAAATGGAAAAGGGAAATCATTAAGGATTTCCCTTTCCAATCATGCCTGAAGCGTTTTAGATGGATTCTTCCCGGCGCATATGAGGGAACAGGATGACATCACGGATATTCGCTGAGTCTGTCAGCAGCATGACCAGACGGTCAATCCCGATACCGCAACCACCAGCAGGCGGCATCCCGTATTCCAATGCACGGATGTAGTCCGCATCGTAATACATCGCTTCTTCATCACCGGCATCCTTTGCTTCAACCTGCTTGCGGAAGCGGGCGGCCTGGTCTTCTGGGTCATTCAGCTCAGAGAATCCGTTTGCCAGTTCGCGGCCAACAATGAACAGTTCAAAACGTTCGGTAATGCCAGGACGTGTATCAGAAGCCCGGGCAAGGGGAGAAGTCTCAACAGGGTAATCGATGATATAGGTTGGTTCCCATAGCTGGGATTCTGCAGTTTCTTCAAACAGTGCCAGCTGCATGGCACCAATACCGGCGGTTGGCAGCAATGTAACGCCGCGTTTCTTCAGTTCAGCCTTGAGGAATTCTGCATCATTCAACTGGGCTTCAGTGAACTGCGGTGCATATTTCAGGATAGCTTCGTTGATGGTCAGACGCTGGAAAGGTTTTGACAAATCCAGTTCCCGTCCCTGATAGGTAATCTTTGCAGTACCGAAAGTATCTACAACTGCCTGCCGGATCAGGGTTTCGGTGAAATCCATCAGCCATTTGTAATCCGTGTAGGCTGCATAGAATTCCATCATTGTGAATTCAGGGTTATGGCGAGGGGAAATCCCTTCGTTGCGGAAATTGCGGTTCAATTCAAACACGCGTTCAAATCCACCGACAATCAACCGTTTCAGGTACAGTTCAGGTGCAATGCGCATGAACATCTGCATGTCCAATGCATTGTGGTAAGTGATGAACGGTTTTGCAGCGGCACCGCCTGGGATTGGATGCAGCATTGGTGTTTCCACTTCCATGAAGCCATTTTCACCCATAAAACGGCGGATTGAGGCGATGGCGGTCGTACGCGCTTTGAAAGTCCGGCGGGTTTCCTCATTCATGATCAGGTCAACATAGCGTTGACGGTAACGGATTTCCTGGTCTGCCAGGCCATGGAATTTATCGCCCAAAGGCCGCAGGGATTTGGTAATCAGCCGGATGGAAGAAACCCGGACGGTCAATTCACCGGTCTTGGTCTTGAACAGCGTACCTTCTGCCCCAACAATGTCACCGATATCCCAGCGCTTGAAAGTATCGTGGGCTTCTTTGCCGAGGTCGTTGTTTGACAGGAACAGTTGGATACGGCCAGAAGCCTGTGGACCAGAAGCGTCCATGACAGTGGCAAAAGAAGCCCGTCCCATCACACGTTTCAGCATCATCCTGCCACCAACGACCACTTTTACCGGGTTTGCTTCAAGTGCTTCGTTATCCAAGGCGTCATACTGACCATGCAGGTCATAAGCTTTATGGGTTGGACGGAAATCATTCGGGTAGGCGACTCCTGCTTCGCGCAGGGAAGCCAATTTTGCGCGGCGTTCTGCAATAATTGAATTTTCATCCTGTGCAGGCATTGCTGCATCGTTTAGTTCTTTTTGGTTAGACATAATCTTTGTCCGGTAATCTTCAATAATGTCAGGGCAGGTATCAGACACCCTGTTTCAGGGATTCAGTGATGAAGGCATCCAAGTCTCCATCCAGCACAGCTTTCGTGTTTCCTGTTTCATAATTCGTCCGCAGGTCCTTGATACGGGAATTATCCAGCACATAGGAACGGATCTGGTGTCCCCAGCCGATGTCGGACTTTGAATCTTCCAGTTTCTGCTGTTCACTCATGCGTTTGCGCAGTTCCAGTTCATATAGACGGGATTTCAGCATTTCCCAAGCCTCTGCACGGTTACGGTGCTGGCTCCGGTCATTCTGGCACTGGACGACAATGCCTGTCGGGATATGGGTCAGACGGACAGCCGAGTCAGTCTTGTTGATATGTTGGCCACCAGCGCCTGAAGCCCGGTAAGTATCGATACGGACATCCGCAGGATTGATTTCAATGTCAATTGAGTCATCCACTTCAGGGTAAACAAAAAGGCTGCTGAAAGAGGTATGTCGGCCATTGGCGGAATCAAAAGGCGATTTGCGGACCAAGCGATGGACACCGGTTTCCGTGCGCAGATAGCCATAGGCGTAATCACCCTCGACCTTGATGGTTGCCGTCTTGATGCCGGCAACATCCCCTTCAGAGAGTTCAATCAGAGTTGTCTTGAAACCCTTGCGTTCACAGTAACGCAGGTACTGGCGCAGGAGCATGTTTGCCCAATCCTGTGCTTCGGTGCCACCAGCACCGGCTTGGATATCGATGAAGCAGTTGCAGGGATCCATCCGGTTCGAGAACATCCGGCGGAATTCCAGTTCTTCAATCTGTTTCTGGAGTTCTATGACATCCTGTTCGATGGTCAGGATGGAATCGTCATCCTCTTCCATCTTCGCCAGTTCAAACAGTTCTTCTGCGTCAGAGAGTCCAGATTTGATTTGTCTAAGGGAAAGGACAACAGCTTCCAGTGATTTCTTTTCTTTGTTCAGGTCCTGAGCCTTCTTCGGGTCATTCCAGACATCAGGCTCTTCCAGTTCAGCGGTCACCTGCTCAAGCTTGTCAGACTTGGCAGCGTAGTCAAAGATACCCCCGTAAGGCAGTCTCGCGTTCAGACAGGTCCGCGATACGGTGGGCGATGGTGTTCAAGCGTTCAGCTTCCATAAGTATGAGGAATAAGTTTGTAAGTTGATGAAAACAGATAATTATACTTGATACAATCCAGCATCTAAAGTATCAGATTACTATAATCATTAGCTCAGTCATGATAAAGATTGACTTGCTTTATAATCTTGCAGGAATCCATTTGCCATAAGATATTCCATGAAACTTGTCAAAACTGCTTTTGATGGTGCCTTGATTCTTGAACCTGTTATCTATCAAGATGGCAGAGGTTACTTTTTCGAAAGCTGGAACCAGAGAGTTTTTGAAGAAGCAGGTCTTTACTACGACCGGGTTCAGGACAACGAGTCCAAATCCATCTATGGCACTGTTAGAGGCATCCACTACCAGAAACCGCCACATGCTCAGGCAAAGCTCATTCGGGTCCTGCAAGGCACTATCCTTGATGTTATCGTTGACTTGAGAGTCGGCTCTTCGACTTATGGATAACATCTAGCTATAGAGATTTCTGAAGAAAGCCATAGGCAGATACTTATTCCTAAAGGGTTTTGTCATGGTTATTCGGTGTTGAGTGATATGGCTGTTATTGCCTATAAATGTGAAACTACTATGCTCCCAATGTAGAAGGTATTATCAATGCTTATGATTTAGATTTGGCAATCGAATGGGGGATTAATCAGGAAAGAGTTGTTCAATCAGAAAAAGATGCTTGGGTAAATAATTTTGAATGGTATACTATGAATCCTGTATTTTAATATAATAAATATTTATTTAAATATTAATATGTTGCTTCTTAAAGAAAAAATTAAAGGAATTTTTGATAAACGGTCACTATTGTTATTGCTGTTGCTGATATTGTTATATGTCTCTTATTTGAAATTATGTGATGTGCATCAAAAAATATTTCCTGGTATATTTTTAAATGTACTGGCTTTTTTTCTTGTGTTGAAAATAAGAGGATGGTTCAGGTATGTTGCGATTTTGTATGTAACCATTACATTTGCTATCAATATTACATGTGGGTTACTTTATCACAGTAGAATCCAATATTTCATGCTGGCATCAGCATTTGAAACAGATATAAAAGAAGCATTGGGGTTTATTTCTTTTTCTGGGATTTTTCCAGTGATAATATTTTTAGGATTACCTGTTTTGTTTGCGTTTCTAACTTCCCCGATTCATACAAACGGAATAAGTTGGATTGGTAAAACAATACTTATTATTATTGTTATTTTCCCTGTTATTAATATTGCCTTTTTTCATCATAGGGCTGATATTTCAAGATATGAATTAAAAAAGTATCCTTTTGATAAGTTGAGTGAAATTTATGACAGAAACAAATTTTTATTGGTGAGATTACCTCTTTTGGTATTGCAGTATTATGAAACGACAAGCAATTTAGAAGATGCATTGACTAGAAAAAGATTGCTGCCGGAAGGTATTAACTTATTGAATTATAATGATAAAATATCGCCAAAAAGAATATTATTTATATTAGGGGAAAGCGATTCTAAATGGCATCATGGCATATACGGATATGAAATTAAAACTGATAAATTTATACAATACCAATCGGGATATATTCAGAACACTGTTATATTTAATGCTCTTTCTCCTGCTCCACTTACTCGAGAGTCTGTTCCACGTATGTTGACATTTGCTAATGCTCGTGATTTTTCACCCTATATAAATAATACCAACATTATTGATATGGCAAAAATAGCAGGATATTCTTCTTTTTGGTTGTCTAAACAAGCAAATGTTGGATTGCATGATACGTTGATTAGAATTATTGCACAGTCAGCAGATAAAACGGTGTTTCAATCTGAAGGATTAGATATTGAGTTATTGAAGGATTTTGAAAGATATGTAAATAAAAATCAAAAACAGTTTTTTATTATGCATATTAACGGAAGTCATATAAATTACAGTGAGCGTCATGATGAAAGCGATTTTATGCAAGTTAAAGATGCTCCAGAAGCCGTTAGACATTATGATGCAACGATTGTTCATACTGATCGATTATTAGAGGAATTAAATAGATATGCCGATGATAAGACATTAATTATCTATTGTCCAGATCATGGTGAAATTGTTAATAAAGGTCATGGTTTTCCTGCTAAGGATTTGAAACAGTACGAAATTCCGTTCTTTGCTTGGTCAAAGAGCCATGAGTTGATTGAACAATTTAAGAAATCAGTTTACAAAAATACTATTAAAGATGGTAAATTATTCAATACAGCTTCTCTTCCGTTGGTTTTTGCAGAAATTATGGGTTTTTCAGTTTCTGATTCATACCGTAAACATGAATTAGAAGAATCGGAATACATTTTGACAGCAGAAGGAACCGTTGAGTCAATAAGTAAGTTTCAAGAATGAATAATATTCAAAAAAATACGGCAGAAAATCTAGTTATGCAGGCTATCCTTATCACAGGTTTCAAAGGGCAGTTAGGAACAGAACTAAGGAAACGCCAGGGGGAAAAAGAAGGCATCTTCTATACCGACCGTGAAGAACTCGACATTACTGATGAGCAGGCGGTCAAGTCATACATAACCAATAACCAGATAAACCTTGTCATCAACTGCGCTGCCTACACCGCGGTCGATAAAGCCGAAGATGAGCCTGAATT
>JAFWUI010000021.1 GCA_017524145.1 Oxalobacter sp. | reverse complement strand
TGTGATCTCCTTCTTCTCTGATTCTTCTGTGTCGCAGTTGCCAGACCGCTTCTCAGTTTTATCAGTTTTGAAGGAGTTTTTTATGCAAAGCTATAAGCTTTCTGGAACCCCCAGCCTAGCTGGGGGTTTTCGTTTGATAAAGCAAAACGGGAAAGGCATGATGATGCCTTTCCCGTTTCCGTCTTCCCGTTATCAGAAAACTTACAGCAGGTTTTCCAAGCGGATTTTGGTGACCTTGCCCATGACCGTGGAAATCTGCTCAATCTGCTCAATTGCAGCATCCATATTCTTTTCCTGGGTCTGGTGCGTCAGGATGATGATATCGACCAACGTTTCCCCTTCAAGCGGCTCTTTCTGAAGGAATGCATCAATGGAAATACGCAGGTCAGCCAAAATCCGGGTAATGTCAGCCAAAACCCCTGGCTGATCCTTGACCTGCATCCTCAGATAATAACTGGTTGTCACCTCGCTGATTGGCAGGATTGGCGTATCATTCATCGCATCCGGCTGGAAAGCCAGATAAGGTACCCGGTGTTCTGGATCGACCGTATCAACACGTGCAATGTCAACCAAATCAGCAATCACAGCAGAAGCCGTCGGTTCTGAACCTGCACCCTTGCCATAATACAACGTTGCCCCAACAGCATCACTGTTGACCAATACCGCATTCATCGCCCCTTCAACATTGGCAATCAGACGTTTTTCAGGAATCAATGTTGGGTGGACACGCAGTTCAATCCCGTTTTCCATCCGTTTGGTGATACCCAACAGCTTGATCCGGTATCCCAACTGTTCTGCATAGGTGATATCGATGGATGCCAATTTATTGATGCCTTCAACATATGCCTTGTCAAACTGGACAGGTACACCAAAGGCAATCGCAGACATGATGGTTGCCTTATGCGCGGCATCAATCCCTTCAATATCAAAAGTCGGGTCTGCTTCCGCATAGCCCAGTTTCTGGGCCTCCTGCAGGACGGTCGCAAATTCCAAGCCCTTGTCACGCATCCCCGAGAGGATGAAGTTGGTCGTGCCATTGATGATGCCGGCAATCCATTCAATCCGGTTGGCAGTCAGCCCTTCACGGAGTGCCTTGATGATTGGTATGCCACCTGCAACAGCCGCCTCAAAGGCAACAATGACCTTTTTCTTCTGGGCTGCTTCAAAGATTTCATTGCCATGGACCGCAAGCAGTGCTTTGTTCGCAGTCACGACATGCTTGCCGTTCTCAATCGCTTTCAAGACAAAATCCTTGGCAACGGTATAGCCTCCAATCAGTTCAACCACGATATCGATTTCCGGGTTATTGACCAACTGATAGCCATCAGCGACAACTTCGCATTCTCCCCTCACGATGCTCTGGGCACGTTCAACATCACGGTCTGCGACCATCACGACTTCGATACGGCGCCCTGCCCGCCCCAGGATTTCTTTCTGGTTGCGCTTCAGGACATTGAAAGTGCCGGAACCGACAGTTCCTAAACCAAGGATACCAACTTTTACAGGCTTCATTTCTCTATCTTAAATCTTTATAAAATACTTTAAGCAACTTGCAGTTCTTTTTGTTTTTTAGTAATTTTTCCATATTTCTTTTGGGCAAGTTCTTCGGTGCCGAATTTCTTGCGGAGATATGCCAGGTAATTGGCAAGCCTCCCGATTGCCAGCTTCAGGTCATCGGATGGCGGTAAGAAGACCACCCGGAAATGGTCAGGAGCAATCCAGTTGAAACCCGTCCCCTGGACAATCAGGACCTTTTCCCGGTCCAACAGGTCATAGGCAAACTGCTGGTCATCGGTGATCGGGTAGATTTCTGGATCAAGGCGCGGGAACAGATAAAGGGAACCCTTGGCTTTGACACAGGTAACCCCCGGAATGTCTGTCAGCAATTTATGCGCCAATGAACGCTGACGTTCCAGACGGCCGCCCGGAGCAACCAAGTCATTGATGCTCTGGTAACCGCCCAACGCAGCCTGGACAGCAAACTGGCCTGGCACATTGGAACAGAGCCGCATCGAAGACAGCATGTTCAATCCAGCGATATAGTCCTTGGCATACCGTTTTTCACCGGAGACAATCATCCAGCCGACCCGGTAACCACATGCGCGGTAGTTCTTGGAAAGACCGTTCAAGGTCAGGATCAGTACATCGTTGGCAAGGGAAGCGATGGATGTATGGGTAACACCATCGTACAGGCACTTATCGTAGATTTCATCGGCAAAGATGATCAACTGATGCTTGCGTGCGATATCAACAATCTGTTTCAGCAAGGCTTCTGAGTAAACCGCACCCGTCGGATTGTTTGGATTGATGATAACAATCGCTTTCGTATGCGGTGTGATTTTGGCTTCAATGTCAGCAACATCCGGCATCCAATCATTCGCTTCATCGCAGATGTAATGGACAGCTTTGCCACCAGCCAATGTGACTGAGGCGGTCCACAAAGGATAATCCGGTGCGGGAACCAGCACTTCATCGCCATTGTCCAGCAATGCCTGCATCCCCATGACAATCAACTCAGAAGCACCGTTGCCAAGGTAGATGTCATCAATCGTGACACCTTCAATCTTTTTCTGCTGGGCATACTGCATGACTGCCTTACGGGCGGAATACATCCCTTTGGAGTCAGAATACGCTGTCGCATTCTGCATATTCCTGATCATGTCACGGACCAGTTCCTCAGGTGGGTCAAAACCGAAGACACCGACATTGCCGATGTTCAGCTTGATGATTTTCTGCCCTTCTTCTTCCATCTGCCTTGCACGGTCCAGTACAGGGCCCCGGATGGCATAGCAGACATTGTCCAGTTTCTTGGATTTGCCGATTGTATGCATTTTATGCTCACTCAGAATTTTGTTTGGATAAAACTCCCCTTTCAATAGGGGGAAATGTTTATTTTGAAGAGTTGACTATGAATAATCAAGTCTTTATTGAAATTCAGGTGAAGCTGTCCTGACAGTAATTTTCATGGATAGCTTCTTCTAATCCGCTCTCGTCGGAAACCAGGAATATTTTATGATGTCTTGTTCATTCCGCATGACAGGAATCATTCCTTTTTGCGTTGCACTGGTAGCTTTTACAATTCAAACCATTCCCTGTTTCAATCATTCCCTGTTCAGATTATTATTAGCATCATCTGCCAGACCTGACGGACTGCATCATTCCTGATGCACCTGTAAAGGAATAGCTACCCCTGAATCCGACCTTGAACACCGGGAATGACCATGTCGAACGAAACACTGAGCATGAACCAGCCGATTCCAGATTTTTCTGCTGAATCCACCATCAAGCCTTTCAATCTTTCTGATTACAAGGGCAAGAATCTTGTCATCTACTTTTACCCGAAAGACAATACCCCTGGATGCACGACTGAAAGCATCGGTTTCCGGGATGCTTACCAGGCATTCCAAGATGCCAATACCGCTGTTGTTGGCATCAGCCGGGACAGCATGAAGTCGCATGAGAATTTCTCCAAGAAACTTGACCTGCCATTCCCACTGATTTCTGACCCAGAAGAAGTCCTCTGCAACCGCTTTGATGTCATGAAAACCAAGAAACGCTATGGCAAACTGAGCCGGGGCATTGAACGCAGTACTTTCCTGGTCAATACCAAAGGAGAACTCATCAAGGAATGGCGCAACGTCAAAGTGGCAGACCATGTCGATGAAGTCCTCCAGGCAGTCAAGGACAACCTGAAAGACTGACAGACACCCGTTGGATGACAGGAACAGCCTGCACCGTCCTGCTTTTCCCAACCATAAGGATTACCTGCCACGGAGCCAAGATGCCACTGCCGACCATGCCGACAAAACCCGCTGACAAAATCAAGCCTCAGGAAAACACCATTTCCGAGAACAGCCAGCCAGAACCAACAAAAACCAAAACAACGGCCAGACCAAGCAAAACCCGCCGCCCGGCCACTCAGAAAAAGAAACTGACAGGGACCAACAGGCAGACCCCCCTCAGTAAAGCTGCGAGCCTGTCAGGTATCCCAAAGATCTTTGTGCTGGACACCAATGTCCTGATGCATGACCCGACTTCGCTCTTCAAGTTTGAAGAACACGATATCTTCGTCCCGATGAAGATACTGGAAGAACTTGATGCCCATAAACGGGGACTTGCCGACACAGCGCGGAATGCCCGGCAGGTCTCGCGCGTATTGGACCGTCTCATTGCTGATGTGGACAGTAATGTCCTGCTCTCCCAAGGTATTCCATTAGATAAACTGGGCAATATCGAAGCCAAGGGAAAACTCTACCTTGAAGCGGCAACAGACAAGCAGATTGCAACAGACAATGACCAGAACCCGGACAACCAAATCCTAAGTGCAGTCCTTGAGCTTTCGAAAGCACAGGGAAACAGGATGGTTGTCCTGGTATCAAAAGACATCAACATCCGCCTGAAAGCCCGCGCATTGGGACTGTCGGCGGAAGATTATTTCAACGACCAGGTACTGGACGACCAAGACCTGCTTTATCCAGGACTCCTGAAACTCCCAGACGATTTCTGGGACACACATAGCGCCAACCTGAAAACCCATGCCGAGAATGACCATCATGGCTACAGCCAGACAGTCTATACCTTCCAAGGACCGGCAGTCCCCTCACTTCAGGTCAACCAATTTGTCTATCTGGAACAGAATGAGACATTCACACCTTTCCAAGCCCGTGTCACAGCCATCGACAGTGGAACCGCTTCCATCAAGACGTTGCACGACTATACAACCGGAAAAGACAATGTCTGGGGCATCCATGCAAGGAACACTGAACAGAACTTTGCCCTGAACCTGCTGATGGATCCTGAAATTGATTTTGTGACCGTAGTCGGTCAGGCAGGGACCGGCAAAACCCTTCTGACGCTGGCAGCAGGCCTTTCACAGGTCTTTGAGAACCAACGGTATGATGAGATCATCGTCACCCGGCCAACCATCCCGATTGGGGAAGACATCGGTTTCCTGCCGGGAACCGAAGAAGAAAAGATGTCCCCTTGGATGGGGGCGCTTGATGACAACCTTGAAGTCCTGACATCCGGCAACAAGGAGGCCGGTTCATGGGAACGGCAGACAACCCGTGACCTGATCCAGTCCCGTATCGCTATCAAATCCATGAATTTCATGCGTGGCAGGACTTTCCTCAGGAAATTCCTGATTATCGATGAAGCGCAGAACCTGACCCCGAAACAGATGAAAACCCTGATTACCCGGGCAGGTCCTGGCACCAAGATTGTCTGCCTTGGAAACCTTGCCCAAATCGACACACCTTACCTGACAGAAGGTTCTAGCGGCCTGACTTATGTCGTTGACCGTTTCAAAGGCTGGCAGCACAGTGGACATATCCTCCTTGCCCGCGGTGAACGCTCACGGCTTGCCGATTTTGCCGGGGATGTCCTGTAGCCCTGATACAGAAAAAGCCGGGCAATGCCCGGCTTTCTCAAAGGCCTTGACGGTCAGTCTGCCTTGGCTTTCTTTTTGAAAGCCAGTTTATCGTTCTCGACTTCAATCTGGACAACATCACCTGGTCCAAATCTGCCTTCCAGGATTTCCTTGGAAAGCGGATTCTCAATCAGATTCTGGACAGCCCGTTTCAGTGGACGTGCCCCGAACAGCGGATCGAACCCAGCATCAGCAATCTTATGCAATGCCGCATCCGAGGTTTCCAGCGACATATCCATCGCAACCCGACGCTTGTTCAACAAATCCAGCTGGATGCGTGCGATAGAACCGATGTTCTTGTCATCCAATGCATGGAAGACCACAATCTCATCAATACGGTTGATGAATTCCGGCCTGAAATGCTGCTGCACTTCACCCATGACCGCATCCTTGATTTCCTTCTGTTCACGGCCAGCCATCGACTGGATCAGATGTGAACCCAAGTTCGATGTCATGACAATGACCGTATTCTTGAAGTCAACCGTCCGTCCCTGACCATCGGTCATCCGACCATCATCCAAAACCTGCAGCAGGACATTGAAGACGTCGGGATGGGCTTTTTCAATTTCATCCAGCAAGATGACACTGTAGGGTTTACGACGGACCGCTTCTGTCAGATAGCCGCCTTCCTCATAGCCGACATATCCCGGAGGCGCACCAATCAACCGTGCGACCGAATGTTTTTCCATGAACTCGCTCATATCAATCCGGATCATCGCATCTTCCGTATCAAACAGGAACGCAGCCAAAGCCTTGCACAGTTCCGTCTTACCGACACCGGTTGGCCCCAGGAACATGAACGAACCGTATGGCCTGTTCGGATCGGACAACCCAGCACGTGAACGGCGGATGGCTTCAGAAACTGCGACAACCGCTTCATGCTGACCGATGACACGTTTATGCAGTTCATCTTCCATACGCAGCAGTTTCGCCCTTTCACCTTCCATCATCTTGGAGACCGGAATGCCGGTTGCACGGGAAACCACTTCTGCAATTTCTTCTGCATCGACCTCTGTACGGAGCAGTTTCGGTTTTGCATCAGACTTGTCGTCGCCAGTTTCTGCTTTCAGCCGTTTTTCCAAATCAGGCAGGATGCCATACATCAATTCTGACATCTTCTGGTAATTGCCTTCACGTTTCGCTTCATCGATCTGAAGACGGACTTTCTCAATTTCCTCCTTCGTATGCTTTGAACCTTCTACGGAAGCCTTTTCTGCCTTCAGGATTTCATCATAATCCGCATATTCCTTTTCAAGACGGGCAATTTCTTCTTCCAGCAACGCCATCCGTTTCTTGGACGCATCATCCGTTTCTTTACGGACAGCTTCCCGTTCAATCTTCAGCTGGATAATCTTACGGTCAAGCTTGTCCATGACTTCAGGCTTGGAATCGATTTCCATCTTGATCCGGGATGCCGCCTCATCAATCAGGTCAATCGCCTTGTCAGGCAGGAACCTGTCTGTGATGTACCTGTGCGACAGTTCCGCAGCCGCAATGATTGCCGGATCGGAAATTTCGACACCATGATGCATTTCATATTTTTCCTGCAAGCCACGGAGAATCGCGATTGTGTCTTCCACAGAAGGTTCATCCACCATGATCTTCTGGAAACGGCGTTCAAGTGCAGCATCCTTTTCGATGTACTTACGATACTCGTCCAGAGTCGTCGCACCCACGCAGTGCAGCTCACCACGTGCCAATGCCGGTTTCAGCATATTGCCGGCATCCATTGCACCTTCAGACTTACCGGCACCGACCATCGTGTGGATTTCATCGATGAAGACAATATCCTGCCCTTCATCTTTCGCCAGTTCATTCAGGACGGCTTTCAGACGTTCTTCGAATTCACCACGGTATTTCGCACCAGCCAGCAGAGCCGCCATATCCAATGCCAGCACCCGTTTGCCTTTCAGGCTTTCAGGGACTTCCTCATTGACGATACGCTGGGCAAGCCCTTCGACAATCGCCGTCTTACCGACACCAGGTTCCCCAATCAGGACCGGATTGTTTTTCGTACGACGCTGCAACACCTGGATGGCACGCCGAATCTCATCATCACGGCCGATGACCGGATCCAGTTTGCCGCTCCGTGCACGCTCAGTCAGGTCCAACGTATATTTCTTCAATGCTTCACGCTGGGATTCAGCATCCGCAGAATTCACGGTTCCATCTCCTCTCACTGCTTTGATTGTTGATTCCAATGCACTCCGGGTCAGTCCAGCCTCACGGGCAAGCCGACCGGCTTCAGACTTGTCTTCAAGCAATGCCAGCAACACCATTTCACTGGCGATGTACTCATCTTTCCGTTTAATGGATTCCCGCTCAGTCAGGTTCAGCAGGTTCATCAGTTCCCTGCTGATCTGGATATCACCGCCATGACCGGTGACTTTCGGCAGACGGTCAAGGGATGCTTTCAAGGAAGACTCAAGCCGTGCAACATTAACACCCGCACGTTGCAGCAACGAACGGGCACTGCCATCACTCTGCTGCAGCATCGCCAACAGCAGGTGAGCTGGCTCGATATACTGATTGTCGTTGCCAACTGCCAGGCTATGCGCATCCGAAATGGCTTCCTGTAATTTAGTTGTTAATTTGTCTTGACGCATGTCAACCTCCAAATGGTTTGTGTTAATACCCATATAGGGAGCAAAACACGGCTTTCAAGAGGTTTTTACAACAAAATTTGGGGAAATTTCTCCAAAAGACAACAACAGTCCAACCAGCAGGAAAACAGCCTATGCCCCTGAAAACAACCGGTAGCTGGCAAACCCCGCCAGACATAAAAGGATGGAACCGACGACATGAAGTAAAAGCTGCGCACCTGCCCAAAGATACTCGCCACGCTGGAGCAGTATCATGGTCTCTGAAGAAAACGTCGAAAACGTCGTCAACCCGCCCATGAAACCTGTCACAATCAGCAGGCGCCATTCAGGGCTGATGCCCGCATGACTGCTGAAAAATGCCGTGGCAAGCCCAATCAGATACCCGCCGGCCAGATTCGCCGTCAATGTCCCCAAAGGGATATAACCATGCACCGCATTCAGCAGGTTCCCAAGAACCCACCGCAACCAGGCACCACAGGCGGCACCGACACCTACTGCAACCCAACCCATCATTTTCCTTTCATTGATTCCAGACAGTTTTTCCGGAAGGGAAAGCAGGCATGAAAAAACGCCTGCCCTCACCATTCCAGTGATAAGACAGGCGTCATCAGCTGTCTCAGACAGCGGTTCTATACAAGTGTATAAGGCGGAACACCATCGCCAGAGGTTTTTATTTTACCCAATCCTTCAGGCAACCACAAACAGGAACAGTATTCCGAGCTGGATTGCGCTGATAAGGACTGCTCCTTCATCGGGAATGTCTTACAGACAGGATTGTGGTGCTCAGTATAAGCGGAGAGCATACTGTAAGGAATGATGTCAGCAATGCGGATTTCCAATCCATGATTTATCAACCTCAATGAATTTAATTCATTGACTTCCGCTCCGGCTTCCCCACAGAAGAAAATCTATCTTTTTTGTATTAATTATTGACTTGAATTCAGGAAATTCAGCATCAAATTTACTAATATATTTTCCAGCTTTTTCAGTAGTTAAAAATCCTTTATAAAAATCTACAATACAATTATATTGAGATATTCTTTGAGACATTCTATCATCAGCGTTCTTTAAAATTTTAGACTTAATGTTTAGTTTTTTTAATACTATACTATCAAATATTGGCATACTAGGATTCAATGAAGCCAATATTTTACTTGAAAAAGAAGCCTCAACTCTTTGAGTTTTATCATAAAATTCTTTTATTATATATTCAAACGTAATATTTTTATTAGACTTACATTTTTCCATTAAAGAATAGAAAATATCTCTCCATTCTTTATTTCTACGAACCCTATAAAAGTGGTTGAATTTTCTTTGGAACTCTAAATTAGTAGTTACATTGGTAGAATCTATTGTTTTAATAATATTAAAATAACATTCTATGTCCTTGTATCTCTTTTTTAAATAATTGAATGTACCATCATTAATTATGAATGATTCTTCACTCACTATATAATCAGAAATTTTTAACCACCCAGCAGAAGCCTCCTCATCCGAAGTCTTGGCTTCTACCCAGTGGTTCCCCTTCCCGGTCGCCTCTTTCTTCCAGAACGGTGCACGGGTCTTCAGCATATCCATCGTATAGGCACAGGCTTCAAAAGCCGTCTGGCGATGCCGTGAACAGACAACCACCAGGACAATCTGGTCTGTGGGTTCCAGCCTGCCGACACGATGGATAATCAGCATATCCTCAATCTGCCAACGTGCCCTGACCTCGGTTTCCAGTTCCTGGAGGACCTTTTCTGTCATTCCCGGGTAATGTTCCAGTTCCATGGAAAAAACCATGTCACTGCCATTGTCATGGATGTCCCTGACAGTGCCCAGGAATGAAACAACAGCCCCAACTTGAGGCAATGATGCCCGCAGTCTGGCAATTTCTTCGGATATGTCGAAATCCTCAGTCTGGATACGGACGCTCATAAACTGGGAGCTTTCTGGGTTAGATGGCAGAAACAGCCTGCTGGATGACTGCCAGTTCAGCAGGAAGCGCAGCTTCAGCAGTCCCTTCTGACAGTTTCTGCCAGCCTTTTGTGACACGTAGCATATCCAACTGGATATCCAGATTGCTGATCAGCAGGGACAGCTGGAACAGCTTATCCTTGTTTTCCATTGATGCCGCCTGAGCGGAGTATTCTTCATGCCAGATTGCCAGGAATTCTGTCAGGTCTTTCCATTCAATCTTTTCTTTCAGGATTGCCTGATTGACGGCATATTCCTGCAGGGCTTTCTGGACACGCTGTTTTGCCAGACCAATCTTTTTTACCACGATATCGTTGTTTTCCATCTGTCTTTCCTATGTTGGCTGCAACCACAGCCATTTATTCAATAATCCTGAGAGAGTAGTCTGTGGCTCTCACAGACTTTGTCAGTTCACCGATAGAGATCCGGTCAACGCCAGTCTCTGCAATAGCACGGATTGTCTCACGGTTGATGCCACCGGAAGCCTCCAGTACTGCCCCGGTCTGACTTGCACGGGTAATCTGGACTGCCTCCCGCATCATGTCCAATGAAAAATTGTCCAGCATGATGGACTCCGCACTGGATGCCAATGCCTGCTGCAGCTGGGCGATGGTTTCCACCTCAATCTGTACCGGCACACCATGCTGCTTCGCCGCTTCTGCCAGGACTTCAGGAATCCCGCCTGCCGCAGCGATATGGTTTTCCTTGATCAGGATGGCATCATACAGCGCCAGACGCTGGTTGTTGCCACCGCCGACCCTGACAGCATACTTCTGGGCAAGCCGTAGTCCCGGGATGGTCTTGCGCGTATCGTAAATACCCGCTGATGTCCCTTTGACCAGGTCAGCATATTCCTTGACCGCAGTCGCCACACCAGAAAGCAGCTGAAGGAAATTCAACGATGTCCGTTCAGCGGTCAGCAAGGAACGGACAGCACCGGTCAGACGGCAGACCTCACTGTCTGCCGACATGACATCCCCTTCTTCATACCGCCATTCCACTTTGATACGGTCATCCACCATCGCCATGACGGTTTCAAACCAAGGCACACCGCACAGAACTGCCTGCTCACGGACAATCAGCCGGGCGACAGCCGTTTCATCTGCCGGCAGCAAAGCTGCTGTCACATCCCCTGTCCCGACATCTTCTGCCAAGGCCGCCTTGACATTGGCAACCACCTCCTGCTGGAGTTTTTCCATTGGCAACGAATCAAACTGCTTCATGCACACCCCATTCCTGATGTCAGTTCCTGTTCTTTGCTTTTCTTGGCTTTCAAGGCGGCAGAAAAGTCCAGCATCCGTTCAATACAGGTCAATGCCTTCTTACGGATACCTTCCTCGACAAAAACCTCGTTCGATTCCGTTTCAAGCACTTCGGCAAGGTTTTCCAAGGAACTCATCGCCATCCATGGACACTGCGCACAGCTCTTGCAGGTTGCCCCATTGCCTGCTGTCGGTGCCTCAATCAACGTCTTGCCAGAAACCTGCTGCATCTTATGGAATATGCCCTTGTCTGTCGCCACGATGAACGTCTCCGCATCCATCGTTTTCACCGCATTCAGGATCTGGGATGTGGAACCCACAACATCTGCCTGTTCAACGACAGAAGCTGGGGCTTCTGGATGTACCAGAACCTTCGCATCCGGATATTCCTGTTTCAGCAGCGCAAGTTCTACCCCCTTGAATTCATCATGCACCAGACAGGAACCCTGCCAAAGCAGCATATCCGCGCCTGTCTGTTCTTTGATATAGCTGCCCAGATGACGGTCAGGTCCCCAGATGATCTTTTTGCCCTGAGCCTTCAGATGCGAGACGATTTCAAGACCAATGGAAGATGTCGCCATCCAATCCGCACGTGCCTTGACGGCAGCACTGGTATTCGCATAGACCACCACCGTCCGGTCAGGGTGCTGGTCACAGAATGCGGCAAACTCATCTACCGGGCAACCAAGGTCCAAAGAACAATAAGCATCCAATGTCGGCATCAGGATCTTTTTCTCAGGACTTAGGATCTTGGCGGTCTCCCCCATGAAACGGACACCGGCAACCACCAATGTCTTGGCAGGACAATCTCTGCCGAACCGTGCCATTTCCAAGGAATCCGCCACACAGCCACCGGTCTCTTCTGCAAGGTCCTGGATATCACCATCCACATAATAATGGGCGACCAGCACTGCCTTCTTTTCTTTCAGGAGCCGCTTGACCTTTTCACGGTAAGACACCTTTTCCTCACGGGAAAGCGCACGGGGAACCTTTGCCCAGGCATTGGCAAGCGCCCTTCTGCCAGACTGCATGTCAGGCAGGTCATATTGGAATTCTTTGAGTTCCTGCATGTTTTACCTCTTTTCTGGTAACAACAGATATCACTTCACTGTCGGATAACCACTCAGGACCAGTTTCACACTGCCAGAGTGGACCTTGAGACGGGCTTTCGCGCCGACCGGCAACGTCGCCTTTTCTTTCGTATGGCCGAACGGCAGGCCTGTCACCACAGGAATGGTCAGGCGTTCCCTTATCCATGCCAGCATCGTATCGAAACTGTAGCCATTGTCTTCATCAGACAGCCGGTAATCCGTGAAACGCCCCAGGACCAGTGCTTTCTGTTTCCGTAAGATACCGGCTTCATCCAGCTGGATCAGCATCCGTTCAACCCGATAGGGATGTTCGCTGACATCTTCCAGGAACAGGATGCCGTCCTTGATATCCGGCATCCACTTGGTCCCAACCAGATGCGACATCATCGCCAGGTTGCCACCCCAGAATGTCCCGGTGACATCGACATCCGGATTGTCTGTCCCCACCCACCGCAATGTTGTTGTCGGATGGGTCAGCACTTCTTCGAAATGTTCAATCGTATATTGGCTGGGATTGTTGAGCCCATAATCGCTGTAGACCATCGGTCCCTGGAAACTCACCGCCCCATATTTCAGCAGTCCCATCTGGATGACTGTAATGTCGCTGTAACCGACAAACACCTTGCCACTTGAAGCCATCTTCTGGAAATCAAGGTCTTTCAGCAGACGGCTGGCACCATATCCTCCCCGGACAGCCATGACAATCTTCGCATCCGGATCCTGATAGGCCTGTTCCATCTGACGGAGCCTGACGGCATCTGCCGCGGCAAAACGCTCATGATGCAGTTCTGGATCGTAATAGCTGGTGACCTTGAAACCGCGCTCCTCCAGAGCCGCTACCCCTTTTTCATAACGTTCCACCGGGATGGCACTGCCACTGGGGGCGACTAAGGCAATCGGGACATTTTCCATAGGTTTTGGCTCCTCAATCGGTTCTGAAGCATCCTGTTCAACAATTGTCTGGGATGCAGACGGGACAGCCACAGCCTCTTCTGCCTGAACCGTCATGGTACAGGCCATCAGCATCCCCAGCATCATCAGAAAATTTTTCATTATCGGTTTATTGATCCAAGTCCATCAGCATCGGATCCATCCGGTGCAGGCACCTTCTCACGCAGTTTCCTCGCCTTGGCTTCCGCACGCCTTGCGGTGAAGAACTGCTGAAGGATGGCGACTGACTCATCTGCCAGCACATTGCCGACAACTTCTGCATGATGGTTCAGGGAAGTATCCGACACCAGATTGACCGCACTGCCACAAGCCCCGGTCTTCAGGTCATTCGCCCCGAAGACAATGCGCTTCAGCCGGGCATGCATCATCGCACCGATACACATGATGCAAGGCTCCAGCGTCACAAACATCTCACAGTCCGGCAGCCGGTAATTGCCACAGGCCTCCGCCGCCTGACGCAATGCGACGATCTCTGCATGGGCAGTCGGATCATGCGCTGTAATCGGCCGGTTGTACCCTCGGGCAATCACCTCGCCATTGCGCACAACAACAGCACCGACAGGCACCTCGCCAGCCGCACCAGCCAATTCCGCCTGAAGCAATGCTTCACGCATATACTGTTCATCACGCATCGACCGTTTCCGCCGTCACTTCTGCCCAGCAGTTCGGTGTCTCATAAATCCGGACTGTCTTCAATGCCAATGCATTGCCATAGAAATCCGCATAGACATCCTTCAGCAGACGGAACGCAATGCTTGCCAGGTTCTCCGCTGTCGGCACCTTATCCAAGACAACCGTCTTATGGTCCGGCAGGCTCTCCAGGAAATCCCTGACAGCCGTATCCTTCTCATAGACCAGGAACGCATGGTCCCATTTCGACACCAGATGGTCCTCCGCCAGTTTCTTCACATCCGAGAAATCCAGGATCATCCCATTGGCGGCGTGGCCATCCTGATCGACAGGATTCCCTTCCAGTGTGATATGCAGGACATAACGGTGCCCATGCATATTCCGGCACTGGCTGCGGTGGTCTGGGATGCGGTGTCCCGCATCAAATTCAATTTTCCGTGTAATCGTCAGCATGCGGTTCTCAAGGTATCTGTAAATATTTATGGGTCTGTAAACTCAACTTCCACTGAGGATGCTTCAAACAGGTCTCTACCGCTATTTTAACGTTTTGCTGGGCGTTTTCCCCATCCATCGGCTGAAGATAATGATGGGTGAAATCCAGCTGTTCATACGCTTTCAGGTCCTGCCCTGCCTGCGGGACAACCACTTTCAACTCATCCCCCTTCGTAACCACCAGCTTTGCCCCCACCTTCGGGCTCACACATACCCAGTCAACGCCCTGCGGAACCGGCAGCGTCCCGTTCGTCTCGACCGCCACCTCGAACCCATGCTGATGCATCATGGCAATCAATGGTTCATCCAGCTGGAGCAACGGTTCCCCGCCGGTGAACACCACATAACGGGATTCCGGATAGTCCGCTGGCCACAATGAAACAATCTGGTCAGCCAGTGCCTCAGACGAGGCATACCGTCCCCCCAAAGCCCCCGATGTCCCGACAAAATCCGTATCACAGAAACGGCAGATAGACTTGGCACGGTCCTGCTCACGCCCCGACCAGAGATTGCATCCGGTGAAACGGCAGAAAACCGCCGGACGCCCCGCCCGGTTGCCTTCCCCCTGCAACGAATAAAAGATTTCTTTGACGGTATAACTCAAGGACACTTCCTTTCAGGAACCATTCCAACTTTCCAGTTGGACAGGCTTATTCAGCCAGATACTCACGCATATTCCCCTTCCAATCAACGAGACCGGATTCTGGAGCCATGAAATTATCAATACGCCAACCGCCCTGCTCATAAACCATAGCCAGCTGAACCTGCTTCATGCCATTGTCCATGCCACCCATCTTGAATGTCACGGTGGCATGGTTGTCGCCCTGAAGCGTTACCTGGATATCCTGCGGTATCAGGGCATTCCAATCCTGCCCTACCGCACAATAATAATTGGCATACCAGAAGCTGACCTCAACAGATGCTTTGGCATCCTTCTTATGGACCAACTGGAACATCCTGTTCCAGTCCTCCGAACAATAAGCCTTGTCTAAATCCACAGCATTTTGGGGCGGGGAACCATGGTCAGCAGGATAATTCTTCCGGACATCCACATAAACCGCCTGGACACGGTTCTTGATATAAGCCTCAGAATGCCGGTCCTCAGTCTGCTCAACCACTGTATCTGCCTTACCGTTCTTGGACAGGAAATCCCAAGGCGCCGCCTGACAGGAAGAAGCAGCCACCAACATCAGACTGAACAAGACCGTTCCGGTTCTTTTCATGTTCATGGAAACCTCATGGAATATTATCGGGAAACATCCTGATAAAGGACCTTTCTCAATGAATGGCCAGATGACTGGAGGAGTATCCGGTACAGCTTATTGCCCAAGGTACTCACGCATGCTCTGTTTCCAATCCAGACCATGTTTGCGGTCGATGAAATTGTCGATACGCCAGCTTCCTTGTTCATAGACCATGTCCAGCTGGACCTGCTTCATGTCACTGCCCGTACCGTCCATCTCAAATGTCACGGTGGCATGGCTGTCATCCTGGACTGTCACCTGGATATTCTGCGGTGTCAGGTCCCTCCAATCCTGTCCCATGACCCAATAATCCGCATCGAAAAAACCAAACTCAACTTTGTCCTTGCGGTCTTTTTCCAAGACCGATCCAACCATCCTGTTCCAATCCTGGGAGCAATAGCGTTCATCCAGATTGACCTCGTTCTTGGGTGGCGAACCAGGGTCAGGTGGGTAATTCCTGCGGGCATCTGCATAGATTGCCTCGATATGGGTTTTCAGTTCGGTTTCCGGCTTCTGGCTTTCCGCCGCCACAGCAGCCTCGACCTTATCCTTATTGAAGCCGAAATTCCATGCTGATGCCTGCGGCGATGACGCCATCAGCAGCAGCCCTATCACGGTGATTCCAAGTTTTTTCATCGTCCACTCTCCCTCACAGATTATTCAGGATTGGCGATGCCATTGAATATTTTCAGCAGAACCTTATGCTTCTTGACATCCAAATCCTCAATATCTTTCGTCTGGGTTGCATCATTCACGACCTTCCCGGCTGGCAGTTCAATCTGCCTGGACCGCATCAGGAAAGGCTTTTTACCATCAGAATAAGCCCTTTCCTCAATCCGGTAGTCAGAACTGGAAAAATCCTTGTTCATCAAGATGAAGCGACCCAGCGGATAGGCTGGATCAAACAGGTAATCGATTGTCTCCTGGACAGATGACTGTGGGATTCTCCGTTCAGTCCGGACCAGATACAGCCGGTTGCTGTTCACTTCTTCCTGCGTATTGTCATAATAGAAAACCAGCCTTTTCTCAACCAATCCGAAATTGACATCCTCACGGTCAAATATGACCGTCATCTTCTGGTGCTCATCAGCCCCCTTCATCTTCTGAAGTGCTTCCTGATACTGCCGGTCAATATCAGCACAGCGTTTATCAACATTCTGGGCTAAGGCAATCCCCAAGCCCAGAAGAATAATTACAAATGTCCTAAAAATAATTTTCATTTAATAAACCCAATGTTATAGATATTGATTATTTCTAAATTTTATTATTTCACATATTTCTTCCATTGTTTTTGTTGGTCTTGTATCAATTTTAAATTGATTAAGATAACAAAAACGCTCGAATTGCATTTTTATATAAAAATCCAACATATTCAATATATCTTCATCGGGCAAACAATTAACAAAAACACTTCCAAAAACATCCTTACAACGACTGACAAGGAAAGCCTGCGATAAAAGAGGATTTAATCTAATACTTAACAGATATTTTATTTCATAATAAATATTATATTTATCCAACTCAATTAAACAATTATAATAATCAGCCGATTTGTTAATTATTTTTATTTTATCTAAATAATCCATTATTATCCAAATAATAGAAATGATTTTTACTGTTTCCTTGGTCCAAGAAACTTATCACCATTCATATGAATCATATGATCTGGCATATCTGCAATCCAGACTTCAGTCTCCCAAGCAAGGGACTCAGAAAATTTCTTGAAAGTCTTGAAATCAAGGAATGCCGTTATAAAGATTTTGCCTGCTGTCACAGATTTCGTCATTTCCTCAATCTCAAGGATCCGTTTAGGCTCCATAGGACCAACAGATGTGACAGACTCAATGAAATACAGCCAATCCTTCTCTGCAGAATACAGGACAACATCAGGCATCTTGTCATGCAATGTAATGGAAAAACCAAGTTCCCGCAGCTTCGCTTCATTCTTCACTAGGTCTTTTTCCGTTGTATCACCAACATACAGACATTCAGCACCTGACGCAAAACGTGGGGCAAATTCTTCAATGATTGCCTTTTGTAGCTGGTTATGTTTCCCTGGAGAAAAAGTGAGCTCTGCACCATTGATCCTGACCGGCATCTTCGTCAGATTCCGTTTTGAACGGTATTGACTTATAAGTGATTCGTGATTGGAACAGAAAGATGTTAGATTTGCCTGCCATGATTTGTTTTTAAAACTGCGTATAAGTCCAAGCATTTCATCAGTAAGACGGTAACGGTAGTTTGGACTATTTGTTGCTACGCCATTGTCTTCAATGAATGCGGCATTCCGGAAATGATGCAACGCTTGTTTACGGATAGTCTCCCGACTGTTCTCGGCATATTCTGTACCGTAGTTATCCCGTATGAAAGCAATAATGTCATGAATCCGGATCCATTCATTCGTTGCAACTTCCCACTTACTGCGTTTCTTGATACCTGCTATCGCCAGGAACGTATAACAGCACATATCTGACTGCTGCCGTATGGGCACTTGCAACGCTTCCAGTATTTTTCTGGCATCTTCTAATTTACTCATGGCATATGACTGCTTAATATATAATCACAGGATGATACTGACATATCCTTTGAAGACATCAATTCACTTCCCATTTTCTCTATCTTATCCATGGATGGCACAGGCATTGTATTGATTTCAGTTGAGTTTACCTGTGTCGAACCATTGAGAATCCGGTAATAACTGTCGTACAGCGTAGAGTTGAAAAGGACATACAATCCATATGTAGCACTTTCTGAAAGACCGTGCATCCCACTGACAAAGTTGATTTTATTGTCTGTGCTGATTCTGTCATACTCAGAATATTCTTTTGCCAGATAAACACCACACTGCAGACGCCGCTGTTCTTCCTTTGAAGTGAAACGCTTCACAAACAGATAGTTTGTATTAGGCTGTAAAAGCCCGGCTTGGTCTGTCAGGATATATTCATTTTCTTTTCCAAGAGGAAAGGCAACCTGTCCATTCTTGATATGCTGTGAATAGAACAAAGGAACTGCCTGATTCCCGGCATGATTCCTCAATACATCTTGATTCCTGAAATCAACAGTCAGTCCTGTCTTCATTTTCAGGCCTAGACTTGGAAGGGTATCTTTCCAGACACTCAATTGACCAAGAATCTCTACTTCTGTCTGGTTTGTCACAAGATAAACATAAGTATCATCCCCAGCTACAACCGTATGGTAAGGCGCTTCAAACGTTGTCAGTTCTGAGAAATCCTGATTGTTCTGTGTGGTTGTAATAGCCACCTTCTCCGGTGGATTCTTTGTCTTACGGAGTTTGATGATGATGGTTTCCTGAAGAACGCTCTCCTTCTCAAAAACCTTGTCGCGGCTGACAAAAAGATGGATATGTTCCAAGACACCATCTTTCAGGAATTTCTGGCGGAACTGTTTGAAATATGCACCGGATGTCCAAGAGCGTGGAATGATATAAACCAACTCTCCTTCCTCTTTTAGATTGAACAGGCTCATGGCTGCGAAAAGGAAGTAAAGATTCGGTGCCCCATAGCAGACATCAGGCATTGCCCTCGCCTCCGGCGCATCTTTCAGCACCTTCATGTAAGGCGGATTGCCAATCACCATATCGTACTTTTTCGGATCAGCTTCAGCACCAATCATTGCATTGTAATCAAGCATCTGACTGAGGATATAGTTGTCCGGAACAATGTGATAAGTGAGGTCAAGATCCGTGTGCTGACAGACCCATTCCAGATTGTCTTTCAATAAAGGGATGACTTTTTCATCCGTTTCATAGCAGACCAGTTCAACACCCTGTACCTGTGGATACGTCTGCAACCTTTCAAGCAATGCGGTTGATAAAACGCCAGAACCTGCACCGGGATCAAGGATGGACAGATATGCTTTATCTTTCGGAACTTCAAACAGCCCCGCCATAAACAGAGCTGTTTCCCTGCTGGTAAAGAATTGACCATACTTCTTACGTTGAGCTTTTGGCATTTGCTCAATGTATTCATATGTCTTGTCAACAATATAGTCAATCATGCCCATCTGCTTGGACTCCATACAGAATATATAGCTATTTTACCCAATTCTAACAAGTTATATCTCTAAAATACTGTATATTTGTATATATAACAACAGGGCTTCCTGCCATCGACAGAAAGCCCTTCTCTTGCACTGAACAGATGCTGTCTGCTTAGAAGTGCAGCCTCAGCCCGGCATTGAACTGGTAGGTGGTGCGCACTGGATTGCCAACCGTGGTTTCCATCTCGCCATATGCCGACAGGCGTTTGTTGATGTTCCAGGTGCCACCGACAGCAAACTCGCCCCAGGTACCGCCCATGTCTTCATGGTAACGCCGCTTCACACCGTCCTTGCTGGTCCTGACTACGGAATCGGCTTCCCAGTCGTTCAGCACGGAAGCCTTGACGTAAACACTGCCGGTCTTGTCCGGTGATGTCCAGCCTGCTGCCACGCCCAAACGGCCAACAGCACTCTTGATGCTTGACTGGTCAACCTTGACGCCACGGTCTGTGGTGTAGCCTGTACTGTTGAGGTGCCCGTACATGAATTCTGCCTGTGGCTCGATGTAGTAGTTGGTGTCGGCTATGCCCAACCGCCAGCCGTATTCGACCGAGAAGGAGGTGCCGCCGGTGTCATACGAACCTTTGGTCTTCTTGCCGTTGGAACGGAAGTCGTAGTCTGTCTCAAGGTGGTGATGCTTGAGGGTCAGGTCAACGAACTGGCCATCTTCTCCCAGCCAGCCACCATAAAGCCCGAATGTGTAGTTCTTGTCATCGGTGGAGCCGTGTTTGACAGAACCATCCCCATCGGTGTAGGCGGCTGTGACACCACCGAAGAAACCTTTATACCGGTGGTCGACACCGACCTGCAGGGTCTTGTAGTCGTTGTGGATGCCTTTATACTTGCTCTGCCCAGCAATGACCTTCGCCCAGGCGCCGCCTTCTGAATCTGGCATATTGCGGAGGTCACCCATGCGTTTGTCGAGGTCGTTCATCTGGGCACGGAAGACCTGGAAATTATTTGCCGCAATGTCATGCAGGACAGCAGCGGTGCTGTTTTTCCGCTCGTGTGCGGATACAGGCTGTCCGTCAGGACCGATGATGGTATTGATGTCACCGCTGACATCCCCTTCTGCAATATGCAGGTTCCAATTGGATTGTGTCGTATTGTTTCCGATAGAGAGGACTTCTGAACCCTGTTGGACAGTTTCAGCAGTGTTTCCACTTTTCAGCCTGTTAGCAATGGCACTGTCTAAATCCAAGGTCAATGAAGAACCCCTTGCTCCTTTGTATGTATCAATGACAATCTGCTTTTTCTGCGCAGATGCGCTCTTGAAAAGGGTCTTGCCTTCGTTGTCCATCGTGGTAATGGCAACAGTACCATTACCCGCATCAACGGTAGCATTGGCACCTGCAGTGGTTTCCAGTCTGGCAAATGACGCTTCCCCTTTATCACCGTCCAAGATGATGGCACTGTCATCAGACATGGAAACAGTACCATTGCTTGTGATGCCAGCCGCAGCAACAGCAGATTTTCCGATGAGGGAAAGGGTTGCTCCTTCATCGGTTTCAAGCAGATTGATGTCAGCAGAACCGCCATAAGTCAACGTGCCGCCTTTGACTTCAATATCCACACTTTCCCCTTTGATGTTGCCGTTGTAGGTCATCTTGAAATCCGGGTCAGCTTCTCTGGTTGCCTGCCCGTTTTCATCCGCCTTGAGGCCGAAGGTCAATGTGCTAAACCCGTCTTCGTCTGATGGCAGATGCAGGGTCATACTGTTGCCCTTGCCATATTCACCGTAGCGGTTCTTGTCCGGCGACCAGTCTGAAAGGATGTCACCTTCGATTGAGGCACCATTCAGGACATTGACCTGCTTGACCAGTGCGTTGTCTGAGATGTAGATGGCGGCATCCTTCCCTTTGATGGAACCGCTGATGTCAACCTGTTCCACCAATGCACCATTAACCGCATCTGGGTAGCTGTCGGCGTCCCCCCACTTTTTCTCGGATTTCCCTACAGCAAAATAAGAACCCCGGTATTCTTCCTGGTCTCCGAGAAGATTGCCGCCAAAATCAAAACTCAGTGCCTTACCACCTTTACCTGTTGCACTGACATCACCTTGGATATTGATGCTGTGCCCTTTGCCATAAGAAACCAATACACCGATACCATCTGTGCCATTGGCCTGGACCTTTGTGCCTTTCGCGACAGTCAACCTGTTGCCTGCCCCATCAACACGGATACCATGGGCATCAGCGCCTGTAGTCTTCAGGTCCGCCTGCTGGGTGATGGTGTTGCTGCTGCCATAGACATGAAGTCCAACACCCCAGTCCTGGGAACTGTTGAATCCATGGTCGTTCGTATAAGTGAGACCGTTGTTGTAGATGGAAAAACCAAAGAATTTCCGCCGGTCAATCTGGTCATACCCGATATCCTGAAGCACAGCAAGCTCAGCCTCCATGAAGGTATTCCAGTTTCGGTAATCCTGATGGCTCATCATGCTGTTCTGCAGCTCAAGATGGCTCATCTCAGGAGCATAATATATCCATCCTGTATCCTCATCTTGATCCAGTTCATAGCCATTGACAGGGATGCCAGGCACAGCTTTTGTCTTTGAGCCATCCGGCCATACAATCTGGGCAATCTCAGCCTCGCCTTCCATGCTCAGGACTTTATCAACATTCTTTCCAGTGAAATAAGCTCCGCTGAAATTGGGTTCACCTTTTTGAGGATCAATCTGATAGAAGGTGTTTTTATCAGGGCTCACGCTTTTGCTGGCTTCAAAGTCACTGGGGGTTATTTTCTCCATCTTCATGCCGGGGACAAGCAGTGTCCCATAGAGGTCACGGAGATGGGTACTGAATGTTGAATTGCCCTTCGATGCGATAAAAGAATCATACCTGCCTTCAACCTTAGGCTCTGCAGCTGCTGTGACGCCCAATCCATGCATCATTTCATGTACGATGACAGCGGACATACCTGCTCCCTCACCTTTAGCAGTAAGTGCTGGGAGCAGGCCCGTCCCTTTCTCTCCCAAGTCACCGATCGTCAGCATCCCGGTTGGCAGAGTATTGTCTGCTGCCTTTCCCTGCATGAACCAAGTACTTAAACGGGTTCCCGAAACGCCTGTTTTACCAATCACCGGGGAAATGAATGATGCCTGCTCTTCATCATTGGTGAAGGTTTCGACAACCGGTGCTTTAGAGGGTGCCCCAAAGACTGCTTTCACATAACGCATCGCTGTCTGGACATTTGACGCGTCGTTTCTGCTGAACGGATGGGTGATTTCAATGGCGTCTTTCCCTTCGCCTTCCAGACCAAAATCTTCTGCAGTGAATTCAACCTTCTGATCCTGGGCATAAACCCTCAGCTTGACTATTTCCGCACCATCCGCAGAAATGACCTGCTCCTTATAGGTGTATTTATCCGGATTGAAGGCAAAGGCAGACGAAGCGCAAAGACTGCTTACCAGCACCGCAAGCAAGGTTTTCTGGAAAAGACCGTCCTGTTTCATAATCACCAATCAATACCTGAAAAAAAACAAAGAGGCTGTCCAGGAAGCCCCTGGCAGCCTCAGATGACTGCTTATTCCCATTCGATCGTAGCAGGTGGTTTGCCTGAAATGTCATAAACCACGCGGTTGATGCCACGGACTTCGTTGATGATACGGTTGGAAACCTTACCTAGCAGTTCATGTGGCAGATGTGCCCATTGAGCGGTCATGAAATCCTGTGTCTGGACAGCCCGCAATGCCACAACATATTCATAGGTCCGACCATCACCCATCACACCGACGGATTTGACTGGCAGGAAGACAGAGAACGCCTGGCTGGTCGCATCGTACCAGCTCATCGGATACCCTTTGTCAGAGACTTGTCCGGACGGGGTATTCCAGAGTTCTTCCATGAAGATGGCATCTGCCTGCCTCAGGAGGTCTGCATATTCTTTCTTGACTTCACCTAAGATACGGACCCCCAAGCCAGGTCCCGGGAATGGATGGCGGTAAACCATTTCGCGTGGCAGCCCCAATGCCAGCCCCAATTCACGGACTTCATCCTTGAAGAGTTCACGCAGGGGTTCCAGCAGTTTAAGGTTCAGGGTGTCTGGCAATCCACCGACATTGTGATGGCTCTTGATGGTCTGCCCTTTCTTCCCTTTCCCGGCGCTTTCAATGACATCCGGATAAATGGTGCCCTGTGCCAGCCATTTCGCATTCTTGATCTTGCCAGCTTCCCGCTGGAAGACCTCAACAAATTCCCGGCCGATGATTTTCCGTTTTTCTTCAGGGTCGGTAACACCAGCAAGCTGTCCCATGAACTGGTTGGAGGCATCGACATGGATGACCTTGACACCCAGGTTGCGGGCAAACATATCCATGACCATCTTTCCCTCATTCAGACGCAAAAGACCATGGTCAACGAAAACGCAGGTCAACTGGTCACCGATTGCCCGATGAATCAAGGCTGCTGCAACGCTGGAATCAACCCCACCGGACAATCCCAGGATAACATCATCCTTCCCGACTTTCTGGCGGATGGCATCAACGGCTTCACTGACATAATCAGGCATGTTCCAGTCTGACTGGCAGCCACAGATGTCATGGACAAAACGGTTCAGGATAGCTTTACCCTGGATAGTATGGGTGACTTCTGGATGGAACTGGACAGCATAGAAACCACGGGATTCATCTGCCATGCTGGCAACTGGACAGGCTTCATTGGACAACACAACCTTGAAACCGGCTGGCAAAGCGGTCACTTTATCCCCATGGCTCATCCAGACTTTCAGCATCGCAGAACCATCCTGGCGGACAGCATCAGCAATGCCATCAAACAATCTGCTGCTTGTCTGGGTGATGACTTCGGCATAGCCGAATTCACGGACCTTGCCATTCTCAACCTTTCCGCCAAGCTGTGCAGCCATGGCCTGCATACCATAACAGATACCCAAGACCGGGACGCCGAGTTCAAAGACAATCTGCTGGACACGTGGGGTATCACCCTCGGTCACACTGTTTGGACCACCTGACAGGATGATGCCTTTCAACGCACCATCCTTGGCATAATCCTGGATGAATCCAGGTTCAACATCATAAGGCACCACTTCAGAGAAAACCCCGGCTTCACGGACACGACGGGCAATCAACTGGGTGACCTGAGAACCAAAATCGAGAATGAGTATCTTGGAATGCATGACAATTCCCATGAAAAAAACAGAACCGTGATAAAAAAGGCAGGAAAACCTGCCTTTTTCCATCCAATCAATTTTCGAGACGGTAGTTTGGTGCCTCTTTGGTGATCTGCACGTCATGGACATGCGACTCACGCATACCTGCCGCACTGATCTGGACAAATGCAGCTTTTTCCTGCATTTCTGCAATGGTCTGGCAACCACAGTAACCCATGGAAGAACGGAGACCACCGACCAACTGGAAAACGATGGCATTGACGCTGCCCTTGTAAGGTACACGGGCTTCAATACCTTCCGGAACCAGTTTATCTGGCTGGGACTTGGATTCATCCTAGAAGTAACGGTCTGCAGAACCACGTTCCATCGCTCCGACACTGCCCATACCACGGTAAGCCTTATAGCTTCTGCCCTGATACAGGATGATTTCGCCTGGAGCTTCATCAGTACCGGCAAACATGCTGCCCATCATGACAGTGGAAGCGCCGGCAGCAATCGCCTTGGAAATATCACCAGAGAAGCGGATACCACCATCAGCAATGCATGGGACACCGGTTCCCTTCAGTGCATCAGCAACATCGGAAATCGCGCTGATCTGTGGAACGCCGACACCGGCAACAATACGGGTAGTACAGATGGAACCAGGACCAATACCGACCTTGACGGCATCAGCACCGTGGTCAACCAATGCACGTGCGGCATCACCGGTTGCGATATTGCCACCGATGACCTGGACATCTGGATAATGCAGTTTGACCCATTTGACACGGTCCAGGACACCCTGCGAATGACCATGGGCGGTATCGACAACAAGAACGTCGACACCAGCATTGACCAACATTTCAATCCGTTCATCATTGTCAGGACCAACACCGACTGCAGCACCGACAAGCAGTTTGCCGTATTTATCCTTGGAAGCGAATGGATAATCATTGGTGTTCTTGATGTCCTTGACGGTAATCAGGCCACGCAGTTCAAAACGGTCATTGACAACCAGCACACGTTCAAGACGGTTACGGTTCATCAGGCGTTTTGCATCCTGAAGGGACTGGCCTTCCTTGATATACACCAGTTTTTCGCGCGGGGTCATCCGTTCACGGACAGCAACATCCAGCTCTTCTTCAAAGCGTAGGTCACGGTTGGTGATAATGCCGACCACAGTACGGTTCGGTCATTGGACAACAGGAAAACCGCTGATGCCATACTGCTGGGACAATGCAATCACTTCACGGACTTTCATGCTCGGTGGAATAGTGATTGGATCAGTCACAACCCCGGCTTCAAACCGTTTGACACGGTCTACTTCCCTTGCCTGTTCTGCGGCATTCATGTTCTTATGGATGATACCGATACCCCCCTGCCTTGCCATTGCAATCGCCAGGTTGGATTCAGTGACAGTATCCATCGCTGCAGAAAGCAGAGGAATGTTCAGTGAAATCCCTTTGGTCAGCTTTGTCCGCAGGTCAGCGTCTTTAGGGAGAATGGTGGAATGTGCTGGAACGAGGAGCACATCATCGAATGTGAGTGCTTTTTTGAGTAAACGCATGGCTTTTATCCTTTTTTCCAAAATCAGATTATAGCTTTTTTGGTGTTTTACTGCACGATATCCCTTGGAAAACAGAATGATACCCATCAGCAACGTGCGCAAAAAACAACATCGAAAAACTGGCTTTCCCCTCCTCCCACTGTTTCACAGCCATTGTATTGAACCACCAATATTGTATCCAAATATAAACAACCAAGACACAATTAATCCATACAATATCATGTTTTTATTGAATTTTTCTTGCATTTTTGGATTCATTCCGATAGAATTGCGGCTTCTCAATCATCTCTGGAGGTATTTACTATGGCTCGTGTCTGTCAGGTCACCGGAAAAAAACCCGTCTCCGGCAACAAGATCTCCCATGCACACAACGTCACCAAACGTCGTTTCATGCCTAACCTGCACCGCCGCCGTTTCTTCGTCGAATC
>JAFWUI010000020.1 GCA_017524145.1 Oxalobacter sp. | reverse complement strand
GTATTTCTGTTATATATTTCTGTTCTACTGGATGGTGAACCATTGTTCACTATGGATGGTGAACCATTGTTCACTATGGATGGTGAACCATTGTTCACTATGGATGGTGAACCATTGTTCACTATGGATGATGAATCTGAGCCACGGTCAGGAAGGACCAGAATGTAACGGTTACTGATACATTTCCCGTTATCGTCAGTCCGTGTTTCACGTCGGACATGGCCAGCTCCTTCAATTCCCTTGATGGCTTTGATGATAGCGCGCCTTGAATAGTTGAGCTCTTTACTCAACGTATCGTAAGACGGATTGCAGACATTGGTCGTATCGTTGTTGTGGTAACCCAATGTAATATAAACAAGCTTTTCGATAGAATTGAGGTTCTTTAAATCAAATTCCTTAGACAGGATGGCACTAATGGTTTTTATTCCCATGTTCATACACCCTCCTGTCAGATATCCGACTTGATCAGGTGATACCGCCCATAGACACACGGATTGCCGTTGACATCCTCACAACGGACATCTTCCCTGATGATGTTGTGAGCTTTCCGGAGTCTGTAGATGATGTCTGCCAGACGGGTTGCCTTGAACTTTTCAATGGCTTCCCAGGATGTAATCGACCCATACGTCAGCAGCCAGACCAAGACCTGCGAAGTCTTTGTCTTTCGGTTCTGCTTTCTGGTAGAATTGCCATTGGTTATTGCTTTCCCCTGTGCGGTTTCGGCTGCACGGGGGTTTTCTTTTATGGCATCGAACACTTCATTGGTGATTTCCATGGCAACCTCCCTTACGCAGCTGCCTTAGAAGCCTGGACCCGGCTGTTCAGCCATGACAGAACATCAGATTCCATCCAAGCGACTTTACGTGCGCCAAGGCTGATTGGTTTTGGAAATTCGCCTGCCGCCATCAGGCGATAGATTGACTGCTTCGAGTAACCGGTAAGCTCAATTACCCATGACAGTGGATGCGGGCGGTCGAGAAGGCCATCAGATTTCAAGATGGCTTTTGGTGTAGGAAACATTTTTGACCTCCTAGAATCTTAAAAATTCTTGCAGTGAACCGTTCACTGCTTGGAGGTAAGCATGCGATTAAAGATAACGGCACTCTAGGACACTCTGTGCCAGTTAGGACAGTTGCAACCTGTCACTGTTTGCCTAAATCCTTTTCGGCATATGCAATATATCTGTTGATTGTTCTGCGGTAATCTTTTTCACAGTCAATCTGCGATAGTTTCTCCTGCCAATCTTTGATGAATTTTTCACGTTCTCCATGCAGTTCAATTAAGCCTGAGGAAACAAGGTAGACCGCTTCATCATAAAGGACTAGGTATTTAATTTTTCGTTTTCTTGTGGTATTAGATTCTACTGTCGTTGCTTTCTGTTCAGCGTCTATCGAGTCTGCAGCACCGAGCGGTTCTTCTCTCTTTGCTTTCGTAACTTTAGAATCACTCTCAGAATTAGATTCAAATCCAAACGTAAGCCCTAACTTCTCACAAACTTCTGTTCTGTCGTAAATACCATATTCTGTATAAGCGTCCAAGAATTCTTTCGGATCAACGCCAAAGTTTTTGTATTCTGCTGCACCTTCTTTTTTCGGAGGCGTTGATTCATAAATGATTTTGCTATTGACACGCAAGGAAAATAATAAATCTTTCTTTTCTTCTTCCCTTGCTTCCCGGTGTTCACCTACGGCATATGACACATATAGATGGAGACCATCCCTTATAAGGGAATGCAGTTCTGCGCAAATTTTCATGAACCCGGAATCATCATCTGTTAGACCATTGATAATTTCCGTAATTGACAAAAAACGGTGTTGATGTTTCGTCAGAATAAAATCGCTTGCCATCATAACGTACCTCAATATTCCCCTAAGAATAGATATCAGCGCCCGTTGGCTAGGTGCTGGATTTGATTCATGCAACCAGTCTGATTGAATTTTTTCTTCTAATCGTATCGATGTAATCAGCCCACGCCTGGAGCATTTCCTTCCGTTCCTGCTGGAAGTCTGCCCGGTGGTATGCCGCCTGAACCTGGTCCTTTTCCTTGTGTGCCAAGGCACGTTCAATCACTTCACGCCTGAAACCCAGTTCACCCAACGCACTGGCAGCCAATGCCCTGAAACCGTGCCCGGTCATCCTGTTTTGATAGCCAAGTCTGCGTAATGCCATCAGGATAGCTCCATTGCTCATTGGCTTCCTCGGTTCCCTCATTCCTGGAAAGACATGCTGACGGTTGCCAGAGTACTGGTATTGTTCTTTCAGCAGGGCAATTGCCTGTCTTGGCAGGTCAATCCGATGGTCGGTCTTGTCTGGATTTATCTTCCGCTTGCCCATCTTCATCCGCTGCCATGGGACAATCCAGACACCGTTTTCCAAATCAATCTCAGACCATTCAGCTTCTATCAGTTCGCTGGTTCTCAGGAACAGCAACAACATCAGGTTGATGGCAACACGTGTTGATATGAACATCCTGATATCGTTCCTGTCCAAGGCTTTCAGGAAGTCTGGCAGTTCATCATGGGTGATGGCGGCAAAGTGCTTAACGGTGGTTTTCTGAATCACAGATTCCAGGTCATTGACTGGGTTGTACTTGACCATGCCACGTTGGATGGCGTATTTGAAGACACTGGATATAGTGGTCTTGGCTTTCTTCGCTGCATCTATTGCTGACCTTTTCTGTATGGTCTCCAGAATATCCACAATCTGTTGATGAGTGATGTCTGATATAGGGATATCACCGATGTAAGGCAGTATGTCCCTTCTCAACAGGCTGAACGTCCATCTTGCGGTGTTTTCCTTCCATTCAGGCAGTTTGCTGGTATGCCAGTTCCTAGCTATCTTTTCGAAGGTGTTGTCATTGCGAGCCTGTTCAGCGGCCTCTGCCGCTTTCTTCACTTGACGAGGGTCAATGCCCTGGCTGATATAGGAACGTGCTTCCTCGCAATTCTTACGAGCCTGTGCAAGCAGGACAACAGGGTAGTTCCCGAAAGTCAGGATCATTTCCTTCTTGTTCAGGTTGGCACGCATCCGCCATATCTTGGAGCCGGAAGGCGTGACTTCAAGGAAAAGCCCATCGCCATCCGGCAGTCTGTAGGTTTTTGGTTGCGCTTTGGCGTTCTTGACCTGCCTGTCGTTTAGCTTCCTTTTGGTACGTGTCACCATGGTTTCCCCCTCTAAATCGTATATAAGACATCTACGAGATGGACATATATACGAGCTTATATACGATTTTTGGCAAGATTTTACGTTACTTGATATTACTGCATTTTACTGTAAATAGAAGGAAATTGCTGATTCTAAACAAAAAAATAGACGTCATGAGACGTCTTGTTACTGGGTATTGGCCTGCCCTACAGGATTCGAACCTGTGACCTACGGCTTAGAAGGCCGTTGCTCTATCCAGCTGAGCTAAGGGCAGTTCAGGGATTCAGGAGTTTCCTGAAAGAAAAAAGGCTGTCTTGATGACAGCCTTTTGAATATGGTCGGGGCGAGATGATTCGAACATCCGACCCACTGCTCCCAAAGCAGTTGCGCTACCAGGCTGCGCTACGCCCCGAAAAATATGATTTTAATCCATTGATTTCTTTCATGTCAATAGCCAAGAACCTTCTCAACCTTGTATGATGAAGTGGTTTTCAACGTATCCAACTAGAAGGATATGCGGACTTCTACCTTTGATTGCCCAATCCAGCCGCTTTCTGATATGCGGCCATTTCTGCTTTCCTGAAACAGCAGAAATAGATATCCATGACAACATCTGGATGTTCATCAAACCAATTACAGACAGCTGTCAGCGACACATATGCCGCTTTGTCCAATGGATAACCATATACTCCTGTTGAAATACCTGGGAAAACAATACTCGTACAGCCGTTCATCAAAGCCAGGTCAAGTGATTTCCTATAGCAGGATGAAAGCAAATCAGCGTCCCTTTCACTTCCACTGTAAACAGGTCCAACAGTATGGATGATGAAATCGGCGTTCTTGATGCCATAAGCCTTGGTGATTTTGGCATTCCCCGTTTCGCATCCATTGAGTTTCCTGCATGCTTCAAGCAATTCTGGGCCCGCAGCACGGTGGATTGCCCCGTCAACACCTCCCCCTCCCAACAGGCTTGTATTGGCAGCGTTCACAATCGCCCCGACATGCATATCAACAACACTGCCGTTTATAAAATACATATGTGATTTTGTATTTGGAACTGGCTTTTCAAACTCTACAGCGTCTCTGTTCTTCATGATTGTCCTGCATGCAGTTTTAAACAATATCCTTCAATCTGTTGTCCATTCATATATTTCTCATTTGCTATAAGCAATACTTTATGATTCCATTTTTTGATTATCTGTAATATCATTAAATCCATCATTTTCAGTTCATATATATTGCAAAAAAATTTCTGTTTTTCATTTCAAAAAACTGCAAGCACTTCCTAATATTTATCCTCATTCACATTTATTTCAGTTTTTATGTATATTTTTATCACAATTTTTAAAATTTCTGTTTTATTTTTAACATATTCATATTAAAATACATATTATAATGTAATTTAATTCCATCTTTATCCTTGATTAAGGATTTTATGGATTCATTAAAAACATTCATCACGAATGATGATAACTGAATGAAATGAGGGTAATTATGCTTGACCGCGTTTTTTATAATAATCCCAGACTTTCAGAAGACCAGCTTATCCAGGCTTTTTCGGATGCCTGGGGTTTGGCCGACACCACCTTGATTGACGAACTTGACTGCCGGAGCACTGGTGGCAGGAAAGTGGTTGATATGTCGTTCAAGGATTTTGTCCATTGGCTCAGGCGTTGCAGTACCTTCCGGGCCTTCAGCTTCATCGATGGAAAAGCGTATGTTGACGGTGAAAGGATGTTCACTGCCTTTGTCAGGTTTGCCGATCCTGTTGTAGACCGAGACCTGTCTGGATGGGCACATGTCCCCTTCAACAAGGCGCAACCCCTGATTCAGCGGTATGGTTTGATGCGGCGTTGATGACCATTCTACCCTGCTGGTCAAGACCAGATGATGCACGCATCAGTAAAAACGGTCCACCAGCTCTCAGGGAAAATCTGAAAAAACCCGGGGGCAGATATTTCCCTAAGGGTGTTTTACTCAAAAAGGTAGTCTTTCTGGGATTCTCAAGGAAAGCTTCAGGATTACGCCTTTCCTGGTATTTCCGGGGCTTTATCCTGGTCAGCCTTAGAAGCCTGAAGCTTTGCCTTTTTATTTCCTTTGCCTGCTTTTTCCGCTTTCTTTTCAGGATTCTTTTCCGGTTTTTCTGTAGGCTGTACCAGTTTTTTCAGTTGGCACTTGAAGATGTGTGTACCATCTCCCTCCCAATAGGAGTACTTGACAAAAAGGTCTGTGGCCTCACTGATGTAACGCACATAACGGGGAATCTGTCCGGAAGCAAAGCCCGCTGATTCCAGTTCCTTTTCCGGAAAGCTGACCGTCGTGGCATTCGACTTTGCATCCAGTTTCTTTCGAAGAATCGTATACAGTTCGCGCGCCCGTATAAAGACCGGGTCATTCTGGCTCCTGCCTGACGGAATCTTTACTTCTTCCTGTGCTTCTTGCGTTTCCTGTGCTTCCTGCGCTTCGGGTTTCTTCAGTGTTTCAGTCATTGTTTTCATGAATAAGACAAAATCATAGGCATCCTACACCTTGCCTTGAACAAATTGAACTGCTGATTTCAAATGACGACGCAACTTTGCTATAAATGTAACAAGGATGGAACGCATTCAGTCCAGCTGAATCCATAAAAAAGGTATGGTCCAGTAAATCAAGCCTACAGCTATCTCAACCCAGTTTCAGGAAACCCAGTTCCTTACGGTGCTGTCTCATCCGTTCGATAAATGATGCCGTATGGTCCTGTTCCAGTGGATTGCCGCCAATATGTTTTGAATGGCGCATCGCATCCATGAGCAGCATCTCAGCGATGTTCCAGATGGCAGCTGTTGCTTTTTTCTCATTGCCATTGGCAAACCTGTAGATTTCATCCAACAGGTTTTCAGCCATCTCGTTGCAGAAATTGTCGAAGATATCTTGTTTGATGTTCAGGTCAACCATTTTGCTTCCTTTCGTCTACAGATGCCTGTCATGTTTCTCCAGGCATCGGTTCCAAAAACCAACCTGCTGATGGTTTCAGCGCTGGCCATTCCATACTAACACCCATCTGAACTGCATTTGTTAACTTTTGTAAATGCAGTATCAGACTATAGACATCAATGGTAAAGAAAATTCCTGCAAGCAGGATAAGCAACCAATCCCAGGCTTATCATCGTTCCCCGGTCAACTGCAAGACAGTGTAAACTGCATCAGATCTACATATAACGATGCATCATATGAAGACCTAAACAGTGATGTCTGGGCTTTGATGGTACAGTGTTGGTTTCATTTTGTTGGATAGGATCCTTCCTCATCATGTGTCTGATTGTTTTTGGATGGCAGGTCAAACCAGAAACCCCATTGGTGGCGGCTTCAAACCGGGATGAATTCTATGCCCGCCCAGCCCTGCCTGCACACCATTGGTCAGATGCACCGATGGTTTATGCCGGCAGGGATATGGAGGCTGGCGGTACCTGGTTGGGTGTTGCAGAGGACAAGGAAAACAAAGGATACCGTTTTGCCGCATTGACGAATGTCCGGGCACCTGACCAGTTCAGGAGCGAGGCACCGACCCGTGGACTGCTGGTCAGCGGTTTCCTCACCGGATCGGTAACGCCAGAAACGTATATTGAATCCCTGAAACAGAAAGCGGCCTTGTATAACGGGTTCAACCTGCTGATAGGCACAGTCGGTACCAGGAATGCATTGGTCTGGTATTCCAACCTCGGACAGAACCATCCATTGAACGGGAAAGCATTGCAACCGGGCATCTATGGCATTTCGAATGCCCTGCTGGATACCCCTTGGCCGAAACTCCTGAAAGCCCGCCGGCAGTTTTCCAATCTCCTGGCACAGGATGCCCGGAAAGAGGATTACTTCGAAATGCTTTCTGATACCCAGCTGGTGCCAGACGACCAGCTTCCCGATACCGGTGTTTCCTATGAATGGGAAAAACTGCTGTCTGCGGTCTGTATCCAATCCAAGGATTATGGCACACGGGTTTCAACCCTGGTTGAGATATACAACGATATGCCACCGCTCCTCCAAGAGCGTATCATTCATCCTTGAAGTTTTTTACACGGATTGACGGACACCATGATCTGGAAAGAATTGGAATCCCAGCTTGCTGAATTGGCAGACAACCATCTGCTGCGTACCCGTAGGACACTGGAAACCGGATGCAGTACCCATATCTCTGTCTCCGGAAAACCGTTATTGGCGTTCTGCAGCAACGATTACCTGGGATTGGCTTCCCATCCATTGATCCAAGATGCAATCTGCAATGCCGTCCATCAATGGGGAACAGGTTCTGGTGGCTCGCATGTGGTAAACGGCCATATGATGCCCCATCAACAGCTGGAAGAGGCCCTTGCCCGGTTTGTCGGCGCTGACCGGGCACTGTATTACAGTACTGGCTATATGGCGAATATCGGGGTTGTGCCGACATTGGTCGGCCGGGGAGATGCGGTATTTGCAGACCGGTTGAACCATGCCTCCCTGATTGATGCAGTGCAGCTGTCGCGTGCTGACCATCGACGGTATGGCCATAAGGATATGGCACAGCTTGAAAAAATGCTGGCAGCATCCGATGCAAAACGGAAACTGATCCTGTCTGATGCAGTTTTCAGTATGGATGGTGATGTTGCCCCCTTGAAGGAACTGTTTGACCTTGCAGAACGCTATGATGCCTGGCTGGTGCTGGATGACGCCCATGGTTTCGGCGTATTGGGACAGGAAGGCAAAGGCTCTCTGAACCATTTTGGCATCCCTTTCCATCCACGCCTTGTTTATATCGGTACATTAGGAAAAGCAGCTGGTGTTTCAGGGGCTTTTGCTGCTGGTTCAGCCACCGTCATCGAATGGCTGATGCAGCGTTCCCGTTCTTATATCTTTACAACAGCCTCCAGTCCCATCATTGCATCCGCACTGCTGGCTGCGTTGGAACTGCTCAAGGTGGGGGAAGACCGCCGTCAGCAGCTGCACCGTCTGTCAACCGCCCTGCATGAAGGGCTGAGGGGAACCAAATGGCAGCTTATGCCTTCTTTTACGGCAATCCACCCCATCATCGTCGGGGAGAATGATGCGGTGCTCCGGGTCTCTGATGCCTTGATGGAACGCGGTATCTGGGTACCTGCCATCCGCCCACCGACTGTCCCGAAAGGACAGGCCCGGCTGCGTATCTCGCTTTCTGCTTCGCATACCCTTGAAGATATTGCGCGGTTGACGTCAGCATTGAGGGAAATCCAATGAGCAGGTTGGTTTTCTGGCATGGCTGGGGAATGGCACCTGAAGCCTGGCATCCCCTGCTGTCAGCACTGGACATGCGGTTTGCCGGCCAATTCACTGCCCAGACGCCTGCATTGCCTGGCTATATGGGAACCCCTCTGCCTGGAACGGATACTTGTCCGGCATGGGTAGATACCTTGATGGCTCCCCTATCAGAACCAGTTGTGCTCTGCGGCTGGTCGATGGGTGCCATCATGGCGTTGGATGCTGCCAGACGTTATCCAGGCAAAATAAGAAAACTGGTCCTTTTCGGTGCAACGCCCTGCTTCATCAACCGCCATGACTGGGCAAACGGCCTTCCTGAAGAGACAGCAGGAAAATTCAGGGAAGGAGTCCAGACAGACAGCAAGACAACGTTACGGCGTTTTATCATGCTGTTCAACCAGCATGACCAACATGCAAGGGAAATATCACGGCAACTGGCGTCCCTGCCCTATCCATCTGATGAGGTCTTGCTGAAAGGGCTGGATTTCCTGCATACCGTCGATTTCCGGACCATTGTGCCTGAAATCCAGCAACCGGTCCTGCTTGTCCATGGCAGAAACGATCCTCTGATGCCTGTCAGTGCGGCAGAATGGCTTGCCAAGACATTGCCGGATGCATCATTGACAGTCATCCCTAAGGCAGCACATGCGCCTTTCCTGTCTGTACCCGGCCAATGTGCTGACATTATCGGGAAATTCCTGAGGTGGTCATGATAGACAAGGCTGTTGTCTGCGGCGCCTTCAGCAAAGCAGCTTCTTCCTATGATGCAATTGCCCTGTTCCAGCGTCAGGTCAATGAACGGATGCTTTGCCTGTTGCCGGAAAGGCTTCCAACCGGTTTCCATCCAGACCATATCCTCGATGCCGGGTGTGGAACCGGTTTGGGCATCCAATGCCTCAAGACTTTCTGGCCTGATGCAGACATCATCGGCTGTGATATTTCACCTGCCATGGTTGAAACAACCCGACGCAAGCAATTCAAGGCGGTTGTCGGTGATATTGAAAACCTGCCTTTTGATGAGGCGGCTTTCAACCTCGTATGGAGCAGCCTGTCCCTGCAATGGTGCTCTGCAGAACTGGCATTCAGGGAGCTGCACCGGGTGACTGCACCTGACGGCATGGTGTTTTTCTCGACCCTGGCACCTGGTACCCTGAAAGAAATTGCTGTGGCCTTTTCAGGTCTTGACAACGCTGACCATACACTGGATTTTTCAACAAAAAATGAGTTGGAAGCACTGCTGGCAAAGACCGGTTTCAAAGACATCCTGCTCCAGCAGGAAACCCTGCAGGTCTTCTATCCTGATATCCGTTCAGTCATGGCATCCATCCGTGGGATTGGCGCAGGCAATGTCCGGAAACGCAGGAATGCCCTTTTAGGGAAAAATGCATGGCAGACCATCCAAGAACGGTATGAATCCTTCCGGGAAGAAGCCGGTCTGCCCGTGACTTACGAAGTGGTTATTGGCTCGGCTTCCCGCTGGCATGCCCAAAGAGCGGCAACGGCAGCTTTGCCGTGACCGCATAGGGTGAGCGGAAATAGTCAGACAGGCTGATGTTCAGTTCTTTGTCAAGGATCCGCTTGATTTCCTCGGCAAGGATATCCTCATGGTTGCCGGTGAACACACACTCCTCGAAGATCGTCGCCAGGGTAATCTTTTCAGGATCGCCAATCCATTGCCATCGGGTCTTTGCACGCCTTGCCCAGAAATAAGAAGAGAATGTCTTTTCCTGCGGGGAACGTACCCAGTTGAGCCTTTCCAGTTCCCCGATGGAGAACTCGACCTCATGTCCAGAGAGATGGGTCATTGCCACAATATCTGCCATAGGAGAAAAGACCTGAAGCCTCTCAGGGCGGTTAAGGACACCGATGACCTTGAGGACATCAAAGAAATGCTTGCCTGGATGTACCTTTTCATTCCAGCTGCCGTTCCGGATTTCTGGCAAGACCGCCGCCGCAAAGGCCCCCAGCAGGATGATGATGGTACAGATATAGATCCAGACAATGAATATCGGGAACGCCGCCAAGGTGCCATAGACCTTTTCATAGAAATTGAAATTCACCATATAGAAGGCAAATGCACGGATGGCAATCTCAAACGCGATGGCTGAAAACACACCACCAGCAAATGCATCCCGCCAAAGGACAAGCCGGTTGGGCAGAATCCTGTAAAACAACGTAAAAGCCACCGCTGTCCAGAGGATTCCAAGCACAGATGTCGCCACACCGCCTATCAAAGGCAGATGGGTGATGAATCCGTGCTGTGCCAGCAGGACATGGGAAGTGATGTACAGCGAACAACCGACAGACAAGGGAACCAATGTCCCTAAGAAAAGGTACAGCGACAGCCGTTTATGCCAAACCCTGGCACTCGTCGTCCCCCAGATACTGTTGAAGGCATTTTCCAATGCTGAAAGGCTGGTATACAGGGAAAACAGCAAGGCGATACCACCGAACAACGAGACTTTCCCGGCATTGGCGACAAACCGGTTCAGGTACTTCAGGATAATCTTGGTGACGTTTTCCGGCATCATCCCTTGGGCAAAGTAACTTTCCAAAGTGCCCTTGAGCGTACCAAACACTGGAAACTGCGTGAAAATCGCCAGGAAAAGGGCCAGCATCGGCACAATATTCAACAAGACGGTAAAGCTGATGCCTCCTGCTGATTCCGCAAGACGGCTTTCAGAGAGCCGCTTGAGGCACCACTGCATGACCACTTTTGCCCTCTCCTTCCCATTCAAGGCTTCTTGGGAAGGTGTGTTGCCTGGATTACTGTCTGGTTGTTTCATAAGCGTTTAAAATATGGACGCTGACCAAAGAATATCTTGGGTAACAAGCATAACAAAGCTTTTCCTTTTACAGAACCACTATTTTTTACGTTTCATGGAATCAACGGCTTTTCTTGAACAATGCCAGGCAGTGGTCGGTGCAGATGCCGTCCTGACAGACAAACAGTCATTTCTGCCCTACCTGACAGACGTGCGCAGACGGTTTACCGGCAATGCTTTGGCAGTCATCCTGCCTGCTGATGTCGGTGAAGTCTCTGCCATCATGCAGCTCTGCCACCAGTACTGGATACCGGTTGTCCCTCAAGGCGGAAACACCGGTACCGTGCTTGGCAGTGTGCCAGACAGCAAAGGGAATGCCATAGTCCTTTCATTGAAACGGATGAACCATATCCTTGAAGTTGATGCAGACAACAATACCATGACGGTTGAAGCGGGATGCATCCTTGACAATATCCATACAGCTGCCGGACAGGTTGACCGGATGTTTCCCTTGACCTTGGCGTCTTCAGGCTCCTGCATGATTGGCGGGAACCTGGCGGCAAATGCAGGCGGCACTTCCGTTTTACGGTATGGCACGGCACGGAACCTCTGCCTGGGACTCCAGGTCGTCCTGCCTGACGGCATCATCTGGGATGGCCTTTATAAACTCCGCAAGAACAATACAGGCTATGATCTCCGCGACCTGTTCATCGGATCGGAAGGCACATTGGGCATCATCACCGCCGCTGTCCTGAAACTTTTCCCGAATCCCCGTTACAGGCAGACAGCATTTGCCGCCGTTGAAAGCCCCTCTGATGCATTGAACCTGCTGAACACAGCCAAGGCACAGGCTGATACCCTGTTGACAACCTTTGAACTGATTTCACGGCAGAGCCTTGACGTTGTCCTGAAACATTTTCCTGACCTGCGCCCACCATTGTCCTCAACGTCCCCCTATCATGTCTTGATGGAACTCAATGGCGGCAACTCAGAAGACGCTTTGGCGGACATCATGGAAGCAATCTTGCAGACAGCTTTTGAAAATGGCTCTGTTGTCGATGCCTGTATTGCACAGTCCATTGCACAGTCCAAAACCATGTGGATGCTCCGCGAAAACATTCCTGAAGCCCAGGCAAGAGCTGGGAAAAACATCAAACATGATATTTCAGTACCTGTTTCGCAGATCCCAGCATTTATGGCAGACACCGATGCCAGATTACAGGCAGCGTTTCCCGGATGCCGGATGACGGTTTTCGGGCATCTTGGGGATGGCAGCCTCCATTACAATGTCGGTGCCCCTGAAGGTATCGAAGATGATGAATTCCTGGCAAAACAGGATGCGGTCAACCAAGTTGTCTACGACAATGTTGTCCGGTTCAACGGCGCCATTTCTGCGGAGCATGGACTGGGTGCCTTGAAGCATCAAAAGAACGTCCATTACAAGGATGACACCGAAATCCAGTTGATGCGGCAGATCAAGCAGGCGATTGACCCCCTGGGGTTGATGAATCCAGGAAAGGTTCTACCATAACATAAGTTATTTCATTGGGTTACAAGGATGTTTTAAGAACATTTCTCTTTTATTTGCGGAGCATCCGCAATCCATTGAACAGCACAATCAAGGTTGTGCCGATATCGGCAAAGACAGCCATCCACATCGTTGCCATACCCATCAATGCCAAGGCAATGAAAATGAATTTGACCACCAAGGCAAAGGAGATGTTCTGTATCAGGATGCTGAAAGTGTCCTTGGATAATTGGATGAATTCAGGAATATTGCCCAAATCATCATTCATGATGACAACATCAGCAGCTTCCATCGCAATATCGGTTCCCGTCTGCCCCATTGCAATACCGATATCTGCTGTAACCAAGGCAGGGGCATCATTGATGCCATCCCCAGCCATGGCAACCAGACCTTTGGCATTCCTGCTTTTCAGATTAAGGACTGCCTGTGATTTTTCCGTCGGCAACAACTGAGCCCTGACTTCAGCAATACCGGCTTCATGGGCAATAGCCTGGGCAGTCTTGATATTGTCCCCTGTCAATAAGACAGCTTCTATTCCCAATTTATTCAATAAGTTGACAGCATTCCTTGAAGTTGATTTTATGATATCGGCAATTGCAAACACCGCCAGGACACCAGCATCCGTTGCCAATAATGCGATGGTATAGCCTTTTTCCATAGCGCTATGGAGATGTTTTGAAACCGTGTCATCCAGCCCATTTATTTCTGAAATCCAAGCCACATTGCCCAGTCTCAGCAGTTGACCATCAACTATTGCGCTGATGCCTTTTCCTGGTATTTCCACAAAGTCTCCACATCCACAGACAGTATCAGTATCAGGGAGCCCCTTCGTAATGGCTTTTGAAACCGGATGGTCTGAATGGCTGCTCAAGACAGAAGCCCAAGCCAGGATATCACTTTCCGGATAACGGTCTGTCAGGATATGGTAATGCTGGAGTTTCGGTTTCCCTTCAGTGACTGTTCCAGTCTTGTCCAATGCCAATAACCTGATTTTCCGGGCATGTTCGAGGAAAACGCCTCCTTTAATCAAGATGCCTTTCCTGGCGGCGGCTGCCAGTCCACTGACCAATGTGACAGGGGTTGAAATGACCAAAGCACAGGGACAGGCGATGACCAGTATGGCCAGTGCACGGTAGCACGACTGGAGCCATGTCATGCCCATCAGGAAAGGACAACCCAGTGCAATAACTGATGCAATGACAAAAACCATCGGTGTGTAGATGGCTGCAAACCTGTCAATGAACTGTGCAAAAGGTGCTTTTGCCTCCCGCGCTTCTTCAACAGTACGGATAATCCTTGCTGCGACTGTCTCAGAGGCAGATGATGTCACTTTGACATGAAGGATGCCATTCTGGTTGACTGTCCCCGCCAATACCAGGTCACCGTTCTGTTTACTGACAGGAATGCTTTCCCCAGTCACTGCCGATTGGTCCACCAGACTGTTCCCATCCTGTACGATGCCATCCAATGGGATCCGCTGGCCAGGACGTACCCTGACCAACGCATTGACCGGGATGTCTTTGACTGCATGCTGTTCCCACTGACCATGATCAAGGACTTCTGCAGTATCTGGTGTCAGGTCCAGCAACTGTTTGATGGCATTGTCTGCCCGGATAGCCGCTTTTCGTTCCAGCCATTCAGAGACTGAAAACAGCGCCATGACCATGGCTGCTTCAGACCATTCCCCGATGAGGAATGCGCCGGTTACAGCGACTGCCATCAACGCATTGATGTTCAGTTTCAGGCGCAGCAAGGCGGCAATGCCCTTCCGGTATGTCTGGAATCCCGCCAGCACGATGGCAACCAAAGACAATCCCATCGAACCGAAATCGAAGATGAAGTATGGGCTGATGTCCGAGAAAAAAAGCTCGATGACTTCAACGATGCAGGCAATGGCAAGCGCAGTCCACATCTTCCAGGTATCTTCATCAGGTTCCTGGGTATCAGCCGATTTTCCTGACGTTACGATATCAGCCTGATAGCCAGAACGGCGTATTGCGGACAGGCATTCCTGGATGGTGCCTTCACCGGCTTCAATGCCAAGTTTCCTCTCTGCCAGACGGAAATGGAGCGATTTGATTCCTGGGATTCCTGCAAGGATGGAACGGATATCGTTTTCCTCAACTGGACAATCCATACCTGGAATCCTGAAAACCACCGCATCTACCGGGATTGCTGCCACCTTCTCTGCCCGTTCCCCACATCCATGCAGGCAGGCGCAGCTATGAGGATGGTCATGATATCCATGTATATGGCTGTCAGACACAGGGTGATGGCATGCGTGGTGCAGATGTCCAGATCCGTGATGGTCATGAACCTCATCATGACAACAGCCACAGGCAATAGACCGTGAGGCTCCTTCATCCTGACGAGCCTGCTTCAGGTGACGGTGCTTTTGATGGAATCCCGGCATTGCCTTTCCCCGATATTGATTTCCAGTCATTAAAAACCTTATAGTTGCTATAAAGTCAACAATTGATGAATGCATGATGGCAAATAAGGTATCTGAATGAAAATCGGTGACTTGGCAAGGAAAAGCGGACTGCAGGCAGGGACAATCCGTTATTACGAAAAAGCGGGCTTGATGCCGGAACCAGAACGGACTGGCAGCAACTACCGGCATTACACGGAAGCCCATATAGAACGGCTGCGCTTCATCCAGCATTGCCGGCTGCTTGATATGTCGTTGGATGAAATCCGGCTGCTCCTGGATTACCATGACCTTCCTGGTGCGAACTGCTTGAAAGTCAATGCCTTGATCGATGCCCATATCGGTCATGTGACACAACGTATTGAGGAACTGAAACTACTGGAAACACAGCTCAGGGACCTTCGAAGCCGGTGTACACAGGAAGCCGGTGTCGATAACTGCCGCATCCTTGATGCCCTAGCCTGTCCTGCATTCTCCCCAGAGAAGCTGACATCAAAGACGGAATGTGTACATATCGACCATATCCATGAACGGAAGAAAAACGGCAAGGTCTGAGCGGACACAGGACACTGTCCAAGAAATTCAATTAAGGATATAAACGATGGAATCTGAAATCATCAGGCAGGCAAAAGCCAAAGCACTGGAAACCGGTCTACCCTATGCAGGCGATGTGACGCCTAAACAAGCATGGCAGTTGGTCCAGGATGGAGATGCTGTGATAGTCGATGTCCGGACACCTGAAGAGTACCGGCTGATTGGGCATGTCCCTGACAGCCAACTGGTTCCCTGGCAATGTGGAACCCCTGCTGTCCTCAATCCACTGTTTGTTCCAGAGATAGCCAGACGCTTCCCCAAAGACAATGTCCTGCTCCTGCTCTGCCGTGGTGCAAGGCGCTCTGTCAAAGCAGCCATCGCATTGAAAGAAGCCGGATTCACTTCTGCGATGAACATTCTGGAAGGCTTTGAAGGAAAAGCCGATGCATCAGGGCAGCGTGGTCATATCAATGGCTGGATATACCATCAGCTGCCTTGGATCCGTTGAAAGGACTTAAAGTTCCCGGATTTTGGCAAACGCTTCTTCAATGCGTTCGACCCCAATGATTTCCAGTCCCTTTACCCCTTGACGGGTCATGTTGGACCGTGGGATGAGTGCAGTGGTAAAGCCCAGTTTCACGGCTTCACGTAACCGTTCCTGCCCTCTTGGGGCTGGCCGGATTTCGCCAGCCAATCCCACTTCACCAAAAACGACCAGCCCTTTGGGCAGTGGTTTGTTGCGCAGCGAAGAGTAGATGGCAAGCAAGACAGCCAGATCGGCTGCGGGCTCACTGATTTTCACACCGCCGACAGCATTGATGAACACATCCTGGTCATAAGCCGAGATATTGGCATGGCGATGCATCACAGCCAGCAGCATTGCCAGACGGTTCTGTTCCAAGCCAACGGACAAGCGCCGTGCATTGGGTGTCGGTGACGCATCGACCAACGCCTGTATCTCAACCAAAAGCGGACGCATCCCTTCCAATGTCGCCATGACACAAGAGCCCGCAATCTGCTGGTCATGACGTGTCAGGAACAATGCCGAAGGATTGGAAACGCCTTTCAGCCCTTTATCGGTCATGGCAAACACACCCAGCTCATTGACTGCCCCAAAACGGTTCTTGAAAGCCCTGACCAACCGGAAACTGGAATGGGTATCCCCTTCAAAATACAGGACAGTATCGACGTTATGCTCAAGCACCCGAGGACCAGCCAGTGCCCCCTCCTTGGTGACATGGCCGACCATGATGATGGTGGTACCAGACACCTTTGCGTGCCTGGTCAATTGGGCTGCACATTCCCTGACCTGGGCAACTGAGCCCGGTGCAGAAGTCAATGCATCAGAATAGATGGTCTGGATGGAATCGATGACAGCAACCTGAGGCTTGACAGTATCCAGGGTATCCAGGATTTTCTCCAGCTGGATTTCTGCCTGCATCTGAAGGTTCCGGGCATCAAGGCCAAGACGTTTCGCCCTTAATGCAACCTGGGGACCAGACTCCTCACCACTGACATAAAGCACTTTTTTCGTTTTGGAAAGATTGACCAATGTCTGGAGCAACAGCGTTGATTTCCCGATACCAGGATCCCCGCCAATCAGGACAACGCCACCAGGCACCAATCCACCGCCCAGTACCCGGTCAAATTCATCGATGCCAGAAATGATCCGGGGGACATCAACAGCTTCAATATCAGCAAGCGACAGGACTGGGGAAGTCTGGGTAATGCCAGAACGTTTGGCAGAAAAGCGGTTGCCAGAAGTGGCAGCCGCTTCTGTCTCAACCATGGTATTCCACTCCCCGCAGGCAAGGCATTTGCCAGACCATTTGGCACTGACACTGCCACAGGCACTGCAGGTATATTGGGTCTTTGCTTTTGCCATGGTTGCTGTCAGTCTGGATACACCGGTTGCAGGGAATCAGTCCAACTCAATGACTTGGGGACGGCTGGACAATGCACACATCAATTCATAACCCACTGTCCCTGCTGCCACAGCAACCTCCTCAATCGGCAGCTCCTTGCCCCATAGGTTGACTTTGCTGCCGACATGCGCACCTTTGACAGGGGTCAGGTCAACAGTCAGCATATCCATCGAAACACGGCCAACCAACCGGGTCCGGACACCATCCACGATGACTGGCGTCCCTTCTGGTGCAACACGTGGATAGCCATCGGCATACCCACAGGCAACGACACCGATGGTCATGTCTGCCTCAGCGGTGAAAAGGCTACCATAACCAACAGAATCACCTTTCCTGATGTTCTGGATTTGGATGATTTCACTGTCTAATGACATGGCCGCAATCAAACCATATTCTTCAGCAGACTTTCCACCTGGCGTACCGCCATACAGCATGATGCCAGGACGGACCCAGTCAGTCCGGATATAAGGATGCAGAAGGATTGCCGCAGAGTTCGACAGGTTCCGTTCGCCAGGAAGGCCTGCAGTAGCCCCATCAAAACGGCGCAGTTGCTCTGAAACCGGCACCTTAGGATGACTGGGGTCTTCAGAATTTGCAAAATGCGTCATATAAGAAATGCTCTTGACGCTGGGAATCCTGCTGAGACGTTCATAAGCAGTCCGGTATGCAGAAGGAAGGTATCCCAACCGGTTCATGCCGGAATTCATCTTCAGATGCACATTGACCGGCTTTGGCAGTACCGCCTTTTCCAGCATCGCCATCTGTTCATCACAGGCAACTGCAAATGAGATTTCATTTTCAGCCAATTCTGGCAGCTCATCTGCCTTGAAGAAACCTTCAAGCAGGAGAATTGGCTTCTGCCAGCCAGTTTTCCGAAGATTGATGGCATGGTCAATTTCAATCAATGCCAGACCATCTGCATCTGCAAACGCACGGACTGCACGCTCAAGCCCATGACCATAGGCATCAGCCTTGACGACAGCCCAGGCTTTTGCATTTGGAACAGATGAACGGACAACAGAAAAATTATGCCGCATTGCATTGAGGTCAATCGTGGCGGTCAACGGTCTTGTCATGGGAATTCCAGCATCAAAAACAGGTTACAGGATAGGGAAGGCTTGGCCAGCCCCACAATAGACAGGCATCTTACCGCCAACATATCCGATAGGCAATACAGCATGTGGGCTGGTCATTATCCAGTATCAAAACAAGACCGACACCAAAACCATAGATGGGGTACTGATTATGCGGTAAAATCCTAGACTGCTGACTGCTGGACATGGAGACGTATGCGTGAATAAAGGCTTCTATTCGGTCATGGCTGCCGAGTTTTTCTCTTCTTTGGCTGACAATGCCCTGTTGATTGTCGCCATTGCAATACTTGCGCAGATCAAAGCTCCTGACTGGATGACGCCGCTCCTGAGGCTTTTCTTCGTGATGGCATATGTCGGGTTGGCTGCTTTTGTCGGTGCTTTTGCTGACACCCTGCCGAAAGGCAAGGTGATGTTCATAACAAACACCATCAAATTCGTCGGCTGCACCCTGATTTTCATTGGCGTCCATCCCCTAGCCGCCTATGCGATTGTCGGTATCGGTGCCGCCGCCTATTCCCCTGCCAAATATGGCATCCTGACAGAACTGCTGCCTGCCGAAAAACTGGTGATTGCAAACGGCTGGATCGAAGGCCTGACCGTGACCTCCATCATCATGGGAACAGTGCTTGGCGGTACGCTGATCAACAAACACGTTTCCGCCTTCCTTCAGGCGCATATCCCCTTTGCCTATACACCTGCTGCAGCGGCATTGATTGTAATTTTGGGCATCTATATCCTGGCTGCACTTTTCAACCTGAGGATTCCGGATACCGGTGCCCGGTATGAGAAACAACCACTCAACCCAATCAAACTTATCAAGAACTTTTCCGTCAGCTTCACAACTCTCTGGAAAGACAAACTGGGGCAGATTTCCCTGGCTGTCACCACCCTTTTCTGGGGAGCGGGTGCAACCCTCCAGTTCATCGTGCTGAAATGGGCGCAGACAGCACTGAAAATGACATTGGACAAAGCGGCTTTCCTCCAAGGGATCGTCGCTGTCGGTGTCGCCATCGGTGCTGTTTCAGCTGCAAAATTCGTCAAACTGAAAAGCTCCCTGAGAGTGATGCCACTGGGTGTCGCCATGGGGCTGGTCATCATGGTCATGACCGTAATCCACTCAGTATGGATCGCCTATCCCCTGCTGGTTGTCATCGGCGCATTAGGCGGTTTCTTTGTCGTTCCGATGAATGCACTATTGCAGCACCGTGGACATGTCCTGCTTTCCGCCGGACATTCCATCGCTGTACAGAACTTCAATGAGAACCTCTCAATCCTGACCATGCTGGGTTTCTATTCCCTGCTGGTTTCCCTGAACCTTTCCGTCAATACGGTGACTATAATCTTCGGCACGCTGGTCGCCTCAGTCATGGTTCTGGTCATGCTGTGGCATCGCCGTAACCAGCGGATCCAAGACTCCCTGCATCTGATCGGTGAGGAAAAACGCCATTGACAGGTCTTCAGGGCCTAGGCGCCATCACTGCTGTTTTCGAGGGTCTCCATCGCCATGCAGAGGTCTTCCCAAGCCTGCTGTTTGCCCTGAGGTGTCCTTAAGAGATAAGACGGATGGTACGTAATGACCACTGGAATCTTCTGGCTGCCACTCTGGTAGTAATGGACCTTCCGTCGCATGGAAGACAATGAATTCTCCCGACTGGTGTTCAGCAATGCGGTTGCCGCTGTTTTTCCCAGAGCCACAATGATTTTGGGCTGGATCAGAGCTATCTGCCGTTCAAGGTAAGGCATACAGACAGCACTTTCTTCTTCAGTCGGCTGGCGGTCTTTGCCAGCTTCGCTTGCCCTGCATTTGACGATGTTGGCAATATAGACATTCCTGCCGCGTTCCAGCATCATGCCTGCCAGCATATTGTCGAGCAGCTTCCCGGAACGTCCGACAAACGGCTCGCCCTGCTGGTCCTCGAAATAACCTGGCCCTTCCCCGATAAACAGCCAGTCGGCATCCCTGTCACCTACCCCCGGCACAATCCTGTTCCGCGTCTGGCAGAGATGGCAGTTCTGGCAATGGTTGATTTCATCCAGCAACTGTTCCCAGGCATCTTGATGGGTACCCTCCGCAGGATGTCCTTTCTCCATGACAACCGTGGCCTGTCCAGCAGTTCCGGAAGAAGGAAGCCCAAGAGAAACCGCCTGCCCTTCCGCTTCATCCGATGGCAATGGGCTGGAAAACGCTTCTTCGACCGGAACATCACGCTGTTGCCAGAGTGTGATGCCCATTTCCTTCAGATAAGCGGCACGGGTTGCATTGTCCAGCGTTCTCATAGTTTCAGCTTCATCAAAAGGGCATCTTCCTTGGGTTGGACATAGTAACCTGGACGGATGCCGACAGTCTTGAATCCCGTCGCCTTATAAAGGCCGATTGCCGGGGCATTGGATTCCCTGACTTCCAGGAAAACCGATTCCATTTCCAAAAGACGGGCCAGCTCCAGGACCTTATCCATCAAGATACGCCCATAACCTTTACCTTGGAATTCCTTACCGACAGCAATTTTCAGGAGTTCCATCTCGTCAACGATATCCAAGGCAACAAAGTACCCGATCATCGTCCCATTGCCATCCCTCAGGACAATCCCCCTGTTCTCAATGGCAATCGAACTCTCAAAGTTCCGGTATGTCCAATGATAGGGGAACACCCTCTGCTCGATGTAATAGACATCATGCAGGTCCTTCAACTGCATCGGTGAAAAAACAAGGTCATCGGAAGCAGATGCCCCCTGGCTGGAAACAGCAGAATCCTGGCGAAGGTCTTTCTCAGGCATGTTCCTTCTCTTTCAAAGCCATACGTTCCACTGTTTTCAAGGCAACCTTATTGCGCAGATATAAAGGCTCGACCTTCTCAACAGGCACCGTTTTCCCCTGTTTGAAAAGCCCCTCCGCCAAGACCGCAACCGACTCTGCATCCGGGAAAACATCTGGAACCTGCGGGGAATCCCCAACCACGGTTTCTAATCCATCAGGATAAGCGGTCAAGCCATTGCCACAGAAAGTAACGTCAGCATGTTTGGGATGGATTTCAGACACCGCTGACAGCTGCGGTTCCGTGACGGCCTGCCATTTCCCATCCTGATAGGCATATTCCGCCCAATAGACCTCGTGCATCCTGGCATCCAGTAGAGGCAGGACATGTCCTGCTCCTGTTTTCCGCCGGCAGGATTCCGCCATCGCTTCAAGCGTCGTTACCGGAATGACAGGAAGGTCCAGACCGAAAGCCATCCCCTGGACAATGCCACAGGCTGTCCTCAATCCTGTGAACGACCCCGGACCGCAGCCAAACGCAATGGCATCACAATCCGCCAAAGCCAGCCCCTCAGCTTCCAGCAGGGATTGCAGCATCGGCAGGACCGTCATGGAATGGGTTGAAAACCCTTCATGTAATGCAGAATGAAGCTGCCCGCGATGAAGCAGTGCAACAGAAGCAGTATCTGAAGAAGTATCAATTGAAATGATGGTCGGCATGGCGATATTGTAGGTGTCAGTTCACTGATAAATCAATCTCTCAACGCAATGCTTTCCAAGCTGAGACCGAAGCCAGCAAAACGAGGACAGCAACACTCCCAAAAACAGCATACAGCCCGTACTGATGGGCGATGTATCCCATTGCAGGCGGTCCCGCCATCAGTCCCAGATAGCCCACAGTCGTTACCGTGGAGATGGCCTGGCTGACCGGAACTGCCTTCTGCCGGGAAATGCAAGAGAACAGGATTGGAATCAGGTTTGAGACACCAAAGCCAATAATACAGAAACCCACCATTGAAAACAGGGTCCCGGCTGTTGCCAGGATGATGGTGAACCCTATTGCAGCCGTGATGCCGCTCATCGCCATGACTTTTCCGGTACCGAACCACTCAAGCAGCCGGTCTCCCCTCAAACGTCCAATGGCAATTGCAACAGAAAACACCGAAAAAGCCAAACCAGACATCTCGGCAGGACTCCCCTTCGACATCATGAACAATGCCCCCCAATCCAAGACAACACCATCAGCCATATAGAAAATGCCGCAGAGAACCCCTAAGAAAAGGACAATTCCCCTGGAACTGAGGGAAAAAGAGGATTTGATTTCACGGATGCCAAACGGATCCAGATAACGCTGGAAAACCAATACAAGCCCCAGGAACATCACTAGGGAAAGTGCAGCCATCGCAAATGTGATGGAAAGCCCCACCTTCAGCATCAGTGAAACGATAAGCGCCCCAAAGAAGCCCCCCAAACTGTACATCCCATGGAAACCGGACATCAACCGCCGTCCGGTCCTTTTCTCCACCAGCGAAGCCTGGATGTTCATGGCAATATCGATAATCCCCGAAGACACCCCGAAAACAAACAGCATCGCGCCAAACAGGAAAACATCAGATGTAAACGCAAGGACAACCAGGGAAAAGAGGAAAACAGCCGTAGAAACGTTCAGGGTCTTCCGGCAGCCAAACCGGTTGGTCAGCCACCCCGCCATCAACATGGACAGCAAAGCACCCGTTCCAATCAACAGGAGCAATGCCCCCAGTTCAGCCTCATTGACCTGAAGCCTGGCCTTTGCATAAGGCACCAAGACAGCCCAGGCAGAAATGGCAATGCCCAAGACAAGGAAAACATACCGGGTTGCATGCCTTTTCCACCGGGAAAACGCCTGATATTGCCCTGCTGCTGTCGTAGAAACTGTCATGGGATGAAAAACCGGTTATCCGCCAACGGGTGCTTCATGCATTCCAAGAAGCAAACTGGCTGAAAACCGCGGATTATAGCACACTGCCCGTCTCCCCTTGCGCTGAAAATTCTAACAACGGACTTTATATCAGGCTTTCAATATCATGTTTTTTATAAACTTTTTCAATATCCCAGTTTGAAATCGCCAATTTCCAGAATTCCTCAAGAGAACAATCCTCAGCAGTCAATTGTATGCCTAGGAATGACAGCACTGTCTTGAGCAATGGCACAGGGTCCAAGCCTGCAACCGGGGCGGCCTTGGTCTGTTTTGACAGCTTTTCATGACTTGCATTGACTGCAAGAGGCAGATGGGCATAGCTTGGTGGAGGCTGGTCAAGGCATTGGTAAAGCCATATCTGGCGTGGCGTGGAATCCAACAGGTCTGCCCCGCGGATAACATCAGTGATACCCTGCTCGATATCATCCACGACAACAGCAAACTGATAGGCAAAAAGACCGTCTGCCCGACGGATGACAAAATCACCGACATCACGCAAAAGCTGCTGTGACTGGAAACCCTGTATCCTATCCACAAACCCAACCTCAGCATCTGGAACACGAAGCCGCCAGGACCTCACAGAACCACCAGACGCAATACCGTTCCGGCACCTTCCCAGATATAGAGGTGCACCATCGATACCCTTGGGATTCGCAGCAAGCGCCTTACGGCTGCATGAACAGCCATAAACCATGCCCTTGCCTTTCAGACGGTCGAAATAATCCTGATAAAGTTCCGTCCTTCCAGATTGATAGACAATGGGCCCATCCCATTCAAAACCGAACTTTTCCAACGTGCCCAAGATAGAAACCGCAGATTCCGGTGTACATCGGGTGATATCGACATCCTCAATCCTGACAATCCATTCCCCATTGTTTGCTTTGGCATCAAGATAGCTGCCAACTGCCGCCACCATCGAACCAAAATGCAGGTCCCCTGTTGGAGAAGGCGCAAAACGCCCCCGGTAAACAGGTCTTGATTCCGGGCGTTCCCCCTGTTTACATGGATGGTCTGTCATATGAAAGGACCTACGGGATTCTGGCTGCCTGAAAGCAGGATTGTCCATGTCAGGCAAAAGATGCGTACGTTAAAATAACATCCAATAGTCAACTAAAGACTGCTGTTACAATTATCCATTATGCCATTTACCAGACTCCAACAACAGGATTACCGCCTCTTTGCTGAATCCATGACTGATTCAACATGGACAGTGGCCTGTTTCTGTGCGCAATGGTGTGGTGCCTGCCGGAACTGGTCTGAGCCCTTTGAAACACTCTCCAGCAAGTATCCCGATGTCAATTTCATCTGGATTGACATTGAAGACCATGCTGACCTGCTGGATACACTTGAAATCGAGAATTTCCCCTGCCTGCTGATCCAGTATGGTGATACCGTCAACTTCTTCGGCGCCATCCATCCTGATGGCAAAGTCGCTGAAAGACTGCTGCTGAACCACAGGTCGTCCAGACCGGAAGAAATGAAAGGCTGGGTACTGGCATCTGAAGAACGGAAGCAATGGCAGGAAGAAGCCAATCTCAGGAAACTGTTCAGACAGGCTGTTCAACCTGCCTGACTGTCAGGCTGCCCATTCCGCCAGAGGCAGGCTTTCCCCTTGTTCTCTTTCTCAATCCCTTGCAGGACCGCCTCATGGGCTGCCAGCTCTTCTTCTGTGGCACCCAAGACGATGATGGGAATATTGTCAGCGGCATCAGCCTTACCGGCACTGTTTCCATCATCATCCCCTGTATCATCAATCATCAGGGAATTCTGTCCACGGGTCATCCCCAGATAGACTTCAGCCAAAAGCTCCGCATCAAGCAGTGCGCCATGAAGTGTACGTTGTGAATTGTCAATCTCGAAACGTTCACAGAGGACATCCAGGTTGTTCCGTTTACCCGGAAACATCTGCTTTGCCATTGCAAGGCTGTCAACCACATTCGTCGTTATCTTGGCAACCGGGGGCATTTTCAACCGTTTGAGTTCAGCATCCAGGAAACCGACGTCAAACGAGGCATTATGGATAATCAGTTCCGAACCCTTGATGAAATCACAGAAGGACTGGGCAATGGCGGCGAATACCGGTTTATCGCTCAGGAATTCCGCTGTCAGCCCATGGATCTTCACCGCATCTTCAGGGATATCCCGTTCGGGATTGATATAGACATGGAAATGGTTGTCAGTGATCCGGCGGTCAATCACTTCAACACAACCGATTTCAACAACCCGGTCCCCATTATTGGCTTCCAGCCCAGTTGTTTCCGTATCCAAGACAATCTGGCGTGTCATTTCTCTGCTCCTGCCTGTTCAGGATGAAGCTGCCGGGCAATGAAAGCCCCCTTCCCATACCGGGCATCCAGGGGAATCCGGACAACATGGCCGCTTCCCGGCGCTACCGTCACCGGTGTCCCCTGCTGGTCAGTCATTTCCTTCAATGGCAGAACCGCATTCCCCGCTGGATGGAAGACCTCAAGGATATCGCCGACAGCAAAGCGGTTCTTGACCAAGACAGTGGCCCAGCCATCAGCTGAATCAATGACATCCCCGACATAATGGCTGCTGTACAGCTCGGAAGCCCCCGTCATGTAATTCTGATAGTCTTTGGTGTGATGCCGGACATAGAAACCATCGGTATAGCCCCGGTTCGCCAAACCCTGCAATGCCCCAAGCAGTTTGATGTCAAACGGCTTCCCGGCAACAGCATCATCAATCGCTTTCCGGTATGCCTGGGCGGTACGGACAACATAATAGATGGATTTGGTGCGCCCCTCGACCTTCAGCGAATCCACGCCAATCTTCACCAGCCGTTCAACATGCTCAATGGCCCGCAGGTCCTTCGAATTCATGATGTAAGTACCATGCTCATCTTCCATGATCGGCAACAACTGCCCCGGCCGCTTCCCTTCTTCAATGAAATAAACCCGCTCTGCCGCTGGATGCCGTGGCACATTGCCCAGCTCAGAAGGCAGAATGCCTGCTTGTTCCATGAAAGCCTGCATATCAAGCGGTTTCAGGTCACCCGTTTCATCTTCCTCTGCATTGCCAAGCCTGTAATTCCAACGGCAGGAATTGGTACAGATACCCTGGTTGGAATCACGGTGGCTGAAATAGCCGGACAACAGGCAACGCCCGGAATATGCCACACAAAGCGCCCCATGGATAAAGACCTCCAGTTCCATCTCAGGGCACTTCTGGCGGATTTCCTCAATCTCGTCCAAAGACAGTTCCCTGGAAAGGATGACCCGGCTCAGTCCCATCCTCTGCCAGAAACGGACATCTGCCCAATTGATGGAATTCGACTGGACGGACAGATGGATGGGAACTTCCGGCCACTTGTCCTTCACCATCATAATCATGCCGGGATCCGCCATGATCAAAGCATCCGGCTGCATGGCGATGACTGGCGCCATGTCTTCCAGATAAGTCCTCAGCTTGGCATTATGCGCATAAATATTGCTTGCCACATAGAATTTCTTGCCACGGCGGTGCGCTTCAGAAATCCCCTCTTCCAAGGCTTCCATCGAAGAAAACTCATTGTTCCGTGCCCGAAGGCTGTACCGGGGCTGGCCTGCATAAACAGCATCCGCACCAAAATCATAAGCGGCACGCATCTTGTCCACCGATCCAGCAGGCAGTAAAAGTTCAGGTGATTTGACCATGGTATGAAACAGGAAAAGCAAGAATGGCGAAAATAGATATTATAGCCAAACTCCTGCAGTTCCCATCATCAGCCCCCATCCAAACAGGGGCCTCATCCAAACATAAAAGTTCCCGGGCTGGATGCCAAAGCATGGAAACGCGTCAGCATATCCATAAGCGCATCACGGGACCAGGTACCGACTGAATGGCCGGCATCCGGATAAATGACTGCCTGTGCTTTCCCGCCTGCCCGACACCAGGCATCCGCAGTTTTTTCCGCTGTATCAGCCGGCAGTCTGGGATCAAGCGCTCCCTGGAAAAAAAGTGCTGGTGGCAGATAAGCCTTCTCATGACGTGCCAGCATCAACGGAGGACTTGATGCGTCCATAACCTCAACCGTCCTGAAGAAAGCATCATGACACTGCATGATATCCCTGTCCCCCCGCCGCTGCGCCATCCGATACCTGGCCAAAGGATCCAATACCCCTGAGCAAGTGGCAACAAATGCTGTTTTTGCATCAACCGAACGGTTGATGTCATCCGAATCAATGAAATATTCCGGACTGTCATACCGCATCGTTGCCAATACCGCCAGATGTCCGCCGCTGGATACCCCCAATGTACCGGTACGGGTTACATCGACACCATATTCTGCAGCATGCTCTTTCAGCCAACGGACTGCATAGATGACATCCATGACAGATGCAGGAAAAGGGAACCTTGGCGCAAGCCTTGTATCAACCGCCAAGACAGCGATACCCGTCTGGGCAATCAGGTCTGTGAATCCAGAAACCGCCGTCCTGTCCCCGGATACCCATGCTCCGCCATGGACACAGACAACACCAGGGACATCCCCGATGCCAACAGGCCGGTAAAGACAGGCTTTCAATGTGTAGCCAGATGCCCTGACCAACTCAAATTCTGAAGAAACAACCGGATAAAACGCATGCAGCGGAGGAATCTGGCCCATCTGGAAATCCAAAGAAAAAAACAGTTGAAAGACATCAATCGGTTTCCAGTATTCTACGTCTTATTCCCTTGGAAAGGTTTATCCATCCACATCTGAAAAATCTTAAAAATCATTTTATTAGCAGAACATCTATGAATTGCCCCATCCTAAAAAGATATTCCTTTTTCCAGCACTGGAAATTTATCCGTATTCCGCTATTGGAATAATCTGGAATCATGTTATACTGCCTTTGCAGTATCCAATCTGTCACTTTAACAGGAGGTCTTATGAAAGCATCGCCAGAAGTCTCTGCAGCAACTGCCATGTTGATCAAAGTTCTTGAAACCCAACCGAACATCATTCAGGACAACAAAGGGAAAGCAAGCGGACGTAAAGCTGCTGAATTCTGTCTTGAGTTTATAAAGACATACGAAAACAGCCTTAAGAAAGAAGAAGAGAAGCAATCCCAGAATAAGCAGTAATCCTTTACGTACTGCCTGAAACCGACGGAATCCTGAAGCATGGCTCCGGCGGTTTTTTTATGCCTGCAAAGCAGCCATCGGACACAGCTCTGCAGGAATCGGATAATCTTCCCCGCTTCGGCCTACAAAACAGTTGGGAGTACATTGCCATTCTGTTAGAATGCAACACTGTTGCCTGGGTGGTGAAATTGGTAGACACAAGAGACTTAAAATCTCTCGCCAGAAATGGCGTACCGGTTCGATTCCGGTCCCAGGCACCACTTCCCTTATCCCCACATCACAGCTTCAGGGAAAGCGCCAGTTCAGCAGCCCGTTTTTCCCCATCAGTCTGTTTGATGTCACCGGGTGCTGTAACACCGGGAATCAATATCTCATCGACAATCCGGCATTGCAGGTACTTCATCGTCCTTTCAAAGGCGAAACGGATACCGTCAAACGTTTCCAATGTATCCTCTGCACAGCAGGAAACCAATGCACACTGCTTGCCCTTGAAATCTTTCCCGCCGACACAGAATGCATAGAAATGGTCGATGACCGCCTTGATCTGTGCCGGGAAGGAATACCAATAGACCGGTGCGGCAATCAGGATGAAATCCGCATCCAGTACCGTTTCAACAACCTTGTTGAATTCATGGCGGTAGATACAGGCGCCTTCACGGGAATAGCACTTATCACAGCCCCGGCAGCCTGCCACCCGCATGAATGCCGTATCAAACTGCGTAACCGTATGCCCTTTTGACTCCGCCGCTTCCTTGAAGCGGTTCACCATCGCAAAGGTATTCCCCTTCCGCCTTGGACTGCCCGTCAGGATAACAATCTTCCCCATTATGATTCCTTTCCCTTCAACCGATATCTTCTGCCATGATGCAGAAATTCTGGAGGATCCGCCGTGGCCACGGTGTCTGTTCAGCGATTGGACAGGTGGCTGGACTGCCTTCGCCCATCCCGTTTTCCCAAGCAGCTATCAGGATATCCCGGGTGAATTCCGGATGGAACTGCACCGAAAAAGTACTCGTGCCATAGCGGAGCATCTGATAATCATCCTTCTCGGAAAACGCCAGGACATCCGCTTCAGCAGGAGGTACCAGCACACTCTGCTCATGGAACAGATACGCATCAAAAACGGCAGGGAAACCATCCAATAATGGATTGCGTCTTGCACGCTCTGTCAGCGTCACAGGGAAAGTCCCCTTTTCACCGCCATGGGGATTGGCACCGACCTTCCCGCCCAACGCATATGCCATCAGCTGATGACCATAACAGACCCCCAGCAATGGCGTATCGATTGCAACCGCCTGCCTGACCCAATCAGCAGTCCGTTCACTCCAGTCTGCCCTGTCCGTCACCATCGCCCAAGAACCCGTAATGATGGCGCCTTTGACCGTTTCAGGCGCCGGGATCTCTTCACCCAGATAAGGACGCACAACATCCGCTTTCTTCCCGAACCCCTGCAGGCAATTGATGAACCATTGCGCCGTCCCGCCGCATTTCTCCGGGATTTTTCCAGGCGGGATGCCCATTTCAATAATCAAAACCGCCATAACCAGCTCCTCAAACCATCCTGAAGACACTCCATCCATAAAACATGCCAGAAGTTTTCAAGAAAGTGAAGCATCGACAACAGAAAGCCTATTCAGAGACAAGTCAGCCAGACTGCCAGCGTCACGATGCCAAACAGCGTCGAGAGGAAAATCGTCCGCGAAGCAATCCCCCTGCCCCTGCCATACAGTTCTGCCAGCATGAAAGGCCCCGTTCCGGTCGGGAGTGCAGAAAGGACAACCGCCGACTTTGCCCAAAGCGGCGGCATCTCAAACACATAAAACGCGAAATACCAGACAATCAATGGCTGGGCAATCAGCTTCAGGACCGTCAGTTCAATCGATGTACCGATACTGGTCCTCTCCTGCCGTTCTGCCAGGAAAATCCCGGTCGCCACCAATGCACAAGGGCTGGCAGCTCCCCCCAGGATCTTCACTGACTGCGTCACCCCATAAGGCAGCTGCCATCCACACAACATAATCACCGCAGCGATAGCCGGTGCAACAATCAACGGGTTCTTGCAGAGTGAAACACCGACATGCCGGAACGTAGCCCACAGGCTTTTCCCGGACTGCGTACCCATCTCGATGAAAATGATTGATGCTGCAAAATTGACCGATACCGTCAGGATGACACTGACCATCGTCGGCGCCAGGTTCTCAGCCCCGAACGTCAGTGCACAGAGCGGAATGCCGATATAGCCTGTATTGGCATATGAGGCAGACGTGGCATCGATTGAGGCATCCGCCAGGTCTTTCCGTTTCAGCCAATGGACCGCAAGCACCCCGAAAAACAGGATGAAGACACCCAGTTCAAACGCATAAAGGAAGCCGGGGTGGTACAGCGTTTCCCATGGACTGTTGACCAGGATATCAATCATCAATGCAGGCAATGCCAGGAAAACGACAAACCGGTTCAGTTCCCGGCAGGCGACATCACTCAGGATCCGCCGCCAACGCAGGAAATAGCCTGCAAAAATCAAGGCAAAGACAGGCAGGACGATATTTGCAATAGCCAGCAGCATGACGGATACAGAAAACACTCAACCTTCCAAGAATACTCTAAAAACCAGCGTACCGTATACTGTCCACCATCCGTTGGGCTTTATAATAGGAACTCCTGAAACCCGACAACCATTGCCATGAAAAAAATCAGACACCTTCTTTTCATCGTCCTTGCCCTCTTCTCCATCTCTGTGGCTCAGGCAGGTCCTGTTGAAAGCGCCTTTTCCCCGGATGGCGGTGCAGAAGCCCTGGTTCTCCGTACCATCGGCAGCGCCCGCAGCAGCATCCGGATGGCAGCCTTTTCCTTCACCTCATCCAAGATTGTCAAAAGCCTCGTCGCCGCCAAACGGCGTGGTGTCGATATCCAGATTGTGGTCGATGATGGCAAAGGCTGCGAAGACAATGCCACCCGTTCTGCGATGAACCTGCTGGTCAATGCCGGCATCCCCCTGCGGACCGTCGGTGTCTATAAGCTCCATCACGACAAATACATCATCGTTGACCGCAAGCATGTTGAAACCGGCAGCTTCAACTACACCCGGGCAGCTGCTGAAGGCAACAGTGAAAACGTTGTCGTCATCTGGAATGACGAAGAAAACGCCGCCCGTTACCTGAGGCACTGGCAGTCACGCTGGAACCAAGGACGCACCTGGTACTGTCCATACTGATCCGATTGGAAAAGCCCGTCTGTAATGACGGGCTTCTCCAGGATTCTACGGTAAAGAAGATTACAGGAAAGTCTTATAGCCGACACCAAAGATGGACTGGATTTTCTTTGCCATCTGGACAGAAATTGGACGGCGGTTGTTTTCCATCTCTGAGATATGGTGCTGTTTTACGCCAAGTTTCTCGGCAAACTGTTTTTGGGTCAGGTCTTCTTTTGCACGAAGTCCACGCATACAGTCGCCTGGAGTAATTTCTCCAAAAACTTCCTCGATGGTGTAGAGCCTGTCATCATCAACAGATTCTTCATATTTTTTTTGTGCACGGTCCATCAACCGCTGGATACCAGCAGTAATTTCAGTAGCCAGGCATTCCGGTACAGTGAGCGTAATCTTAGTTGATCCGCCGGTAGTCCGCGTTTTCATGGGGCCCCACATAACGTACCTCCATCAGTTTGATTGTATAGTCGGTAACTTTCCATACAGCAACATATCGGGGATGCCCTTTATTCAGATGGCAGTGGTAAAAGTCTTTTTTACCAGTCAGTCTGCCATAGTTTTGCCATTTCTCAGCTTGGGGACCGTATTCCCTTAAATCGTTTAATAGGAGCCTGAGGGCATAGCCTATCTTGGCAGGCAGTCTTTTCTGCTGTTTCTTGGCATTGCCGGTAATGCTGACTTCCCATTTTGTGCTGTCGGTCATATCCTTTTCCTGTCATTTCAGATGACTATACCAAAAAAAGGTATATTCCTGCAAGTTGGGAATATCGGGATTCCCTGTTGACAACACCCCTGTCCGATAAGGGTGTTTCCCACCTTCCTGCAAAGGTTATGATTCGCTGATACAATGCCTGATAGTGCATATCGCAAAACCATCAACCCAACAAGGAAGGAACCGTCATGACCGGAACCGCAATCCATTCAAAAGTCATCATCCTGGGCTCTGGCCCTGCAGGTTACACCGCCGCTGTCTATGCTGCCCGCGCCAACCTGAATCCCCTGCTGATCACCGGCATGCAGCAGGGTGGCCAGCTCATGACCGCCTCAGAAGTCGAGAACTGGCCCGGTGAAGTCATGGGCATCCAGGGACCTGACCTCATGCAGAAACTGCTGGAGCATGCCGAGAAATTCAACACCCGCATCGAGTTCGACCATATCCATACCGCCGACCTGAAAGCCAAGCCAATCCGTCTGATTGGGGATGTCGCCGAATACACCTGTGACGCCCTCATCATCGCAACCGGTGCATCCGCCCAGTACCTGGGGCTTGAATCTGAAGAAAAATTCATGGGACGCGGTGTTTCCGGCTGTGCCACCTGTGACGGCTTCTTCTACCGTGGCAAACCTGTCGCAGTGGTCGGTGGCGGCAATACGGCTGTCGATGAAGCCCTTTACCTGGCCAACATCACCTCAAAGGTCACCCTCATCCACCGCCGGGACACCTTCCGGGCGGAACCCATACTTGTCAAACGCCTGATGGAAAAAGTCGAAGAAGGCAAAATCGAGCTCTGCCTCAACAGCCAGGTCGTCGAAGTCCTCGGTGATGACAGCGGTGTCACTGGACTGAGGGTCAGATCCACCAAAGACGGCAGTGAAAAAGACCTCAGTGTCCACGGCTTCTTTGTCGCCATCGGGCACAAACCCAACACCGACATCTTTGCTGGACAGATCGAGATGGAAAACGGCTACATCAAGACCGCCAAAGGCCAGGGTGCCATGGCAACCGCCACCAGCGTACCTGGTGTCTTTGCTGCCGGAGACGTACAGGACTACACCTACCGCCAGGCCATCACCAGTGCCGGAACCGGCTGCATGGCGGCGCTGGATGCCCAGCATTACCTTGAACAGCAGTAAAGCACCCTGTTCGATGGGGGTGTTTCTTCCAGACACCCCCTGATAACCTATCCATACAATACAGTTACCATAAACCCATTAGGAGAGCATCATGAGTGAATCCCGTACCGACGCAGTTACCCTGACCCAGATTGAACGGTTCCAGTTCAAAGCCAACTTTGCCGGCAGCAACACTTCCATGATCCTGGATGAACCGGCTCCCCATGGCAAGAACACCGGTCCAAGCCCAGACCAGCTCCTGTGTGCTGCAGTTGCCAACTGCATGTCTGATGCCCTCTTCGGTGCCATCAGCCGCAAGAACCCAGACCCGACACCGCTGACCACCACAGCATCAGCCATCCTGGGCAGGAACGAAGAAAACCGCCTGCGCATCCAGACCATCGAAGTCTCCATCAAACTGGGCAAGACCGCTGCGGAACTCGGCGACCTGTCCCAGCCGATTGAACGCTTCGAAAACTTCTGCACCGTCGCCAGCAGCGTCAGCCGTGGCATCCCGGTCAAAGTCCGCATCTCAGACAGCGAAGGCACCGTCCTGAAAGATGAAATCGGTGGAGACCTCGCCCCTGCTGAAGGCGCAGTCTGCTCCCTCGGCGGCGGTGAAGGCTGCATGTGCGGTGTCGTCACCGACTGAACGTCCCATAAAAAACACCATCCAGGACCATCCTCCGGGATGGTCCTTGAATATCAGAAGGAAATCCACTGAACATCAAAAAGGGATTCCCTAAAGGGAGGATTTATGTTCGAGAAACTGTTGAGCCCAATTGAAATCGGCGGCATCAAACTGCCGAACCGCATCTTCATGGCACCCCTCACCCGCAACCGTGCCGGTGACCAAGATGAAGCCACCGACATGAATGCCGCCTACTACGCACAGCGCACAACTGCCGGACTGATCGTCACCGAATCGATGCAGATATCCAACCGCGCCCAAGGTTATGCCTACACCCCCGGCATCTACACCGATATCCAGGAAGCCGGCTGGAAAAAAGTCGTCGATGCCGTCCATGCTGCCGGTGGCCATATCTCAGGCCAGATTTACCATGCCGGACGCATCTCCCATTCTGCCCTCCACGGTGGACTGCCCCCCCAGGCCCCTTCCGCACTGATTGCAGAAAACACCAAATGCTTCATCCGGGGCGAAAACGGCAACCTCAGCTTCGTACCGGTTGAAACCCCTGAAGCCGTTTCACTCGATGACATCAAAGTCATCCTTGAAGACTTCCGCAAGGCAGCACAACGCGCTGTCCGTGCCGGTTTCGACCTGCTCGAAGTCCATGCCGCCAACGGCTACCTGCTGCACCAGTTCCTGGCGACCAACACCAACATCCGCACAGACCAGTACGGCGGTTCCCTTGAAAACCGTGCCCGTCTTATCCTTGAAGTCTTCGATATCTTCACCAGCGTCATCGGGGAAGGCAAAACCGGCATCCGCATCTCGCCCAACTTCAACATCAACGGCATGGCAGACCAGGAATGGGAAGCCATGACCTTCTACCTGATTGAACAGCTGAACAGACGCAACCCAGCCTACCTGCATATCGCAGAACCCAGCTGGGTCGGTGGCGAACCCTTCACCGATGGATTCCGGGCAAAAATCCGCAACGCCTTCAAAGGCAGGATCATCCTAGCAGGCAGCTACACCCCTGAACTCGGTGAACACGTCCTCCAAGCAGGCTATGCCGACGCCATCGCCTATGGCAGAAGCTTCATCGCCAACCCGGACCTCGTCGCCCGCATCAGACAGAACGGTCCCTACAACGAACTGGATAAAAAGACCATCTACCGCCGTGGCATGGAACATGGCTACCTAGATTACCCTGTCCTGACAGAGGCGCAGAAGAAACCCGTCTGAGCCGTCAGAAAGTCAGGTCGCCCTTATGGTTGATGCAATGGATCTTGATTGGCTGTTCACGGGAAGCCCCCTGGCGGTATTCATCGAGGATATCCGCAAGCGAAATACTGTCCAATTCGTTCTGGATGCGGTTCGAGATTGTTTTCCAGACAGACTGCGTTTCACAGACAGACTGCCTCGGGCAATTGTTCGACTTGTTCCCGAAACAGACCACAAACCGGACACCATTGTCGAACAGCTCGATCATCTTGCCCAGGCTGATTTCCTCGATGCTGCGGATAAGACGGATACCGCCATTCGCCCCGATGATGGCATCCGTGATGCCATGCCGTTTCAGTTCAGCATGGACATTCTCAATCACCTTGGCGCTGACATTGATGCGTTCAGCCAGTGCTGTGATCGAAAGTGGGGCTTTCACCTGATGCAGCTCGTAAATCAGCCGGATGGCATAGCGGGTATTGGTGGAAAGTATCATCGGCGTGCAATGTTATAATCAGACGGTTTTCTGTATTGTACACGGAATCGTCCCCATGGATTTTTAAAGGACAATTGGATGGATATCAAGCACTATTTCTGGCGGATGAAAGGCGGTCCCCGCACATTGGCAAGACCACCGGTCTCAGAACTGTGCTTTGCCTGGATAGGCGGCTTCCTCGGTATCTTCGGCGTCTGGTGGATCAACCACTTCATGGGCATCCAAGGCAACGAGAACCTCTACCTCATCGGTTCCTTCGGTGCGTCCGCTGTCCTGATTTACGGCGTGCCTGGCGGCCCCCTCTCCCAACCCCGCAACATCATCGGTGGGCATTTTATCTCCGCCATCGTCGGGGTCGGTGCCTATATGCTCTTCCCAGACAACATCCCATTGGCAAGCGCTGTTGCCGTCGCCACCGCCATTGCCGCGATGATGGCAACCATGACCACCCATCCCCCAGGTGGCGCAACGGCGTTGATTGCCGTCATCAGTGGGGATTCCGTCCATGACCTCGGCTTCATGTATGCCCTCTCACCCGTGCTGGTCGGCGCCATCATCATGACCATCGTTGCCGTCATCGTGAACAACTTCTCGTCCAACCCAGCCCGGCATTACCCGAAGTACTGGATCTGACAGACAGCAGCATGTCAAGAAATGCCGTCAGTCACCCAGCAAGCATTGCTTTAAACAATTGAAAAAGCTGTTGAATACTTGATTTACCCTTTAAAAGGGATAAAATTGTTTTTATACGCTACAAAGGTTAAATCATGAAAATCACAACAACAAAAGTATTGGCAACTGCACTGAAAGATTACCGCAGACGGAACAACCGGACACAGCAGCAAGTCGCTGACCTGGTCGGTATCAAACAATCGACAGTATCAGCCTTTGAATCTGCGCCAGACAAGGCGAAAATCGAAACACTTTTCAAGATTCTTGCCGCACTTGGCCTGGAACTGCATTTATCAGAAAGGCTGGCTCATAAAACCTCATCTGGATGGCAGGAAGAATGGTGAAAGAAAACCTATCTATTGCTATGAATGGGTTGGCTGTCGGAAACCTTTACCGGCACGCTGATGGTGCAATGTCCTTTGCATATACGCCATCATGGCTTGACAGACCACAAAGCCGTCCTGTCTCTTTCTCCATGCCGCTACGGTCACAGCCGTATGAGGGTATGGTTGTCTATAATTTCTTCGAAAACCTGTTGCCAGATTCCCAAGAAATCATTTCACGCATCCAGGCACGTTTCCAAGTGGCATCAAGCCATCCGTTTGACCTGCTTTCTGCTGTCGGCAGGGACTGCATAGGTGCCATCCAGATTTATCCGTTCCAAGAATCCCCTCCTCCTGTCAGCCAGGTGACAGCGGAACCACTGGATGAAAGTGGCATCGCTGTCATCCTACGCAGTTACAACCTGTTGCCACTAGGCATGGATGAAACATCTGATTTCCGCATTTCTCTGGCAGGCACACAGGAAAAAACCGCATTGTTATGGCATGAAGGAACCTGGAAACGCCCAACAGGCAGTACACCGACCAGCCACATCCTGAAACTGCCCATAGGAAAAATCGCGTACAGCAACATCGACCTGTCAGAAAGCTGTGAGAATGAATGGCTCTGCCTGAAACTGGCGAAGGCATTTGGCTTTCCGGTATCAGAAGCAGAACTGATGGATTTTGACGGACAGAAAGTGCTGGTTGTTGAGCGGTTTGACCGCAGATGGTCTTCTGACGGGAAATGGCTGATGCGCCTGCCGCAGGAAGACATGTGCCAGGCATTGGGTATCGCCCCAGCCAACAAATACGAGCAGCAAGGTGGTCCTGGCATCCGGGACATCATGACACTGCTGCTGGGTTCAGATACGCCTGAAGCAGACAGGAAGCTCTTCTTCAAGGCACAAGTCTTTTACTGGCTGCTCGCTGCGATCGATGGTCACGGCAAGAATTTCAGCATCTTCCTCAATGCAGGAGGCGGCTACAGCATGACACCACTGTACGATATCCTTTCAGCTTATCCACTGTTCAGTGGAAAAGGACTGCAACGCCAGAAAGTAAAGATGGCTATGGCATTCACCGGCAAGAACCGCCATTATGAATGGCATACAATCCTGCCAAGGCATTTCCTCTCAACTGCGGATGCATGTGGTCTTGCGCCTGCCAAGGCAAAGCGCTATCTACAGGAGATTGTCGATGTGGCAGAACAAGCCGTTGCTTCTGTCTCCTCACAACTGCCATCAGGTTTTCCTGCCCATATTGCTGACACCATCTTTTCAGGAATTTCACACCAAACCGAAATCTTGAGAAGTAACGTCTAATGACAAGTTACAGACTGTATTACTGTCGATTGCCTTGACCATTGCTGCCGTCATCGTGAACAACTTCTCATCCAACCCAGCCCGGCATTACCCGAAGTACTGGATCTGACAGACAGCAGAATGCTGGGGATACCCGGCATCTGTCATTTTGCAATCAGCTCCTCTGCATCCTTGATAAATGAAAGAATATTGTAATCTTTGCATTCTTCGGGATATTTTTTTGCTGTTTCATACAACACATCGATGAATTCCTGGCTCTGTGTTTTCTCTGCGATTTCTTCCATGACCTCACTGAGATATGAGAATTCATCAGCAGTACAATCATTTTTGATGTAATCAATGGATTCTTCCAAATTGTCACTGACCAAGTTTATCAATCTTTCACAGCATTTATTGATACCATAATCCCATTCATCATCAGTTGTTTTACTGATGTAAATCCGTTCCGATATAATTTTCTTAAATTCTTCCGCAATCATTTTTTATGTCCTTTTCTTTTGTTTGGTTGTACCGTGTCTGGAAAAACTGTCGCAATCTTTCCATGCGTCTTGATAACCACTATCCGAACACCTTTGAACATGCCAAAGAGTTTTTTCCCATCAGGTGAATGACGGTTAACCTGCAATTTGGCAACATGTGTACCTGCTTTAATAACATCCTTTAATGTCCACGATTTTGGGAACCAAGATTGTCCACCATGTAATCGTTTATTTGGTCTTTTATGGTAATTAATATTTCCTATCCGGACTCCATTCGGATAAGTCTTTAGAACCTTATATCCGATACCATATTTATCAAGCAGGTTCATGCCAACCTGACCATGCCCACCAGATACCAATCTTAATCCTCCCCCATGCTTTTTTGAGGATTGGATAAATTTTCCTTCTGTAGAATGCACAGCAGCAAATCCGCTGACAGTTGTCCCACTGCCAGCAGTATTGAGCACCCTCCCAGTTTTACCGGTTCCCATGACAGCCTCCTTTCCTGAAAGAAGTCCAATCCTGATACTGGATGAATCTCGCCGTTCCTTTGAAATCAGCAAATATCCTGTCTGGCATGGCACCGTAAACCAGAACCACTTCAGGCCTGAGTTCATCGAGCATGGCTTCCAGCCCAGCCTTGAAATGGAAAGTATTGTCTTCACCTCGGATACACCCATAGGTACCTATTGAAACGATGCTGTGTTTTTCTGCACCCAAGAAGGCAAAGGATTCTGAATAAAAGCATTCACAGGTGTAGCTGCGTCCATCTCCCCAACGGATATTGGGCACAACATAAAGCCCCTGTTTCTGAAGAAAACTTCCCAAAGCACGGTTCCGGTAAGTGTTGTACATCTGAATCACCAAGGGAGAATCACGGTACAAAGAACAATCTGGCGATATGACCCCTGCAAACAGTCTCAGATCATCAAGGAATTTCTCCGGCTCCTGCAAAAAAGTCGAGAAGCGCCTGTCATGTTCATAGAAACAGACAAAACAATCTTTTGGATTGATATGAACCGATTTCCGGTGCGAAAACGGCACCAGGTTTACGGGAACAATAACCTGGTCAGGCTTATGGATAACCGGTATTTCGAGAATGCCACTGAACGTGGCGGTCTCAACAAGACGGGCATTGAAACCGTCCCTGTAATCATTGAATTCAGGCATAAACAGCCCTTTCTGCCCCATAGGCAAAAGTCTTCATAAAGTCAATGAAAAATTGACTCACCCCAAGGGGATATGCCAGAATCCAAGAGCACCATCCACAAGTGCAAAAATCTAGCAGTACCCCAAACGCATTGATTTGCTGTTCGCACCAGCATTTCAATGCGTTTTCTATTAATGAATCGTCACATTTTTTCTCCGTATTGTTTCTTCACATTTTTAAGATGGAATTCTGCTGCGGTTTTTGAAACCTTGTAAGTCTGTTGAATTTCTTCAACGGTCATATTGATAACGTTATCTGGAGGCATGAGTAAGGCTGCTGCAAAAACATTTGCCTGCCATTCTGGATTTTCATATGCCTTGATTGATTCCATATTCTCTTTTCGATGAAAAACAATCGATTCAGGACCATGAAGAATAAGATGACCCAGTTCATGTGCGATAGTGAACCGGTCTCTTGGGCTATCACGCGTTGCCCCAACATAAACTTCTTCGCGTACTGACAAGACCCCATGAAGGGGATTAGTCGAAGCGTAAGAGTCAGGAAGTTCATGATTTTTGACTATCTTGAAATTAAATTCTGGAAAAATTAACGGTATGACATGCTCAATGAATCTCAAGACTGGAAACGCCATATTATCTGGAATTTCCAATGTCCTTCTTAGTGCCATGGCTTCATCAAAGATGTCCTTATAGGAAAGAGGTTTTGCTGTAAATATTCCCATTATCGTTTTCTCCTTTCCAGGATAATTTTTTGAAGTGCCTTAATCTGTGATTCGTTGAACGTAGGCAACTTTCTAGCAAAAGAAACCGCCAGTGAACTTCCTTCTGAAGAAACTCCTGAAAAATCTACTTCAATACTTTTTTCACTATTGGCAATTGCCTTTGAAAATTCATGCTGTTGTTCTTCTGTCAGTGAGTAAAGCTCACAGATTTTGCCATTCCAAGCAGAAGGCATACTTTTCTTGCCATTTTCAACAGACGACAGAAAAGAAGGGGAAACCCCCAACTTGTCAGCCATGTCTTTCATCAACTCACGTTGGTCTATCCTCAATTTTCTTAAAAATTGCCCTAGAGCCGTCATCATTTCATCACCTATTTCCCTTTTATTTTATCCTATTTTAATATTATATTTTGGCGTCCAGAATTTTCATTTCATATTTTAACATAACCAATAGGTTAAGTGTTTTCACAGACTATCATGGTCTTCTCAAAAAATCAACAAGATGGCAATCATGACATTGATATTTACAACTTATTTCAATATAGAATAAATATACAGAATCTCTAAACATTCTGGATGTTATGAAATCAGCACCAGTCATTTTGACCTACCCTGCCCAATACCCGCTAAATGCAGTAGAATACGTTCGCTTCAATGCAGAGGTGGCGGAATTGGTAGACGCACCAGATTTAGGTTCTGGCGCCGAAAGGTGTAGGGGTTCGAGTCCCCTCCTCTGCACCACATCAAAAGCAGATACCGTCAAAATGACCGGCAACAGGACACCATTCCACGCCCTTCTTCCCCTATGGCTATTCTGGGGCTTCAACTTCGTCGTGATGAAGACCGCCAACGATTTCTTCGCCCCGTCCTTCTTTGCCGCACTCCGCTTCACCTCAGGCGCCCTGATCCTATTGGCCATCGCCCTGATCCACCGCAGCCCCCTGCCGCCGAAGCACCTATGGCCATGGATCATCCTGACCGGCGCCATGCAGATTGCCTTCTGCAACGTCGCCATCCAGGTCTGCCTCAAATACATCGGTTCCGGCCTGATGGCAATCCTGACCTATACGATGCCGATATGGGTCGCCATCCTCGCAAGGATATTCCTGAAAGAAAGCTTGACCCTGCAGAAAGTCGCCGGGATAGCCATCAGCATCACCGGCATAGCCATCCTGATGAACATCGAGCTTTCCGGCAACCTGTGGGCGATACTCCTTGGCATTTCAGTCGCAGTCATCTGGGCAGTCTCAAGCATCATCATGAAAGCCAAACTCATGGAATGCGACATGATGTCATTGACCGCCTGGCAGATGACGGCAGCCGCAGTAACCCTCATCGGCTACACCGTAGCAACCGGTTCTTTCGAGGCAGAGTGGACACTTCTATCCATCGGCTGTGTCGCCTACAACGGCATCCTTGCCTCAGCCGTAGCATTCCTCTTATGGTGCTATGTCCTGACCCATATGGAAGCCGGAAAAGCAGCAGTCTCAGTCCTTGCCGTTCCTGCAGTCGGTGTGCTTTCCGGCTGCCTCTGCCTAGGTGAACAACTGACCCTCACCATAGGAATCGGCATGGTGCTGATCCTTTCCGGCATTGTCTTGGTCCAGCGGGTAAAAGCGGAGAGATGAAGCTATTGCTTGCTGGCTTGGTAGAATGATTCCTTGAAGGTAGTACAATTAACAGATGTCTAGATATAGCTTCTTGCGTTGAAAGGAGTAGGGAATCTCCCCCTTATTGTACTACAACAAATATTATGAAAAAAAACGCTGTCTTTGACAGCGTTTTCTTATTTCCCCTAATTAAATTTATTCCATTATAGGCGAAATTTTAGATAAGAAATTTGTTAATTTTAGAAGCTCATTTCGAGATGAGTAATAAAATTGCATACCTTCAATTAGTTCATAATTCTGTTTTACAAAAAGAACATTATAAATTTCACCAATCCTTGAACGATAGTCTTCATTAGAAGATTTTTCTAAATATCTATTTACAAGATTTGTTTCCATAAGAATTTCTAATAATGGATTAAAATTTTTCCCATTAATAAAATCAAAGTAAATTTTACTGTTATGCATTTTTAATGCTATAACAATAGGAGTTACTACATACCTGCAAAAACTATTTGCTTTATCTTCAGGAAAACCATACGAATATTTTTTATATGGATTAAATGCCATTTTCAGCATTCTGTTATACCTAGATATTTCTCTTAAGGTAAAATTATATTTTTTTATTAAGGCAAGAGAAATTTTATTGTATGTATCCGAATCATTTTTTAATCCAATAGATTGACAATATTTTTCAATATCAGCATCAGGTAACGATATTCTAAAATCAAAAAAACGATCTAAGTATCTAAGAGCATCAAAATCACTCCCATAATATTGCTTTAAGACACTTTGCAATTGAACAATATCAATCGAAAAAATGAATGTACAATTTTTGTTATCAAAATAATGTTTTATCCTTTCCAACAACTTAACTGCATAACTAGGTTTACACCTGTCTAATTCATCAATAAAAAATATAAGTCTATCACCTTGTTTTTGAATAAGGCTATTGATAAAACTTTTAACTGAATCTTTTAAAGTGACATTGCTTTTAACATTTTTTAAAGTCTCATCTTCTTTAAAAACATCAAGCAGTTTTTCAATTTTAAAAAATCCCGGGATACCAATAACACCAAGAGCTGTATTACCTGCTAAATCAATCCAAGGAGCCAAAAAAGAAGTAATCTTGACAGTTTTATCAGATAAATTTTTGAACGAACTATTTATTTTGGTTACAATTTCATAAACAATAGATAAAATAGGATCTATTTCATCATCATTTTCCCATGCGTCATAATAAATTGGAATAAATTTTACATCACTCTTAGAATTTTCTTTTTCTAATAAACTTTGAGCCTGTTTTACAAAGAAAGTTTTTCCACTTCCCCAAGAACCATCAAGAGCAATAACACAGGAATCATTTTGTATTTTTCTTAATATTTTAATAAAAGAATATACTTCATTATTCCTGCCTATTGAATCTTCATTGAAGGTTTTTTCTATATTTTCAGGCGTAGGAGACAAATCACTACCTGTTAATTCTGAATATTCCATATATATTCATATTACTATAAAATATCAATCACAATTTATTCATGATTTCCAAGAACCCCATCATCGTCTTCGCTCCTTCCATATCAGGTGCCTTGTTCTGGAACACCATGTAATAACGGTAATTCTCGCCAGCCTTATCCTGCCATCTTCGGCTAAGAATTAGTTTTTTCTGGTTCTCCTCGTTATTCAGATGGTCGCCTTTTGTTTCAATCAAGATGATTTTCCCTGATGCTGTCTTGACAATAAAATCAGGGTAATGGCTGATGAAGCCATTGATACAGAAGCCAGTCCTTGCCAGATTCCGGTGCCACCATCTGACATTAGGCAGTGCAGTCAATTCCAGAATCAGCAAATATTCGAAACTGTTGACCGTTTCTTCCGCCTGATAAAGGCTCTTTCCATATGAACTGGTATGGTGTAACGGCGCAATCTGCTTGGGAAAATCCCAGTTTGGTTGACAGGTAATCTCACCTGTTTCAATCAGCCGATTGAATTCCTTCTCATAATGTTGTTCAAGAAGCTTCTCAATATATGCCTTGATGCGATTAGCAAAGGCCTGTGGTGCTTTTTCCAATGCAGATAAAGTGCTACTGTCCATTTGTCCAACAACCAAATCAACATATCCCCGCAATTCACGGTCATCGATTTGGTCTATCTTGCCAACCTGTTTTTGAACGATAGCCTTGCAGGTCTTAATCCGTTTTTCAGGACTTTGGTCTGAAAGATACTGCTTGATATATTGCTGCTCTTTCTCATTCATCTTGAAGACTTTGGGCGTACCGCCAGACTGGTCATCAAGGTCAATACGGGTCATCTCATCGTCAGCACTGCTGAAATTGATTAGATAAGGTTGTCCCTTGAGTGAGAAGGTTTTAGATAAGCTGTCACGCTGTAAAGGAACAAACTCCTCATTTTCAAAGATATTTGGCGGTCTTTTTATGAAAAACTGTGGCAATCTGATTTTGCTGACTTCTTCAGCAAACTGCGGCTGGATTCCAAAATAAGACATTTTTTCTTTAATCTCTTGAGGGACATTAAGATCAGCATTTCCACTGTTCTGGAGATAGCTTTCAAAGTTTTCCTGTTCCTTGACAGCGGTATCCAGCATCTTGTCAACTGCTGTATTTTGTTCGAGAACAGTTTTTCCATCGTATTGCCAAGCTTGTACTTTTTCCTTCAATGCATAGGTATCAATCTCAGCAAATTCATCTGGTTCAGGCTTCAATTCAGGCTGTTGCCATTTTGCATTTTCCTGTACTTTAGGCAACGCAGGTTCTTCTGCCAGGCGATAGTCTTTTTCACTGAACCCTGCTCCATTCAAGCCAACCACAATACTGTCCAAGGTTGACTTGAAATCATTGGAATTGGTTAGGACATAAGACAAATTCAACGGTGGCTGGCTATGCTTTCTCGTGTATGGCTGGCGCAGGATACGTCCGACAATCTGCTCAACCTCAATCTTGCTGGTCCTGTTGGCAAGTGATGCCAAAATGTAAGCAAACGGACAATCCCAACCTTCCCTGAGCGCATTGACCGTGATGATGTAACGGATAGGACAATCTGAACGCAGCAGGTCTTTGTTTTTCAGTTCATCAATCTTTGCAGTCTTGATGGCAATCTGTTCTGCCGGAATACCCGCATCAATCAATTTATCCCGTAGGTTTTCAAAAGTTGTACTGTCATCACTGATTTTTGGCTGTGCCTGAAACAGCACAATTGGACGGATATAAAGCTGGCTGTTTTTCTCTTCTATCTTGGCAAGCTGTTCAAGATGGTTACGCAGGTCGATGGCATCTGACAAGACATCCTGTTGGCTCTTCCGGTTATAGACAATCACCGGAAGCTTCACCATGCTTTCCTTTTTCAATTGGACTGCATCGACATAACAGAGGATATTGCTTTCCTTGGTCGGTGTTGCCGTCAAATCCAATACAAAGCACGGATTGAAATTCTGAAGCATCTCCTTACTAAGCTTGCTCCGAGCATGATGGCTTTCATCCACAATAACCAAAGGGGAAAGTTGGTTGATAACCTGAATCAATGCGGTTTCATCAGCATCTTCAACTGGGAAATCTGGCGTTCCCAACGCTTTTGCTATTGGTGCCAGATTGCTGTTTTCCTGCTTAGCTTTCAACGCCTCTTTCTTACCCCTGAAAGAATCATAGGAAAGAACCATCACAGAAAGTTGTTCACTGATGGCAGTCATATTGAAATTCTGACCATTCAGCAGTTCTTCCTTCGTATAGACCTCCACACGGCTGCTAAAGTCAGCATTGATCCGTTGGCGGTAAGGATGATACGGATTCCTGAGTGCTGCCAATGTCTGGGTCAAGATGGCATCTGATGGTACAAGCCAAACCACTGCTCTTGTCTTGGTTGGCGGTAACTGGTCGAAAACCGGCTTGATGGCATGACATGCCAAGAATGTCTTGCCCCCACCTGTCGGCACCTTCAGGCAGATGGTTGGAATGCCTGGCAGGATATGCTGATAGGCGGGTACACCACCCAACCCAACAGGAATGCCCTTTTCTTCCCAGAACAACTTGAAAGCCTGACTGCTGTCTTTCGCTTCATCCAGCAATGCCATATAACGGGATAAATCGGCAATCACCTGTTTTTGATAAGTCTTCAATTCCATGATGACGATTCCTCTACAGCCTTGTGATGTCACGGGGGATTTTCTTAAAGGTGATACCGAATTTCATCAATTCATCATCACTCAAGGAACAACGGTCTGCATAAACCACATAACGGTCTGCTTTTTCTTGGATGGTTGCCAAGAAATCATAGTCCAACACACAGACTTGATCAGGTTCATAATGAAAGTAATAAGCTGTGAAATTATATGTACCCAGGTAATCTGTCTGGCTTTCAGGGGAAGAATAAGGCTGTCTGGTTTCAGTGTACCAGATATATTCCCGGATTTTTTCAATGCCGACTGATTCATTCAGATTGTCATCAATCAATAACGGTTCGCCCAGTTCATAATAGCTGAAATCACCACCAGTACCATCAACCGCTTTTTTGTCTTCACCATAACCAGAAATGACCCGTTTGATTCGTTCAGCTGTGATAGTGTCAGCATAAGGCATTAATTCAACAAGAATGAATCTTCTATTTCCGCCATCTGTCTTATTCAAGTTCAGGACAGCATGTGCAGTTGTTCCTGAACCAGCAAATGAATCAAGAATCAAGGAATCTTTATCTGAAGCAATTTGTATAATTTTTGAAATAAGGCGAATCGGTTTAGGTGTACTAAAGCCATTTTTATCATTAAATATGCTTACAATTTCCCTTTTGCCTTCTTGATTATGTCCAACTTCTTCACTCAACCATAAAGTATCAGCTTTTCTACCTTCCATGACCTCAGATAAAAATCTTTTTTTCCTTGGGAAGGCGTTACCATCTTTCCCGAAATAAATACGATTATCAGCAATAAGTTGATTCATATTTTCTTGAGAATAAACCCAATGTTTTCCTTTTGGAACATTAAATGATTTTCCAGTAGTTGGAGAGAAAACATCATAATATCCATTAGCTCTTTCTTCATTGGCAACTAAATCCCCAGATTGCCATGGTCCACGATAATCATTATCTGGATTTTTATAACGAGCATTCATAGTATCCGTTCTGGGAAGTAATTTTAATTCTATTTTTTCTTTACATTTTGCATAAACTAAAATGAAGTCATGATTTTCAGAAAGATACTTTGCATCATTTTTTAAACTATGAATTTTCTGCCAGATAATATTATTAATGAAGTTGACTCTTCCAAAAATCTCGTCACAGACTAATTTTAAATTTGCCTGTTCATTATCATCAATACTGATAAAAATTGCGCCATCGTCTGCCAGTAATTTTTGAAGCAGCCTAAGCCGGGGATACATCATGCAGAGCCACTTATCATGTCTTGATAGGTCTTCTCCTTCCTTACCAACGACCTCACCGAGCCATTTCCTGATTTTTGGGTCGTTGACGTTATCGTTATAGACCCAGCCTTCGTTGCCCGTGTTGTACGGCGGATCGATATAGATGCACTTCACACGGTTTTCGTATTTGGGAAGCAGTGATTTGAGTGCTTCAAGGTTATCGCCATGGATAACCATGTTCTCACTGCCGTTGTCAGCTTGATGCTGACCGTTCTCATCGTAGCTGTACTGTCTTTCCAGCACGCGGAAAGGGACATCCTGATGATGGTTGATAACCTTGTCTTTTCCAATCCAGTCAAGTGTCGGCATGATAGTCCTGTTCAGGTTGAAACACTTGCATCATATCATCCATTCTTCTATCTATTGGCATCATCAGCAATATCTGTACTCCCCATGAGCACAGGACACATAACATATCTGGAATAGAAAGATTGAAGTCCTGCAATGATGCCTAATACCGGCTCGCATCCATCGCGCAGCTCTTGGGTATCTGATGCTTTATCGTGATTCTCCCAACGCGAATCTTCGACTGCTTTCAGGTTGTCAAAAACGGCGCTGTACTGAAAAGGAACGGGAATATGGTGTATCCTGCCTATACGTTCTTGGGAAGGATGGAATCCTGCTTCAAACAGCATCTTTTTCCAAGAGCGCCCTCGATGGACTCAACAGGTGCAAGGTGGTAGTGTTTATGAAAAAGATATTCTCGTTTATTGCAGCGGTGTTCTTCTCATTGCTGATGGCGCTGCCATCCCATGCCGGTGAATTTTCTGCCGCCCAGATGAAGAAAATGAGCACCTTTCTGTCGAACTTCACAGAAGTCCGGATGAGGACTTTTACGGCGAAAGACATATTGGATCCAGACCATCCTGATTGGATGATCCGTTTCGCCATCTGGCATCATTTCATAAACAATTTCAACCGGACCATCAGGTCTGAGCAAACCCGTTATGGCGATGCGTCGCTTGATGGGTCTTATGTGAAAGAAAGCCTGAAACGCTATTTCGATTATGACCTGAAAAGCCTGCCGAGCGTCCGCAATCCAGATCTGGCTGAGTGTCCGGAATGCAAGCCTTTCTTATATTATTCTGATGGTGTCCGTTATTATTTCGACAAGGCAGATGGCATCTCAGGTGGCGACCCGGTCTATTATGCGAAGGTTACAAAGGCAGAAAGGCTGCCTGATGGCAATATCCAGATGAAGGGGTATCTGTACAATGCGGAAGAACCTTCTGATGTCCCTGGATCACTCACAGCACTTGCCAAGCCGCATACCTGGAAAGGAAAGGCAACCTGGGCAATCATCAGTTTACGGACTGATTACCGGTGACAGCAGGCTTTTGCACGGCTGGTCCTGGGGATATATCCTGTTGTCAAAGGGATTCTTCCGGTGCCGGCTGCCGGACCACAAAATAAGCATCAAACCCCTCATCAAGCGTTGGCAGGACAAAACTATCCCTGAAAGACTGGACCCGGTATTTCGGCAGGATATGGCTCTTTCTCTGCCCTATCCGCTCTTCAATTTCTTCAGTGGATGGGTGTTCAAAGTAGATGCAGACTGCCCTGAAACCGTGTTCCTTGGCTTTCCGGCACAGTTTCATACGTGATTTGGGATTGCCGTTTGTCCGGTCAATGACAAAGGACTGGCCTGCTTCAAGATGTCCGTTCACCTGCCTGAGGAATTCTTTCTCTGCCTCTTTGATGGATTCCAGGAAAATCTTGTCATAGGTGGTACCCAGGCGTTCCGCCTTTTCCAGGATAAGGCGGTCAGAGGAAAGTTTCGGAAGGCCTGAAAGTACAGGGTCCTTGTCGGCAAAGGTTGATTTGCCGGAATAAGGAATCCCGCAGAGCACATAGAGGGTACGGTCGGTGTCTTGCATGTTTTTCAGTGTTCCATCACAACCGTTTGAAAACAATCTTAGTTTCCCGCGTCTTCTTGTTGAAGAAACAGGTCACTGAATGGCGTATGTAACCGCCATACTCATTCTGGATGAGAATGTCATTCTCACGCCTTGTAATCCAGAAATCATTGGGTTTCTTGTTTGCCCAGACGAATCCTGGCAATGGCGCGGTAATCATATCGTCAACCGGTTTCCACTCACCATTGACCGAGGGACTGATTGCGAAGTAACAGGCTTTTCTTGCATCCGGATGCCCAGGCGCCCCCCCGCAGACAGACTTGTCCTTGCAGTTCTGGATGTCATTCGGGTCAGGAGGAAGCGGTTTCTTGCTTTCCGGTGATTTGCTGTAACGCTCTGCTGCTTCTTCGGCTTTCTTGAAGTCTTCCGCACCGACGGCAGGGAATTTCTTTTCAAATGCCTCCAAGTCAGCAATGGCATCACGTACGGTCATCCCTGGACGTACATCTGGCAGGTCTTTATACCGGCTGGCATCCTTTTTCTCACGGACCAATTCATCCTTGTCCGCGATGTACTTATCCCACCTTCTGAGCTTCTCAAGGTTTTCAGGGGAGATTTTGGGGCGCAATGGCGTTTCCACCCCCAAGACAAGTATCCCGTATTCGGACTTCTCCTGCTTCTCTTCATCAGACAGTGAATAGTTCAGTGTTTCATTGGGACGGTGCCAATCCTTGACCGGTATCCTGGGGATGGTCTTGTCCAGGGGATCCTTGAACGAAACAGCAGGCTTGCATCCTGAGAGTCCGACACCCAGGAAAAGCATAAGCAGGATTGTTCCAAAAAGCCGTTTCATCATTCTTACGAGGCAATGCAAGCGTCAATGGGATTTCCACCAATTTGCGGACAGCCCCATCATAGCTGAAATCAATGCCAGATTAAAATCCACAATATTGTGATTCAAGGTTCCTGTCAGGCAGACATGCTAAAGTCCCCGATGAAATGCAGAACATCAAAAACCAAGGCACTCCAATGGAATCGGATATTGAACTCAAATACGAACAGCTGGACATGCTGCAACAGAGGCTGCGTCATGAGGGATGGCTTTTATCGCAAAAAAGGCAGGAACACAGCGAACGCCTTGCCCGTCTGAACAGCCGCAATTTCCAGGAACTTGGACTACCGAAACTCCAAGATGAATTGCGTCGGTTATGCGAAACAGTACGCAAGACAACGGCTGAGGTGCAAAGCCTGCTGCAGGAAATCAAAGAAATAGAACAGGCTCCAGATACCACAAACGTGCATACACCCCGTCAAAAACAGTGGATAGTGCTTGAAACGCTCGCCAAGGAAAAAGGGTTATGCACCATCTTCGAGCTTGTTCATGTCAAGGAGGCAGAATCAGGCGCAGAGGGATACATGATCCTAAGAGAGGATGAGCCCATCATGCTTTGCGGAGACATCAGGCTTGCCGTCAAAAGGCTGTTCGATGAGATACAAACAGACTTTGCCGTTTATGGGTGTCCGTCCGACTGAGATGCGCTGGTCCCGTCCTGACTTCATCCGCCGTTTCCGACATCATCCCAATTTAAGTTTTTCTCCTGATCCAATATCTTTGGCGAGTTCCTCAATCTTTTCCAATACATGGGATAGTGGCAAGACTTTCTTGTCGAGGACCTTTTCGCGTTCTTTCTTGCCCAGTGTCTTCATCATCCTGTCGATGGCTTCCTGAGCCTTGGGATTGCCCTTCCCTTTTTTCAGGGCAGCCTCATACAGTGCATATGCATAACGGAGGTTCTGTGGGACAAGCTCACCTGCCCTGAACATGGCTGCCAATTTCATCATGGCGTTTCCATCACCGCCACGGACTGCCTTGACATCTGTCCGGAGTATCTTTGCAATATCCCTGTTACGGCCGCCCAGTTCTTCGTAAGTGTCAGCAGGTGCCTCCTGGGCATCGGCGACGTCCTTTTCAGCTGTTTTTTCTTCATGACGTTTCCCCAAGGCTTTCTGGGCTTCACTGTCTCCTGCATCGGCGGCTATCTGCCACCAGCGCATGGCACGGTCCTTCCTTTTGAGGACACCGGTCCCGTTTTCATATGCTTTTGCTGTTTCGATGATGGTATCGAGATGGTCTTGGGGGGCTGCCTTGTGCAACCACTTGGCAGCTTCTGCTTCATCGACAGGGATTCCCCATTGCCCTGTCCGGTGTCCCCGCGCCAGGAAATATGGCGCTTCTTGATGCCCTGCATCTGCCGCCTTGGACAGCCATTTGAATGTTTCATCCTCTCCTGAAATATTCCGGTATCCATCCATAAACAGCTGCGCCAGATGGAACATGGCTGGCACGTTCCCCAAAGTCGCGGCATCGTTCCAGCAGTTGAAGGCGAAATCGGGGTCCTGTACAGTGCCTATGCCATCGTAGAAGGCTTTGCCCAATTCAACCAGGGCTTCTGCATTTTTCAGGCGCGCCGCTTCTTTCCAATACCGGATGGCTTTCCCATGGTCTTGTCCGACCAGTCCGCCCTGCTTGTAGGCAAGCCCCAGCTCATAAAACGCCTGTGATGAACCTGATGCAGCCAATTCTTCGAGTTTTTTCAATTCAGCCGGTATGTTGTCAGTCATTTTCATCTCCTTCAAATGGGCTGTGGGTTATCGGTCCAGTGGATAGGGCATCAAGCGGACATCTGCCTGTTTTTACTCTGTCTGGCTGATGATGATTGAAGTTTGGATGCTTGTCCATCCCTTAGGATGATATTCCCTTTCTCCAGTGAAAAGGATTGGTTGCCTTTATGGACCAACGATTTGCATGGAAAAAACCCTGAAAGGTCATAAACTGGCTATAATCAGTAATAGGAAGACAATAATCTACCAATCCCTTAACGGAGGATACTATGCCAGAAAAAAGCTATATTGTTACCGCAACAGATATATCGGAGTGGGCCAAGTTCGCAGAGAGCAAAGGTGCCGCAATCACGAAACATCTGGAAAATGCTGAAATGCTCCTTGTCAATGTCATGGAAGGGACAGGAGGCTTCTATGTCATGAGCTCGGCTGACGAGATCCTCGCCCAGGAAATTTACCGACAGGAAGCGAAAAAGATGCTCGAAGAAAGGGCCAGCCTGCTGTCTGAAAAAGAAGGGATTACCGTTACGCCAGTCGCACTGACCGGCAGTGTCACCGATGAAATCAAGGCACTGGTCAAGGAGAAGGATGCTTCCCTGCTGGTCATTGGTGCCCATGGGCAGGGTTATCATTTCATGCCAATCATCGGGAATATTCCGGTCAAGGTGATCCAAGGCAGCCAATGCCCGACGCTCATCATCCGTGAAGAAGAGATGCGGCCTTATAAGAAGGTCTTGATACCGGTTGATTTTTCTGAAGTCTCCCTCAATCAGGTCAAGCAGGCGTTGCCTTTCATTCCTGACGATGCGGAAATCACCCTGATGGGCATCTCTGAAGCCTCTGATGCCAAATTCTATTCCAGCGTCAAACCAGAAATCCTTGAAGAATTCCGCAACAAGGCGAAGGCTGAAGTCGAGGAAAAAATCGATTCGCTCATCAATAAGATCGGTTCTTCAAGGCAGTTCAAGAAGTATATTGAAATCGGTATCCCCCACCGGATCATCCTCAGTTATGTCAAGAACAACGGGATTGACCTGCTGGTTCTGGGCAAACACCACCGGCTGAGGCTTGAAGACTACCTGATCGGCAGTACCATCCATTACGCCATCAATGAGGCAGAGTGTGATGTCTTGATTACGACACCGGCATCATAACCTGAACGGGTACGCTTCATCAGACAGGGCTGTCTTGGTCATCCAGGACAGCCCCTTTCATTTGTGAAACCGGAAAAAAAGAACCCCTGGCCTTTTCAGCCAGGGGCGATGTTGGATTTGCATGTTGTCTTCCGTCTTTCCGGAATGCCAACTGATTCACACAGGTTGTTTTCTGGAGAGTAAGGAGTCCTGTGCACCAGTTGCAGAAGTTATTTCCCCCCACACTCTGCTTGGGTCATGGAAACAGAAACTGTTCTTTAATCGCGTTGGATCAATTATATGGACGGAAAAGTCCAACCGTGGATTTCACAATATTGTGAAAATTCCGCAGCCTATGGCAGCGTGCTGATGGCAGATAGGCTGAACAGACTGCAAAGAAAATGCCATAATCTGCTTTGTTGACAATCCTGCCCTGCCATCATGCACAAAACCGCCAACTTGCCTGCCAGATCACCCAATGATTTCGGGAAACGAGTCCTTCTCTGCTCAGTGGGGAAACGCCCGCAGGTTGTCACTGAAGCCTTGTATGCCCTTGTCAGGCAAAAGGGGTTTGTCCCGACCGATATCCATGTCATCGGTACGGCAGGTGTACGGGAAGTGGTATTGGAGAGCCTGCTGGAACCTGATACCGGACAGTTCCATGCCTTGTGCAAGGACCTCGGGGTTGAGGGAAAGATCCTGTTTGATGAAGACTGTATCCATATCATCACTGACAGGTATGGAAAGCCGCTGGCAGATATCCGCACCCCTGAGGACAATATTGCGGCAGCCAACGCCATTGTCGATATTGTCCGGAAGGAATGCCAGGATGATTCGAGCTGCATTCATGTTTCGATTGCAGGTGGCAGGAAACCGCTGTCTTTTTTCCTCGGTTATATCCTGTCGATTTTTGCCCAGCCCCAGGATACCCTTTCGCATGTCATGGTCCCGGAGGCCTACGAAAACCTGCCTGATTTCTACTATCCAACCCAGCGTCAGCAGGAACTGAAGGTGATTGACCATCAATCCCTCAAAGAGAAGGTCATCCTGGCAAGAGATGCCGAGGTCACGTTGGCGGAAATCCCGTTCATCCGGCTCCGGAACAACCTGCCGGGCAATTTCCTGCGGGAAGGCCCTTATTCTGAGCTGATCGATTACCTGGACAGTGCGCTTGACCCGATCGAGATGCGTTTTGACCTGGGCAGGAAAACGGTCATCTGTGATGCGAAGAGCATCGTCTCGTCCAATGAGTCGGTGAAACTGCCCCCAATCCCTCTGAGCATCCTGCTCTGGCTGGCTGTCCGGAAGAAGAATGGGCTTGCTTTCATCGACCCGGCGGAGGATGAAGCCGCATTGGAATATTTTGCCTTTGCTCAGGATATCGAGGATTTGATTCCCGGCATGCACAATTTCGACCCGGGGGACGAAAACGGTTTCCAGAATGCGCTTAAAAGTTTCAAATCCAAATTCACGGAGGCGGTTTCCCGGGCGAACAGTGCCATCCGGAAGGTCCTGCCTGAAATCGAGCGTTACAGCCGTTTCGAGGTTGGTTCCCGGAAACCGAAGCAGAATGGCAGGTCGCGCAATTCTGTCTACCAGCTCGTCACTCCTGCCGAAAACATCGTCCTGCCTGAAGAAATCAGGGGGATTGCCCTGCGCCGGTTTTCTTTCAGGCGGCTTTCCTGACCGTCTGGCACCAAGAGATGCCTATTGATGGACCTTTACCGGCATCCCCCTTCGACACCGCAGTCGCCCTGCAGCATGGCTTTGTCAGACCAGTACTGTGCTTTTTCCAGATCTTTTGGCGTGCCCCTGCCAAGGCGGTAGCATACCGCGAGTCTGTCCTGTCCCTTTTGGTTCCCCTGTATGGCGGCTTTTTCATACAGTTCTTTGGCTTTGGCATAGTCCTGGGGAACGCTGTAGCCTTTCTCATAGAGCCAGCCAAGCAGCACCTGTCCTTCATCATTGCCCTGTCCAGCTGATTTTTCTGCCCAGTATCTTGCCTTGGCGTAGTCCTTGTCTTTGTAATACAGTGTACTCAGTTTGTTCTGCGCCTTGGCCTCACCTTGTTCTGCGGCGTGTCCAAACCAGTGCTTTGCCTTGCCGGTGTCCTGTTCAAACCGGCGGTCTTCACTATAGATTTCACCTAAAAGGTATTGGGCTTTGACATTTCCCTGTCTGGCAGCCTTCTCAAACCAATCGATTGCCTTGGTTCCGTCATAACGGAGGCCATAACCGTGGTAATACATCCAACCAAGGTCATACTGCGCACTGGCATCCCCTGCTCCTGCGGATTTTTCCAATGCCTGCAGGATGGATTCCCGGCGGGATTTGGCATCGGCATATCCCTTTTCCGCTGCGTTCCCGAACCAGTAGGTGGCACTTATCCGGCTTTTGGCAACGCACCTGCCTTCGTCAAACATCACAGCCAGGTCGTATTGCGATTTTGCATCGCCTTTTATTGCCTGGTGTTCACAGACTGAGAAGGTCTGATAGGCGGGGTCAGATGCGGATGCACTGACGGTTCCTGGGTTTTTCTTGTTCGGTTGCACAGCATTCTCCCCACATGCGGATACACATACCGTCATCAGCGGTATTGCAATCAGCATTTTCCAGTTGATACGTTCCATCAACGTTCCTCCCTGTCTGGTGCCACTGTCAAGATTATCCGGTGACGGCTTTTATTTTGCCTGAAGTGGCGGAGGGTTTCCAATTTTGGACGTATTCAATGTGCTTGGCAGCCAGGAATCAGCCTGAAAGGATTGAACCGTTGCCAGAATAGAGGGAAAATCATCCTGAACGGAGATGGACTGATGCCTTCTTGGCTCGATGATGGTCTTCAAACCCGTTTGTCCTGGCTGGGTGGAGATGGTTGTCCGGCTTTCTGAATACAGTTTCAATTTGGATATCGATGATGAGAACCCCGACTTTCCTGAAGGCTTTGCTGGCTGGCTGCCTGGCCTTATCGTGTGTGTCAGTGCAGGCTGAGCCTGTGGTGGATGATGAGAAGCTGATTGACCAGGCTGTCCAGGATTTCTGGCAGCATATGGAAAAAGGCGAGACCGGCATGTCAGGTGCAATCGTCAAGATTGCAGACTGCTATGACTCTCCTTCGACGAACAAGCTTTACTGCCTTTACTACGATTACACGGCGAGGATGGTGGATGCAGATGTCCGCCGGATGCTTGGAATCGAGGGCACGCTGGATTTCTTTTCAGACGATGTTTTCAGTGAACGGGCAGCAAAACATGTCTACCTGCCGAATGGCTCCACGCTGGTGGAAGCCAACGACCATCTGGAGTTGCTGTCCTACAAGATCCAGGACCGGTTGGACAAGCTTGTGAAATAGCGCCCCTGGCAGGACAGCCTATTCAACATCAAAATCAAAGTACGTATCTTTGTAGGGTTCGTCCTTGTAGGTATAGTGCCACCATTCAGAATCGATGGCGTTGAATCCTGCCTTCAGCATCGCATTCCTGAGGATTTTACGGTTGCGCTTCTGGGCTTTGGTGATGTTCTGGTAATCAGGATGCGATATTTCTGAGAACAGGTCGAAGGTACCGCCCATATCGACAGTTGTACCGTCTTTCTTGATGATGGTCAGGTCAACGGTGCTTCCCCGGGTATGCGAGGATTTGGTGGCGACATAGTTGCCTTTGACCAGATCCGATTTTTCAAGCTCTGGATAAAACGCTTTGTTGCCAGGGTCTTTCGGGTCTTTCATCCATACGACAAAGTTGTCAACGGCTTTCTGCGGCCGGTATGAATCCCAGATCAGGAGCCTGTAACCCTGGCTCCTTAAATCGTCAGCGGCTTTTGAAAGTGCCGCCAGCGCTTCTTTGGTCAGATATGCCCGGGGTGCCTTATAACCCTGCACCCGCTTTCCGGTGAAGTTGTTGGATGAGTAGTAACGGATATCATAGGCAGCATCATCGATGACTTTGCTGATTTCTTCAAAACCACTTTTATCAACCGAAATGGTATCCGCATAGACCGGGGCGAAAACACCGGCTGCCACCAATAACGCTATCAAAGTCTTTTTCATAGCCGACCCTCAACACAGGGACAGGTTATTTGGTGCACTGGCTGGGATCAGCCTTGATGGTGAACAGGGCTGCTCCGGTCGAGTCGGTGTAGTTGTGCTGGACTTCGATGCCCATTTCACGCATCGGCTTGTTCTGGTCGTTATAGCAGTACTGTTCGATGATGTTGCTCCGGATACCCATTTCGGCTTCTGCAGCATGCAGCTGGGCGTCTGGGCGGGAAATGGTGTAATAGAGGTTCAGCGTACCGTTATTGGCTTCTGCCTTGGTCAGGGTGGTGACGGAATCCAGCTGCTGCGGTACGTTTTTGCCGAGTTCTTTCGCAGCCATTTCAACAACCTGCTCTTTGCTTGGCTTGCCACAGCCAACCAGCATACCAGCACACAGGGCAGCGATACCGAATAAAGCCCATTTTGAATGTTTCATGGTGTTTTCCTTTCTTCTGATGGCAGAAGGCCAGGATTCCCCTGCAACCGTTTTCCTGTTGGCTTGGAGAGGCCCTCTTCTACCCCTTAAAAACGCTTACAACATCATTATGATACCTTGTTTCCGATTGATGGTTGCTTCCGGAACGCTGTCACCGCATCTGGTTATACATTTCACGGAGCATCGCAGGAGTGATTTCAACCGGATTGAGCTTCAGGATGGGGTTCTGGCTGTTCTGTACAAGCCCTTCAATCTGTCCGTCGGTCAGGTTGAAGGTTTTGAGGTCAGGCATGATGCCGATGTCTTTCTTGAGCTGGGTGATGGCATCAGCAAGCTCTGAAGCCGAGCCATAACCGAGCATGCCGGCAAGCATCCTGAGCCTGCCATCATCTGCCTGGGCATTGATCCGCATGAAATAGTCGATGGTGATGGCGCAGGCTTCCCCATGGGGAATGCCTAGGTCATTGGTCAGCGGATAGGAACAGGCATGGGAACAGTTTGTCCGCGGCACGGTGAATGCCAGCCCTGCCAGAAGGGAGGCTTCTGCCATCCTTTCACGGGCTGGAAGGTTGTTGGGTTCATCATAGACAGTCTTGAGGTTCTGCATGACAAGCCTGATGGCATTGATGGCGAATGAATCGCAGATGGGCTGATGCTGACGGCTCCAGAAGGCTTCCAGCGCATGGCAGAGCACATCCATGCCTGTGCAGGCGGTGATATGCGGCGGCACGGTCAGGGTGAGTTCCGGGTCGATGATGGCAAGGGTCGGAAAGAATGCCGGGGTCGCCAGAGGTTTCTTGACCTTCTTGGTATGGTCTGAGAGTACGGAAACACTGCTGATTTCACTGCCGGTGCCTGCAGTTGTCGGTACGGCTATCAACGGCAGTCCTTTGGCAGGCAGCAGGCTGGCGTTGTCCATATAGGCAGAAACCGGTAAATCAGCGGTTGCCATGAGTGCCGCTGCCTTGGCACAGTCGAGGACGCTGCCCCCTCCGAGTGCAACAACGAAATCGCATTGATGTTCACGGATGAGTGCGATGCAGCCTTCGCATTCGGTGATGTCTGGGTTGGGATTGACGTTGCTGTAAACAGCTTTGATCAGCGGTTGGCTGTCTGAAACGATTTTCTGGATGAGACCGCTTTTCTCGAAGGACGGTGAGGTGATCAGGATACCTTTACTGCCACCCAATGCGTTGATTTCTTTGACAAGTTCAGCGATGCGGCCGTTGCCGAAACGGATTGTCACAGGCTGTGCGTAGTTCCAGGACATGGTTGCTCCTTGAAAGGTCAGGAAAACAGGATCCTGGATACGATATCACAGCCTGGGGATGACGGGCATATTTGCGTCTGATGGTGTGTGGCTTCTGCCGTCTTGACAAAAAAAGCCGGGGAAACCCCGGCTTGCCGCTTCACCCCTGAAATCAGGAAAGTTTTCCAGAACAGGCCTGTTCGGTGAAATAGCGGCGTTCGCGTGCTTCGGACTGTTTACCGTCATTCCATTGGGAAATCGGGCGATGGTAGCCCATAACGCGTGTCCAGACTTCACATTTTGTCCTTTCTTCCTGTGGCAGGTCCTTGATGTCCATTAGCTTATCCTTTCTGATTTTCGGGGAATTGGGAAATAAAACAGTGATATTGTAAGGTATTCCTAAAAATCTTGCAGGAGACACCCCAGTTTTTCTGTTTCAGGATATAAGGCAGAAAACCGTCATTTCACAATCAGGTCCCTGACTTGAATATCAAGGTTCCTTTCCTGTATCTGAAGGATGGCTGGATAGCCGCCTTCCGCATGATCCTTCTCTCGCAGAGCATAGCCGTCTGTAAGGGGAACATCCAGATAGACATCTTTCAGCCTGCACTGATACAGGCTCTGGCCATGTTTGACGGTGACATCCTCATTGATTGAAAATCCACCGTAAAGGACCCTGCCATACAAACAGTAAAGCGGCGACTTGAACAAGCCGCCCCCTTCTTTCTCGATTTTATTGACGATAAAGACGGCATTCCTGTAACCATACCGTTCACGGAAATCCTCGATGAATTCCGTGACTTTTCCCATGGCGTCCCTTGCCTGTCCGGTTGTCAGGTTCTTCAATGGGTCATGCTTGATATCCTTCGGGTCAAGTGGAAAGGGGTACATCACCCGCAGTTTCCGGACGCACTCACCGCAGATGATGGCATCGTCCTGGAGCTTTTTGGCATTTTCAGACCAGAATGCCGCCCTGCCACACAAGGAACAGAATCCAATATCCAACCGCTTGATCTGATTTCTGCGCATATCTGCTCCTTTCAGTTGATTATCAGGATGTCTCCTGGATAGATGTACGGAATATCATGGTCAAAGACAAGGCTCCCAGCGTACCCTTCAGGTATGGCATCTGACATCCTGCCACTGAGCTTATAGTAATACGGTATATCAAGCCCCATGATGGTGTCCTGATAGGTCCTTTCCCTGCGCCTGACTGCAAACCGGTCTTTCGCCTGGACCATCCCATAGACTGTCCTGCCCTTGACTGAACAGTTCCAGCTACGGCGTTTCTCAATCCGCCTGTTGTCATCCACCAGGAAAACTGCCTTGCAGTTCCCGTAATGCTGCCGGTACCGGTTCCTGGTTTCCGCTGCAACGGTCAAGGCTTTCTGGAATTCAGGGTAAGTGATCCTGTTCAATGAATCCAGCAGTATAGGTTCTTCATCTCCCTCGAATGGTTCCTGAATCAGTGTCCGGATAAGCGGATAGATGATACGGACTTCCGAGGCGCAGGCATCGCAGATGGGGGACCTGTCTCTCAGGACAGCGGCTTCTTCATCGACCGGGGCTCCGCAATTCATGCAGCTGTCAGATATCCGCAGTGGCTGGGGTTTGTAGATTTTCGGCACGGGTTTAGCCGTTTTCCGGTTCTTCCTGTCAGCGATATAGCGCCTTGCCCCTTCGACAGAATATTCCTCCTCGAGGATATCATCGTTCTCGAAGTGGTCCTCCACCTGATGCCAGCAGGTGTCGCAGAGCACTCCATCAGGCAGAGACCATCCAATACCAGAAAATTGCCTGTTGCAGACCGGACAGGTTTTTGGTTTTTTTTCTCCAAACAATCCCATACCTTCCTCCTGTTGAAAGCTGTTTCCAGCATACCAAAAACCTGAGATGCAGAGAATGCCACCCGGTTACATCGACTGCAGTCTCACGCTGTTATCGGGGATGCATATGCCTCAATAGCATGCCGCCATTCTTTCAGACGTTTTTCAGCCTTGGCATCATTTTTTGGAATGAATGGCGAGTTCTGCCAAGGTATTGCAGACCGGATACCGTGCAGTGCATTTACAGCACAGACCTCACGGCCATTCAACCGAGCAGGTAAAACGAGCCGATAGGCGGTAGGTATACCTGATTGTTCCGCAATAGACAGTATCAATTCACGGATAGTTCCCGGTAGGATCCTATTGGCATCAGGAACTGCACATAATGTCTGTTGACCATTGAGCTCTTCCCACCAAAGGATGCTGGTAGTCAGCCCTTCCAACAGGTAACCCTTGGGGGAAACAATAATTCCTTCATCTGCTCCCTGCATCAGTATCTGCTGGCGGATTTCTCCCAACAGGCTCATATCAGGACCTTTATGACGGGGGGCATGGCGCCTGTCAGGTATATTGCAGAGACACAGCCTGACCGTTTCTTTCAGAGGAGGCGCAGGACGGATACGGACCTGAAGCTTGGGTTGCCTTGCATTTCCTGCCAGCTCGACGCGGGGAAACCATAATCCATGATGCGGAATCTTATTGAGCATCATCAACCAGTAAGGTTGAAGGACATCGGGACGAATCTGATACAGCTGGCTACAGCTGTTGAAGAAACGTTTACGATGCAAATCCAGAGCAATGGCATTACCGTTCCTGACAAGCCATGAATCTGCAACAAGAACTTGTTTTTCAGGCGACTCTGTCACCGACAGGACACCTGTAAAATCTGTCTGGTAAATGGTTTCAGAAATTCCTGCCATCCTGATTCCCCTTAAGATACGGGAAAGTCTGTTCCAAATAAATCAAGGAATGCCCGTGCCTTATCCCGTGTTTCTTCATATTCAGCAACCGGGTCTGACAGAACGGTGACCGCTCCACCGACCCCGAAGGAGAAACCGCCATCCTGACGCATAACCATGGTCCGGATAACGATACTCAAATCAACGGCACCACACAATGAGAAATACCCTAAAACCCCCGAATAAATGCCCCGTGCAGCACCTTCAAGATTGTCGATAATCTTCATCGTACGTTTTTTAGGAGCTCCTGTCATGGAACCACCCGGAAATGCCTGCTGGATACATTGACAAGGAGAAATGCCCTGACGGATATGTGATTTCACCGTACTGACCATCTGATGGACTGTCTGATAGCTTTCGATACCGAACAAATCAGGAACTGAAACACTCCCGGTTTCTGCCGTCCAGCCAAGATCATGCCTGGCCAAATCGACAATCATCAGATTCTCTGCCCGCTCTTTTTCATTTGTTGCCAGCTCATCGACAATCCGAGCATCTGCTGCTGGATCAATGCCCCTTGGCCTGGTTCCCTTGATTGGCTTTGTCTCTGCCACACCACCACGTGAGATTTTCATGAAACGCTCTGGCGAACAACCAAGGATACTGATTCCATCAAATTGCATGAATACACTGTATGGCGCAGGATTGCGTCTGCGCAGCATACGGTAAACCGTCCAAGCATCCGCATCCGTCGCCCCTGCGACCCTATTGGTCAAGCAGACCTCATAGGTCTCCCCTTGCCTGATGAGGGACTGACAGGCCTCAATACGGTCAATGTACTCTTCCTTGCCATGCAGAAGGGATATCGGTTCAGTCAGGTCCAATGTTCCCTGAAAACCTCCTTCGGATAATCCATCACCATTTTCTGGTTCAATATCCTTCTGAAGATTATTCTGGATATCTTCCAGCCATTGGTATGCATCATTTTCTGTAGATGGCTCTGCCAAAGCCAAGAGATGCAGTTGGTTTTCCTGATGGTCAATGACAATGCCCCTGTCACAGAACAGAAGTCCTGAATCCGGATAAGGGGATCGATGGGCCATTTCCGCACCACACTGCGCTTTCAGTTCATAACCAAGATACCCAATCCATCCAAGCGCAAACTCAAATGGTGCGTCTGGAGGTTCAATCTGATACTGTCGGATATCGTCTGCCAGCCAATCCAGGCAATTTCTATGAAAAACAGCTTTTTCACCCTGCTGATTTCTGACAGTCACAGTCCCTTCCGCTACATTCGCAGCAGCTGTACGGCCAAGCGGTCCTGATGGTGCACAGAGGAAAGAAAAACGTCCTGATCCATAACCAGAACGGCTGCTATCCAACCAGATTGCAGGTCCATCCTGTCGAAAACAACGGTTAAAGACCTGCTCAACCTGAGAAGCATCCAAAGATATGTCCAATACTCGATGCAACAGATATGAATCCTTGGCTTCTACATACCGTTCTGTTGCAGGAACTGTTATGGCCTGTGGCAATGACCCTAATGGAGAAATTGGCTTCGTATGCAACTGCCACCAATCTTCTGTCAGTCTGCGGAAGTTGATGAATAGCTGTTTTCCATAATCCGTGCAGATGGACTCAGGATGAAACTGGACTCCCCATTGTGGAAAAGTCTTATGTTGAACACCCATTATGGTACCGTCTGCAGTCATGGCGGTAATGTTGAGGGTTTCCGGTAGATCGGCAACTGCCAGCGAATGGTAGCGGACGACCGTCATAGGACTGGGAATCCCGGAAAACAGTCCTTTCCTATTATGCGAAATTGGAAAGAGACGGCCATGGCAGATTTCTTTTGCCTGAACAATATCTGCTCCATGGATGCTGCAGATGCCCTGATGCCCCAAACATATACCGAGTACAGGAATCACCTTCTGCCGGACAGCATCAGCACATAGACCAAAATCTTCTGGTTTATCAGGATGCCCTGGTCCAGGTGAAAGGACGATATTATCAAACTGATTGAACCGGTCTGCAGTCCACCCCTCTTGATCATTGTGAATCAATATGGGAGGCATTCCGTTGACTTCTGCAATTAGATGATAAAGATTGCAGGTGAATGAATCGTAATTGTCAATCAGCAGGGTCTTGATCGGTCTCACGGGCTTATCGCGCATCATCGGATATCACCATGCATTTTTGAGGAATACAACGGAATGATACAAATGTCATTCAACTTAACGGATTTTATGATTCTGGTTTTCCCGATGCACTGAAACCATCAATCCTGCATAGGGAACTTGGGCATTTTGTATCACAAGGAACAGACAAATATCCCGCAAGCATCTGTTCTCAATGTGATTTATGGAGACCATCTGTCATTGGAGCGGGCGAAGGGAATTGAACCCTCGTCTTAAGCTTGGGAAGCTTCTGCTCTACCATTGAGCTACGCCCGCGAAGGAATGGGTATTATATGCCTGACATGATTGGAATGCCAGACTGTTCAATAGCCGGATTTTTCCAGATAGGCATCCAGGAAATCCCCTGCATTGTAGAATTCAGTCCATGCCTTGACCGCCTTGGCTTCCTCCTCACGGATGCCAACACGGGTCTTGATTTCTTTCTCAATGACATCAGGTCTTCTTGGGGTGGTTTTCTCGACCGGAATCTGGTTGGCTGGATGATCGCCTGCCTCATACCAGTCAAGCCATGTCTTGACTGCCAGGGCTTCTTCTTCACGGACACCAACCCGGGTCTTGATTTCCTTGGCCTGGACATCTGGACGGGGTGTTGCCGGTTCAGTGGATGGCAACTGCTGCGCCTGCTCGGAATCACCTGCCTCATACCAGTCAAGCCAAGCCTTGAGTGCCAGTGCTTCTTCCTCACGGACACCCAACCGGGTCTTGATTTCCTTGGCCTGGGTCTGTTCTTTCTTGATCTCTTCTTCTGATTTGAAGCGGACCGGGGCGGTTGTATGGCTCTGGTCGTCAGAGTCAAACCATTGTTTCCAGCTCTTGGAAGACTGGGAATCGTCAGGCTGGGCTTCCTGCTGGCTGCGGTCATATCCTGACTTGTTCAGGTACAAGTCAACGATATTGCCTTTACGGTAGGAATCAGACCACTCTTTGAAAGCGCGTGCCTCTTCTCCTGAACCCGTGTTTTCTCCTGCTAGGTTCTCCTGCCTTTCCAGCTCGTCACCTGCTCCCATTTCCTGCTCCCATACTCAGTCTATACAGCATATCCAGATTGACGGGATTCCCTTGTCTCCACCCCGATAGCTGGTTGACTATGCTTATCCATAATATTAGCTTATTTTTGTTTAAAATGGCTAAATGGAGATGGAAATTGCAAGGAATTCCAGGATTTCTGCCATCGCTTCCGATTCCGCTCCCTGTTTTTGCGGATATGCCTGGAATGGCCTGCCATAATCCTGCCAATTCCTTATCAATTGGGTACAATATCGCACGGTGCCCAAGGGGCTTTCCGATACCGGTATGCAATGTATGGGAGGAAATGATGACGGATTCTGCCAAGCCTGATGAAAAGTCTGTATCCATGGATTTCATGGAAAAACTGGGATTTGAACTGCCTGATGAAGTCTGCAGCTTTTATCTGGATGGTCAGGATATCGTGTTCAATCTCCAGGTGTTTGAAGAAGTCAGTGACTGCAATTTCAAGGTTTCTTATGAACAGGAACGTTTCCCCCTGTCTGAAGAACAGCTGGGGATGCTGAAAGAAGCTGGCTATACTGACCCGGATGGTTACCTGATTGAGCTTTGAGGTTTTGACAGAGAGAGCAACCGCTTTACTGCCTAGGCAGTCTATTGATAGGGAATTGAAAATGAATACCACTGATATTGCCGCTGCATTCAAGGATTTTGAGGATAAATACAATCTGCCACCTGTTTTCCAGATGTCGGATGGGAAGATCATGAGTGCATTCATCATCACGAAGAAAGGAGAATCTTTCCTCATCAGTTTTGAAACCAGTGATGCTGAGATTGTTGAAGCGGCGAAGTTTGTCAGTGAAGACCGTATTGCTGAAGCAGAACAGGATATCCGGAAACTCAAGGCTTTCTGTTCCGCCCCTGCCCTGAGGACACCTGCACCAGAAACCCTCCAGTAACACCTGTATCCTTCCCTGCAGTATGCCTTGATATCCAAGGAATATTGCAGGGATATCTTTATGATTTCTTTTTCTCCTTCCCTCTCTCTGACAATGGTTTCTTCACCATCTAAATGTGTCTTGATTCATAAAATTGATTGACAATTATTTCAATCAACATGATGTTTTTATTGAATTTTTCTTGCATTTTTGGATTCATGCCGATAGAATTGCGGCTTCTCAATCATATCTGGAGGTATTTACTATGGCTCGTGTCTGTCAGGTCACCGGAAAAAAACCCGTCTCCGGCAACAAGATCTCCCATGCACACAACGTCACCAAACGTCGTTTCATGCCTAACCTGCACCGCCGCCGTTTCTTCGTCGAATC
>JAFWUI010000019.1 GCA_017524145.1 Oxalobacter sp. | reverse complement strand
GAAGGGAAAAAATCAAGCTGGAATCCACAGCTGGTACCGGTCATTTCTATACGACCACCAAGAACAAACGCACAACCCCGGGCAAACTGGAAATCACCAAGTTCGACCCGAAGGCGAGGAAACACGTCCTGTACAAGGAAACCAAGATCAAATGATCAGGTGTCTTCCAAGGTGACAGAAGCCGGCATTCTTGCCGGCTTTGCTGTTTCCAGCTCAAGGATTCCGCTCGACCGAACTGCCAGCCATCGCCTGTATCCCGTCAGAAGGGATGACCTGAATCCCTGCCATGTCCGACTTGACTGCATCAATCATCGCCTGTGCCAGCTTTTCCGTTTCCAACGGCCGGTAGCTTTTCATCAGACCGAACGCATTCAGCACTTTCAGCAGTTTCACACTGACTTTCTCAACCCAGCGTGTCGACCCTTTCCGGATCAATGAAGGTGGCCTGAAAATGAATACCCGCCTGAAGGGCAGTGTCTGGACAGCATCATCCAGCATCCCTTTCATCCGGCTGTAAAACACTTTTGACTCAGCAGAAGCACCGATAGAAGAAACCAATACATAATCCGGCACCTGATTGGCAGCTGCCGCTTTGGCAAAATTCAGCTGGTAGTCATAATCGATCTTCCATTGCGCGGCTTTGCTGCCTGCTGTTTTCAAGGTTGTCCCCAGGCACGAAAACAGCACATCCCCGGCAACCAATGACTGCCAGCTTTCAGGCTGGCTGAAATCAATGACATGTACCCTCAACTTGGGATGTGTCCAGTCCACTGACCGCCTGGCAAAGACATCGACCGTCTGGAAAGCATCATCTTCAAGCAGCTTTCCAACCAAGTCACGCCCTGTTGCCCCTGTCGCCCCGATAACCACCGCTTTCATTTCATCACACCCTGTTTACCGGTATGGCACTGGCGAAATAACGCTGCAATATCCGGTACATCACCTGATCGACAGCAATATCATCCTGCGACAGGCACCATTCAACGACACAGCCTTTGACAACCGTACAGATGTCTTCGCTGGCTTCATGGGTATCAAACCAGCCTTGAGGATCCCCTGCTGCATAGCCAGATTGAGCTGCTGTTCACAGAATGCCATGACAGTCCCGTCAGAAAATCCGCCGTCCACCTGTCCCATGTAAGCCGACAGCGCCTGGTTGTCTGCTGTATAGAAACTTTTCATGAAGTCCTTGCCCAGCTCAATGTAGCGTTTGACCAGATGCATATACAGTTCGGTAATCCGTCCGGCAATATCCGACAATGGACTGTCCCAGGCAATGGCATCCCATGACGTATCCTTGATGAAATACATCATCAGGTCATCCTTGTTCCTGAAATAATGGTAGAACGTCCCGATAGACACTTCCGCCCATTCACAGACATTGCGCACCGTGACAGCGCCAGCCCCTCGCCGCCTGATCAGGTTAACCGTTGCCCGGATGATTTTCTGACGGTTATCAACAGGCTGGCTGTCTTTCCTTGGCCGACCGATCCTGTTCATTTTCCCACCCTTAATAAAACATGTTCAATTTTTATTGCATATGTACCATATCCTTGTTACACTTGTAAATAGAACGTGTTTTATTTTTAAGGATAAGCAATGAAAATCACCTACTGGTCTGACTACGCCTGCCCCTACTGCTATATCGGTGAAACCCATCTGAAACAGGCGCTTGAAGCACTGGGCGCAGCACAATCTGTTGAGGTTGAAATGAAAGCATTTGAACTGAACCCTTATGCCAGCAAGGACTATACCGGCACCACTGTGGACCGCTTTGCCACGAAATATGGGCTGACCAAGGCAATGGCTGCAAAACGCATCCAGCAGATCGATGAGACCGGCAGACAGGCAGGACTGGATTTCAATTACGGGCAGACCCGCTATACCAATACCTTTGATGCACACCGGCTGACAAAACTGGCACAGGGCAAACCCGACAGGACATTGGCAGACAGACTGTCTGAACGCCTTTATCGGGCTTATTTCACGGAAAACCTGGAACTGGCTGATCCTGAAGTCCTGGTCCGCATTGCTGTCTCAGAAGGTCTGGATGAAACAGAAGTCCGTACCATGCTGGCATCCGACGATTATGCGGATGATGTCCGGCAGGATGAAAAACAGGCGCAGGAATATGGTATCCATGGGGTTCCTTACTTTGTCCTGGCAGGGAAATACTCCGTTCCCGGTGCGATACCTGTTGAACAGATGAAACCAATCCTGAAGAAGCTGTTGGAAGAAGAGAAACTGGTTAAGGAAAAGATGCAGGGAACCTACTGCACCCCTGAAGGCTGCTTCATCGGTAACCACAAATGATTGCACTCTTGACCAACCACAATCCAGACTTTTACATCCTTTACCCATCACAGCCACCACACACACAGCATACAGGTGGCTTTTTCATGCTAGCCTGTTCCTGTCATCCCCCGGTGACTGGCGGGAAAAACGCAACTTCGCATCCTTCTGTCAATGCCGTCCCATCATCAGCCATTTCGAAACGGCATGCCATCCGGACAGGACGGTCATAGGACAGGGCTTCCTGCCAGACAGTTCCCCGTGCCATCAGGAACCGGCGCAGCTGCCCGACTGTCCTGACAGTATCCGGCAGGACCTGGATTTCTTCGGAAATCCCAAGCTGTTCACGGATACCTGCAAAAAAACGGAGATGGATCCTCATAGATGGAAGAATGCACTGAACGGGATGAACCTGACAAGGTCCCCTTTCCTGATTGGATTGCCAGCAGGATTATCGACCAGTCCATCCCCCCAGACCATGGATGAGAGGACGCCTGAACTCTGGTTCGGGTAAAGTTCAACCTCATTGTGTTGGTTCAGCCTCGCCCGCAGGAATTCCCGACGGTCATCTGAACTGGCATAAGCATCGGCGCTTCTCAGCCAGAAACCAGATGGCAGCGACGCATCGACACCCTGCATCTTCAACAGGAAAGGACGGACAAACAGCAGGAATGTCACAAAAACAGAAACAGGATTGCCTGGCAGGCCAATGACTGGGACACCGTGCAGACCTTGCGGAGACTTCAATTCCCCATAAACGACCGGCTTGCCAGGCTTCACGGCGATACGCCAGAAATGAATTCTGCCTGCCTGCTCGATAACCGGCTTGATATGGTCTTCTTCCCCAACCGATACCCCACCGGAGGTCAGGATGAAATCATGGGTTTCAGCCGCTTCCATGAGTTTTGCGCGGGTCACATCACGGTCATCAGGCACAATCCCAAAAGCAGAAACTTCACATCCCAACCCCATCAGCAATGCTCTCAACATAGTCTGGTTCGAGTTATAGATTTTCCCAGGCAAAAGGGTTTCACCTGGTTCTAGCAACTCACTGCCAGTCACCAATAAGGCAACCTTCAACCGACGTAGAACCGTCAGCGTTGTCTTGCCAATGGATGCAGCAAGTCCAAGATGTCCAGCATGAAGATGGGTACCAGCTTTCAGAACCAATGATCCTTTCTGGATATCTTCCCCTGCATGCCGGACAGCATCCCCTTGCCCAGGCACCTGGGAAAACACCAGCATTCCATCCTGAACCGTACACCATTCCTGACGGACAACAGTATCAGCACCTTCCGGGACAGGAGCACCTGTAAATATCCGGGCAGCCTCCCCAGAATGCAGGACATGCCCATGACTGCCTGCAGGAATCCGTTGGGAAATGGCCAAAGAGGTAGCACCAGCTACAATATCAGCATACCGGAACGCATAGCCATCCATCGCAGAATTATCAGCAGAAGGCACCATAATGCTTGAATAAATGTTTTCAGCAAGCACCCTGCCTGATGCATCATCCAGTGCAACCTCTTCCGTTCCAGTAACCTGCCTGGCATCCTTCAACAGGATGCCATAGGCTTCTTCAACGGTCAGTAAAGCTGATTTGGCAGTTCCTGTCACAGCCCTGTCTTCTCTGCAATGTACTGTTTGACTTCCGAAGCATCGACAGGCATTACGACAAAGCGCTGCGGCAGCTCTTCCAGATGCTCAAAGCCTGCAGGACGGTCGGCATCCCTGCCCAATGCTTCGTTGATGGTTTCATTGAACTTCGCCGCCTGGGCAGTTTCAAGGACAATCATCGGGACACCATGCTGCTGGTGTTCACGTGCAACCTTGACGCCATCAGCTGTATGGGTATCAATCGTGATGCCGAATGATTTTTCCACGAAACGGATGGTCTGGATGCGGTCTGCATGGGTGGACTTGCCAGATTCAAAGCCGAACTGCCCGACCTTGGCAAATTCATCGCCATCACTGCCCGGCTGCCCAGACAGGTCAAAACTGCCCTTGACTTCAATCTGCCGGAAAAGCTGTGCTACCCGCTGGCTGTCCCTGCCCAGCAAGTCATAGATGAAGCGTTCAAAGTTGGATGCCTTGGAAATATCCATTGATGGACTGCTGGTGTGCAGCGTTTCAGCAGAGCCGCGTACCCGATAGACGCCTGTCCTGAAAAATTCATCCAAGACATCGTTTTCATTGGTTGCAACAACCAGCCGGTCAATCGGCAATCCCATCATACGGGCGATATGCCCGGCACAGATATTGCCGAAATTGCCGGATGGGACAGTGAAAGACACTTTCTGCTGGCTGTCCTGTGTTGCCATCAGATAAGCACGGAAATAATAGACGACCTGTGCGACAACCCGTGCCCAGTTGATGGAATTGACAGTCCCGATTTTCTGTCTGGATTTAAAGGTCAGGTCATTGGAAACCGCTTTGACAATATCCTGGCAATCATCGAAAACACCTTTGACAGCAATATTGAAGATATTAGGATCCTGAAGGCTGAACATCTGTGCTGTCTGGAACGCACTCATCTTCTGATAAGGCGACAGCATGAAAACCCGGATACCCTTCCGCCCACGCATCGCATATTCCGCAGCGCTGCCAGTATCCCCGGATGTCGCCCCGAGGATATTCAGCTCGGTATCCTGACGTTTAAGTTCGTACTCAAACAGGCTGCCCAACATCTGCATCGCCATATCCTTGAAAGCCAGGGTCGGTCCATTGGAAAGCCCCATGAGCATCAGTTTCTTCCCCTCTTTGTCTTCCAGGACACGGAGTGGTGTAATGACTTCAGGATTATCCCCTTTGCGGACATTCCGGTACACGGCTGCAGTATAGGTCTTTTCCGTCAAGGCTTTCAGGTCAGCCTCTGGAATATCATCAGCAAACTTCTTGAGGATTTCAAAGGCAAGTCCCGCATAGGAAAGGGAACGCCATGAGTCCAGTTCCTCTCCAGAGACCGAAGGGTAACTGACAGGCATATACAGACCACCATCAGGTGCCAATCCTTCAAGCAGAATCTGGGAGAAGGTGCGCTTTTCACCACCATTTCCTGAGGCGCGGGTAGAAATATACTGCATAGATGACTTCCAATCGATGAAATTAAATGAATTGATTAGTATAGCTGACATTTGACAAACCTTGTCTTTTGGAACAGATTTTTCCTGCCACCCCAACACCATTCCTGATATGTTTATCAGGTAAAATGGAGACCTTCCATCACGCTTACAAGTGGCGGAGACAACAGATTCCCAACTACCCTTCAAAAGCTCCATCATGCTAGCAAAGATTGCCATTGCCCAAATGAACAGTACGGTCGGTGATTTCTCCAGAAACCGTCAGACCATTAGAAGAATTGCACAGAAAGCCGCTGCCCAAGGCGCTGATATCGTCCTGACACCAGAACTCTCCTTAACCGGCTATTCCCCGGAAGACCTGCTGCGGCAACAGGATTTCTACGACGCTACACAGCAGGCTTTATCCCTGCTGAAAGAAGAGCTTCGCGACTTCAAAAACCTGCATGTCATTGTCGGGCATCATCAGATTGAAGACGGGAAATGTTATAACGCCTGCTCCGTCCTCGTGAATGGAGAAATCATCGGCACATATTCCAAACAGGTCCTTGCCACAGATTCCGTTTTTGATGAACGGCGGTATTTTTCTGCTGGGGACAAGCCCTTGGCATTTTCTGTCAAAGGCACCTGTTTCGGCATTCTCATCAATGAAGATATCTGCTCTCCAGAACCGGCTGAACAAGCTAAAGCGGCCGGTGCTGATAGTATCCTGATCCTCAACAGTTCCCATTTCAAGATTGGGAAAATGCAGCAGCGTTATGATGCAGTCCGCAATCATCTTGCATCCATCGGACTCACAACCGTTTATGCCAATATGACCGGCGGTCAGGATGAACTTGTGTTTGACGGCAACTCTTTTGCAATGGACAAAAACGGGAATCTCTGTATCCAGTTGAAACACTGCCAAGAAGACTTTGAGACCGTCATCTGTGAACAAGGCAACATCCTCAAAGGGCGTATTGAAGAAAATCTGGTTTTAGAAGAAGCTGTCTATAAAGTCCTTGTGATGGGAGTCAAGGATTACATCGGCAAAAACGGTTTCCCAGGTGCCATCATCGGGCTATCAGGTGGCGTGGATTCCGCACTTGTCCTGGCAATCGCCCATGATGCCTTGGGCAAAGACAAGGTCCGTGCCGTGATGATGCCCTCACAATATACCAGCGACATTTCCAACACCGATGCCGCTGATATGGCAAAGCGACTGGATGTCCGCTGTGACACACTTCCAATAACAACCTGTTTTTCAGCATTCAATCAAACACTTGCAGCACAATTCTCAGGTCTTCCTGAAGATGTGACAGAAGAAAACCTGCAAGCCCGTATCCGCGGAACCCTGTTGATGGCACTGTCCAACAAAACCGGTTCCATTGTCCTGACAACCGGCAACAAGAGTGAAACCGCTGTTGGCTACTGTACCCTTTATGGGGATACAGCAGGCGGTTTTGCCGTCATCAAGGATATTTATAAAACGCTCGTTTACCGGCTTTGCCGTTACCGGAATACAGTGTCGGATGTCATCCCTGAACGTATCTTGACCCGACCACCTTCAGCAGAATTGAAACCCGGACAATGTGACCAGGATTCACTGCCCCCTTATGAAACACTGGATGGCATCCTCCGGCTGTTCATGGAAGAGCAGAAAACCCCTGAAACCATCATAGGGTTGGGTTACAGTGAGGTGGATGTCAACAGGATTGTCAGCCTACTCCGGAGAAGTGAATATAAACGCCGGCAGGCACCTATCGGCATCCAGTTGACTGCCCGTGGATTTGGCGGTGGATGGCATTATCCCATCACATCAAAATTCCACGGTTGAACCGGATTTGTTTTAAAATTACAGTGTAAAAAAGCCTTGCGACAGGAGCCTGTATGAAAAAAATCACCGCTATCATCAAACCCTTTAAACTGGATGAAGTCAGGGAAAGTCTGTCAGATGCCGGTATCAACGGTCTCACTGTCACCGATGTCAAGGGATTCGGCAGGCAGAAAGGCCATACCGAACTGTACCGTGGTGCAGAATATGTAGTTGATTTCCTGCCTAAAGTGAAAATCGAAGTGGTGGTTGATGACAATATCCTTGACCTGGCTGTAGAAGCCATCATCAAGGCGGCCCGTACCGGTAAGATTGGAGATGGGAAAATCTTTGTCCAGGACGTTGAACCGGTTATCCGGATCCGCACCGGTGAAACCGGTGTCAATGCGATTTAAAAATTAATGGGCAACAATCAGTGCCTTCTTGGCCTCGATAATCCGTTGTGCATCTTCATGTTGCTTCGGTGACAGTTTCCCGGAAATTTTCTGGGCTTTGTCCCCTGCCATCATATATCCGTTGGCATAGGCGATGCTGTACCAGGCATATGCCTGGGCATCATCACGCCGCATACCGATGCCTTCTTCAAACATCCTGCCGAGATGGTACTGTGCATCCTTATGCCCCAACTCAGCGGCCCGTTTCATCCACATACCGCAGATCTGGTCATCGGCATTCAGCCCAAAAGCGCCCCGGCAATACATATCCGCCAGCTTCACCATGGATTCAGTATCCCCTTTTTCTGCCTTTCTGGTCATTTCTGCAACCGCTTCCTTGCTGGAAGAACACCCCGATAGGATGAAAGCCGTCGACAATGCCAGTAAAGCCGCTGCCAAACCACGTCTGTAAATTGAAACTGTCATGAAAACCCCTTGAAAAGGAAAACTGTAAACCGCCTAAAGTTTACCAAAAACATCAATAAACCTGATGACTTTTTACGTTACCGGCGTCCTTTCAACAGCACGACAACCGCCCCGCCGCCACCATCAACCGGCTTTGCCTGGCAGAACGCCATGACATCTGCCCGTTGGACAAGCCATTTGAAGACCAGTTTTTTCAATACTGGCTCATTGTTCACCGAACCCAGCCCTTTTCCATGAACGATACGGATACAACGGATTCCACGCATGGAAGCCATCTTGAGGAATTCCACCACCATTTCCCTTGCCTCATCACGCCGCATTCCATGAAGGTCCAGTTCATCTTGGATAACCCAATGTCCCCTTCTGAGTTTTTTCACAATATCAGGACCGATACCGTCCCGCCTGAAACTCAATTGGTCGTCGGTATCCAATAAGTTCTCAACGCTGAATTCATCGGACAACGACTCTTGCAACACCCTTTTCTCATCAGCAATACGCTGCACAGGAACTGGTTTTGGCCTTTTTCTTTCCACTGAAGCCCTGTCAGAGGCATCAAGCCGGACCACATCCTTGCCGATGGTCTGCAAGAAGAGTTCCCTGTCAGACATCGCCTGTCTTTCTGCTGCACGCCGTTCCTGTTCTTCCCGTTCCCTTTGTGCATTGGCCTGTTTGACGGCTTTTTTCAGGCTTTTGAAATCTGCTACTTTCTTGGAGGTTGCTTTCATAATCCAGCTTTCTGCTTTTCAAGACGAAATGGGCAATCAACCCCAGACGATGGTCAAGGCAACAAAATGTAACCAACTGAAAAATCATTGCCTCACCGCATCAGAAGTCTTTTATTATATGGATACAGCTGATGACTTCAAGCTGTAGGCAGAATAAGATGATTTGGATTATGCAGACCATCCAATAAATTGGGAAAGGAGTTTATCAAATGATAAAAAGAGCCTTCGCTTTTCTAATAACGGCAATTGGCCTGATTGCCTTGGGAAATGCCGCCTTTGCAGAAAACAACCAAACCATTGACAAAAAAGAACCCGCTGTACGCGTCAAGAAGGTGGATAAACCAACGCATATTGACCTTGTGATGATCCTCGACCAATCAGGCAGCATGCATAGCCTGACCTCCGATACCATCGGTGGCTACAATTCGATGGTCGACAAGCAGCGGAAATCTGGAACAGACGTTTCTGTGACGACTGTGCTGTTCAATAACAAGGAAACCACCCTGTATGACCGGAAACCGATTGCCGATGTCCCGGTACTGACAGAAAAGGAATATTCTCCTCAGAACATGACAGCCTTATTGGATGCCACTGGCAACACACTGAGCCGTATGAAATCCAAAAAAGGCATCAATGACAAAGGCAACAAGGTCATTGTTGTCCTGATTACCGATGGCATGGAAAATGCCAGCAAGGAATACAAACGTGCCGATGTGAAGAAAATCATTTCAGACCTGCAGGAAAAACAGGGCTGGGAATTCATTTTCCTGGGTGCGAACATCGATGCTGCTGCTGAAGCGGGCAGCCTTGGCATCAGACGTGACAATGCAGTGAAATACAAAAACACCAGCAAAGGTGTCAAAGCCAACTATGAAGCGGTTGGAACCATGATGGAAGAAGCCGCTATGGCAGTCCCTGCCGAAGAAAGGACTTGGAAAAACAAAGTCGAAAAAGACGACTGACAAGACATCCTCCTGCAATATCCTTCCGGCTGCCAAGGAGACTTGGCAGCCGTTTTCATATCAGCAGCAAGCTGAAACAAATCGAAACAATAATCTTCCCAAATCCCGATTGCCATCTGGTACGCTTGGTGTTGCAGAAACAGTAGGCCATCATCCCCTATCCGATTAAATAGGAAATGACCGAAGAAAATGTGTTTAGACCTTGTGACAGCCTTTTTTCATGAAAATCTGTTTTGGGACTGTAGATAAAGTCGCTTACAATAATATGTTTAATAACCCTGTTAGGTTATACAGTTTGAGCACCTTTCTTTGACTGGATATATAGACCGTTTTTTGACTATGACAGATCAAACGCAGGAAACCGAATCCAAAGAAGAAGCCGGTGGTTTTTCTTTGGCGTTGCTGAAAAATGAAATCATCTGGCTGATACTGGTCGCAGCTACCCTTTATTTTTTCCTGATTTTCATTACTTTCAACCGGAATGACCCCGGCTGGTCACACGCCAGCCAAGTGGATTCGATTGCCAACCTTGGGGGTAGGACAGGTGCATGGATTGCCGATATCCTGCTGTTTATCTTTGGGTTGTCTGCTTGGTGGATTGCCCTTCCCCTGATAAAGGGTATCTGGACAGGATGCAAACGGATTGCCGCTGTATTACGTAATCAGGAATACCCTGAACCCAGTCTCCTCAGGCAAATTTCCAGCATGATTGGCTTTGCCTTATTGATGGTTTCCAGCTCAGGGATTGAATATCTCCGGATGTACCATACTAATGCCCAACTGCCTAATATCCCCGGCGGGATTGTCGGGGATGTAATTGGTCAGCTTTCCCAACAATATCTGGGCTTTACCTGTGGTACTGCCCTGTTGGGGCTGATTGCCTTTATCAGCTTCAGCCTTTGTCTCCAGAAATCCTGGATTGCCATTGTTGAATGCATCGGTGCCATTGCAGAATGGCCCTTCTTATTCTTTCGGCACAATCGTTCAGAACCTGTTGCACCAGAACAGGACAATGCCAATCTGGAAAATACTGCAACAGCTGAAACTGACATGTCCCCTTCTGTTGAGCCACTTCAAGCCTCAACTGTTGATGACACAGCAGGAACAGCCATTGCCAACCCTGCTCCAATGGCAGAAGCAGAGACACCTACTTCCTCTGAAGTCCTTGCTGACAATATCGAAAGCAATGATATCAATACATTCCCTGGACACCGTGAACCAGTCTTGGAGAAATTCCAGGAACCTATTCTGGAAAACCAACAACCTGTTAAGCCAGTCATACCCCAACTAGAACCTGAGCCTTTGGGTTTTCCTGCTGATATCCATGAAAAAGGAGCAGCGTCATCTGCACCGGCTGCTCCTGTCCTGAAGGTCCAACCTGTTGTGACACCTGTATCAGAACCTGTGATGGTTGTCCCTGAAACGGTTGATCCTGATTCTTATCCGGCGGTTCCCGCCCTGCCGCCGCTGTCCTTGCTCGATCCGCCAGAAGCACAGCAGGAATCGGCAAGTCCTGAAGCACTGGACTACACCAGCCGTCTGATTGAACGGAAACTGGCAGACTTTGGGGTCAAGGTCCGGGTTGTCTCTGCATTCCCGGGCCCTGTTGTCACACGGTATGAAATTGAACCTGCTGTCGGAGTCAAAGGCAGTTCCATTGTCAACCTGTCCCGAGACCTTGCCCGGTCACTGTCATTGGTCTCTATCCGTGTCGTTGAAAACGTCCCAGGCAAGACCTATATGGCATTGGAACTGCCAAATACCCGCCGGCAGATTGTCCACCTGTCTGAAATCCTGGGCTCTGACGAATACAACAATGCCTCCTCCAACCTGACTGTGGCATTGGGCAAGGACATTACCGGTAAACCTGTGGTTGCCGACCTCGCCAGGATGCCGCATCTGCTGATTGCAGGAACGACCGGTTCCGGTAAATCGGTCGGTATCAATGCAACTATCCTCTCACTGCTGTATAAGGCAACTCCCGAACAGGTCCGGCTTATCCTGATTGACCCGAAGATGCTGGAGCTGTCCATCTATCAGGATATCCCGCATCTGCTGACACCGGTCGTCACGGTCATGGAGAAAGCTGGCCATGCATTGAATTGGGCGGTTTCTGAAATGGAAAAACGGTATCTGCTGATGTCCAAGATAGGCGTCCGCAACCTGGCAGGTTACAACAAACGCATTGAAGATGCGGAAGCGAAGGAACAGAAAATCCCCAATCCGTTCTCATTGACACCAGATGCCCCGGAACCACTGGAAAAGCTTCCGCAGATTGTCATCATCATCGATGAATTTTCTGACCTGATGATGACGGTCGGCAAGAAAGTAGAACAGTCGATTGCCCGCATTGCTCAGAAAGCACGTGCCGCCGGTATCCATCTGATCCTGGCAACCCAACGTCCTTCTGTAGACGTCATTACTGGCCTGATCAAAGCCAATGTCCCGACGCGTATCGCATTCCAAGTCAGCAGCAAGGTGGATTCACGGACCATACTTGACCAAACCGGTGCAGAAACATTGTTGGGACTTGGTGATATGCTCTACCTTCCACCAGGCACTGGCTTACCGAAACGTGTCCATGGTGCCTTTGTTTCTGATGAAGAAGTCACCAGGGTTGTAGACTTCCTGAAACAACAGGGGGAACCCAATTACATTGATGGCATTCTGGAAGGCAATACTGACGAAGATGGTACTGAAGGTGACGGTTATTCATCAGATGATGAATCAGATGAAAAATATGATGAAGCCGTTGCCATTGTCCTGAAGAACAAGAAAGCCTCCATCTCGCTGGTCCAACGCCATCTCCGTATCGGCTATAACCGTGCAGCCCGGTTGCTGGAACAGATGGAGCGTAGCGGGCTGGTATCCCCGATGAAAAGCAACGGTACCCGGGATGTGATTGTCCCAACCACATCCTCGGAATCCCCTTGACCTTTTTCCTGTATTGAGAAACCTTGACCTGAAAGTGAGGAATCAACCATGAAATCCTTCTTTTCAAAACTGATTGGCATCAGCCTGCTTCTGCTGGTTCCACTGTTTGCCAATGCCTCTTCCATTGGACAACTGAAGAGCTTCTCTGCCTCGGCACATTCAGCCAGCGGGACTTTCACACAGACCCAGATGCGGTCAGGACGCGCCACAAAAAACTCCACAGGCAGTTTTGTCTTTTCCCGTCCCGGGAAATTCATCTGGAAATATCAGACTCCATATAACCAGACCCTGCAGTCTGATGGTGCCAGTCTTTATATCTATGATAAAGACTTGAACCAGGTCACCATCAAACGACTGGGAGCGGCTTTGGGATCCAGTCCTGCTGCCATCCTGTTCGGTAGCAACAACCTGGAAAAGAACTTCAAATTAAGGGATCTGGGTTCTAATGATGGCTGTGAATGGGTTGAAGTGGTTCCCCGCTCAAGGGATACCCCGTTCACACGGATCAACATCGGGATGCAGAATGGTGTACCACGTGCGATGGAACTCTATGATTCCCTTGGTAACAAAACCGTTGTGGATTTCCACAGCTTTAAAAAGAACCCACCTATCAATGCAGGCTCTTTCAGGTTCAGTATCCCCAAGGGAGCAGATGTCTTCCGGCACTGATCGCTTTGGACCGTCAGATAACTAACTCTTGAAAAGGAGGGCCACTGCCTGAACGGCAATGCCCTCTTCCCTTCCAAGGAACCCCAGTTTCTCATTGGTTTTCGCCTTGATGCCAATCTGGCTCGTAGCAATCCCCAGATCTTCTGCGATATGATATTTCATCTGGTCGATATACGGTGCCAGCTTGGGTCGCTGTGCAATGACTGTTGCATCGATATTGCCAACTGCGAATCCTGATTCAGAAACCAGTTCCAATGTTTTTCTCAGGAGTTTCCGGGAATCTATTCCTCGATACCGGTCATCCGTATCAGGGAATTGGCTACCGATATCGCCAAGCCCAGCAGCCCCAAGCAATGCATCAATTATTGCATGCAGCAGGACATCAGCATCAGAATGTCCCATCAGTCCTTTATCATGGACGATTTCCACACCTCCAATAATCAGGTCACGGCCAGCCACCAAGGCATGGCAGTCATAGCCTTGACCAATCCTGAAAGGACACTGCCTAACTTCCATCATGACTCCTGAAACCAAAAATGATTGTCTGCTGTTTAAAGGAATGTAAACAGCCAGTCCTATCGTTGCCATCCACAGCTGATACCATCGTTTATAATGGATAGTTTGGAGATTTGAGTCAAGCTAGATTGGCTTCAATAGATTCTTTCTTTTCGGTATGTCATTCAATCTCAGGAAATTCCTGCCACGCCCCGGACAACGCTATGCATTGCCTCAGATGCATGGTTCATCTGATGCGTTGATGCTGGCAAAGGCTGCCCGTGCACTCAAGGCAACCCAGCAAATGCTGGTTGTCATCACGGCTTACGCAGCAGATGCCCGTCGGCTACTGGAAGAAATCCCCTGGTTTGACAACAATACTGAAAATCCCCTGCGTTGCCATTTACTGCCTGACTGGGAAACATTGCCCTATGATTCATTTTCTCCGCATCAAGACCTGGTATCCCAACGTCTGGCAACCTTGTATGAGACTATCAATGGACACTGTGATATCCTGCTGGTGCCTACTGCAACTGCCCTGCTCCGTATTGCACCGCCTTCATTCCTGGCTGCCCATACGTTCTTCTTCAAACAAGGCGAATCCTTAGATGAAAAACGCCTCCGGCACCAACTGACCATTGCTGGCTACAACCACGTCTCCCAGGTCATGTCCCCCGGGGAATATGCAATACGGGGCGGCTTGATTGACCTCTTTCCGATGGGAGCACAGCTTCCCTACCGCCTTGACCTGTTTGATGACAGTATCGAGTCAATCAAGACTTTTGATGTTGATACCCAACGCTCCATTTTCCCTGTCAAGGAAATCAGGATGCTGCCTGGCCATGAATTTCCGATGGATGAACAATCCCGGGCATTCTTCCGCAGCCGCTGGCGGGAAAAGATTGAAGGAGACCCAACTGTCTCCATCATTTACCGGGATATCGCAAATGGCATTGCCTCCGCAGGGATTGAATATTATCTGCCACTTTTTTTTGAAGAAACTGCCACCCTGTTCGATTACATACCGGACAATGCCCTGTTTGCCATGATTGGAAATATTCCAGAATCCTTCCATAGGTTCTGGGCAGACACCAGGTCACGGTATGCTTTCCTCAAAGCTGACCGGGAACGTCCCATCCTGCCACCAGAAAACCTCTTCCTGACTGAAGAAGACTTTTTCACGTTGGCAAAGCCCTTCGGTCGATGGATTTTCCAGAAAGGAGATGAGCCTTCCGAACTTTCTGCCCCCCTGCCAGATGTAGCAGTCAACCGCCGGGCTGATGACCCATTAGCCAATATCAAGCGTTATATCGAGAAAGCCGGAAAACGGATCCTGATCTGTGCAGAATCACCTGGTAGACGGGAAACCATGCAACAGCTTTTCAACGAATACCATCTTGAAGCCACCAGCTGCACGGGATTCTGTGACTTCATCCAAGGCAAAGAGCCTGTCATGTTCTGTGTTTCACCGGTTCAGAATGGCTTTGCCCTTGGCTATATCCTGGGTGACCTTGCCATCGTCACTGAAACCGAACTCTACGCACTGTCAGGAAGACGGAAAGGCAGTAAACCAACACGAGGTGATTTCCATATCGAGTCCATTGTCCGTGACCTTTCAGAACTGAAAATCGGCGATCCGGTTGTCCACGCCAACCATGGCATCGGCCGGTATCGTGGACTGGTCACCATGGACCTTGGTGAAGGAGAAACCGAACTGCTGCACCTGCAATATGCGCACGATGCAAAACTGTATGTCCCTGTTGCACAACTGCACGTCATCTCACGCTATGCCGGTACCTCCCCTGAAGATGCCCCATTGCACACACTTGGTTCAGGACAATGGGAAAAAGCCAAGCAGAAAGCAGCCCAGAAAGTCCATGACACCGCTGCAGAACTGCTGGACCTCTATGCCCGCCGTTCAATGCGCAAAGGCTTTCCGTTCCCTTTCTCACAGAAAGACTATGATGCTTTCGCCGAAGGATTCGGTTTTGAAGAAACTCCCGACCAAGAAGCAGCTATTGCTGCTGTGCTGGAAGACATGGCATCGGACCAGCCAATGGACCGTCTGATCTGCGGGGATGTCGGTTTTGGGAAAACCGAAGTGGCCCTTAGGGCAGCCTTTGTCGCTGTCATGGGTGGTAAACAGGTCGCACTGCTGGCACCGACCACCCTGCTGGCAGAACAGCATGCCCAGACTTTCCGCAACCGGTTTGCAGACTGGCCCGTCAGGATTGCAGAACTTTCCCGTTTCCGTACACAGAAACAGGTCAACACGGCTATCCAAGGATTGGTTGATGGTTCTGTCGATATCGTCATCGGTACCCATAAACTGCTCTCCAAGGAAGTCTCCTTCAAACGCCTGGGACTGATTATCATTGACGAAGAACACCGGTTCGGTGTCCGTCAGAAAGAAGCATTGAAAACCATCCGTGCTGAAGTCGATGTGCTGACGCTGACTGCCACCCCGATTCCACGGACATTGGGTATGGCACTCGAGGGACTCCGCAATTTCTCCATCATTGCAACAGCACCACAGAAGCGCCTTGCCATCAAGACCTTTGTCCGCTCTGAACAGGACTCTGTCATCCGTGAAGCCTGCCTGCGTGAACTCAAACGTGGCGGCCAAGTCTATTTCCTGCATAATGAGGTCGAGACCATCGAAAACCGAAAGGTTATGCTGGAAACCTTGATTCCTGAAGCAAAAATCGGCGTTGCCCATGGACAGATGCATGAACGTGACCTTGAACGGGTGATGAAAGACTTTGTTTCCCACCGGTACAACATCCTGCTCTGCACCACCATTATCGAAACCGGTATTGATGTCCCCAATGCCAACACGATGATTATGCACAGGGCAGATAAATTCGGATTGGCACAGCTTCATCAGTTACGGGGACGCATCGGACGTTCCCACCATCAGGCATATGCCTACCTGCTGGTACATGACACCCAAAGCCTGTCCAAACAGGCACAACGCAGGCTTGAAGCTATCCGTCAGATGGAAGAACTCGGCAGTGGTTTCTTCCTTGCCATGCATGACCTCGAAATCCGGGGAGCAGGCGAGGTACTGGGAGAAGAACAGTCTGGAGAAATGATTGAAGTCGGTTTCCAGATGTATACCGACATGCTCAAAGAAGCCGTCCGGGCAATGAAACAAGGGGAAGAACCGGATTTCGATGCACCTTTCCGGACCACCACCGAAATCAACCTGCATACCCCCGCCCTGCTGCCCGCAGACTATTGCCCCGGGGTCAACGAACGCCTCTCACTGTACAAACGGTTTGCCAGCAGCGAAACCGATGAACAAATCAATGATTTACAAGAAGAACTGATTGACCGCTTCGGAACCCTGCCGGATGCAGCAAGGGCTTTGATTGAAACCCACCGCTTGCGTCTGATGGCAAAAACCATTGGCATCAATAAAATTGATGCCCATACTGAAGCATTTGTCCTGCAATTCCAGCCAGATGCTCCGATTGATGCTGTCAGGATCATTGAACTGATCCAACAGAACAGGCATATCCGCTTCAATGGTCCTGAAAAACTGCGGATTACCGCCAAAATGCCCGACCTGACCAGCCGTACCAGCCAGATTAAAGCCACCATCCGCTTGTTGAATCCGCAACAATCGACAGGACTGCAGAAAACACCTTCAAAGAAATCTGCGAACAAGAAAAAAGCAGGCAAAAACTGAAATAACCTTTACGGCAGACATCAAGCAGAAAAACACTACCTGTCAATTGCCTGAATGGTCTTGGATTGGAACCCTTAGGACATCAATTATCTGCTGGGGATTTGTGGATAACCGACTGCCGGACTTTTTCTGGCACAAGACACTCAAAATGGTAGGGAGTAAGTTCTTCCCGCTGATAGACTATCATCTTGCTGTCACTGCCAATCCTGGAAATATATTTCCGGATAGCCAATCCATTCATCCGGATAACCCCTAAAGACAACGTACGGCGGAGCAATGTCTGGCATTGCTGACGGTCTTGAGAAGCCTTATTGCGTTCAATGGCTTCCGTCACAGAAGCCATCATCTCCTTCAACATGGAATTCATATGCCCCTCTTGGGAAACAACTTCGTACTGGAAAGTCCAGCCACTGTCATCCCAACCTGCGGCGGCATTGCAGATACCTTGATAATATCTGCGGCAGGTTTCTATATCCATGCCCTTTTGCTTTGCCAAGGATGCCCAACGTCCAAGGGAATCATCCCCATCACCGAACAGCCATTCCCGCTGATTCTCATCCGCAGTGAAAACCATGCCACCAATATAGACATTGACAAAGTTGCCAACCTGTTCCTCGACAATCATCTGCGCCTCCGCATGACTGGACAATAAAAACGTGGTGCTGAAAATCCTGTTTCCCGGTTTACTGTCAGAACAGAAACACCTCTGTTAGAAGGAACTCCGCCGTTCCGCCGCTTTTTCCCGTGCCTTACGCAGTTCTTCTTTCTTCTTCGCTTCTTCTTCCTTGCGTTTAGCAGCATCCTGGCGGCGTTTTTCGGTTCGCGCCCTGTTTTCTTCAACTTCTTTCAGGTGTTTTGCTTTATCCTTCTGTTTCTGCTCGTAATCCTTGACATTCTGTGCTTTTTCTTTCGGTGTCATCAGATTGCCCCGGTGCCTTTCGTTCGGCGAATCTGTAATACCACGTGCTGCCAGTTCACGTTTCTTCTCTTTTTCCCGAATCCGTTTCAGCTTTTCATCATGTGATTTCACACTTTCCAAGCGGTCTGGTGCATCGGCAATCTTATCCATTTCATCAATATCCCGCTGCAAGTCACTCTGACGGACATCATCAGCCCGTTTATACCGCTTTGCCTCGACTTCCAACGGCATCAATGCCCTGGCATCAGTACGCTTCCTGGCTTCTGCTTCCTCATAACACCAATAGACAAAAAACTTGTCATTGCAAATCAGTTTCTCGTTATACAAGCGCGCATCGATATTCTTTTTTTCCTGATCCACAATCTCAAGGATTTCGTCCGCCTTGGCAACAGAACCGATAGAACCTGCAGGGTAATGTTCAAGGATATTGCGGACTTCCTCACGGGGCTGTTCAGTCGGCAGCATACTGTCTTCCAGGACTGTCTTGGAGGCACACCCAGAAAGACAGAAGGACAATGGCAAAAGCAGCAATATGGACAACACCCGAACTTTGCCAATAACATAGGCCGTTTCTTGAGCCAAAAGCTTTTTCAGCAGCCTGATGAATCCCATTTTATGTCCTGACCGTTTCATACGATGCACTTGCACAATTGAACCAATTCCATCTATAAACGAAAGTTCTGATTTTAACCCAATTACCCGTTGTCCTGTCTGCCCTGTTACAGATTCAAGGCACGGGACTGGACATTCAAGGCAGACTCACGGACTGCCTCAGACAATGTCGGATGAGCATGACAGATACAAGCAATATCTTCCGCTGATGCCCGGAAAGCCATTGCCATCGCAGCTTCAGCAATCAATTCGGATACATTTGCTCCTATCATATGGATACCCAACACTTCACCTGTATGGACATCTGCGATGGTTTTGACGAACCCTTCAGTGCTTCCCATAGTCCTTGCGCGCCCGTTGGCCATGAATGGGAACTTCCCGACCTTGATTTCCCGTCCATCGGCCTTGAGGACTTCTTCAGTCTGTCCGACCCAAGCGATTTCCGGATGAGTATAAACCACCCAGGGAATCAGATTGAAATCAACCCTGGCGAATTTTCCTGCAATGCGTTCAGCCACTGCAACGCCTTCTTCTGATGCCTTATGTGCAAGCATAGGGCCCCGGACCACATCACCGATTGCCCAGACATTTGCTACATTGGTCCGGCATTGTTCATCGACTTTGATGAATCCCCTTTCATCTACTGCCAGACCAATAACATCCATACCAAGCCTTTCAGTGTTTGGAACCCTGCCTATCGAAACAAGAACCCTGTCAAAAGATGCCTCCTGCAATAGCCCTGGCGTACTTGGCATACTGTATTGGATGTCAATCCCATCTTCAGTCTTGTGGATAGCCTGGACAGAAACCCCAGTCAACAGATTCAGTCCCTGTCTGGTCAGTTGCTTTTGAACCTCCAAGGCAATTTCCCTGTCTGCGCCCATCAGGATGGCTGGCATTGATTCAAACAAAGTCACTTCAGCACCCAGCCGCCGCCACACAGACCCCAATTCCAAACCGACAACACCAGCACCGATTACTGCCAGTTTCCTAGGAACTTCCTTCAATGCCAGTGCACCGGTATTGGAAAGGATGACTTCTTCATCGAAAGGCAGGTCTTGCCAAGCACGGGGTTTGGAACCTGTTGCAATGATGAGATGGGTTGCGGTCAGCTGCTGGGCAGTATCAGATTGGATTACCAACCGGTAACCCATCCCTTCCCGTCCATCAATCATGGCTCTGCCAGAGAGGAACGCAATCCGGTTTTTCCGGAAAAGCCAGAGAATACCCTCATTGGTTTGCCTGACAACCGCAGCACGGCGCATCTGCATCTGTGGCATATCCAGGTTGACTTCCCCAACCTGAATACCAAATGAAGGGAAAACAGTCATGGTTTCCTCATATTTTGCCGATGCCTCAAGCATCGCCTTTGAGGGAATACAGCCGACATTGGTGCAGGTACCGCCAGGTGCAGGCTTTCCATCAGTTTTCCAATCATCGATACAGATTGTCTTCAACCCCAACTGGGCACAGCGGATGGCTGCAATATATCCACCTGGCCCTGCACCGATAACCGCTACATCATATTCCGGTTTCATGCATATCCTTTCAAAGGTCAAGCAATAGCTTTGCCGGGTCTTCCAATGTCTCCTTGATAGTCCGCAATGCCAATACAGCTTCCCTGCCGTCAATCAAACGGTGGTCATAGGAAAGCGCCAGGTAATTCATTGGACGGATGACAATTTCACCGTTTTCAACAACGGGGCGTTCTTTTGTCGCATGAACCCCCAGGATTGCTGACTGCGGAGGATTGATGATCGGTGTTGAAAGCATTGAACCAAATACCCCGCCATTGGAAATGGAGAAAGTCCCGCCGGTCAGGTCTTCAAGCGTTAATTGATTGTTCTGAGCCTTGTCAGACAGTTCATGGATTTTCTGTTCTATTTCAGCAATAGTCATCAAGTCAGCATCACGGAGGATTGGGACGACCAAGCCGCGGGGAGAACTGACAGCAATACCGATATCGAAATAACCATGATAGACGATATCACTGCCATCAATCGATGCATTGACGATTGGATACCGTTTCAACGCAGCAACCACTGCTTTGACAAAGAACGACATGATCCCCAGCCGCACACCATGTTCCTTCTCGAAAGCTTCGCCAAACTTCCTGCGGAGATCAAGGACTGGTTTCATGCTGACTTCATTGAATGTGGTCAATGATGCGGTGGATTGCTGGGACTGTATCAGACGTTCTGCAACACGGGCACGCAACCTTGTCATCGGTACCCGGTTCTCAATCCGGTTGGTATTGCCATAAACCGTCTGCTGTCCGATAGAAGCTGTTGGCTGGAAAACTTGGGATTCTTGCGATACAGATGGGGATGATGATGTCTGGTGGTATTTTTCTGCCATGGCACGCTGGACATCTGAAACCGTTATCCTCCCCCCTTTACCGGTACCTTGCAGTTGTGCTGGGTCAACTGCATTTTCAACAATCATTTTCTCTGCTGCTGGCATGATGATGCCCGCAGGATAGTCATCTGCTTCAGGGATTTCAGAAAGGCCCGCCTCAGGCTGGCTGGCAGTTTCAGGAACTGTATCAAGCTTTGGGGGCTCAATGACCACCGACGTATCAACCGTTGCAATGACTTCCCCAGAATGTACAACAGAACCATCCGGTTTGATGATGTCAGCCAATACACCGTTTCCTGGACAAGGCAATTCCAAGACGACCTTGTCAGTCTCGATATCAACCAGATTCTCATCAAGCCGCACAGGTTCCCCGGCTTTCTTATGCCATTCCAACAGGGAGGCTTCCGTAACGGATTCTGAGAGCTGAGGGACTTTCACTTCCAATAGTGCCATCTATTTCTCCTCGATACTGTTTGTTCAGCGGATGATTACAAATTGTTTCACCGGTTCAAATGCTGTTTCAACAAGGTCTTTCTGTTGCTGAAGATGTTTCTGGAAATAACCGACTGCCGGGGATGATGAGGCAGGTCGGCTTGAACATGACAGTTTCTGCCCAATCTGCATGCAGTCGTAAACCGGTTTCACCATCTGCAGCCATGCTCCTTGGTTTCTCGGTTCATCCTGTACCCAGATGATTTCCTTCAATGAAGCATAACGCTGGATTTCTGCCTTGAGCATCTCTGATGGAAACGGATACAGTTCTTCCAACCGGACAATAGCGGTATCTTTCCTCTGCAATTCTTCCCGTTTATGCAGCAGATCATAGTAAACCCGTCCCGTACAGAGCAGCATCCTGACCACATTGCTGTCCAGGATTTCAGCATCAGTCTCTCCCAAAACAGGCATGAAACGCCCTTCTGCCAGCTCTGACAGGGATGAAGAAGCATCCTTGCTGCGAAGCAGGGATTTCGGTGTCATGACAATCAACGGCTTCCTCTTTTTCCTAAGCATCTGCCTGCGGAGGACATGGAAAATCTGTGAAGCCGTAGTGGGTTGGACAATCTGGATATTGTTATCAGCACAAAGCTGCAGATAACGTTCAAGACGGGCTGAAGAATGTTCAGGTCCCTGGCCTTCAAAACCATGTGGCAACAGCATAACAAGGCCACACATCTGTCCCCATTTGGCTTCCCCGGAAGTGATGAACTGGTCGATAACCACCTGGGCTCCATTGGCAAAATCACCGAACTGGGCTTCCCACAAAGTCAAGGTATTGGGCGAAGCTGTCGCATAACCATATTCAAAAGCGAGAACTGCCTCTTCCGACAGGACAGAATTGATGATGGTGAAATCCGGCTGTTCCGGAGCGATATGCTGCAACGGTACATAAACCAGACTGTTGATTTCATCTGGAAACTGATCATGCAGTTCCGCATGACGATGGACGAAAGTCCCTCTTCCCGCATCTTCTCCGGTCAACCTGACTGCATGACCTGAAGACAGCAGTGAAGCATATGCCAGATGCTCTGCCATCCCCCAGTCGACCGGCATCATACCTTTCCCCATCTCAACCCGGTTCTTGATGACCCGTTCAACCAATGGATGGAGCTGCAGCCAATCCGGCATCTCCGTAATGCGCCCAGCAAGCCGTTGCAGTTCACTGACAGGCACTGCCGTGACAACATCCTCAGAGGTATCCTGATATTGACGGATAGCCTGCCACTGCAAGGTGGATTGTGTCTGGGTATCAGTCATGATTGGATTGATAACAGGTTCCCCTGCATCCATCTTTGCCCGGTAAGCGGCGACCATCGCCATCTCTTCGGTTTCCTGGATAATACCTTGCTCAGCCAGTTTCCTGGCATAAAGACTACGGACACCTGGATGGACATCAATCCGCCGGTACATCAAGGGCTGGGTCATTGCTGGAGTATCCTGTTCGTTATGTCCCAGTTTCCGGAAGCAGACAATATCCAGGAAAACATCTTTCCGGAAAATCATCCGGAAATCGAGCGCAATCTGGGCAGCAAGCACAATGGCTTCCGGATCATCACCATTGACATGCAGGACTGGTGCCTCAATCATCTTGGCAATATCCGTACAATACAGCGAAGAACGGGCATCACGCGGATCCGATGTAGTGAAACCAATCTGGTTATTCACCACAATATGCACAGTTCCCCCCGTACCATAACCCCGTGTCTGTGCCATATTCAGGGTTTCCTGTATCACCCCCTGCCCAGCCATAGCAGCATCCCCATGGATCAGGATAGCCATCGTCTGTGCGCCGTCAGCATCTTTACGGCGCATCATGCGGGCCTTTGCAGAGCCTTCCACCACAGGATTCACAATTTCAAGATGGGAAGGATTGTATGCCAGCGAGAGATGGACTGGGCCACCAGGTGTGGAAATATCACGGACAAATCCTTGGTGGTACTTGACATCACCGGCCGGCAGCATCTGGTCGGATCGGACACCTTCAAACTCGGCAAAAAGCTCTGAAGGCAGTTTGCCCATCACATTGACCAAGACATTCAAACGTCCCCGGTGTGCCATGCCAAGCACAATTTCCTGGATACCCTGCTGACCTGCCCGCTGGATTACCTCATCCAATGCAGGAATCAGGCTTTCTCCGCCTTCCAGCGAGAAACGTTTCTGACCGACATAGCGGGTATTCAGATAATGCTCCATGCCTTCCGCTGCAGTCAGGCTTTCCAGAATATGGCGCTTCTTGGAAGCAGGAAAATCAGGATTTGTCCGGATGGATTCCAACCGTTCCAGCAACCAACGTTTTTGTGCGTGGTCGCTGATATACATAAACTCAGCCCCGATAGTCTGGCAATAAGTCTCTTTCAAATACTGGATCAGTTCCCCTAATGTGGCATTCTCCCTGCCAAACCAGGTATTGCTGATATTGAACGTCATGTCCATATCGGCATCTGCCAATCCATAGAAAGCAGGATCAAGCTCCTCAATTTCTGGCAGGGGATGCCGTTCAAGGGGGTCAAGCTTTGCCCTGAAAGTCCCCAAGAACCGGTATGCCGATATCAAGCGTTGGACTGCGATGCGTTTACGTGCCAATTCAGGATTTCCTGATGAAGCAACAATACGGACCGGTGAATGTTTTCCCCTTTCCACATAGGCTGAAAGCACCTGGGCATGGCTGGTATCCGAACGGGAACTGCCATCGGAGGCAGGGGAAGTCTGCATACTGCTGAAATAATCGCGCCAGTTTTCAGGCACAGAAGCGGGATTTTCAAGCCATGCATCATACAAGGCTTCAATATAGGGGGCATTGCCCGCAAAGAGATAAGAATTCTGCCGATACGATTCCATCATCTCAACGCCTTTCTCTTCTGGTGATAGGGCTATATCCGGCTTAGCCTGCCGGAAACCATTATCTGATTATACCCTGACCTGATAAGGAAACCGCATAAGGTTTTCAGCCTTCCCAGAAAAAACGCCAGAACCATTCCAAGCTCTGGCGTATCCACTATCTCTACACTCTCACGGATCAGGGAACGGACTTCTGGACTTCAGCAGTCAGTTTTTGCAACTGTTGTGCCGTACAGTTCAGATAGACTGTTTTCCGCGTCATGCCATCAGATGATGCTTCGGTTGCTGCTTTTTTACAGGAATCGCTGATCTGTTTACCGGCATTCTGGACCTTTGATGTCAGGACAGCTTTCTTCTCAGCCGGAACCTGCTTCCAGGTATTTGTGAATTTTTCATTCGCCATCTTGTTGAGGCGGATGGCTGCATCAAGGTCTGACTGCTGTGCCACCTTACCCTGCGGAGCAGTCAGGGAATTGACCTTGGCATCATTACTGTTCGGCAAAGAAGCAGTCTTGACTGGTCTTGGCTTGACCATGACAGGTGCAGACTTGGTTGGGAAAGCATTCTGCAATCCGCATGAAATCCCAAAGCACGCCAACGGCAGTACTGGCAGGATAATCAGGTCAAAAGCCGTCAATGACAGCAAAAGCGGCTTATCCGGTGCTTTCAGGTTCTTGGATATCGATTCAGCATCTTCATTGGATATGTTGTTCGATATCTGGTAATTGGTCAGGCTGCGCTGTTTCAGCTTGCGGGAATAGCTTTTGATGCTGGCACGGCGCAGGATCCAGAACAGGAACATGACCACAATCGGAATCACGAATGCCCACCAGGTATAGGTTTCCTTGAAAAGGAAATAACCGGCAATGGCACCAATGACCGTACCGACCCATGGAATATGCCCCATATGGATTTTCTTGCTGCGTTCCGTATCTACAGGCAAGGCATCGCCTGAGAACACGCCATCATCAGTTCCATCACACCAGACAGTGTATTCATTGCCCTTGTATTCAAAGGTCATCTCACCGACAGGTACAAGGACTGGCACAGATTCTTTCTGGACCTCACTCTTCCACCGCCAGTCACGCTGATGGTCACCTTGTGCGTGCTTATAGATATTCTGCTCAATGATGGCATTGACCTTGCTTTCACCATCCTGCTGATAGATTTCCTCTGCTGTTGCAGCAAACTCACTGACTTCAGAATTGATGAGATACGCAGGATCATAGTTCTTCATGTTCTCAAGGCCAGAAGAGTTCTCGACCATCGCAACAACCTGTCCAGGAAGCGGTTCCCCTGCATAGGACATAACCCTGAAGTCCCCGAAATCCTGACCATTGGCCGGGCGCCAGTCTGTTATGGTACGGCTCTGCATCTTTCCGTTGACCATATAACGTTCTATCCGGTCATAACCGAATGATGCTGTCCAGACAGCCTGGTAATGCCCATCAAAGACATAACAGGGAACATACCGCAGCCTTGTCTTGGTGAAAGTCGCATAGTCAAGGATATCGTCAGGTGCATCCTCTTGGGAAAACATATACTTGTATGCCGCATTCTGCAGCTGCTGCCGGTCAACCGCCATCGGAACGACATACCGGGAATCATTTGCATGCGGGGTTTCCTTACCGGTTGCAATATCGACTTTGGCACCGCAGTATGGACACTGCAAAGCCTGTGCACCTGGTGCATACTCAAGCTTCGCACCACATGCTGTACAAGAATACTCCGGTTTCTGGGACTGTGCCATAAGCATTGATCCTTCTTACTTCAAAACAATATGCCGGGACAAAGCCCGGCATAGACATCAGAACTTCGAACGGGCAATCTGCAGTTTCTGGTTCCTGATCAACAGCAGCTCCTCAACCTTGCCAATCAAGGAATCCGCCAATGACGTACCAACAGGTTTATTGATTTCATCCGGCAAAGTATTGTAGATGATTGTCTCAATCTCCGTTTCTTCCGCTTTCGCAACATTATCGATACTGGAAGCACTGAACCGGATTTTTTCAGACAGTTGCTTCAGGTTATACCTCAGGTTGTCATCCATAGAACGTTTCTGCAAGAGCAGGCACATACTGCTCCATTCAATCCGGCTGTCCGGATTCTGCTTTGCATCATGGTTGGCACGGGAAACCGCTGCATTGATGGCCAACAGACCCCAGACACCAATGGCAACCGTCACAATGTTGCCTGCCCAAACCCACTGGACAGGAAGCACCGTAACAGATGCAATCAAGATGGCAAGGGACCAGACACTCATCAGTACAATCAGCATGAATGAAGGCCCGATGGCAGCAATCCCCCCTGCATTTCCCCTGCTGCCAAACAGGATAGGGGTAACAAAAATCAGGGAAGTCGATACAGCCAGCAGTACAACACTGGCATAAATGGCGGTATTCCACAAATCAGTTGGGATAACCAGCCATGGAATCAGGATAGATGCCGCAAAAGCAACGGCTGCGGCGATAAACATAGGGATACGGTTACGCATTTTCTGTTCCTCAAAAATTGTGTTCTTGACTACTGAAAAAACCTCTGGTGTGCATATGGTGATTGCACACCAGGGACCGGAAACGCTTCCATCAACCTAAAATACTTTTCTTCTGGGCAGCAAACTCCTCTTCTGTCAGGATGCCCTGTGCCTTCAGTTCTGCCAGTTCCTTCAGCATCTGGATTTTCTCCTGATAGCTGGGACCAGCAGCTGGGGCCGCCTGTTGCTGCTGGGGAGCCTGCTGCTGGGGCATCTGTTGCCCAGCTGGCTGCTGCTGAGGCATTTGCCCCATCTGCTGCTGGTTGCCCATATTCATCTGGCCAGCCATATTGCCCATCATGTTGCCCATCGGTATGCCCATACCCATGCCCATACCCATGCCCATGCCAGCACCCATCATGCCACCTGCGCTGCCTTCATTGCCAGCAGCTGTCTGCATGACATCGAACGAACGTTCCTGTTGGTAATTGAAACCAATGATTTCCATTTCAGTCTTCTTGGCCAGTGCTTCCTGAAGCTTTTTGTAGCCCGGATTGTCTTCCGGGACATTGATGGAAATGACATTGAAATTGGTCAGTTCAAAACCATATTCATCCATACTTGGCAACAGGGAAGTCTTCAACATCCCAGAAAGGTCTTCCAACCGTGTGGACACTGTCAGGATAGATTCACCCTGTTTGACAATCGCATTGGCGATTTCCGTCTTGATGCGGGTCATGAAGATACCCTTGAAATAATTGGCGATTGTGTCTGTATCAAACGCCGGAAGGGTACCGACCAGTTTCATCAAGAACTTCTTGGCATCGGATATCCGGATACCATACTGACCGAATGCGCGGACAGGCACCACAATCTTGTACTGTGGATCCTGAAGCTGGATTGGGTCAGGGGTTCCCCAACGGATATCCATATTGGTCTGTTTGTTGACATACCAGACTTCCGCAGAGAACGGAGACTGCCCACCGAATGGCAACCCAATCAGGGTGGTCAGCAGTGGGATGTTTTTAGTGCTCAGCGTATGACGCCCTGCCAGGAACGGTCCTTCATAGACACCGCCTTTGACCAGATAGGCTTCCTGGGTTTCATTGACGATAAGCTGTGTCCACGTGGACAGTTCTTCGGAAGGGAATTTCCAAGCCATCAGGTTTGGATTGCCATTCCATTTAACCAGATCGATGATTGCCATTTTTCCTTGTTCCTTTGAGAAAAAATTACACGGATTCCAATTAGGTAACTGTACGGAAAAGATTATCTCTTTTCAATACTTCCACCCAATTATTACGTTTTCTTACGAATGTTTCCAATAGAAAAAAACCCCTGCTGTTGCCAAGCAGAGGTTCCTTGAAAGCCTTCCGAATCAACCATCCTGTCATTTGACATTCCGGTCTGGCACACTACGGCGCGGTGCCCCAGTGTAAAGCTGACGTGGACGCCCGATACGCATATCAGGATCGGAAATCATTTCTTTCCACTGGGAAATCCAGCCAACACTCCTCGCCAAGGCAAAAATGCCGGTAAAGAAAGAAGACGGGATACCCAATGCAGATTGGACAATACCGGAATAGAAATCGACATTCGGATAGAGGCGGCGTTTGACGAAATAATCGTCTTCCAATGCCACCCTTTCAATTTCCAGGGCAATCTTGAACAACGGGTCATCTTTCAGCCCCAGCTCTTCAAGCACTTCATGGCAGGTTTCACGCATCAAGGTTGCACGGGGATCGTAATTCTTATAGACACGGTGGCCGAACCCCATCAGGCGGTTGCCCGCAGTCCCCTCTTTCACCGACTTCACATAAGGGGCAACATTTTCCACTGAACCGATACGCTTGATCATGGCCAGAGACGCCTCATTCACACCACCATGTGCCGGTCCCCAGAGCGCAGCAATCCCAGCAGCAATGCAGGCAAATGGATTAGCACCGGAAGAGCCTGCCAGACGGACCGTTGAAGTGGAAGCATTCTGCTCATGGTCAGCATGCAGGATAAAAATACGGTCCAATGCACGGACAAGCACATCATTGACCTTGTAGTCTTCCATCGGGGTGGAAAACATCATCCGCATGAAATTCGCTGTGTAATACAGGTCCTTGCGTGGATAGACAAACGGCTGACCAACCGTATATTTATAAGACATCGCCACCAATGTCGGGATTTTCGCCAGCAGCCGGATTGCCACTTTGTTGCGGTCTTCCGGATTATTCAGGTCAACCTGTTCATGATAGAAAGAAGACAGCGCCCCGACAATCGCCACCAACAATGACATCGGATGGGAATCACGCCGGAACCCCCGGAAAAAGAAATGCATCTGCTCGTGGACCATCGAATATTCAGCGATATCTTGTGTGAAGCGGTCATATTCCTCCTTGGTCGGCAATTCCCCATGCAGCAGCAGATAGCTGGTTTCCATGAAATTGCATTTCATCGCCAGTTCTTCAATCGGGTAACCGCAGTAAAGCAGTTCTCCCTTGTCACCATCAATATAAGACAGCGATGAACGGCAGGATGCTGTCGCCATGAAACCAGGATCATAAGAAAGCTTTCCTGTACTTTGGAAAAGGGAACGCATATCAATGCTGTCCGGTCCTATAGTACCTTTATAGACCGGCAGTTCAACGGAAGGGGTCCCGTCTTCAAACGTCAATGTTGCTTTCATTACAGAATCGCTCATTTCTTCAATATCCATCAAGTCAGCCAAACAGGATTCCAGGGAAATCCTGCCCATATGAACATAGGATTATAGCGTAAACAGCCTGTCTTTTACTGCCTTTTTACAGCAAAAAGGACGGATACCGGTTTATAGGTCAGCTAAACCGCTTCTGCGGCATCACAGCACACCAAAATGATGCAGTGCTTTTGCGATGCCATCGTCATCCACCGATGCCGTGACATAATCCGCAGCATCCTTGACAGCCTGTTCTGCAGTCTCCATCGCCACACCGATACCTGCATAGGTCAGCATACCGATATCATTATGCCCATCCCCAAATGCCATCGTTTCCTCTGGGCGGATATGTTCACATTCCAGCACCGCACGGATACCGGCATCCTTGCCTCCCCCTTCAGGAACCGCATCAAAGCAGATTGGCAGGAAACGGGTCATCCGGATATGCTTGAGTTCCTGCATGATGAGTTTTTCCTTCCCTGCAGGCATGAATGTGACAAACTGGAGCACCTGGTCTTCCGGGAACGCCTCCAAGTCTGACGGTTCCGGCAAAGGGTGGTTGATAATGCTATAGAGTTCACGGACCCGTTCATCGATGATATTGAGGCTTCCCCCCTTCTCATGAACAAACAGGCATGGGAAATGATATTCCCGGATCAATGCCTTGAGTTTCCGGACATCGTCCACATCAATCGTCTGCTTCCGGATAACCCCAGAAGGACCATAACAGTACTGACCATTCAGTGTCAGATAAGCATCGAAGGTGAAATATTGGTCCATGAACGGCATCATGCTGGGTGCACGTCCCGTCGCAATATAAAGCCGGATTCCCTTCTCCCTTAAAGCTTGAAGCGACCGCCGGGTCGAATCCGGCATTGTATGCGTTTTGAAACTGATCAACGTACCATCAATATCAAAAAAAACCGCCTTGATTTCCCTTGAAACCTTCTGCATGGGAAGCCTCTATCAACCGTTCACAGAAAAAGATGATTATAACGTCAGGTTTTTACCAAGACACTGGAAAGCAAAAGACCCCACTGTTTCCAGTAGGGCCTTCTTTCAGCTTGACCGCTATCCATCAATCAGAACGCATAGTTCACTGTAACATTGCCGGAGAACCCTTCGCGGTCACCGATATAGCCCTTCGCGGTCAGGTCAAACTGCCATGGGCTGTTGGAAGATGGCTTCATGCTGAGGCCGACTTCACCGATACCGGTGTCCCCTTCCAGGGTCGGGGTATCCAGGCCAAGGCCATTGATGTTGGCATCGGCATCACCGTTGAAAATATGTTCATACGCCAGACCGGCTTTCCATTTGAGGTTCTCCGTTGCATCCCCGGTGAACCGCAGGCCAGTGCGGGCCGCATGGGTAGTGGTGGAACCCATATGGAGTTTGGTGTTTTCCTTGTCATGCAGACGGACATCATCGCCTTCAAGATAGGTGATGGCATATCTTGCATAAAGATCCATATTGACCTTTTCTGCGATATTGAAGACATAGCCGCCACCGATATGGGCTGAGGTATAGAACATGTCAGCACTGTAATGTGCCTTGTCACCGGCATAGCGTCCGTCAAAATCGGTCTTGGCAACACCAAGGCGGACAGAACCGTCAACATAGAACGGATTGCTGAAATGGTGTTTGGCCGCAACACCGACGCCATAGTAGTCATGTTCACCGCTGCCCTTCGCATGGGAGACATGGGAAGTAGAAGAACCCCAGCCTGCCTCGACGAACCCTGCCAAGGTAGTATCCGGACGGACCTTGCCCGCGATACCAGCGACCAGTGAGAATGCATCAACATCGATATGGGAACCCGTCTGGTAACGGGAAGAACCGCCGTTCATGACACCGAAGACGCCCTTGCCAAGCGAAACCGCCTCATCAATGGCAGGTAATGCACTGTCTGCAATGAATTCGGTACCTTGGTTGACGATGGCAACCGTACCCAGCAGGGATTCTGCCAAAGTCTTGGAATTTTCAGTCACTTCCCTTTCTGGCTTGATGGGCTCCGGTGTCGGGGTTGGTTCTGGCGTTGGAGTCGGTTCTGGTTCCGGCTTCGGTTCCGGTTCAATAACCACATCATTGTTCTTGAGAGTCAGTGTCTGAGAAGAACCTTCAAGCTTGCCGGATTCCTTGATGGCTTTCTCTTCGATTTCCCAACGTTCCTTGACGAAGGTCGAGTTCCTTTCCAGGGTGGTCTTCTTGAAGGTGATGCCTTCCCCTGATTTCAGCAGATAGACTTTTTCATGGGTGTTGTCGACCTTGCTACTTGGGTCATCCGCCAGGGTGATGGTCTTTTCAGTCAGGTCCATCTTATCGGTAGTGGTCAGAACCGGCTTGGCATCACCCTTGTTGGAGTTGACCTTGCCGACGGTAAGTTCAAGCTTGTCGAATCCGTCGATGGCCTTGACGGTATTGACACCTTTCGCGGTGATCTTGTTGCCCTTGCCATTGACGCCCTGGATGGATCCTTTTAACACCAATCGCTGAGAAACTTCACCCCCGGTGGTTCCCCCCTGGCTGCCGTCTAATCCCTGAGACTGCTGGTCTTGGGACTCAACCTCATAGACAATCATGGCACCACCATAGACCTTGCTCTTTTCCAGGTCTACGTTGACCAGGTTGACGGTGTTGTTGGAGACTTCCGGTACCAGTACCGATGATGATTGCCCATCGGCTGTCTGCCTGACCTCACGACGCCCCGGCTGCTGTTGCTGCTGAGCTTCGGATACCTTTGAGGCATCTACAGAAATCCCACCATAGACATTGCCTTCGATGGTAACGGTGTTCTTGCTGCCGTCAACAGTGACGCTGTTGCCGGAGACTTTGCCCGGTGCCCAATCCCCTGCTCCCTCAACAACAAACATAAAGTTACCCAAGGAACCGCCGCCGGTGACCCCATGGGCATCTGCCAGTGGCTTGAGGAAAGAGCCTTCGTCATCTCCTTGAATCTTCCCAAGGAAACCAGCCCCCTGGATGGTGCCGCCTGTAATGGTGACTGTGTTTCCGGTCACATCGCCCAGAAACAGAGCTACCCCCCCGAAGACCAGACCCGGCATCGTACCACCGGAGATGTTGATGGTGTTGTTAGAAACAGAAGCACTAGAAGACATCCCCCCAGCGATGATGCCGCCACTCTCAACAACTTCACCACCAGAAATGGTGACGGTGTTGTCAGTAACGTTCACACTGTAGGAACCATCAGCCCATTCACTCCCTAATAAACCTTCAGCATATCCACCCATGACGGAAGCTTCAATGGGAAGCCTGACATCACCAATGGTGCCGCCAGAGACCTCAACGGCATTGCCGGTGACTTCACCAGCTGCATCTTCTAATGCCCCACCAGTTACGGCCAATACATTGCCCCCTGTGACAATGGCCTTGTTACCGGTAACTGTCATGACCGGAGGATGGTCTCCCCGGTAATAACTACCGTCAGCAAAGCCACCGATGACCCCCAAATCAACACCTCCACCTTTGACACTGACCTGGTTGTTGGAGACCGTGCCCTCTGCGCCTTCCAATCGTCCGCCGTATGCATCCTCGGATATGCTACCGCCATTGATGAAGACCTTGTTGTCAGAAACATTGACCTTGTTGCCAGCCTGACTGCTGTCTCCTGGGGAACCGACTTCTTCCTGGGCTATACCACGGCCACCAAAAATTTTCCCTCTCACTGTGGAGTATCCACCAAAAACCTGTCCATTAATTTCCCCATTGTCCACAGTGACTTCATTGCCGATGGCATCACTCCCCAAGGAATAACCGCCATAAACATCAGTACTGCGGTAATCAGTGGTGCCAATGTGCCCTCCTGAAACCTTGACCTTGTTACCGGATACAACCGCCTCAGAAAAACCGCCATAAACAGAACCATCAACCTCGCCACCGGAAACAGTGACTTCGTTGCTGGAGACAACACCTGAGTCAGAGTAGCCTCCATAGACTCCCTCTGTATAGGCATCACCAGAAACAGTGACTTCGTTGCTGGAGACAGCTCCGCTTTCATAGGAATAACCTCCATAGACACCATCTTCAACAGTGCCACCAGAAACAGTGACTTCGTTGTTGGAGACAGCTCCGCCATTATCGGAAAAGCCACCATAGACACCACCATCAACATAGTTATCACTACCGGAAATGGTGACTTTGTTTTTGGAGACATCGCCTGATGATTCAGAATAACCACCATAGACATCACCTGTTTTGGTACCACCAGAAACGGTGACCTGGCCGCCTGAAGCCGTATCATGCTGGCGGCCAATGAGATATCCAGAACTGGCGACTCCAGCTCCTTCAGATACTTCAGTGCTTCCTTCAACATCGGAAGCACCCTTTATCACCTTCTGGTCCTTAACAGTCAGTACATAACTGCCGGAACCGTCTGATAAACCATAATGATTGCTCGAATTAGCAAAAGCAGCAGGCATACTGAAAGCAAGCCCCAAGACAACAGCAAGCTTTGTCAGACGGTATGGAGAAACCTGAGAAAACTTTTTTTTCATATTTAATCCTTAAGAAGACTGTCAGGCTCTACACTGAAAACCCAGCATAGGCACTATGCCCATTAATGGTTATTAATGGACTTAAAAAAGTAATAGATATTGTACAAGAACTTGGGATTCTTGGTGGAATTTCAAATTAATTGTCTTCAGTCTTTCTATCAGTAGCAAACCTCCTTAAAAACAACAGGTTATCAATATCCTGACGTCCATTAATAACCATTAATGGACGTCAGGAAGCGTCTCTTGGATAAGACAAGTTGCTTGGCGGCATGCTGGTTGCTGGGCTATCGGTGGCAGATGCAGACAAAATATCCAATACGGTCATAATGCTCAGCATGGCTTGGCATCCCAAAAAGAATGCCCCTGAATCCAGGCTAATGACCGCTTTGAATGGAAATTCCTGCAAAACCAGAGACCAAGAATCTCAAGAAGCAGGCTGTACAGGTTTCGGTACCGATGATTCGACAGGCGCTGGTGTCTTCTGAACCGCTGATGGGTTCTCCACAGTTTCCAGTGATTTCTCTGGTTGCGCTGTACGGGTCATAATCCGCCGTTTCACCGGTTTCCTGACCGGTTTCTTTTTCTTGCGGACAACCGGTTTTTTCTTCACAGTCTGTGATGTCTTCCAGTTCCATGGTGGAACCGGGTTGGCACTGGCCCATAAACCATGCGAAGCATCCCTTGCCTGGGTTTCCATGGACTGCCAGCGGACACAGATGTCTTCCTTGCATGCACCGTTATGCACCCATGCCAGCCCTGCGCCGGTCAGGTAAGCCTGGATACTGTATTGGTCATGGATATAAACAATGGCGACATCAGTATTGCCATCTGCATAAATCCGATGGACATCGACAGAACGTCCCAGTACCAGATTGCAGGTGGCTTCTTTCGCTGCAGCACCATAGGGTTGGCTGAGCTTCGGAGCTGCAACGCCATAAAGCCGGACATTGTAAAGTCCGCCCTCGTAATTGACTTTCAGGGTATCGCCTGAAACCACCTCTTCAACAACCCCTTCCCACTCGGCAAAAGCCAGTGGCATCTGCAATACCAGAAAACAGGCTAAAAGGACCGATTTCACGCAAAGTCTCCCAATCAACGGAACTGAAACTGAACAATGATAGTATGACGTTATCCGTCAACAGTGTACAGAGGGAGAGCCCTGCGATTACAATTATCGGCGGGTTCCCTTTTCTCTTTTGTGAAAAAACATCATCTCCTCAAGAGAAAGCATTGTTCATCCTGTTATTTCCTGATAGGGGGAAAGCTTATGCAGCTGCATGATTCTGGTCTGGTCGGCAATTCACGGACAAGTGCCCTCATCGACAGCCACGGGCGGTTTGTCTGGTGGTGTTTCCCGGTATTTGACAGCCAGCCACTCTGCAACGCCCTGACATCACCCTGCTGTCAGAAAGCCGATGAAACGGGTTTCATCGATGTCCTGTTTGAGAAAGTCCGCAATAAAGACCAGTATTATGTCCGGAACACCCCCATACTCGTCACCCGTTTCGCTGACAATGCCCATAATGTCATTGAGACAGTGGATTTCGCCCCTTGCTATATCCAGTATGGCCGCCTGTTCACCCCGCCTGTTATTATCCGCATCATCCGCAAGGTTGCCGGCAGGCCTCGTATCGCCATCCGGATACGCCCGACCTTAGCCTGTGAAGGAAGCCTGCAAAAGACCATTGGGGCAAACCATATCACCTTCAGAGGTGGGGAACAGGATTTCCGGGTAACAACCGATGCCTCCATCACTGCCCTGCTGGAAGAACAGGCGTTTTATCTGGAAGACAGCATCACCTTGGTCATGGGACTGGACCAGGCATTGGAAACCACCCCCAAGGTTTTCGGGCAATCTGCATATGATGCGACAGCCACATACTGGCATGGATGGATCCATAACATCTCGATTCCGCTGGAATGGCAGGATGCCGTTATCCGTGCCGCCATCACCCTGCGTCTGAATACGTTTTATGATACTGGCGCGATTGCTGCTGGCCATGCCCTGCTGGATGACAATTGCCAAGCTCCCTCACGGAATATTGCATCCCTGAGTTGGGTACGGGATGCCTGTTCTGTCACCGGTGCATTGAACCGTCTGGGTGCGACCGGCACAATGGAACGGTACCTGCGGTACCTGCAGAATGTCATTGCCGATGCCAATGGCCTGCCTTTCCAGCCGGTTTATGACATCCATCACCGGACGGTTGTCTCAAAAAATGACGATGGCATCTGGGAAAACCTGGAACGACATGACAGTTATGGTGCTGCAGTCCTGGCATGTACACAGGCATTCTTCGATGAACGGCTTTACCATCCTGCTGACAGAACGGTATTCGAACAATTGGAACGGCTGGGAGAAATGGCCTTTGAAAAATACCGTCAACCGGACCTGGACATCTGGGGATATGGTGAAACTGCCATCCATACTTATTCCAGCATGATGTGCTGGGCAGCCTGTGACCGGCTGTCCCATATCGCCTTAAAGCTGGATCTGGCAACATCCGCCAAGGAATGGGCACAACGGGCAACAGTCATCCACGAGAAGATTATCGAAAACGCCTGGAACCCGGAACTTCAGGCATTCACCGCTACTTGGAACGGCAATACTGTGGATGCCAGCCTGTTAAGGATGATAGACCTGCATTTCCTGCCTGCTGATGATGAGCGGGTCATCAATACCATCGACCGGATCACCGCAGTACTCCTCCAAGGGGATTTCCTGGCATGCGATGAAAAGACCCTCACCGCTCATCAAGAAAAACAGCCTTTCATCTGTACTTTCTGGTGGATCCTGGCCCTGCATGCCATCGGCCGGAAAGAACAGGCAAGGGAAGCTTTTGAACGGATCCTTTCTTACCGGAACTATCTTGGGATGCTTTCTTCCTGTGTATCCTGTGAAGACCGTTCGCTGACAGGGGTTTTTCCTTCAACATCGGCAATGGTCGGCATCATCCAATGTGCGGTTGCCCTCTCGAAACCGTGGACCAGCCTTTATTGACCTGACATAACGTTGGGGCATCTTGATAAATACGTTAAACTTGAAAATTGACACATCAGACTGGAAATCTTTTGCATGACAATCCCCAAGAAAGTATTCATCAAGACCTTTGGCTGCCAGATGAATGAATATGATTCATCCAAGATAGCAGCCTTGCTGGAAATGGATGGCGGCTATACCACAACAGATATCCCTGAAGAAGCCGACCTGATTTTGCTGAATACCTGTTCTGTCCGTGAAAAAGCACAAGAAAAGGTCTTCTCAGACCTTGGACGGTTCAAACGTATCCAGAAAGACCGTCCGGAAGTGATGATTGCGGTATCCGGTTGTGTTGCCTCGCAGGAAGGCAAAGCGATTGTCAAACGGGCTCCTTATGTAAACCTGGTTTTTGGACCACAGACGCTGCACCGGTTACCCCAGATGATCAAGGCATATGAAAAGACAGGGGAGCCACAAGTGGACATCAGTTTTCCAGAAATCGAGAAATTCGATTACCTGCCGCCTGCCCGGATTGAAGGAGTGACAGCTTATGTCTCAATCATGGAAGGCTGCAGCAAATACTGCAGTTACTGCATCGTGCCATATACCCGTGGTGCTGAAGTTTCACGGGGATTCGAGGATGTGCTGACTGAAGTGGCTGAGGCAGCAGAACAAGGGGTCAGGGAAATCACTCTCTTGGGGCAGAACGTGAATGCCTATCTGGGAACCTTGCAGGATGGCAGTACCGCAGATTTTGCAATGCTGCTGGAATACATCGCTGAAATCCCCGGCATCGAACGCATCCGTTTTGTGACCAGCCACCCCCGTGAATTCACCTCACGGCTGATTGATGCCTATGCCCGGATTCCCCAATTGGTCAGCCATCTGTACCTGCCTGCCCAGCATGGTTCCGACCGGATCCTGGCTGCGATGAAACGCGGCTATACTGCACTTGAATACAAATCCATCATCAGGCGATTGAAAGCTATCCGCCCTGACCTGCTGGTCTCAAGCGATTTTATTGTCGGGTTCCCGGGCGAAACCGATGAAGATTTCAATAACCTGATGAAATTGATTGAGGATGTCGGTTTCGACAACAGTTACAGTTTCCTTTACAGCCCCCGGCCAGGTACTCCAGCAGCATCCTTGCCGATTGATACCCCATTGGCTGTCCGGAAAGAACGTCTTGCAATCCTTCAGGCAAAGATTGATGCAAATACCCGTCATTACAACCAAATGATGGTTGGCAGTATCCAGAAAGTGTTGATTGAGCAGGTCTCGCACCGGAACACCCAAGCTGTCCAAGGCAAAACCGACAACAACCGCGTTGTCCATATTCCGGTTGATGGCAATCCATTTGACCTGATTGGGCAAATGCGCGATGTACGGATTACTGAATCTGTCAATTTCTCACTGCGCGGAGAATTTACAGATTTAAAATAAAAATATTTAAATATAACAATATATTACCAAACAATACTTATAATTGACTTTAAATTTAAAAAGGATAGGAATGGTGAGCAGTTCATCACAAGATTCTCCAAACAGCCTGCATTATGCGCCTGAACCACCTGACAATGAGCGGCTTGCCAATCTCTGCGGACCGCTTGATGAAAACCTCCGTCAGATTTCTTCTGCTTTGGATGTGGACATCACCCGAAGGGGCAGCAATTTCATCCTGAAAGGGAAAAATGCCAGCATCGCCCAACAGATCCTTGAAGATTTCTATGCAGTTGCCACCCACCCTGTCCAACTCAACGATATCCAGCTGGCATTGGTTGAACACAGGGCAATGACAAAACATCTCGCCGCCGGTATGACTGCCTCGGAACTGGTCGAAGCAGAAATGACCAACCCTGTCCTCAAAACCCGCCGGACAGACCTCCGGGGGCGCACTCCCCGTCAGGTCGAATATCTGAAAGCCATCCTGGAGCATGACATCACTTTTGGCATCGGTCCTGCCGGTACCGGCAAGACTTATCTGGCAGTTGCCTGTGCAGTGGATGCGATGGAACGGGATGCCGTCCAACGGATCATCCTGACACGCCCTGCTGTTGAAGCTGGTGAACGGTTGGGGTTCCTGCCAGGGGACCTTTCTCAGAAAGTCGACCCTTACCTGCGCCCGCTTTATGATGCATTGTATGACCTGCTGGGTTTTGAGCGCACCCAGAAATGCTTCGAGAAGCAGACGATTGAAATCGCACCGCTGGCCTATATGCGCGGCAGGACATTGAACCATGCATTCATCATCCTGGATGAAGCCCAGAACACTACCCCCGAGCAGATGAAGATGTTCCTGACCCGCATCGGTTTCGGCAGCCGGGCAGTCGTGACCGGTGATGTGACCCAGATTGACCTTCAGCACAATCAGCGGAGCGGGTTGGTTGATGCAATGCATATCCTGAAAAATGTCCGGGGCATCGCCTTTTCGGAATTCAGCAGTGCGGATGTCGTCCGCCATCCCTTGGTCGCACGCATTGTCGATGCCTATGAACTTGCTGAGAAACGGCGTGCTGGCAGACAAGCTTCCCGTGATAATGACAGTCAGCCGCCTGTTCCTGAAAATCACGCTGTAGCCGACTGAACAAGTAATACAAACCGCTATGAAGAAACCTAAACTTTCCTTATCTGTCCAATATCCTGATGGCCGGTTGAAAGATATCCTGCCACGCTGGCGGCTCAGGTATTGGGTACAGGCTGCATTGCAGATGCCTGCGGTGATTACCCTGCGGTTTGTCGATGCGGAAGAAGGCTTGGCACTGAACAGTACCTACCGGAACAAGGATTATGCAACCAATGTCCTGACATTTCCCTATGAGGAACCTTCAGATTTCCTGATGCCGGCAGACAGCACTGATGATGCCAACCAGCCAGGAACCATCGCCTGTGCTGATATCATCCTCTGCACAGATGTCCTGCTCCGTGAAGCAGAAGAACAGCAGAAAACATTACTGGAACATGCAGCCCATCTGGTCATCCATGGCGTCCTGCATGCGCAGGGTTATGACCATATCCAAGATGAAGAAGCGGAAGAAATGGAAGCGTTGGAAACTGCCATCCTCGCCAGACTGGGTTTTGATGATCCTTACAAAATCATCGACTGACCTTTATGCATCATAGGATTTCCTGCCTTTCCATTGATATATCAACGGCTGAATGTCCCTGAGCTCTTGAAATCGAGCGGAAGATGTTCCACTTTGTTGTTGGCATAAATTTCCAATCCTGCTTTTTTACCGGACTCATGCTTCACTACAATGTGCACAGCATCATCCCTGAAACTGAAATAATCGGCATCAGGGCCCGGCTGGAAAAACTTCTTGCCTTTCCGGATTTCCAAGTCAGGCCCCCCCTGATACATCTCCATCCCTTTAGGCCTAGGCTTATTCCAAGCACTGTAAGTACAGTCATCCGAATAAAGATGCGACTGCCCGCCTAGACTTTCTTTCCTCAGGTTCCAACAGGTAATCCAGATATAGTGTCTCGGGGAATCGTACCGCCAATGATAAGGTTCGGATCCCGCAGCCTGTAGCTCCTCACTGCCCGTCCCGAACAGATAGCCGAAATCAAACGCATGGCCAGATGATGCTCCCAGACCGAAAAGGCCGGCTATTGCCAGAAACATCAAGGTTTTCTTGAACATGATACCAATTCCAATAAGAAGAGGGGGGGTGATGCTCAAGACACCCCCACCATACCATCAGAACGAGTACTTCGCTGTAATGCTGCCAGCACCGCCTCTCCGGTCTCCGGCATAGCCCTTCGCCGTCAGGTCAAACGTCCATGGACTGTTCGCGCTCGGCTTCATCACGAGGCCGACTTCACCAATCGCGGTGTTGCCCTGCAATGTCGGGGTGTCGAGGGTGGCTCCGTTGATGCTGCCTTTGGCATCACCGTTGAAGATGTGTTCATACGCCAACCCGGCTTTCCACTTGAGGGTGTCTGTGGCTTCTCCGGTGAACCGCAACCCTGTCCGGACGGCATGCGTGGTGCTGCTCCCCATGTG
>JAFWUI010000018.1 GCA_017524145.1 Oxalobacter sp. | reverse complement strand
GCCTGTTTGTTAAAGACCTTCCCCCACCTCCACAGCGCGTTGTGGCTGTTTCGTAAGCGGAGAATTGGAATTATGACCCCTTGAACCCTGCACGTCAAGGACTTTACAGTTTTTTACAAAACATCTTTCAAAAAACAACAGTTGACGGCAGAATCTGCAGGGAAACACCGGAACAGACCGTTCCAGTCCTGCATATGTGGACCCATCCATCAATTTCAAGATAGCAAAACACCAGGAACCTTTGCCTCCAGTCCCTGGTGTTTCCTGAACAGGTCCAGTGCAGCTTACCGGTACCGGACTTTTGTCCGGCGGTAACTGTCATAAGCATCCAAGATTGCCTGTCCCAACAGTTCCGCCTGAAGGGTATAGGCCTTTTTCGTATAGTGGATGCCGTCTTTCGCCATGAAACCACCATTCCACCAGTTATTGCAGGCACTTTCTTTCCCGCCAACCGTGTCATACAGGTTCCAGACAGCAATATTGTTCTTTGCACCATACCATGCCTGGAATGCAGCAACATCTGCTGCAACCGGATTAGGTGTTTTCACCTTGACGCTGTCAATCCGGACTTTCCCCTCATCATCGACATATTCCGTCATTTCCGTCTTTGAGATATGGCTGCATGGTGGCGTTGTCAGCAGGAAAGCGACCTCCCTGCCCTCTACCGCAAGCCGTGACCGCATGCCAGCGATGAAAGTGTCCAGCTTCTCACGGTAAGTCACTGGATCGAACTTCGCATGGCTTTCATTCGTACCCACTGACACAATAATCAGGTCTGGCTGGAGCTGGGCAAGCTCATCCATCCGGCCCTCATTCAGGTAATAGGCAATCGTACAGCCATTCTTGCCCCTTGCATGGAAAATGAAACCATTTTCCCCGGTTTCCTCTGCCATGGCTGAGGTATGGTAATTGATGGTCTTGTCCACCATAGCCTTGCTTCCCCACCTTGCCGCCAGCTTCTGACGCAGGGCAACCGGGAACATATGCCCCCGGACATGTGAATCCCCGATCTGGACGATACGGACCTGCCGGTTCGCACGGTCATCGATTTTCTGGAAAAACCCATTCAGGCCCTGCGCATTGTAAAGCCGGTTCTTGCGGGTATTCTTGAATCCCATACTGATCAGCCTCTGGTCAGGCGTCATATCCTTGGGTGGCTGATGCACAGGTTTGGGTGGTTTGGTTGAAGAACACCCTGCCAGCAATGCCCCTGCCAATGCCAAGACACCTGCCAGTTTCCGTGACTTGAACACTGTCATTTTGTTTTTCCCTTCCTTTCATCATAACCATGCATCAACGCATCAAAGAGCCGCTGTGCCACAAACTGGCCACCCCTCGAATTGATATGGGTGTAATCCTTGTTCGCCATCGCCGGTTTTGCGTCCGCCATCTTCACAATACTGCCGGGACCACCCATCCCCTGGTAAAGGTTCCAGAAAGAACATCCCGTCTTGAATGCCATCTGCTGCTGGTAACGTCCCAATGACTTGATGCCGCCCATCGTGACAATGCCGCCGCCCTTGCGTTCACCACGGTCACCTACCCCGACAATCAGGATAGAGGTCTTCGGGAATGCCTTTGCCAGTTTCCGGATGACATGCTCCATTTCCTTCTCATAACCGGAATAATCCGACTGCCTGTTGTTCGCGACATTCAGACCGAACTGCAGCACAATCAGGTCATAAGGCCGCACAGCGGCAAACTGTGCCAAAGTACTGTCAGGCACTTTTGACAGCGTCATCCCGCTGTTGCCACGCATCGAGAAATTATCGACCGTAATCCCTTGTGAAGACTCCAAGGCAACCCCAAAGAACGTCCCTGCCCCATCCGGCACCGACCAGAAAGCCTTTTCCGCCCGACCGGAAAGCTGCACCTGCTGGATTCCTGAAGACCCGCCAATGGTGAACGACTGGTCTGCCCCATCATCCAGACGGCCAGTCACAACCGCCCGGCCCGGTGCCCGGAAATACAGTGTCGTGACATCCCAGGCATCCTGATGCATCGCCTTCATCGCCCCATTGCCTTCCAGCGTCACCTGGCCGTTGCCACGCGGCATGAAATACCGTTCATTGATACCCTGACGGCTGGCATCAAACCCCGACTTGTCGGTCACGGCAAACGATGCCCAACCCTTGGACGTTGTCCGGACAGAAACACGGAACCCGGCTGTCGGTGAAGCAATATCCACAAAACCGACACCAGAACCGCCAAACCGGGTCTGCAGCATCGCCCTCAAGTCCTGGGTGATGATGTCCCCTTCAATGAACGAATCCCCGAAATAAGCGACACGCACCGGACGCCCCAAGGTCGAGACCTTATCCAACGCCTCATAGAAATAACCCATACCATGACCGACATAAAGGTCAGGACTGCTTCTGTTCCAGGAATAGTCCTCGATCGGCATCAGGTTGCCCTGGATCGGCAGGTCATAATTACGCAGCCCCTGCGCATCCACTGCCGCAACCGCCACCTGCGCATCAGCTTCTCCTGCCGCCTCATCCCCGCCATTCCCCGGCCGGATATCCGCCAGCAGGTCCACCGGCTTCGTCTTCACATCCCCGATTTCCATCTCAGGCAGCCAGCTCAACCCGACCAGCATGGCAATCACCATCACCGTCAGCAGGAAAGCATGGAAGAGTCTGTTTCTCATGATGCGCTCCCCCTGCTAGAACTGGAAATAAATGAACGGTTGGATATCACTGCTCTTCACCTGGATAATCAGGAAAATCACTGCCGTAACCAGCACCGCCTTCAGAACCAACGGCAATCTGGTCACCGCCTTCTGGCAGACCTCTGTCACACGGTCAGGCAGGAAATGCAGGACAAACCCCACGATGATCATGCACATCACCAGCGTATAGCCATCCCATATCTGTGGCAGGAGTTCCGCATTGAACTCTGTGCCAATCTTCATGATCATCTGCCAGGAATGCTCGAAAGACGTATTGCGGAAGAAAATCCAGCAGAACACCACAAAATGGAACGTCAGCAACCGTGCAAAAAAACCGGCGATGCCCTTCGTCTGCTTTTTAGGATCGATCCCGCAGATGCTGCGGAACGCCTTATGCACGCCCAAAGCCGCCCCATGCAGCGCGCCCCAGACAATGAAATTCCAGCTGGCACCATGCCAGAAACCGCCCAACAGCATCGTCATGAACAGGTTGAAATACGTCCTCACCTTGCCATGCCGGTTGCCGCCCAGCGAAATATACAGATGGTCCCGCAGCCAATGCGACAGGCTGATATGCCAGCGCCGCCAGAAATCCGTCACCGAAGTGCTCTTATAGGGTGAGTTGAAATTGTCCGGGAACTTGAAACCCAACAGCAGGGCGATACCGATTGCCATATCCGAATAACCGGAAAAATCGCAGTAAATCTGGAGCGCATACCCATAAAGCCCAAGCAGGTTCTCGATCCCGGAATACAGTGTCGGATCATCAAAGATACGCTCGACAAAATTCACACTGATGTAATCACTGATCACCGCCTTCTTGAAAAGCCCGGCGACAATCAGGAACACCCCCCTGCCGAACATCTCATCCGTCACAATCAGCGGCTTATGGATCTGAGGCACGAAATCCCGGGCATCCACAATCGGCCCCGCCACCAGCTGCGGAAAGAAACTGACATAAAACGCATAATCCAAAAGGCTGTCCAACGGCTTCAGCTGCCCCCGGTAGATGCTCACCACATAACTGATGGACTGGAACGTGAAGAAACTGATTCCCACCGGCAGGAAAATATCCAACGGTTCAAACCTGCCATTCCATAACGGGCAGAACACTTCATAAAAGAAGTTCGTATATTTGAAATAAGCCAGCAGCCCCAGATTGACCAACAGGCAACATGCCAGCAACAACCGCTGCCGCAGCTTATTGGCATCCTTGTCCCATGCCCCACCAGCCATCTGCTGACGGTAAATCGCCCTGCCGATCAGGAAGTCAGAGAATGAAACCACAAACAGCAGCACCACATAAACGCCACTGCTCTTGTAATAGAAGTAATAGGAAAACAGCGTAACGAACAGGATACGGATAGTCTCTGTCCGCTTCAGGCAGAAATAAAGCAGTGTGAAAACCGCGAACAGCCACAGGAACAGGCCACTGCTGAAAATCATAGGAGACTTGGGATTGTAGGTCAACTCACCCAGCAATAATCCCAAGTCGATATCCAAATTGGTGTCCATCCGTCAAACGTTACCTGCTGCCTGTCAACGCCCCCATATGATAGGGCTTTTGAAAAATTTATTATTCTACCCTTTTTCACGACATTGCCCCAATATCGCCAAACTGTCGCTTTTTTGCCTTTTTTCCTGTAAAAACAAGTGCTTTTCCATCTGCCCCGTGTATATACTTTCCATTGAATCCTATCCAATACATTATCCGGATAGGTCAAAGCAGTTCCACCGATTTACTGTTCAATCAGGATGCCATCATGAAAAGAACACTTATCGCAGCAGCACTCATGGCATTTGCCGCAACCGCCTATGCCAAACAACCCGTCAGAAAAGCCCCTTACAAAAAACCTTATGCAACCGCCAAGGCTCCCCAGCGCGGGCCAATGGTCCAGAGGCAACAGGGACCAGTCATCAACAGCCCACAGGAAAAACAAGGCCTCAAGCCTTATGAAGGCGGCCCCCACAAAGGTCCTGATATAGGCACACAAAGACCGGGACCGCAAGGGTATCAAGGCCATCCACCACAGCAAGGGCCAGGACCACAGGGATACCAACACCCACCACAGAAAGCGCCGGGACCACAGGGATACCAACACCCGCCACAGAAAGCGCCGGGACCACAGGGATACCAAGGTTATCCTCAGCAACAGGCTCCGGGACCGCAGGGATACCAAGGCCATC